>CANQPL010000001.1 GCA_947625735.1 uncultured Clostridia bacterium
ATATGACGGACAGGAGTGTGTGAAATGAACAAATCGCAAAACATATACGATAACCAAGATTTTTTTGATGGATATAAGAAGCTGCGGGACAATCAGTATAGTGCAAATAATCTTGAAGAGAAACCTGCTCTTTTCTCTCTTGCACCGGATCTTCAAGGGAAAGCTGTACTTGATCTTGGATGCGGCTACGGTGAAAATTGTGCCGAATTCAAAGCACTTGGAGCAACTACGGTGTTAGGCGTGGATATTTCCGAAAAAATGCTTGCTGTTGCGACAGCGGAGCATTCAGATATTGAATTTATCCGTGCAGATATGAGCAATCTTTCTTTTCTCAAGCGTAAATTCGATGTAGTATTCAGTTCACTTGCGTTGCACTATATTGAGAATTTCGGCTTATTTGTAAAGGATGTATACAGCTTGCTAAATGACGGCGGTTATTTTATCTTCTCACAGGAGCATCCACTGACGACCGCACCGATTGCGGGAGCAAGTTGGTCGAAAGATGCTGATGACAATGTGCTTTACTATAACTTAACTGACTATGCTCGAGGCGGAAAGCGTAGTACAAGATGGATTGTTTACGGCGTTGAGAAGTATCACCGCACTTTCTCTGAAATCATCAATGCGCTTGTCACAGCAGGCTTTACCATTGAAAAAATGCTTGAACCTGTTCCTACCAAGGAAACAATCGAGCGTGATAAGAGCTGGGAAAAAGAACTGCATAAGCCGAATTTTCTTTTGATTAAGGTATTAAAGCGTAAGGAATTGTAGACTGAAATCATAAACTACAACAATATCGGAGGAGATGGAAATTTTTTGACATATAACCTGATTCCGCAAAACTAAATCTGCCAAGTACTGTACAAAACAGCGTAAATATGATATAATAGAAGCATAGAAAACGCTGTGCGAACAGCACCCGGAGGGTGAAATCAAAAATGCGAAAAATTGAGTATGTTGTAAGCAATGAAAGACTGATCACACCAAGTGGATTATCACTTGTCGGACAGGTGCTTGGTAAATCAAATCTGATCAAAAAAAGCGAACCGTATGCGGACAGAAAAGCGTTCCCGTCCACAGATCAAAAACGGTGATATTTTGTTGACAATGATTGGTATGCTGACACTTAGCAAATCGGATTTTGAGAATGTCAACGAATTTCATACCGATGAAGAATTTTACAAGAATTCACTTGGCATTGCATACGGTATTCCTTCGGAATCCTAACTCAGAAACCGGCTTGACGGTATCGGAATGTCGATGAATCAACAGATTCTTGACGGGAATGTCGATATGTTTCTGTCCTGCGGTTATGAGCCGTCACCGCTTGAAAACGGCTTTGTTCCTGTGGATATTGATGTTTCTCCATTTGACAATTCCGGCAGTCATAAAGCCGGCGTTTCACGCACCTACAAGAATTTTGACGGCTATTCACCGATCTTCGCCTATATCGGAACAGAGGGGTATCTCTGCAATGCAGAGCTTCGAGAGGGAAAACAACACTGCCAAAGCGGAACGGCTGAATTCCTCGCTGAAACCATAGAAGCAGCAAAGCAGATGACAAAAAAACAGCTCTTATTTCACATGGATTCCGGCAATGATGCATCTGAAAATATACTGCTTCTGCATTGGCATGATCCGCAGTTAAAATTCCTGATCAAGCATAATTTTCGTCGTGAAGACCGTTTTTCAACCGCAGAAGAACTGAAAGCTGTCTGCAAAAATGTGAAGAATCCGAGAGATGGAAAGATTATCTATATCGGCAGTACATGGAGGAATTTTGAAACAGAACAAAACGGAAAATTCGCTATTCGAATGGTCTATGAGATCACCGAGCGAACTACAGATGCAAACGGTCAGGAAATGCTTTTCCCGGAAACAGAAATTGATATGTATTGGACATCTCTCGGTGTTTCCGATGAAGAAGTGATTGCGCTGTACCATAATCACGCTGTTTGTGAGCAGTGTCACAGTGAGATCAAAACGGATATGGGATTGAACGTCTGCCCGGCGGAAAATTTGAAACCAATGCACTGATTCTGAAACTCACGATGATCGCTTACAATATTTTGCGTATCATAAGGAACAGCGGAGATGAAAGGCAATGATATGCCCGTCCGCCACAGCACGATCAAACGCAGAAGAATCCTGACTGTGATTGACAATCTGATTCTGATTGCATGACATCTGACAGATTACGCACGTAAACTGCACATTGCTCTCGAACGCTGTAACGAATTGATTTGTACCTTTCTCAGAGTTGCTGAATCATTTTGAGTTTTGCGGAATCAAAATAATGTCAAGTATAAGATTTTGTCCCGTCAAAATCTATGATTGTTAAGAAGTTACAGCTATTCTCCCGGCAAGCAGTATTAAAAGCTTGGTATTGTAGGAAAATATATGTGTTCACAAAAAATTTACATATATTTTTTCAAACCTCTTGCAAAATTCGCTGATATATGTTATAATAATTCACGTTATGATTATTCATTAGCACTACTGTCCGAAGGTAATGTGATGGGCTGCTATGTAGTCATATTATCTTTGAGAAAGCGAGGTGCATTTTTTATGAAAGAGGGACTTCATCCCAACTATGTGGAAACCACTATCACCTGTGCCTGCGGCAATGTGATAAAGACCCGTTCCACTAAGGAAAATATCAGAGTCGAGATATGCTCCAAGTGCCATCCTTTTTACACAGGCAAGCAGAAGCTGGTAGATACCGGCGGACGTGTTGACCGTTTCAAAAGGCGTTTTGGCATGGACAAGTAATTTTGCCCGTTCTTCCGCCTGCGTAGTGTGCGCAGGCGGAATTTTTTTAGGATAAGGGAGGTCATTATGGCAACGGGAGATTTTGAAACTGTGAACGGCTCTGCACAAGCGTCCTTTATCGAAAGAAAATCAGAATTTATAGGCTATATCCGTCATACCGACACTGAGGAGCAGGCTGTGGCTTTTATAAACGAGATACGGGCTATGCACAGAAAGGCGGCACATAATGTTTACGCTTACATTCTGAGAAAGGACAGCATTACCCGTTACAGTGATGACGGAGAGCCGCAGGGAACTGCGGGTGTTCCTGTGCTTGAGGTGCTGAAAAAGGAGAAGCTCACAGATGTGTGCTGCGTTGTAACAAGGTATTTCGGCGGGATACTTTTAGGCGGCGGGGGACTGGTGCGGGCATATTCCCACAGCGCAAAAATAGCCGCAGACGCCGCCGAACGCATGATAATGCGCTCCTGTGTCCCCATGGAGATCACAGCGGACTACGATCTGTACGGGAAGATAACAAATATCCTCACGGGGGACAGTATAAAGGTGACGGGCACCGATTTTGACACTCATGTTAAAATCAGACTTTTCTGTACGGTTGACAATGAAAAGGCGTTTACAGAAAAACTCAGGGATATTACAAATGGTCGGGTTGATGTTAAAAAATCACAGATTTCGTTTGAAAATTTTGCGTAGTTTTGTGCAGTTCTACAAATAAATCGCCGCAAAAAAGGTTTTTCGGCTTATTTTGAGTATATTTAAGAATAGATGATAGCACGGGAGGGGTAATATGACCATCAGAGAACAGCTGGAGATCATGGAGCTCGGCACTCTCTGCGATGATGCCTGTATGTCTAAATACACAGGCAGGCGCAAGCGGCAGGAACCGAAATGCCCCATCAGAACCGAATTCCAGCGGGACAGGGACAGGATACTTCACTCCAACGCATTCAGGCGGTTAAAGCATAAGACGCAGGTCTTTCTCGATCCTGTAGGGGATCATTACCGTACAAGGCTCACTCATTCGCTGGAGGTATCACAGATAGCAAGGACTATTTCACGGGCGCTGCGCCTTAACGAGGATTTGACAGAAGCTATCGCCTTGGGGCATGATCTGGGACACACGCCCTTCGGTCATGCTGGGGAGAGCGTACTCAATGAGATCTGTTCGGGCGGATTCAAGCATTATCTTCAAAGCGTTCGTGTGGTGGATTACATCGAAAAAAACGGTATGGGTCTGAATCTTACCTATGAGGTGAAAAACGGGATCGCCTGTCATACCAATAAAATTGCGGTTACAAAAGAGGGCTATATAGTCCGTCTTGCGGATAAGATAGCTTACATAAATCACGATATAGATGATGCTGTCCGTGCGGGAGTGCTTACCGAGGATATGCTCCCCAAAGAGGCTACAGACGTTCTGGGAAATTCCAAAAGCGAGCGTATAACCACTCTTATTATGTCCATTGTGAAAAACGGTGTTGAGGATATCCGTATGGACGATGATGTGAAAACCGCTCACGACATTCTGCGTCAGTTCATGTTTGATAATGTCTACTCCAACAAGACTGCAAAGGCGGAGGAGTCAAAGGCAAAGATACTTGTTGAAAAGCTCTACAGATACTATTATAAATATCCCGAAAAGATGCCCGAGGAGTACCGCAATATTATGGAACGCTTTTCAAAGGAGCGTGCTGTCTGCGACTATATTTCAGGCATGAGCGACGGGTATGCGGTAAATCTGTATACCGATCTGTTTATCCCAAAAAGCTGGTCGGTCATGTCAAGCAAACGCTGAAAAAAGAACGGAGGCGGAGCTTTCCGCAGATATAATGGCAATTTCAGATGATTTTATTTTACAGCTAAAACAGGCAAATCCCATAGAATCGGTCATGGGCAGCTATGTCGCATTAAAGCGCAGCAGCCGTGACTATGTTTGCCTGTGTCCCTTTCATTCGGAGAAAACTCCCTCCTGCCATATAAATGTGGGTAAACAGTTTTTTCACTGCTTTGGCTGCCATGCGGGCGGAGATGTTATCACCTTTATAATGAAAGCGGAGAATCTTGAATATATAGAAGCAGTGCGGTTCCTTGCAGAGCGTGCGGGGATACCTATGCCCGAGGATCGGGGAAATGATGTTTCAAGGCTCAAAGCACGTATTCTCGAGATCAACCGCATTGCCGCAAGATATTTTAATAATATCCTCATGAGTGATCCGAGGGGCGAAAAGGGACGGCTTTATTTCAGATCAAGGCAGCTTTCTGCACAGACTATAACAAAGTACGGGTTGGGATATGCCCCCGATGACTGGCACGGGCTGGAAAGATATCTTAAAAGTCAGGGCTGCACCGAGGAGGAGCTTGTGGCTTCCGATCTTTGCAGAAGAAGCCGTAAAGACGGTGTTTTTGACTTTTTCAGGGACAGGGTTATGTTCCCTATAATCGACCTGAGAGGAAATGTTATCGCATTCGGAGGACGTGTCATTGACGGAGATGGTCCTAAGTATCTGAATACTTCGGATACGCTTGTCTTTAAAAAAAGTCTGAACCTTTTCTCAATGAACTTTGCCAAACGTTCAAATGAGCGCAGGCTCATACTTGCCGAAGGGTATATGGACGTTATAGCAGTAAATCAGGGCGGCTTTGAAAATGTTGTGGCTACTCTGGGTACAGCCCTTACCTCAGAACAGGCAAGGCTTATGTCACAATATGCCGATGAGGTGGTGATCGCCTACGATTCGGACGGCGCAGGGCAGGCTGCCGCAGCAAGGGCAATAAATCTTCTGGGAGAGGTGGGAGTTGCTACCCGTATTATTAAAATGGAGGGCGCAAAGGATCCCGATGAATACATAAAAAAATTCGGCTCTCTGCGTTTTAAGCAGCTTCTTGACAATTCTGAGGGTGCTGTCAATTTCCGTCTTGCAAAATGCAAGGAGGGACTTGATCTTTCTTCTGATACCGGCAAGGTTGAGTATCTGAACCGCTGCGTAAATGTTCTTGCAGATATAAATTCATCACTGGAGCGAGGTGTGTACATTTCCAAAGTGGCAAAGGAGCAGGATTTCCCCAGGGAAACTCTGGACGCTCAGATAAGGGAAGTGATCCGAAAACGGATAAATTCCGAAAAGAAACAGGAATGGACAAGCATACGTACATTCTCCGAAAAAAGGAAGCAGGATCCCAATGCTGTCATGTTCCCGAAGGAGTATAAGGCGGAACGGGGCATTATTTCATTCCTTGCAAAAAATCCCGACGGACTTGAGCTTGTGACCGCTTCTCTCACCCCTCAGCACTTTATCACCGAGCTTAACCGCAGGATATATGAAAAAATGGTCGAGGGATTAAAAAATTCGGAAGATTTTAACATTTTATCACTGCAAAGTGAATTTTCTCCCGATGAAATGGGAACAATAACCGAAATGTTGTTGGAAAATGAAAATATTGATATCAATGAAAGGGCAGTGCGGGATTTTATTGAGGTACTTACAAAACACAATGACAGAGAAGAGGAAAAAACATCAGCTTCTGCTCTGTCAGATGATGAATTTTTAAAGCTGACCCAAAGGCTGAAAAGCCGCAGGCAGTTCTGATGAAAAAAGCAGATCCGTGAAAGGACGGTAAAAATAAATGAGCAATAACGATAAAGCAATGGAAACCCTTATGGAGCATGGCAGAATGTCGGGCAGACTTACCACTACAGAGATAAACGATGTAATGGAAAAGCTGGATCTTGATGTTGATCAGATAGATTCTTTCTATGACAACTGTCAGAACCTTAATATTGACATCATAGAGGATTTTGACGCAGAGGCAGAGCTTGATCTGTCGGATCTGAGCTTGCAGGACGATTTTGATATGTCTCTTTCGGGAGAGATAGCCATTGACGATCCTGTTAAAATATATCTGAAGGATATAGGACGTGTTCCGCTCCTCACTCCCGAGGAGGAGATAGAGCTTGCCGAGCGTATGGCAAAGGGCGATGTTAAGGCAAAAAAACGTCTTTCGGAGGCTAATCTTCGTCTTGTGGTATCTATTGCCAAAAGGTATGTGGGCAGAGGTATGCAGTTTCTCGACCTGATACAGGAGGGAAATTTAGGACTTATCAAGGCAGTGGAAAAATTTGACCATACCAAGGGCTTTAAATTTTCCACATATGCCACATGGTGGATAAGACAGGCTATAACAAGAGCCATTGCCGATCAGGCAAGGACAATACGTATACCCGTTCACATGGTGGAGACTATTACAAAGGTAAAGAAAGCGTCAAGTACGCTTCTTCACAAAAACGGTCACGATCCCTCGCCTGAGGAGATCGCAGAGGAGTTGGACCTTCCTCCTGAGCGTGTGCGGGAGATCATGCGTATTGCACAGGATCCCGTATCTCTCGAAACGCCTATCGGTGAGGAGGAGGACAGTCATCTGGGAGATTTTCTTCCCGATGAGGACGCTCCCGCTCCCGCAGATGCCGCATCGCTTATACTTCTTAAAGAAAAGCTGGGCGAGGTGCTTTCTACCCTTACTGAGCGTGAGGAAAAGGTTCTGCGCCTGAGATTCGGACTTGAGGACGGACGCTCCCGCACTCTTGAAGAGGTGGGAAAGGAATTTGAGGTCACACGGGAACGTATCAGGCAGATTGAGGCAAAGGCTCTGAGAAAGCTCCGTCACCCCAGCAGGAGCAAAAAGGTCAAGGATTTTCTGGACTGATCTGCCGTGAGGGGAAAAGCTGTTTTTCAGTAAAGTAAAAGGCAGCACTCACCTGTACCCATGAAAGGAAGAATAATATGTGTCTGACTTTGGAATCGGATTATGCAGTGCGTATCATCGGCTGCCTGACGGAAGAAAATAAAAGGGTAGATGCCAAAAACATCTCCGAAAAGACAGGCGTTAGTCTGAGATTTTCCCTGAAGATCCTCAGAAAGCTGGTTTCGGCGGGACTTGTAAAGTCATTTAAGGGAATGCAGGGCGGATACGAGCTTGCAAAGCCTCCCGCGCAGATCACCATGAAAGATGTTATTGAAACTGTTGAGGGCAGCTATTATCTTAACAAATGCCATGAGGACGAGTTTGTATGTACAAGAGATGCAAAATCCTTTTGCCGTTACAGATCGGTTTACAACGAGATCTCTGACATTGTAAGAAGTAAGCTTGAAAGCTACAATTTTGAGCAGCTTGTAAAATAAGCCGCCCGATTACATATTTCGGATCAAAAAAATATATTGCCGTGCTTTTGCCGCAGCAGTGTGTCACTTATTATACTGTCAGGTAAAGGCAATACTGTGCAAAGAAGCAGATAGCAGAATAAAAGGAGCTGTCAATTGCGATGTGCAGCTCCTTTTTTATGCTGTCATGTAGAGAAAAGAAGCATTGTTTTCGGAATATCGGATAATAAAATGATATTATTGTAAAGAAATGGCGAATATTTTGTAAATCATAAAATTAAACTTGATTTTTTTGTTAAAATATTGTATAATAAATCAGTTAAGACCGATTTTTATAAGAAAGGAAAGTTAATTTATGAGGATCACCGCAGTAATTATGGCAGGCGGACGAGGAGAGCGTTTCTGGCCGAAAAGCAGGAATAATTTTCCAAAGCAGTTTTTATCTCTTACTGATGACGGAGAAACTATGATTCAAAAGACTGTGGCAAGGCTTTCGGAGCTTGTGAACACAGAGGATATATATATAGTTACAAATAAAAATTACTATGAGCTTGTAAGAGATCAGCTCCCCGAGCTGCCCGATGGAAATATTATTCTTGAGCCTGCGTCAAGGAATACGGCTCCTTGTATAGGACTTGCGGCGACTGTTATAAAAAAGCGCTGCGGCGATGCGGTAATGCTGGTGCTGCCGTCGGATCATCTGATAAGGTTCAACAGAATGTTCATTGATACTCTGAAAACTGCGGTATCCGTTGCCGAGAAGGGCAGCAGCCTTACTACTATCGGCATAACTCCCACATATCCCGAAACAGGGTACGGGTATATCCATTTTGACGGTGAGGACGGCTGTCAGGCAGGTGTTTACAAGGTTCGCAGGTTTGTGGAGAAGCCGAATATCGAGCTTGCAAAGGAGTATGTAAACTCAGGCGAATATCTCTGGAACAGCGGTATGTTTATCTGGAAGATCTCTTCCATTGAGGCAAATCTCAGAAAATATCTTCCCGACATGACATCGGGCATGGAGAGAATATATGACAGCGTGGATACGGACAGGTTTACAGAGACGGTAGAAAAGGAATTTCCTCTTTTCAGATCGGAATCCATTGATTTCGGCGTTATGGAAAAGGCATCTGATGTGTATACCATACCCGGCAACTTCGGCTGGGACGATGTGGGAAGCTGGCTTGCACTGGAAAGGATCAACAAGACCAATGAGTATGGCAATATGGTGCGGGGAGACGTTATCAGCATAAATACGAAAAACACCATTGTTCAGGGAAATAAAAAGCTCATTGCCACAGTCGGTGTTGAGGATCTGGTGATAGTTGATACAGATGATGCGCTGCTTATCTGCTCAAAGGATTCTACGCAGGACGTGAAAAAGGTAATTGAAAACCTGAAAATTTGCAACAGAAACGAGTTAGTTTGATTTGAAAATAGCATTGAATATCCAGCCCGTTCTTCACAGCGGAAAATCGGGCGTTGGTTTCTTTGAGCATGAAATGATAAGGGCGCTTCAAAGGACGGATAAGTCAGATGATTTTTACCTTCAATACTTTGATCTTAAAGGTACAAAGGAAAATGATGCAAGGGTTTATGAGAAGGATAATTTCCGACTTGCCCCGTGCAGGTGGTTCAACGCCACTGTTTATCTGATGCTCTGGAGCCTGTTGCCCGTACCATACAGGATCTTTTTTAAGGAAAAGCCCGATATTACTATGTTCTTTAACTATTATCACCCTCCCTTTCCAAGGGGAAAAAGTGTGCTTGTGGTGTTTGATACGGTGGTAAAGGATTTTCCCGAAACTATGAATTTCAAGACAAAATTCATGCTTGGTCTTACGCTCATGCCATCAATTAAAAGAGCTGACAGGATAATTACGACCTCCGAGTACAGCAAGATCAGGATCGTAAAGCATTACGGCTGCGATCCCTGTAAGATAACGGTCATTCCCTGCGCTGCGGACAGGAAAAAATTTTTCCCCGTCCCTGACAAGGATAAATGCAGGGCAGCCGCAAAAAAGTACGGCGTGGAGGGAGAATATTATCTCTATCTCGGTAATATTGAGCCGAGGAAAAATATATCACGGCTGATAGAAGCATATTCAATAGCGTTAAAACAACGTACGGACATTCCGAAGCTGGTGCTTGCGGGGATAAAGGCATGGCAGAGCGATGCCATTTTTTCAAGAGCAAAGGAGCTTGGAATTGACGACCATGTGATATTTACTGGTTATATTGACGATGATGATGTTCCGCTTCTGATGAACGGTGCAAAAGCATTTTGTTTTCCCTCTCTTTACGAGGGCTTCGGTATGCCTCCTCTTGAGGCAATGGCGTGCGGAACTCCCGTTATCGTGTCAACAGCCTCGTCACTTCCCGAGGTAACGGGAGAATGCGGTTTAAAGGCAGATCCCTATGATCCTGATTCCATTGCACGGGCTATGCTTGATATCCTTGATCCCGATGAGGCAAAGCGGCAGTCCGAAATGGGGATCATTCAGGCGGGAAAATTTTCATGGGATAAAAGTGCCGAAATGCTTTTGAATGTATTTAAGGAGCTTTGCAATGAGTAAGCTCAGGATTTTGCAGCTCAACAAGCTGTATTCACCGTGGATAGGCGGAATAGAATCGGTGGCGAAGGAAATTGCCGAGGGTCTTTGCAGTCAGACTGACATGACGGTTCTTGTCTGTCAGCCGAAGGGTAGGGGAAAAACCGAAACGGTAAATGGCGTAAAGGTCATTCGTTCGGGGAGCATGGGCATAAAATTTTCAATGCCCATATCCTTCTCATATCCCTTTCTTGTAAGAAAATATGCAAAGACAGCCGACATCATCATCGTACATGATCCATTTCCGCTGGGCGATCTGTCCCTGCTGCTATCAGGCTTTAAGGGCAAGGCAGTAGTATGGTGGCACAGTGACATTGTAAAGCAAAAAACGCTGAAAAAGCTCATATCTCCCATTATACACGGGGTACTGAAAAGGGCAGATGCTATTTTTACCACATCGCAGAAATATATCGGCGGTTCAGAATACATTTCACGGTACAGGGAAAAATGCAGGATAATCCCTTATGGGATAGATGTGGACGAGTATATGTCTGTAAAACAAGAGCCTATTCTTACCGGAAAGCTGGACGACAAAAATAATGTTAAGATGCTTTTTGTGGGGAGACTTGTCTACTATAAGGGAGCTGATGTTCTTATACGGGCGTTTGAAAATGTATGTGGAGCGGAGCTTTTTATCGTAGGCACGGGTGCCGATGAGCAGGAGCTTAAAGCTGACGCCAAAAAAAGCGGCGACAGGATCCATTTTCTTGGCAGACTTTCCGACAGAGAGTTAAAATGCGCTTTTGCCGACTGTGACGTGTTTGTTTTTCCCTCGGTGGAGAAAAGCGAAGCCTTCGGTATCGTTCAGCTTGAGGCTATGGTCTACGGAAAACCCGTAATAAATACCGATCTTGATACGAGCGTTCCCTATGTGAGCGTACATGGAGAAACGGGTCTTACCGTTCCCCCCGGAGATGCTGCGGCTCTTGGAAAGGCAATGAGTACTCTTGCTGATGATAAGCAGCTCAGAGAGAAACTGGGAAAAAATGGAAGAAAAAGAGTAGACGAACAGTTTACTTTAGATATAATGCTTGAAAAAGCAGTCAGAGAATTTCACAATTTATTGGAGGTATAAAAAATGAAAAGAGCGCTTATAACAGGTATTACAGGACAGGACGGCTCCTATCTGGCGGAGCTTCTCCTTGAAAATGGGTATGAGGTCTACGGACTTGTAAGACGCAAATCAAGACTTGATTTCGGCAATCTTGAGGGAACTGCCGCAAAGGAGAAAATCAACTTTATTTTCGGCGACATTACCGATATGGCTGCCATGATCTCAGCAGTAAAGGAAGCTCAGCCCGATGAAGTCTATAACCTTGCTGCTATGTCCTTTGTCGCACAGTCCTTTAAAGAGCCTGTGGCAAGTGCCAACATAACGGGTGTGGCGGCTGCAAATATTCTTGAAGCTATACGCACAGTAAAGCCTGACGCAAAATATTATCAGGCAAGCACCTCGGAGATGTTCGGCGGCTGCATTGAGGATCAGGGAGAGAATTTTAACGGATATAATGAGCAATCCTTTTTCCACCCACGCAGCCCATACGGAGTTGCAAAGCTCTACGCTCATTGGATCACAAGAAACTACCGTGAGGGTTACGGAATGTTTGCCTGCTCGGGTATACTTTTCAACCATGAGAGCGAGAGAAGGGGACATGAATTTGTAACAAGAAAGATAACCGATGCCGCTGCAAGGATAAGCCTTGGAGTTTTGGATCATCTGGAGCTTGGAAATATGGACGCAAAGCGTGACTGGGGACATTCCAAGGACTATGTCAGAGCAATGTGGCTCATGCTTCAGCAGAGCAAGCCCGAGGATTATGTTATCGCTTCTCATGAAACTCATACTGTAAGAGAATTTGTAGAGCTGTCCTTTAAGGCAGTCGGCATAGATATCAAGTGGAACGGTTCGGGTGTTGATGAGACGGGTATTGATGCAGCAACGGGAAAAACTATCGTAAAGATCAATCCGAAATTCTATCGTCCCGCAGAGGTAGATCTGCTTCTCGGAGATCCCTCAAAGGCTGAAAAGGAGCTTGGCTGGGAAAGGGAGATATCCTTCCCCATGTTGGTTGAGCGAATGGTCAGAAACGATCTGGAGCTTGTAAAAAAAGAAACAGCAGGAAAGTAATTCGGGAGTGATGACATTGAAAGCATTGGTTATCGGTGCGGGAGGTTTTGTAGGAGGCTATCTTATAAATGAGCTTCTTTCCCGAGGGTATGACGTGTGTGCAACTAAGCTCAAAAACGAAAAAATATTCTTCTATGGAGGAGCAAGGGGAGAGGTCACCGAAAGAGAACTTGATATTCTGAATCAGCAGGCAATCGAAAAACTTCTTTCTGAGGAAAAGCCCGGATATATTTTTCATCTTGCGGCACAAAGCTCTGTGGCAGTTTCATGGAAAAAACCTGCACTGACGGCAGATATCAACATCAAGGGCTGTATAAATCTGCTTGAAACCGTAAGACAAACGGGAATATCCGCAAGGATACTGCTTATCGGCTCCAGCGAGGAGTACGGACGGGCGCAGAACCGCAGCACTCCCGTAGATGAATCGGTGGTATGCGAGCCTGCAAACATATATGCGGTAAGCAAGCTTACTCAGAATATGATCGGCAGACTTTATTCGGAGGCTTACGGAATGGAGATAGTTTCGGTAAGAGCCTTTAATCACATAGGACCCGGTCAGCTCCCTCAGTTTGTTGCTGCGGATTTTTGTCATCAGGCAGCCCTTATAAGCAAAGGAAAGCAGGAGCCTGTTATACGTGTGGGAAATCTTTCCGCAAAAAGGGATTTTACGGACGTGCGTGATATTGTGAGAGCTTACTCGGAGCTGGCATTAAACGGCAAAAGCGGAGAAACATATAATGTAGGAAGCGGAAATGCCGTTATGATAAAGGATATCCTTGACAGGATATGCAGATTGTCAGCAGCGGATATAACTGTGGAAACAGACCCCGCAAAATTCCGTCCTGTGGACGTTCCTTATATTGCGGCGGATATTACAAAGATAAAAAGGGATACGAGCTGGCAGCCCCTGATAGAGCTTGACCGCTCACTGTCGGATATTTTTGATTATTTCATGTCTGAGATATAAGACTTTAACGCACAAAAATACCTTAAATTATACAGAGGCTGTCAGTAATGGCAGCCTCTGTTCTTTATCATGCCCGCAGATACGGGGTCTTATATACCCGACAGGCTCTTGTTTGCAAAAATGGGAGAATATAACTATCCTCATGCATATGCAGACAGTAGCTTTGTAACGGAATTTTTATAATTTGTAATTATTTTGTAGCCAAATTGATACAGATTTTTTTGTTGAAATATGGCAAAATAGATGTTATAATAAAAAGGGGATAGTTACCGCGTCCCCTTTTTATTATCATACTGATCGGAGAGCTTTAAAACCGTAAGCACTTTTTGTAACGCCGTAAGCGGCATCTGCACGATCGGATATGAAATGAAGGATACTGTCTTTCCTGCTTTTGAGGGGCAGTGCTTCGGGAGGAAGGATTTTGAAAACAATTTTCGGATATATCCATCGGTATTTTAAGAAAATGGATAAATCTCTTTTCCTTGCAGCCGCTGCCTTGTCTGTTTTCGGAGTGGTGCTTCTTTACTCCATATGGATAAACGGTGCAGCAAGCATTGAGGTGACAAGCGGACTTTATAAACGGCAGGCGGCTGCTGTGGCTGCGGGCTGGGTCATTGCTGCGGTGCTTTCGGCTATGGACTACAATAAATTTATAAAGCTCTGGGTACTTTATGCGCCTGTTGCACTTATATTATCACTTCTGACGCTTACCTCTCTCGGAGATACGGTTATGGTAGACGATCAAAGAGGCTGGCTTGATCTGGGATTTATTTCTATCCAGCCCTCTGAACTTTTAAAAATAGCTTTTGTCACTACCTTTGCTCTTCATCTTTCAAAGGTTGGGGACAAGATCAACCGTTTTTCCAATGTTGTGCTGCTTTGTATCCATGCGGGGATACCGCTGTTTGCGGTGCTTCTTCAGGGAGATGACGGAACAGCTTGTGTATTTGCTCTTATTTTTGTGATCATGATGTTTTCGGCAGGCATATCATTGATTTATATCCTGCCGTGTCTTGCCGCTCTGCCTGTGATTCTTTACTTTGCATGGACGAGAGTTATGAGCTATGATCAGCAGATGCGTTTCCGTGTGCTTTTTGACAGTGAGCTTGACCCCTCGGGAATAGGCTATCATCAGCGGGTGAGCAAAATGGCTCTCGGCTCGGGAAGAATATTCGGCAAAGGACTTTTCGGAGAGAATTATGTTATTGTTCCCGAAGCACCAAATGACTTTATTTTTTCCTATGTCGGACAGTGCTTCGGATTTATCGGCTGTGTTTCTGTGATCGTTGTGCTTGCATACATCTGTCTGAAAATGCTTGCGGATTCACGTATAGCTAAGGATCCTTTAGGCAAAATGCTTTGCGTGGGAGTCTATGCTATGGTAAGTGTCCATAGTATCGTAAACATAGGCATGGTTGTCGGGGCAAGCCCTGTTATCGGTGTACCCCTGCCGTTTCTTAGTCAGGGAGGCACCTCTGCACTGTCAATGTATATCGGTATCGGGATAGTGATGAGTGTATATTCCCATTCCGAAAAGAAATACAGAGTTTTTTATGACGGGGATTAGTAAGGCATCAGCATAAGGTCTCCGTCTGCTGCCCAGTCATATTCGGGGATATAAGGCTCTGTGTCCGCATAGGGGACAGGCATAACAGGCTCCCCGTTTACGGGTATAAGGGATATTTCCAGATCGTCTGATATTATTACAGCATATTCTCTGAGAATTATTCCCTCATTTCCGTTTTCCGATATGATTATATTGTCTTTTCCGGGGGACAATGCCTGAAAATATAAGGTAGATGAGGTGGACTCGTCCTCAAGGAGCTTTAGTTTATCATAGCTTACCGTGCAGTCAAGAAAATTATCGCCTACACTTATGGATATTATGTCTCCGATAGCTTCCGTAATGGTGGGAGTTTTAAAACATTCCTCTGTGAAGATCTCCCCATCATCAATGGCGGCATCGTAAGCATCATTCTCCGCAGCTGTTCCGCTTTCTTCTGCGTGCTTTTCTGTATCAGCGGCAAAAGATAGGAGTGTTTCATACGGAACTGTTTCGGCTTCGGTGACATCTTCCGCGGTTTTTTCGGCGGCAGCACTTGTATTTTCCGGGGTTGTCTGAGTGGCGGAAGAGGTTTTTTCGGGCAAGCTCGTTACCGAAGTCGTCTGCTCTGTTAATATAAGGACAGGATCGTCTGTCTGAGCTGCGGGTATGTTCTTTTCCTCTTTGCAGCCCGTCAGAAGTGTGAGTGCGGTAAGAAATGCAGCATTTATAATTGACATTCTGTTCATGATTTTTCTTCCTTTCTTTAATGGTTGATATGATCTTCTTTATAATAAAACAATCTATGGGTATAAAAAATCTCATTTTTTAAATAAATTTACGGTAATGACACAAAAAATTCATGTTCATAAAAAAGTTACATTTTTATTTGTTATTTTGCTGAAAAAAACCTTTACAAATTGTAAGTTATGTTATATACTTTACTATGGGTAAAGAATTTTTGCTACAAAGTCAGAGACTAAAAATGAGAGTCGGAGGTGCTTGTGTGAATACGGATTTTCCCCGTATAATTACTCTTTTGCGCAAAGAGAGAAATATCAGTCAGAAGCAGGCAGCAGCCGACCTCGGCGTTTCTCAGGCTTTGCTTTCCCATTACGAAAAGGGTATAAGAGAATGCGGACTTGATTTTCTTGTCAAGACTGCCGATTACTACAATGTATCCTGTGATTATCTTCTCGGCAGGAGCGCCGAGCCTAACGGCAGGGCGGATATTCCTGCGCCTGTACATGAGAACGGGGGAGGGGAACAGCCCCTTTCGGGTATGCAGAAGATTGTTTCTGATTCCGAGAGGCTTGTTTTTTCCATGCTTAAACGGCTGGGAGACAGCGCACTGGAAAGAGCGGTATGCGAATATCTAAGCCTTGCGGTATACAGGATATTCAGAGTGCTTTATTCGGCAAATCCCAAAAATGACCGAAGATTTTTCACGGTAAGCTCTGCTGCCGCAGACAGCTTTGCCTTGTCTGCCATGGAGATAAAAAAAGCCCGTGCAGAGCAGCTTTGTGCCGAAGGAAAAATGCAGGATATTTCCATTACCACAAATTCCATTTCGCTGGATTATCCCGAGTATGCCTCATCTCTGCTCAACGGCATCAAGCAGTGTGAAGGTACTGTAAGTGTACTCACCTCTGCCGAAAATGGTGTACAAGGCGGAGGAGGATAAATAAAAAACGCTTTTCACAAGGAAAAAGCGTTTTTAAAGTAAGCTTGTGACGGGACTCGAACCTGCGACCTGCGCATTACGAATGCGCTGCACTACCAACTGTGCTACACAAGCCCAAATAACATATTTATTATACAACATCTTTACTCATATGTCAAGGGGTTTTCGGAAAATTTTGATTTTTTTACATATTGACAAAAAAATTTATCTATGCAGTATATGAATTATTCATGAAGTTATGTTATAATTATGAAGGAAAGAAAAATTACGGAGGTTAGTCATGGCAAAAAAGAAGCGCTCGGTACTGAGCATAGTGGAAACTGTGGTAGTGATCGTGCTGATAATACTTATCGCAGGAATGTTGTTTTTATATTTTTCATTCAATGAGGAGGGGGCTGCGCCTGATATCCTCGGACATACCATATATAAGACAAATGCGGTAAATATGGAGCCTATCATACATCAGGGAAATGCAGTCATAGCACGCAAGTCCGCAGTCGATGATATCAAAACGGGCGATACGGTGCTTGCAATGGTAGACGGCAAGGTAGTTGTTACCAGAGTAGAGCAGCTTTCCAGTGAAAACGGAGAGATGTCGTATGTGATAAAATATTTCACCGACCCCGCAGAAAATGCAATTAAGGTATCCCGTGACAGCATTATTGCAAGAGGGATATGGCAGAGCAGTATTTTAGGCTCTCTTATCGGATTTGCCACATCTACTGTGGGGATCATGCTTGTTATCATAATCCCCAGCTTTATGATAATCATATTCCAGATAGTTCGTATAATCAGCGTGCGCAGAAGTACGGAGGACGCCTATTCTCTTGACGATATTGATGATATCATGCGCCGCAAGGAGGAGGAGGATAATATGGCGTCGGATTTCTCGGAGCCTGAACCCGAGGAAAACGAGACAAATCCTTTAAAACCGATCCAAAAAACAGATCCCGACAGATCCTCCGAAATACTTTTTGACGATCCTGCTCCCAAAAATGACAGCTTTGGCAGCAAGAGGAACAGTGTTCCTCTTTACTCGTATAACAATGATGAAAAGGACGAGAAAACAAATTCGGAGCATGATCTGAATTTCCGCTTTACTTCGGATAAAAAAACAGAGGATACCGAGTCGTTTATGGGGCAGCTTTCTTTTAGCAGTCAGGACAAGACTTTAGGGTCCGATATCTATCATTCGTATCCGCTCAGACAGTCCGATGAGAGAGATCTGAGATTTTCCGATTTTGCACACAAGGCAGACGAAGCTTCTGCTGTATCCGAAAAGCCGAGGACATCTGTAAAACCGATACCTGTTTCGGTAAAGCCCCGTCCGGTACAGCCCGTTTCAGTACCCGATGTTCCCGTGGAGAATAAGGCAGACACCGTAAGATCCGCACCGGTAAGGACAGCGGTCAGACCGACAGCAAAGGCTGCTGTTTCAAAGCCTCGTTCTTTTGATAAGGGAAGTGATACGGATATTTCTGAGCTGTTCAGAATGATTGAAGACGAGGAATCTAAGCTGTAAAGGAAAAAATTCCGCTGTAAAACAAGACAGGGGACTTATTCACTGAAAAATTACGCCATAAAAGCTGCATTTTTCCTATGCGACAGGTTCACGGATTTCATAAAATGTTAGTAAAATATTTTGCAAGCCTGACGATCTTATTTTTAGGTTGTCAGGCATTTTTATTCTAAGATATGCGGCTTTTGTCAAAAATATCTTTAAAAATGTAAATTTTGCAGCTATCCGACAAAATGTAAATAAATTTTAATTTGTAAACATTTTTAATACACCAATTTTGTATTAATTTTATGGAAACGTTTTCGCTATCCTTGCTAGTTTGTACAATATGCATAAATTTACTTCTAAATAATTTAAATTATATAAATTTATTCTAATTGTTTTGTGTAAAATGTATTTATTTTGTGTTAGAATGTAGTGCAAATTGCCATTTATAAACGTATCTATTGACAAAATTATTAAAAATTGTTATAATAATATGGTAAGGAGAGTTTCTCTGTGTATTTACGGGAAAAATAAATGAGCGATCTGTTTTCTGCTCTGAATGTTTGTCCCGCTTTCGCAGAAAACAATTTGCGAATTTTTTAAGGAGGAATAATATTATGAAAATCAAAAAGCTTTCCGCACTCGCCCTGAGCATTCTCATGGCAGCAGGTGCGCTTACTGCCTGCGGCGGCGGCAGTGAACCTGCTAACGATAACAACGCAGGCGGCAACGATGCGGCTGTCGGAGATAATGGGGGCGACAGCGCAGGCGATTCCGGCGACAGTGCAGGCGGCTCGGGCGAGATCGATGCAGAGTCCCTCAGAGGTAAAACTATCACTCTTTATACTCACGGCGGCAACAGAGTACTTGGTGAGGAGAAAAAGGACGAGAACGGCAACACCTACAGAGATGAGTCCTATGCATATCTTAAGCATCTGGCTGAAAAGTTTGAGGAAGAATACGGTATCCATGTTGATCTTCAGGTAAACTCTACCGAGGACGATATCCGTCCTCTGCTCCAGACTCAGGATCCTTCCATTGATATCTACACCTCTCCCAACTGGAGCATTGAGGAATGGCAGCAGTATGCTGAACCTTATTGCACGATCGATGAGGCAAAGGAGCTTTACGGCGATTATGCAACTACCATGTATAATGACGGAACCTATATCTACGCACTTATGCCCGCCAAGACCTACAATAATGCAGTTGTTTACAATGAGGAGACTATCAAGAAGGTAGGCTATGATTCTATCCCCACAACACAGGCTGAATTTGAAGCAATGTGTGAGGCTCTCAGAGAAGCAGGCATCGATCCTATCGCAATGCACCGTGTTGAGAACTGGCCTCTTTCTACAATAAACGATTTTGCTAACTATGTAGCAGGCTCTAACGATGCTTATCCCTCCATGCTCAAGAGCGATACACCTTTCAGCGAAAGCGAGCCTATGGGTAAGACTATCAGAATGTACACCGACTGGAAATCCAGAGGCTTCTTTGAGGCTGATATCTACACCGATTTCGGCGTAGCTATGGACTCCGTTGGTAACGGCAATGCTGCTATGATGCTCTTCGGCGCATGGGTTGTTCCTCAGATTCAGGGACGTGTTCCCGAGGGCGGCGATCCTAATTCCATCAAGTTTGCTCCCGCTCCCGACTTCGGCAAGGGTCAGTATGTAATGGCTTCTGCTGCCGACAGCTACGCAATTTCCAAGGGTTCTGACGATAAGGAAGCTGCAAGACTGTTTATCGAATATATCTCCGAAGATGCTCAGTATCTTGCTGACAGCGGTTATATCGCTATGAAGAAGGGCGTTGAGCCTATTGTTCCCGATCTTTACAAGATCATTGATGATGCAGTTGAAGCAGGTACCTGCAAGGTTCTCTACTCCTATGCTACCGATGAAAACTCCATTCACAACGAGGAAGTCCTCACAGAGGCATCTCTCCTTGCTGATGTAAAGTATGTGGGCAATCTTTACGATACTATCGACGTTACTAAGGAACCCGACTGGGCTGCTTATGACGCTCAGGTAGAAAAGCAGAATGCTGCTTATGTTGAGGCTCGTGATTTCCTTGGCTACAGCTGGCAGTGATCTGTTGACAATTCTCATTGTGACCCGTAATTATTTGTAATGGATAAGGGAGATATATAGCTTATATATCTCCCTTTGTACTAACGGCTATCGACCTGCTGACAGCGGTGGGAGACATGAGGCAAACATAGGTCGGGAAATTTTTTCTTGACCTGTTGCCTTAAAATTTTAAAGTTTTAATTAAAACGGAGTGATTACTATGAAAAGCAAGGGCAGATCCCTATTTATCTTTTCTTTTCTGATTATCCCGCTGCTCCACCTGATAATTTTTTCTTACGTGCCGATCATCGGTAACTTCGTTCTCAGCTTTACCAACTGGAAGGGTTTTGGAGATATAAATTTCATCGGGTGGCGAAATTATCAGAGAATGTTTACAAACACCGAGTATATCAGTATGTTTAAAAACTGCGGTTGGTATTTTCTTGCCGCTATTCCCCAGCTTGTTTTTGCGCTGCTTCTGGCAGTGGTCATTAACGGCAAATTCAAGGGTCTTAACGTTTTTAAAGGTATCCTGATAATCCCTTATCTTCTCAACGGCGTTATTATCTCCACGATCTTCATAATTTTCTTCAACAACACAGGCAGCCTTAACACCATTCTTGAATGGCTTCATCTGGACGGTCTTAAGCATCAATGGTTACAGGATCTGAAACTCGTCAATCCGTCCATTGCTTCTATCAGTATATGGCGTTATTACGGCATGAATTTTATCATGTTCTTCGGTGCCCTTCAGTCTATACCCACAGAGATCTATGAGGCAGCTACACTTGACGGCTGCAACAAATGGCAGGAGATACGGTATATTTCCATACCTACCATTAAAAAGGTGCTGTTTATTAATATCCTGTTAAGTGTATCCGGCTCCATTCAGGTATTCGAGATACCCTACATCATGATGAACGGCTCTAACGGTACAAGCACGCCCGTTATCATGATACAGCAGAGTATGTCTGAAAACCGTGTAGGCTTTGCTGCTGCACTTTCGGTAATGGTATTCATTATCGTGCTTATCGTTGTGGGTCTGCAAAAGATACTGGTAAAGGAGGACTGAGGATATGAGCAACGAAACGAAGCTTTATAAGGTTATACGGTATGTGTTTCTTGTCATGGCGAGTATTTTCGTTATTGTGCCGCTGATCCCGCTTCTCTTTATGGCGTTCAAGACAGGTGCGGAGTATTCCTCCACAAGCGTCCTCCAGCCGCCTGCAAGCTTTCTCAATTTCTATAACTTTTCCTATGCTATCAGAGTTGGCAAGCTGGGTAAGGCGTTTCTGTATACCGCAATTATCCTCACTATTTCCCTTGTTATACAGGTAACTATGACCTGCATGGTAGCATATGTTCTCCACCGTTTCGATTTTATGTTCAAAAAAGTCGTTATGACAATGTTTACATTGACAATGTTTATACCGGTGGTTGCAACTCAGAACCTGATTTTCCGTATGATGTATGCCGTTAAGCTGGTAAATACCATGTGGAGCGTTATTATTCTTTACATGGGCGTAGGCATTGTAGGCATCTATATCATGCTCAATCAGCTCGACAGCATTTCCAAGGAAATAGACGAAGCCGCTCTTATTGACGGTGCAAGCTATTTCTATACCTTTACACACATTGTTTTCCCTCTCATGAAGCCTGCCTGCACTACTATGATCATTATTAACGGTATCGGTCTTTATAACGATTTCTATGTTCCCAATCTTTACCTTAACAGGGACGTTCAGACATTCACTGTGGCTCTTTATAAATTTTTCGGTTCAATGTCTACTCCCTTTGAGATCGTTGCTGCCGCTATCATTATCGGTATGATACCAATTCTGATCGTGTTCATATTCCTGCAAAAATACATCTATAACGGTCTTGCAGGTTCGGTCAAGATGTAAGAGGTCATTTAAATGAAAAAAAAGATCGACCTTACTTTTCTTACAACAGCGGTTCACCTGATTGCCGTTCTCAGCGCAGTTTGCTTCGGGACGATATACCTTTCCTTGGGTATCCTCCTGATCCCTGCGCTGACATCGGCGTTTCTTGTGGGCAAAGACGTAATATATAAGCAATTCGATGTCTATGACAGCCTTTCAAAACGTTTTTTCAGACAACTGAAAGAGGAAATGCATACTATGAGGTATTTTCCGATACAGCTTGTGTTTGTTTTACAGGCTGTGGGGATATATGCGTCGGGGCGGGTCGGTATGAAGGAGATAGGCTATCTTCTTCTCCCGTGTATGGCGTTCCTGCTTACACTGCTTATCTATATAATCGCCTATCATGTGTTCTACCAAAAACTCCCCTCGGTCATCAACGTAATCATCGCTATGTTTTTCAGGCTTCATTATATGCTTACTGTATGGGTTCTGATGATACTGATACTGATGATATTTCAGCCCTCAGCTATGGGGTATTTGCTGATCGTGGGAGAGATACCTCTCCTGTTGTTTCAGACTGTCGCCTTTTTGGATATACTTGCTTTTAAGTCCGCTAATGGCGATCTGGACGAATCGGATAAAAAGCATTTCGATGAGGACTTTATTAAAAAAATATGATAACAGAGTTTTACGAAAAGGCTTTTGCACAATGTAAAAGGCGCATTGCCTGTGAAAAACGGCGTTTTTTCACAGGCAATGCGCTTTTTTTATTCTGATGATCTCAGAAAATAAGTCTGATATACAAAGTCTTATTATTATATTCCGCCGAAATTTTTCCTCCCATTCGTTCAACCAACGTTTTGGCAATGGAAAGACCAAGCCCCGTTGAATTTCTTGCCGTTTCAACAGTGTAGAACCTGTCAAAAAGCTGTTCTGTCCGTACAGAGGTCAGCCCCTTTGCTAAATTGGCAAAGATAATTTCTCCGTCATCTGACAGTGTGATCTGCAAGTCACCGTCACTGTATTTTACGGCATTATTTAAAAGATTTGAAAAGACCCTTTCAAGTGCTGTTTTATTAAGCTTTCTGATGATCTTATTTTCGGTAATGTATATGTCCGGTGTAATTCCCTTTTCGGTGAGAACGGCATAAAATCCGCTGATACTCTCCGCAAGCACCTGATTTACAAAAACATCTTCTGTTTCGTACTCATCGTCCTGCGAAAGAATGAGCGAAAATCTGAATAATTCTTCCGTAAGCTGTTCCATAAGCCCTGCTCGCTCGTCTATGATGTCAAGATATCCGGCGATTTCCGGCGGCTTGTCCATGTGCTTCATGATATCAAGATAACCGCATATGGCAGTGAGCGGAGTCCGCAGATCGTGTGAAATGTTGGTTATCGCAGTATTTAACTCCCTGTTTCCGAGAGTATAGCGGTGATGTTCGGTGCGCAAAATTTTCAGCTGTCGGTTAATGCTGTCGGCAAGTCTGCACATATCCTTATCCGCACTTGAAATATCTATCAGCGTATTTGTATCGGTTTTCAGTTTTTCGTCAAATTTTTCCGCAATCTCCCTTGCGGAAATTTTGAGTGCGTAAATTTTAAGGCAAAGTAAAATTATTACTGCCGTAAGCAGACCGTATGCCATAATATGCTCCTATTTAAGATCCTTTTTTCCGAAACATAAAATTCCCGCTGCCGTGACCGCTGCGATCAATGACAGAGAGTACAGCGGAAAACGCACCTGTTTTTCTCTGTATTCCTGTGTTTCGCCGGTACTCTGCATTATCTGGTCAACAGGGAGAAAATCATGTGCAAAGCTGAATATTTTTCTTTTTTTTCCGGTAAGATATTTCGGATTTTTTATCGTAGTATCAAGCTGTGTATACACAATTCCGCCGTCATCTGAAACAGTTATTTCGTAATCGTTCATATATTCTTCTGCCATTAGTCTGTAATCTATTGTATTTGCTGCTATTATCATGGCAAATGAAAGAGCTGCCGCTGTAACAACGCCTGCCGTTCTGCTTGTTATAAGCATTGACACGGCTGAAAGTATTGCGGTTATCGCAGAAACTGCAAAGGCATTTATCAGTATCTTAGCCGATATATCGGCAGGGGACATTTCAAATTTTCTTGTAATTCCCATACAGGCTGCTATAATGACGACACCGATGCTTACAGCGTACATAATAAGCCCCGCTGCCGTACATACGATCAGATTTGAAACATAAACCGCAGCTCTTGAATGTCCGATAACAGCTTTACTGCGTATTGTTCCGAAGCTGTGATCTGTGCCTATAAAAATTCCGATAAAAACAGCTAAAATAACTGCCAAATACATCGTACCCGAAAAAAGTATATGATCGGGCGGATCAAAATAATCCGGAAACATTTTTGAATCGCTCCACTTTACAAATACGGCATATGCCGAAAGTCCGAACATAACAAAAACACTGAGCAGGAATATCCTGCTTTTAAAAAGTCGGATAAAATCACCTCTGAGCAGTCTGAGCATTATTGTCACCTCCTACAAGACCCATAAAAAATCCCTCTAAATTTTCGTTATGATCCTCCATAGATAATATCTCACAGTCTGCCTTCGCAAGGGCAAGGGTCAGCTTTGTTAAATTCGGTTTTGAATATACATCTGCGGCAGTGCTGTCGAGTATCTTATATTCTATCCCCATACTGTCAAGCACCCTTGCAAGAGCATATATATTTGTGACAGTCATTCGTACACATTTACGGCAGGCAGCTTCAAGCTCCTGTGCGCTCATTTCTCTTACCATTCTTCCGCTGTCGATAAAGCCGTAATGGGTTGCAAGTCTTGAAAGCTCATCAAGAATATGACTTGAAATAAGTATTGTTATCTGCTGTTCACGGTTGAGCTTCAGTATCAGCTCACGAATCTCAATTATACCCTGCGGGTCAAGTCCGTTTATCGGTTCATCAAGCACAAGAAAATCGGGTGATCCGCAAAGTGCGGCAGCAATTCCCAGACGCTGTTTCATGCCGAGTGAAAAATTTCCCGCTTTTTTCCTACCCGTATTTTGCAGTCCTACCGAGTTTAAAAGCTCTGTTATCCCATCAAAGCACGGCAGTCCGAGAAAACAGTACTGCATTTTCAGATTTTCCTCCGCCGTCATATCAAGGTAAATTGACGGTGTTTCCACTACCGCCCCCATTCTGCGCCTTGACTTTAAGATAGCTTTGTCGGAATTTTTTACACCGTAAAGTTCAAATTCACCGCTTGTGGGAAACTGCAATCCGCAGATGAGGCGGATAAGGGTTGTTTTGCCTGCGCCGTTCTTTCCGACCAATCCGTAGATCGACCCTTTGGGAACGCACATTGTCAGACCGTTCAGAGCCATGAAATGTCGGTAGTGCTTGCACAGATCGGTTGTTTTCAGAACATACTCCATATCAGGTCCTCCTTTTTTATTTCTGAAAACAGTATACCATGCAAGGGTTAAGAAAACGGTTAAGAAAAGAGTTAAGATTTGATTAATATTTTTCGCACAGCATAAACCCGATCCCCCATACCGCCGAAATATATTCCTTAGAGGAAACTGCTCTCAGCTTTTTGCGCAGATTATGAATATGTATTTTCAGTGAATCCTCGGTACAATCGGGAGTATCAGAATTTATCCTTTCAAGTATCGTGAGCTTTGCAACTACCTGTTCGCTGTTCTGCATGAGCAGTTTGAGGATAGCATATTCTGTACGGGTAAGCCTTACCTCACGCCCTCCTATGGTGACAATGTGAGTATCGGTATTCAGAGCAATATCGTGATAGTACAGCATGGAGGACGCTGCTGCTTTTGCTCTGCTTCTTAGCTGCACAGCCACTCTTGCAAGCAGCTCGTCCATATCAAAGGGCTTTGTAATATAGTCCGCAGCGCCTTTGAGCAGAAGTCCGATTTTATCTAAAATATCCGCCTTTGCGCTTACGACTATTACGGGAATATCCTTGATGTGCGGCAGAAGCTCTTCACCGCTCAGTCCCGGGAGCATCAGGTCAAGCAGTATCAGATCGGGCTTGCTTTGCAGCAGTATAAATAATGCCTCTGTTCCGGAAAACGCTTTTTTAACCTTGTAACCCTCTTTTTGTAATGCTTCGTCCAGCATTGAGCTTATGCTTTTATTATCCTCTATTATCAGTATGTCAGGCATGATATGCCACCTTTCTGTTTGCTGATTTTTTACTATTATAACACATATATTATAATTTTGCAATAACATATCGGAAAGCATTAAAAGCCTTATTTACGGCAGCTTTTAACAGATGTTCATGTGATTTAATGCCTTGAAACGGGAAAAATATAAAAATATGCTGATGTTCCTTTTATATATTGCAGGCTGTAAAAAACTCCCTCGTTTAGTCGGGGGAGTTTATCGGTTGAAAAAATATTTAATTTGTATCGGAATGGAAAAGAGCTTCAGGACAGTATTAATTGAAAAATTCTCTTATTATCACGGCTTTTTGAAAATGTATGACGATTAGCATAATTGCAAAAGCTCTGCCGCAGCAGAAACTATCCCGCAAAGGATAAGTCCTGTCAGGGTAGGTATAGCCATTGCGGTGAGTGTCCATTTGAGAGAACCTGTTTCCTTTTTAATGGTAAGACAGGAGGTGGAGCATGGATAATGACAGAGCATGAAAATCATAACACACAGCGCCGTCACCCACGTCCAGCCGTTTGCACGGAGAATTTCGCCCAGAGCGGCAGTATCTCCGTAATCTGTAAGAGTGCCGTTACCCATGTAGATCATGAGAATAATGGGAATAACGATCTCATTGGCGGGAAAGCCGAGAATAAATGCGAGGATAATTGCTCCGTCCATACCGAACAGACTTCCCACAGGATCAAGAGCGTCAGCACACATCAGCAGCAACGTTTTGTCACCTGCGGATATATTTGCCAGCAGCCATATTATAAGTCCCGCAGGAGCCGCTACCGTTACCGCTCTTCCGAGAACAAACACAGTCCTGTCAAGCAGAGAGCGCACAAGCACCCTGCCTATCTGCGGTCTGCGATAGGGCGGCAGCTCCAGTGTAAAGGAGGCGGGTGTTCCTTTGAGCAGCGTTCCCGAAAGTATTCCCGACCATAAAAATGTAAGAAGCGCACCGAGAATGATTATCCCCATAAGTGACAGCGCCGATGCCGCTCCCGCACCTGCTGCCCCCGCCGCAAAAAATACGCTGCTCAGGGCGATAATGCCCGGAAACCGTCCGTTGCAGGGCATAAAATTATTGGTGAGAATGGCTATAAGCCGTTCTCTGGGGGAATCTATTATCCTGCACCCGGTAATACCCGCAGCATTGCAGCCCAGTCCCATAGACATGGTAAGAGCCTGCTTGCCGCAGGCTTTTGCACGGCTGAAAGCTCTGTCAAGATTGAAAGCGGCTCTCGGGAGATATCCCACATCTTCAAGAAGTGTGAAGAACGGAAAAAATATTGCCATTGGCGGCAGCATAACGGCAGCTACCCAGCTTAATACAAGATAGACCCCGTCAATCAGCATACTTACAAGCCATGGGGGAGAACCTATTCCTACAAGACCCGAGCGCAAAAGCTCTCCCAATGAGCCGAATGCCGCAGAGAGCCACTGCGACGGATAATTTGCCCCCACGATAGTTATGTAGAAAATAATTCCGAGGATAAGGAGCATTACCGGAAGTCCCCAGATCCTGTGAGTGAGTATACGGTCAATTTTTCTGTCCCGTTCGTAATAGTCGGGGATACCCCATGTGACGCATTTGTCGGCGGTTTGTTCGGCTGTGCGGATAAGACGGGTAACGACTGCATCTCTGAGGGCTGCGGCGTCCATTCCGCTGTTTTCGAGAATTTCAGATGCTTTTTTGTAAGCCTTGCCTATATCGGTAGTATTGTCTGTCAGAGAACGGTCAAGTTCTCCGCCGGTATTTATATCAATGGTATGTATAAGATCCTCGCACCGTTCAAGTATGCGCAGTGCCGCAAATCTTGCGGGTATCCTGTCTTTGAGTATAGGCTCCAGAGCGGGAGCAAGAACGGACAGCGCGTTCTCTATAGTTTCATCGTAGATAACGGGAGGTGCGCCTCTTTCACAGCGGAGCATATCGTCTATACGGGAGAGCATATTTTCCAGTCCGATACCGCTCCTTGCTGCCGCTCCGCATACGGGTACGCCGAGGAGCTCCTCTAATTTTCCCGTGTCTACCGTTATCTTCTTTTTGGCAGCCTCATCAAGGAGATTTACGCAGACAAGCGCCTTTGGAGTGATCTCAAGCACCTGAAGAACCAGATTAAGGTTACGTTCAAGACAAGACCCGTCACATACAATTATCACGCCGTCCGAATCGGAAAAGCATATAAAATCCCTTGCTACCTGTTCCTCTGCCGAATGTGCCATAAGGGAATATGTACCCGGCAGATCGGTGAGAATAATATTTGTATCATAAAGAGTGCATTTTCCTCTGGCAGTGGATACGGTCTTTCCCGTCCAGTTGCCTGTATGCTGCTTCATACCTGTGAGAGCGTTGAAAACTGTGGATTTTCCAACGTTCGGATTTCCTGCAAGAGCTATTTTAAGTGCGTTTTCGTCGTCAATGATCTTGTTTTTCCCGTTGACAGCCCTTCCTGTAGCAGATGAGGTAAGTCCCATTCCATCATGTCCTTTCATTGCGGGGATATGGGTTAAATATATGCGGGTAAAGTCGATTTTAGAATAATATAAAAAAATTTACAAAAAATTCACGATAATTTTCTCGCCTTAGCCCTTGACAAATTTACAGGATATGATATAATGTAAAGGTAATATTCTTTACAAAGGCAAAAGCCTTTACAGGCATCGAGGTGTGGGTATGAACGGAGAAAAAAATCTTAAAGTGGCTCTGCTGCTGGATATTTATGCTCCCATGCTCACAGAAAAACAGAGAGAGGTCATTGATCTTTATTATAATGAGGATCTGTCGCTTTCTGAGATAGCCGAGCATATGGAAATAACCCGTCAGGGCGTCAGGGACAGCATCAAGCGGGGTGAGCAGACTCTTTTCGGACTGGAGGAAGCTCTCGGTGTTTATTCAAGGACACAGTCTCTTTTAAGGCTTGCCGATTCACTGGAGGAGCAGGCAGATAAGGACGGACATTGTAGTGCTCCGCTGCTGTCGGCGGCGGAGAAAATACGAGAGATATTACAATAAAATTTAAGAACAGGAGGATCTGTTGTGGCATTCGAGGGATTATCTGAAAAGTTGAACGCTGTGTTCAAAAAGCTCAAAGGCAGGGGAGTCCTTACCGAAAGTGACGTAAAGGAAGCGATGCGTGAGGTAAAGATGGCTCTTCTTGAGGCTGATGTCAGCTATAAGGTAGTCAAGGACTTTATAGCAAATGTCACCGAGAGAGCCGTGGGTACCGATGTGCTGGCAAGTCTTTCGCCTGCCCAGCAGGTCATTAAGATAGTAAATGAAGAGCTTGTATCCCTTATGGGAAATGAAAATGCAAGGATAAATTATCCAAGCAAGCCGCCCTGTATTATTATGATGGTAGGTTTGCAGGGTTCGGGTAAAACGACTCATGCAGCAAAGCTCGCAAAATATTTCAAGGAACAGGGAAAGCGTCCTCTTCTTGCGGCGTGCGATGTTTACAGACCCGCAGCTATAAGTCAGCTTCAGGTCGTGGGCGATAAGGCGGGAGTAAAGGTTTTCGAGATGGGGCAGATAAATCCCGTTGTTATTGCAAGAGAGGCTGTAAAACACGCCCGTGAGCATGGCAACGAGGTTGTGATCCTTGATACCGCAGGACGGCTTCATATTGATGAACAGCTTATGGACGAGCTGAAAAACATCAAGAAAGAGACCGAACCTCACGAAATAATGCTTGTTGTGGACGCTATGACAGGTCAGGACGCTGTTAATGTGGCAAAGGCATTTGACGATGCTCTCGGCATTACGGGCGTGCTTATGTCAAAGCTCGATTCCGATACCAGAGGCGGTGCGGCTCTTTCCGTGCTTGCGGTGACGGGCAAGCCGATAAAGTTTGTGGGTACGGGCGAGAAGCTTGACGATTTTGAGATGTTCCACCCTGACAGAATGGCGTCAAGGATACTTGGAATGGGCGATATGCTCACTCTTATCGAAAGAGCGGAAAGCAGTCTTGATGAGGCTGAGGTGCAGAAGCTCACCAATAAGCTGAAGGAGGAAAACGAGTTCGATCTTAACGATCTGCTGGGTCAGATGAAGCAGATAAGGAAGATGGGACCTATCAAGCAGATAATGGGTATGCTCCCCGGCGTGGGCGATAAGATAAACGATATGGATATTGATGACAGACAGCTTTTGCGTATTGAGGCTCTCATCACCTCCATGACCCCCGAGGAGAGAGCAAAGCCCTCTATTATAAATCCGAGCCGTAAAAAGAGAATCGCAGCAGGCAGCGGAAATTCGGTTGCCGATGTTAACAGACTTCTCAGACAGTTTGAGGAGATGCAGAAGATGCTCAAGCAATTCGGCGTAATGGGAAAAAATAACAGAGGTAAAAAGAACAGGCTCAGAATGCCCGGCAGGTGGATGTAGATGTCAAGAGCATACGGTTGAATTCGTATCGCTTTGATATAAATAGTTTGGTTAGCGGAGGTGAAGTTAAAATGGCAGTAAAGATCAGACTCAGAAGAATGGGCGCTAAAAAAGCTCCTTTCTACAGAATAGTTGTTGCTGATTCCAGATACCCCAGAGACGGCAGATTCATTGAGGAGCTGGGCTATTATGATCCCACAAAGGAGCCGAGTGTTATCAAGGTAGACACCGAAAAGGCTCAGAAGTGGATCGCAAACGGTGCGCAGCCTACCGATACCGTAAAGAAGCTCCTTGAGATCGGCAATAAGTGATCGTGCGGCAGTCAGTTTATCCGGGCACCTCATAAAGAGGTGTTCCGCGTATGCTGATGGTGCGGATAAGTAAACATTTTTTCCCGAAAACAGACAGGAGGGATTTTATGGAAACGCAGCTTGGAAAGCTGCTGGCTGTGATCGCCTGCGGTCTTGTGGAGGATAAGTCCGCCGTAAAGGTTGACCGTGACGAGCCTGATGAGAACGGCGTGGTGGTGTATCATCTCCATGTTGCTTCGGACGATATGGGCAGAGTTATCGGTAAGCAGGGCAAGATCGCAAAGGCTATCAGAACTGTGATGCGTGCAGGCGCAGGAAGAATAAACGAGAAGATCATGGTCGAGATCGACTGATCTTTTATGCATTATCGGCATTACGTTTTGTTCTGCCGATATTTTTTTACAGATGGGAGAGGATAACATGAAGCAGTTTCTTGAAATAGGAAAGATCGTTGCCGTTCAGGGATTAAAGGGTGAGGTAAGAGTTGAGCCGTGGTGCGACAGTCCCGATTTTCTCTGCGAGTTCGACTCCCTTTACTTTGATAAAGGGCGGACGCCTGTGGAGATAGAGCATTCACGCCCCCACAAAAACATTGTTGTCATGAAGATCATGGGCGTAGACGACCCGGAGGAGGCGCAGAAGCTAAGAGGCAGGGTTCTTTATATGGACAGGGACGATGTGGAGCTGGAGCCGGGGACGTATTTTGTGCAGGATCTTATAGGACTGAGCGTTATTGACGCACAGGACGGAACGGTTTACGGCACTCTTTCAGAGGTTACCTATACCGGTGCTAATGATGTCTACCATATTAAGAACGGCGAAAAGGAGTATCTTATTCCTGCGATACCCGATGTTATCGAAAAAACCGATATTGAGGGGGGAAAACTTCTTATCCGTAAAATGGAAGGTCTTTTTGACTGAAAGGCGGGCTTGTATTGAGGATAGATATTGCAACGCTGTTTCCCGAAATGTGTGAGGCTGTCCTTAGCGAGAGCATTGTGGGGAGAGCAAGAAAAGCCGATAAGATAAGCATATATTGTCATCAGATAAGAGAATGGTCAACGGACAAGCACCGCAGGGTGGACGATACTCCCTATGGCGGCGGCATGGGTATGGTCATGATGGCAGAGCCTGTGTACCGCTGTTATCTTGATGTTGCAGGGCATTTTGAACAAAAGCCCTATGTTATATATATGTCTCCGAAAGGAAATGTGTTTACTCAGAAAAGAGCCGCCGAGCTTTCCCGAATGGAAAATATTTTTGTGATATGCGGTCATTATGAGGGTCTTGACCAGCGTGTAATCGACAAGATAGTTGATGAGGAAATATCGGTGGGCGACTATGTTCTGACGGGGGGAGAGCTTCCCGCTCTTGTAATGTGCGATGCCATAGCAAGAATGTGTCCGGGTGTGCTTTCTTCTGAGGAGTGTTTTACGGAGGAAAGCCATTATTCGGGGCTTTTGGAGTATCCTCACTATACTCGACCCGAGGTCTGGGAGGGTATGGAAGTGCCTCCCGTGCTGCTTACGGGTCATCATAAAAATATCGAAAAATTCCGTTACGAAAAGGCTGTTGAATTAACTGCCGAAAGACGTCCGGATATGCTGGCAAAATATGTTGAAAACAGGGCGGATAAAAAGCTCTGAGCTAAAAAAATATGTGTCCTTATCGCTTTTTTGTTAACGAAAATTTAATTTGTAAATTGTGTTTTAAGATACTTGATTGATTTTATAAACATTTTTCTGTGAATTTGCATATAAAATCCTGTTGAAAGTTGTACAACAGCAATAAAATTCGTTAAAATTAACAAATCTGAGCTCCCAAAATCACGGCAGATAATTCAAATAGCAGAAAATTGAGCCAAAATCGAAAATAATCAAAAAATACTGTTGACTAAGACCCGAATGCAATGTATAATTTAATTATAGCTGATCCACTCATGCACGAAAAAGCTACTTAGAATAGGAGAGAGAGTTATGTTTGTAAAAGATGTAATGGTTCAGAATCAGGTTGGTTTACACGCTCGTCCCGCAACCTTTTTTATCCAGAAGGCTAACGAGTTCAAGTCCTCTATCTGGATCGAAAAGGAAGAAAGAAGAGTAAATGCGAAGAGTCTTCTCGGCATTCTCTCACTGGGTATCGTTGGCGGTACACAGATCAGGATCATCGCTGACGGCGCTGACGAGCAGGAGGCTGTAACAGGTCTTATTGAGCTTGTTGACAGCGGCTTTGCAGAGGAATCAAGATAATCGGTTTCCGGTGCTTTTACGGGGTGCATTCAATATGAATGTACTCCGTTTGTTTTTATGCTTTAAAGCGGCGGGGCGTTTCATTTTACGAATTGTCATTTTTTTCGATTTTTTATCAATATTCACAAAAAATTAACACAAATGTTTGTTTTATATGATAAAATTATATTTATAAGGATTTTTGCGCAGCCTGCTGCGCCGGATAATACATCGGCTTTTGAGCATATGTGATCTGATTATGAATTCAATTGAAAGGATGACTATAATAATGTCAAACAGGCTTTTTCAGGGACTTATTCATCAGATGCGTGATACAATGGACTGCGTGATCGGTGTAGTGGATTCTTCGGCTACTATTATTGCCTGCAGCGAGCTTACAAAAATAGGTACTACCAATGAGTTTGTATCTATGGATCTTAACGATTCCCATGATACGTTTGTGCGGGACGGCTATACCTACAAGCCTTTCGGCTCTCATATAAAGCCTGATTATGCGGTCTTTGTTGAGGGTACAGATGACAATGCCGCAAAATATGCCAATATTATGGCTATTACTCTTTCAAGCATCAAGCAGTATTACGATGAGAAGTATGACAGGAACAATTTTATCAAGAATGTTGTCCTTGATAATGTACTCCCGGGGGATATTGTTGTAAAGGCAAGGGAGCTGCATTTCAATTCCGATGTGAACAGGGTTGTTTTCCTTATAAGGATACTTTCCTCCAATGACGTTTCAGCCTATGATGTCATTCAGAATCTGTTCCCCGACAAGACAAAGGATTTTGTATTCAATATCACCGAAAGTGATATCGTTCTTGTAAAAGAGATAAAAAACAATGTGGAATCAAAGGATCTTGAAAAACTCGCACGTTCCATTTCGGATACACTTTCGGGCGAATTCTATACAAGGGTGAGCGTTGGTATCGGTACTGCTGTTGTGGGCGTAAAGGATCTTGCCCGTTCCTTCAAGGAGGCGCAGATCGCTCTTGAAGTAGGTAAGGTCTTTGATACTGAAAAGACTATCGTTTCCTATGATAATCTCGGTATCGCAAGGCTTATCTATCATCTTCCCACTACTCTGTGCGAAACATTTCTTCAGGAGGTATTCAAGAAAAATTCTATCGAGTCTCTCGATCATGAAACGCTGTTTACGATACAGAAATTCTTTGAGAACAGTCTTAACGTTTCGGAGACTTCAAGAAAGCTGTTCGTACATCGTAATACACTTGTATACCGTCTTGAAAAGATCAAGAAGCTTACAGGTCTTGATCTGAGAGAATTCGATCATGCGATCATTTTCAAGATCGCTCTTATGGTAAAGAAATATCTTTCGGCAAATCCCACAAAATTCTGATTTTTCCGAAAGACTGTATTTATGGGGCTTTTTCTGCTTGTAAAAGAGAGATAATGGGGCAGTGGGGCGTACTACTGCCCTTTTAATATCAGTTTTTGTTAAAAAATGGCTGAACACTTGACAAGGAACAGAAAAACGGCATTAAGTCTTATCCGGCGGTGAAAAAATTTGGTTGAACTTAGAAATGTATCTGTGACATACGGCAGCGGTGCAAATGCTGTTCATGCGCTGAATAATGTGTCACTTAAAATAAATGACGGCGAGTTTACGTTTGTAGTAGGCGAGTCGGGAGCGGGAAAAAGCACGCTGATAAAGCTCCTTATCCGTGAAATTTCCGCAGACGAGAGCAAAGACGGCTCAACGGCGATAAATGTCAACGGCTTTGATCTTCTGCGTCTGAGGCAGAAGGACGTGCCTAAGCTCAGGCGCACCATAGGCTTTGTTTTTCAGGATTACAAGCTCATCAATAATCTGAATGTTTACGATAATGTGGCGTTTGTACTCAGAAGTATAGACGCTCCTGCACGCTATATCAGAAAAAGAGTGCCGCAGGTAATAGGTCTGCTGGGACTTCAGAAAAAGATCAACTGCATGACCGATGATCTCTCAGGCGGAGAACAGCAGCGTGTTGCCATTGCAAGGGCGCTTGTCAACAACCCTCAGCTCATAATAGCGGACGAGCCTACGGGAAATCTTGATCCCCGCACCTCTGCGGAGATCGTAAAGCTGCTAAAGGAAATAAACGACCGCGGTACAACGGTAATGATCGTTACTCACGAACACGGTCTTGTAAAGCATATAGGCGGACGTGTGATAAATATCCGCAAGGGTGAGATCTCCCACGATATGCATATATGAACCGAAAGGATAATTCAGATGAGGATCAACAGCGCAGCTTACCTGTTTAAGCAGGGAATCAGAAATATATGGAATAACCGGATCATGTCCCTGGCATCTTTCTGTATCATGACAGTTTCCCTCCTTATTGTGGGATTTGCAGTTTTGTTTTTTGCAAACATCAATACATTTATCGGAAATGTTGAGGATAAGAACGAGGTCATCATATTTATTTCAGATGATGCGGGAGAAGAGTATATTACTGAGCTTGGTGAAAAGCTTAAGAGCATGGATAATGTTTCCTCCGTTTCTTTCTATTCAAAGGAGGAGGCGTTTGAGGATATCAAAAAGGATATGACCGATGCAGAGGATATTTTCAGCTATCTGGGTGACGAAAGCCCCCTTCCCGATGCCTACAGAATAAGGATAGCCGATATTGAAAAGATGAGCAGCACTCTCATGATGATAAATTCACTGGATCATATCGAGAAGGTAAAGGCTCCCTATGATTTTGTAAGCATTCTGAGGGGTCTTAAAACTATTACCACCATAGTTGCAGGAATAATTCTGACGGCTTTGGTGCTTGTCAGCTTTGTTATCATTTCCAACACCACAAGGGCAAGCGTGGATATGCGAAAGCGTGAAATATCCATTATGAAATATGTGGGAGCAACCAACTTCTTTATAAAAGTCCCTTTTTTTGTGGAGGGTCTTGTTATGGGAATATGTGCGGGTGCTGTGGCTGCGCTCTTTACCTTTTTGGGATATGACAGTATTGTGGAGCTTTTAAGCTCAGAAACGGTGCTTTTCAATGCTATGGGGATAAGTGGTTTTATTCCTATTGAAGGCTTTATAGGGTATATTACCGTAGGATATATTGCTGTGGGAGCTGTGATAAGTGCAGTGGGAACAGTACTCAGCACAAGAAAATATGTCAGGGTCTGAGAGTGATTTTTTTCTGAAAGGAACTTTAAAATGAGATCAGGATCTACAAAGCATTTTTTTAAAAGGATCAGTGAAGTCGTGACAGCAGCCGTTATCTGTGGTGCTGTTTTCAACTCTTTTTCATGGGAGCTTTCTGCCGATTATGAATCGGATATTGCCGAGCTTGAAAACAGACAGGCTCAGATACAGGCGGAGAGGGAACAGGTTGAGGCTGATCTTGCCGAATATGAAAGCAATGTCGAGATGTACGATGAGTATCTTGAAAAATATGATGAAAAAATGAAGCTTCAGGAGGAGGAGATAAATAATGTACAGCAGCAGATCTCTCTTCTTGATGAGGATATAGCTGATCTGGAGGATCAGATCGCAGTAAAGGAGCAGGAGGTACAGACAGGCATTGAGGAGTTCAAGGAGCGCCTTCGTGTCATGTATATGACAGGCAATGACAGCATAGCGTCCATGCTGGTAGGTTCTACCGATTTTTACGATATTCTCGCACGTACCGAGCTTGTGGAGAGAATATCAAGACATGATAATGATATGATAGATGATCTCAATGAGAAGATAAGCGATCTCAATGCGGATAAGCAGAAGCTAGAAGAAGAAAAGCTCGAGGCGGAGCATAAGCGTGCTGTGGCAAATGGCGTGCTTGAAAAGCTTCAGGAAACATACAGGGGTCATGAGGAAACAAAACAGTGGTATGAAAATCAGGCTCAGATGCAGAGAGAGCGTACAGCAGAGCTTGATGAAGAGGAAGCCCGCAATGAGGAGGAGCTTCAGGAATTTATCCGCAAGGAGCAGGAGGCAAATGAGAGAAAGCGTGAAGAGGAGCGTAAACGCAGAGAAGAGGAGCGCAAACGTCAGGAGGAGGAACGCAGACGTCAGGAAGAAGAACGCAAGCGTCAGGAGGAAGAAGAAAGAAAACGCCTTGAAGAGGAAGCTGAGGCTCAGGGCGAGGAATACATACCAGAGGACATTGATCTTGAACCCGAGAATGATACCGACAGCTATGAGGAGGACGAGGACAGCTATGAGGACGATTATGATGATTATGACGACTATGCTCCGGGAAGCTCGCAGGGCTTTGTATGGCCATGTCCCAATGTGCGGAATATAACAGACGGGTACGGTTATCGTTCAATAGCCGAGGAGGGCGGCTCAAGCGACTTCCATAAGGGTATTGACATAAATAAGCCGGACTGCTACGGAGAGCAGATAGTTGCGGCTGCATCGGGAACGGTCATTACCGCATCAAATACGGGAAACGGCTATGGTATCCATGTGGTTATAGACCACGGCGACAAAATATCCACTCTTTACGGGCATATGTCAGAATGCTGCGTAAGCGTGGGAGACGAGGTATCCCAAGGGCAGACTATCGGGTATATCGGAAGTACCGGTTATGCCTATGGTAATCATTGCCATTTTGAGGTTCGTGTAAACGGTCAGACCACCGATCCGCTCAACTATGTGAGCATGGGATAATATTCGCCCCGCACTGTCAGAAAAGGCAGCGGCGGGGCGTGTTTGCGAAAAGGAAAGCATGATATGAAAAAGGTTTCAATCGGAATAACCATCGGACTTATGGCAATAACCGCTTCTGTTACCTTTGTGGTGACCGGAAATCTCACGCTTAAAATGTTCAACGAGAAGATCAGGAGCGTAAATGAAAAGCAGGAGTTCTACAGTAAGCTGTCCGAGATAGACACTTATATACGGACTCATTTTGTTTCTGATATAGACGAGAGCCGTTTGCAGGAGGGCATGGTCTCGGGTTATATAGATGGGCTGGGGGATATATATGCGGAGTATCTTTCCGCAGACGAGTATGCCGCACGGCTTACGGAGGCATCAGGCGTAACGGACGGGCTGGGCTTTAATTACGAAAAGGAAGCGGGCGGATATATCAGGATCACCGAGATAATCCCGGGCAGCTCCGCAGAGGAGGCGGGACTTGAAGCGGGAGATATTGTTACGGCTGTCAATAATACTGATGTTATTGCCTTTTCGGGCGGATATGATGAAGCGGTGACCCTTTTCTCCTGTGCGGAGGGGACAAGAGTAAAGCTGTATGTCAAGCGTACTTCGGAAACGGGATCGGTGGATTTTATAAACTATGATGTGATATCTCAGCGGACGGAAAAAATATCTGTCACAGGTGAGCTTACAGGTGATGCGGGATATATAAAAATTTCCGGATTCACCGAAAAAACCGAGTCACAGCTCCTTGCAGCTATTGACGAGCTTATCTCATCGGGTGCAGGACGTCTCGTATTTGATGTGAGAGGTACAAAGGGCGGCTCGCCTGAGCAGCTTGAAGCCTGTCTTGATCATATTCTTGGAGCTGGAGATATAGTTACGGCTGAATATCCCGGCGGAAATTCGGAAGTGATCGTATCATGTACGGAAGCGGAAAAGATCAGAATGCCCATGTCGGTCATTGTCGATAACGGAACAGAGGGTATGGCTGAGCTTTTTGCCTTTGCCCTGAGAGATAATGCACAGGCGCATACCATAGGCAGAACGACTGCGGGCAGGGGGTATCTCCAGACTCCCTATACCTGTTCGGACGGATCGGTGCTGCTGCTTTCAACGGCTGTGCTGAAAACCGCCAACAGCGGCAATTTTGATCTTTCAGGATTAAAGCCCGAATTTGATGTTTCACCTCCTGAGGAAGCCCCCGATACATCGCAGATGACCGAAGAGGAAAAGCTCCTTGCCGATCCTCAGCTTATGAAGGCGTTGGAGGTAACCGATTCTCTGGATACCGACATAAATTAAAGAAGGGTTCTCACTTATATGGAAAAGATCGATATTTTTGAATACGGCTGGACTTATGAGATAATTCTCGGACTTCTGTCATTCAGCGTAATTGTAGATGCGGTAAGCATTATTAAAAGCTTTATGGGCGATATTGAGGATATCAAGGAGTATGCGGACCTTTTTATCAAATATTTCAAACTCATCATGTATGTATTTGCGGGAGGATTCTTTATTTATGTGGCTGCATTTTACGGACTGGAGCCGGGTTCTGCGGCTGTACACTGGATACTGGGGATACTGCTGATAGTTGATGCGGTTGTCTGTCTTGTAATTAAACTTAAATACGGGAAAAAATAAAGGGGAATATCCTATGAAGCTGACGGAAAATATAAAGGGCTTTCTTAAAATGACGGGTCATTATGCGGACAGTGCTGTGTATCTTGCCGAGCATGGTTATGACGACGAATATTTAAGGATCCTTTCGGACAGGATAGATGAGGCAAAAAAGGAAAAGGACAGAAATGAGGGCATTGCACTTCTTGCACAGGCGCATCTTTTCAGGGGAGAGTTTGAAAAAGCTCTTTCACGTTTTGAGGAAACAGATTTTAACAAGCTGCCGAAGCATACCGATTCGGTAACTGTAAACAATTATATTCTCTGTCTTTTTCTGATGAAGAAATTTTCACGGGTAAAGGAGATTTATGAAGTCTACAATAAGGCGGCACTCAGTGAACCGACACTTGTAATGAGACGTACTATGGGTATAAGAGAACATATCGAAAAAAGATATGAAAATGCAGTAACTATCTTTATAAAGCTGTTGAGTGAGCCTGACCCGAGAGCTACCCTTATGGCGGATATCTGTCTGGTAAGATCACTGCTTGCCCTTGACATGAAAGACAGAGCTGCCGAGGTAGCGGAAATGGGATTTTCAAGATATAACGGAAAAGGAGACATCACCTCCGAGGTAAACAAACTCAGACTTAAAATTAACGAAAAAAATAATAAGAAAACAGGCGGGAAAAAGAAAAAACGCTGACAGGAGGAACGGTATGAGAAAAAATACTGTGGGCAATATTTTGGATATCGTAATAAAGCTCCTGCTGTTTCTTGCATTCTGTGCAGGTGCGGCATATTTATGCGGGCGTTTTGTTCCCGAAAAATATGCTTTTGCGGCAGTACCAATAAGCGCAGCTGTAATAAGCTGGGTTTTCCTTACCTATATCGAGGAGGGCAAGCGGTCTTTCTTTGCTAAGGGTTATCTTCTTGAGAACGTAATTATCGGTTTTGCGGCAGGTGCGGCGGTTTTCTGCGTTGCCTGTGCCGTAGAATGGCTTACGGGAGATTTAGTGTTCAGGGGATTTGCCGATAATTTTGATATAGGGATACCCTTTAATGCTGTCTGCTCTCATGAGCTTTTTGCAGGCATTGTCATATTCGGGTGTTTCTTCCATATTATCCGCATGGATATGGGCACGATCCCCGCAGTAGTGTTATCTTCTGTCCTTTATGGACTGTTTGGCGCATTTGACAGGTTCGGAGCATTCATTGTTCCCGATAATGAGGAGAGCATTATTTCTCTGTCGGCACTTCTGCTTACGGGAGCGGCAGCGGGACTTATACAGCTGCGACTCGGAGATGTAAGATCATCCTGTGCATTTCTTGCCGTTCAGGGCTTTACGGATAGATCCTTAGGAACATTTCTTCTCTGTTATTATAAAGGCAGATCACTTAATGATGAGGGTATTTCCCTGTACAGCATACCCTTTTGTGCGGTAATGCTTGTCTTTTGTGTTTACCTTACTGTGACCTTATGGAAAAAGAAATAAGACGTAGAATATTATATTGCGAAAGGATAAAATATGGAAGAAATAAAAGAGCTGCCCCCCTTGCCCGAGGAGAATTACAGACCGCATAAACGCCGAAGGGATATTGATCCGAAGATCGTGCTGCTTGCGGTGGAAACCATAGTTGTGATCGTACTTGCGGTGACCGTAATGATGTTAATAGATGCTCTCAAAGCCGATGAGGAGTATCTTTCTGCCGAATCATCAAGGGTTTTCGAGTATTACGGAGAAAAGGACGTTATCCGTCTTGATGATGCGGAATACGGCGACATTTGGCTTGAAGCTGTCACCGATATGCCGAGGCACAAGCTGGATTATGACAAAATGAAAACGGAAAACGGATTTAAGAATTATTACATAGACGGAGTTCGTCAGACAAAAACAGGTATAGATGTTTCCTATCATCAGGGCAATATTGACTGGGAGGCTGTTAAAAATGACGGCGTGGAATTTGCCATGCTCCGTGTGGGATACAGAGGCTATGAGTCGGGAAAGATAAATACCGATGAACGTTTTCATGAATATGCACAGAATGCACTTGCGGCGGGACTTGATATAGGAGTTTATTTCTATTCTCAGGCGGTAACTCCCGAGGAGGCAGAGGAGGAAGCACAGTTTGTACTCGGAGAAATAGACGGGTATGATATAATGTACCCCGTAGTTTTTGACTGGGAATTTACGGGCGATAAGTCCGCACGCACTGACAAATTACCCTCGGATACCCTGAATGAATGTGCCTCTGTTTTCTGCAATACCATTGCAAGAGGAGGATATATTCCCATGGTCTACAGCGTAAAGCGTATGGCTTTGATGAAGCTGGATCTTTCAAGATTGTCAGGATTTGATTTCTGGCTTGCCGAGTACAGGGAACGTCCAGAGTTTCCCTATGAATTTAAGATCTGGCAGTATGCCTCTGACGGCAGAGTGGCAGGTATTGAGGGAGACGTGGATCTGGATATGAGTTTTGTTGATTATTCCAAGGTAAGACGATAACATTTTAAGGAGCATTGTTATGGAAGAAAACAAGGAAAATACCTCTGATACAGAGGAAAATGACTTGCAGGACGAGGGCAGACCGCCCGTTGACCCGAATAATAAACTGTATACCTTTTTGTCACTGCTTATATTTGCGGTGTGTTATGCGGCAGTGCAGTTCATAAAGCAGAATGTGACTCTTTCCTATGCACTTTATGAGGATTCACCTTCAGCGGAATGTGTGGAGACGGTTTGTGGGGACGTTATCGGCACAAACAAGCTGCCCGCAGGCTGCGAGGTGCAGTATATCCGTATCCACAGGAATTTTGACAATAACAGGATCTATATGTCCGTATCTCTGCCCGTATCCGAAAATGAGGATCCGGATGTTGAACAGCTTGCAAAGGCGTTTATTCCCTACGACTATGGCGATATATTGGAGGACGAACGCTTTGCAGTGTATCCCTATCCCGATATGAGGGCGGATTATGTTTACGGGAGCAGCTTTGTTTGCATAAATGATCCTGCAAAAAGCTGCCTTATCTATGAGGACGGAAACGGATATACGGCTGTATTTATTGATCTTAAATATGACAGCCGTGTGAGGGAGGCACTGAGCGATTCGGAAAAGATCAATGTTAAATGAGGGTAGATATATGAATAAATTGCCGATATTTGTCCTTTTGATCATTATATCAGCATATTATATCTGTATCGTCTGTTCTGCTGAATCGGTCAGTGACGGGGAAATCAGCTTTAATGCCATATCCGATGAAACAGGTCTGACAATTTACATCAAAAATTATGACGGCTTTTCTATGTATGATTTCAGCACTGACGGCGGAAAGACCTTTTTCGGACCTATAGGAAACGGAGGTATACATTTATCATCATTTCCTGCGGGTACATATCAGCTTTGTGTAAGAAGATCGGGGGATATAAATTCTGTTACGGATATAACAACATTTGTTGTCGGAAAAAGAAATACGGGTCACGGGAATATATCTATAAAATGTACAGGTATCAGGGAGAAAAAATACAAAAGCGGAGGAATAAGGGCCACAATTGATGATTATGATCCCCGAAGGCAGTATATCATTACATATGACGGCGGTGTGAGCTGGTATCGGGTAAGGAGCAGTACAGCGGAATTTAACGGGCTTTTCAGCGGGTATTACGAAGTATGTGTAAGAGCTGCGGACGATATTCAGACAAGCTCGGAATTTATGAAGGTTTATGTGCCTCCGGGTGTTCCCGATGGGGTAGGATTTATAAAAGCCCCCATGATCTATCAGATGCCTGAGCTGCCTACAGGCTGTGAGGTGACAAGCCTTGCAATGTCCGTAGGTTTCTGGGGCATCAATGTGGAAAAGACTGTGCTTGCGGATTATTTTCTTGAAAAAAGCGAATACCGCACCGATGATTTCAGAGAGGTATTTGTCGGCGATCCCCGCAGTGAAGCTGCCTACGGCTGCTATTCGGATGTCATAGTAAAATGTGCGGAGAGATTCCTTTCTTCAATAAAGACACGCAGCTTTGATGTTACCGATATTTCGGGTTCTGAACCGTCAAGGCTTTATTCCTATGTGGATATGGGATATCCCGTGATAGTGTGGGCGTCCTCAAAAATGATGCCTGTAACAGACGGCGCAAGATGGCTCAACAGGGATACGGGGGAAATTATGACATGGAAAAGCAATGAGCATTGTATGCTTCTTGTAGGATATGACAATTCTCTTAAAAGAGTTTACGTAAACGACCCGCAGCAGGGCATTGTTTACTATGACCAGCAGCTTTTTGAGAAAAGATTCAGAGAAATGGAAAATCAGGCTGTGCTGATAGTGGAAACAACAGGGCAGCTATAAGGAGCGGCTTATGACAAGTGTAAAAAAATTATTTGAGCTATTGGAAGCTGTGGGAAGGGGCAGCATTTACACAGATTTTTATTCAGATGAACCAATACTGCGTCCCGCCTCTGAGTTGAATACCTTTCTTCCCGAGGAAATTAAACGCATGAAAAAGCTGGCTGAAAACAGCGGCAGTCAGTACCGTTTCTTGGAACGGATATTTTACAAGCAAGCTGAATTTATGGAAAATTTTACCGATAATTATGAAAATGAAGTGTCCTTCAGCTGCTATTATCCTACCTACAGAGATATGAATGACCGCCAGCTCAGGTGGTATTTTACATGGCGCAGTAAGGTGAGAAAGGGGGAGATAACTAAAACTTCACTTTCCTATGCGTTTGTGTATATTTATGAGCTTCTGCACCATATCGGCTCTCAGACGGCAAGAGAGGGTTTTGACAAGCTAAAGCAGTTTTATGAGGAATATCGGATATATGAACCGAAGATAGTCCGTTATATGAGGCAGTGGATAATAGATTATGTTGTATACTACGATCTTGACACCTCACTTCTTAATGAGTATGTACCCGAAATTGAAAGCTATATCCCTATCCTTGAAAATTGCGAGAATGCAGACACAGATAAGCTCTTTGATGCTGTCTGCGCTTTTTCCTCCTACAATATCAGAAAATCGGCTCTTTTCAAAAAGGATCCTCAGCGTGTAAAAGATGTCATGTGCAAGGTATACAGGCATATATCCTATTACTATGCAAAAAACAGGAAAAAAAACCTTTGTGATAAGCTGTTCGGAAAGAAATTTTCCAACACCTGTAAAATGTTCGATGCAGCGGTATTCTATGACCGCATCAAGCAGAAGGACCGCATCTGTACGGTAAATGCAAATCTTGAATATACCTGTAAAAACGGGAGCTGGACCTGCAAAAAATATTACGGAGTGGTCAGCAAAAACAGGTGGCTTGGTGATATCATGAGGACTGTTGACAGCAAGCTGAGACTTGATCCCTCATCGGGCTGTAAGCCTATTGAGCCTGCCTGCGATGTAAAATGGGTACTTGCCATTATAGATGAGGACATAGACGAATATAATCGGGAATGCAAAATAAATGAGGCACGTCGGATAAGTATAGATACTTCCAAGCTGGAGGGTATCAGACGTTCGGCGGATATCACCCGTGAAAAGCTGCTGACGGAGGAGGAGCGTGAGGAGGAAACGCCCGCTCCTGTTATTTTCGGGGAAATGCCTTTGCCTTTGAATGAGGAGCGTTCGGATACGGACTGTCCTCTGGACGAGGAGGAAACGGCTTTTCTTAAGGCTTTGCTGTATGACGGACACTACAGCGGAAAAGGTATGCCGTCAGTGCTTGCGGATTCGGTAAATGAAAAGCTGTTTGATATGTTCGGGGATATCGTCATTGAATTTGACGGAGATATGCCCGCAGTTATTGAGGACTATGCAGATGAACTGAAAGGAATAATAAAAAATGAAGATACCTAAAAGAATTGCCTCTACGGTCATAAACTCTCTTAAAGGCGGTGTTGTGCCGAGAGTGGGACTTTCCTATATTACCGTGGGACGGGAAACAGAAATAGATGCGCTGCTCCACGATGTGGATATAATTGCAGATGGCGGAGCTTCTTTCCGCTTTATTGTGGGAAAATACGGCAGCGGCAAGAGCTTTCTCCTGCAAACCATACGCAATTATGTAATGGATAGGAATTTTGTGGTAGCAGATGCGGACTTGTCACCTGAGAGGAGACTTCAGGGGACAAAGGGACAGGGACTTGCAACCTATAAGGAGCTTATAAGAAATATGTCTACAAAGACCCGTCCCGAGGGCGGTGCGCTTACCCTTATACTTGACCGCTGGATAAGCTCGGTACGCAGCGAAACGGCTGCCCAAAGCGGAATAAACACCGACAGTGCGGAGTTTGCGGGATTGGTGGAGAAAAGAATCTTTGAGGTCATTAATTCCCTTAATGAAATGGTTCACGGATTTGATTTTGCAAAGCTCCTTACTTTATACTACCGTGCTTACATTAACGGAGATGACGAAAGCAAGGCAAAGGTGGTAAAATGGTTCAGAGGTGAGTATAATACCAAGACAGAGGCAAAAAATGAGCTTGGAGTAAATATCATTATCACCGATGAGGACTGGTATGAGTATATAAAGCTGTTTGCATCTTTCCTTAAAGCTGCGGGATACAGCGGTATGCTTGTACTCATTGACGAGCTGGTAAATATCTATAAGGTGCCGAACGCCATTACCCGACAGTATAACTACGAAAAAATACTTACCATGTACAATGATACACTACAGGGAAAGGCAAAGTATCTTGGGATCATCATGTGCGGCACTCCACAGTGCATTGAGGATACAAGGAGAGGAGTCTACAGCTATGAGGCGCTGCGTTCCCGTCTTGCGGAGGGGCGCTTCGGCAGGGGAGAGGGCGTAAAGGATATGCTTGCTCCCGTTATAAGGCTCAAGCCTCTTACCTATGAGGAAATGCTGGTGCTTATAGAAAAGCTGGCGGAGATCCATGCAGTTCTCTTTGATTATGAACGTATCCTTGATGAGGAGGATCTGATAAACTTTATAAAGATAGAATTCGGCAGAATAGGTGCGGATTCCAATATCACTCCCCGTGAGGTCATTCGCGATTTTATTGAGCTTATGAATATTGTTTATCAGAATCCCGCTATAAATGCTGCGGAGCTTATGAGCTCCGAGAAATTCAGCTTTGCAAAGGCTGTTCCCGAGGGCAGCGAAAATACCGATGAGGAATTTGCGGAATTTGATGTGTGAGTGAAAATATGAGTATATTTGAAAGATATGCACCATTTGTGCAGAATTTTATCTACCGAAATAACTGGGAAAATCTGAGGGCAATACAGGTAGCGGCGGGAGACGCCATTTTCAACACAGATGAAAATGTGCTGCTGTCCGCCTCCACTGCATCGGGTAAGACCGAAGCGGCTTTTTTTCCCATATTGACGCTTTTTTCCGAGGATATGCCCCGTTCGGTGGGAGCTATATATATTGGTCCTTTAAAGGCACTTATAAACGATCAGTTCATGAGACTGAATGACCTTTGCGCTGAGGGGAATATTCCTGTATGGCACTGGCACGGAGATGTTTCACAATCACATAAAAGCAAGCTGTTAAAAAAGCCCTCAGGCATTTTGCAGATAACCCCCGAATCCTTGGAGGCTCTGCTGATACATAAGCACGCCGCAATATCAAAGCTGTTCTGTGACCTGCGTTTTATCGTCATAGACGAGGTACATTCACTGATGAGAGGGGACAGAGGAGGACAGACACTTTGCCTTATTGAAAGGCTTTCAAAAATGGCAGGAGTAAATCCCCGCAGGATAGGTCTTTCCGCCACAATAGGAGACCCCGAAAAAGCGGGAGAATTTCTGGCTGCGGGAACTGACAGGGGTACGGTCATTCCCCGCATAGATGCAAAGGGTGTAAGATGGCGGCTTTCTATGGAGCATTTTTATGTGGCGGGTACACAGGCGGGAGAGGATAAGGATATAGAAGCAATGCCTGTATTGGAAACGGCAACAGATAAAGCGCCCGATCATGCGGACGGAGGGATAGGCTATATCTTTGAGCATACACGGGGGAAAAAGTGTCTTGTATTTGTCAATTCCCGTGAGGAGTGTGAAGCTGTTACCACAACCCTCAGGCAGTATTGCGAGGCAAAGCATGAGCCTGACAGGTTCCTTATTCATCATGGCAATCTGTCGGTATCATACAGGGAAACTGCCGAAGCAGCCATGAAAGATGAGGAAAATTTCATGACAACAGTTACCACCGCCACATTGGAGCTGGGTATTGATATAGGGCGGCTTGAACGTGCTTTTCAGATAGATGCACCATTTACTGTATCCTCCTTTTTGCAGCGAATGGGACGGACGGGAAGAAGAGAACTTCCCCCCGAAATGTGGTTTGTTATGAGAGAGGAGCAGCCTGAGCCGAGGGCAATGCTTCCCGAAACTGTGCCGTGGAAGCTGATTCAGGGTATAGCTCTTGTACAGCTTTATCTGGAGGAAAAATGGGTAGAGCCGCCAAAGCTCGACAGGCTGCCCTACAGTCTGCTTTATCATCAGACTATGAGTACACTTGTGTCATGCGGGGAGCTGACACCTGCCGCTCTTGCTTCAAAGGTGCTTACACTGAAATATTTCTATCGCATTACAAAAGAAGATTATCAGGTGCTTCTTCGTCATCTTATCGAAAAGGATCATATTCAGAGGACGGAGAACGGAGGTCTTATCGTGGGACTTGCGGGGGAGCGGATAACAAATTCTTTTAAGTTTTATGCGGTATTTCAGGAGAATGTGGAGTACACCGTCCGCTGCGGCTCTGAGGAGCTGGGTACTATAGTCATGCCTCCCCCCGCAGGTGAAAAGATAGCAATTGCGGGTCATGTGTGGATAGTCGAAGAGGTAGACCACAAGCGTCACACCGTCTACTGTGAGCAGGTAAAGGGAAAGGTACCCGCTTATTTCGGCGACTGTCCGGGAGATATCCATACAAAGATATTGGAGCGTATGAAGCGTGTGCTGTCTGAAAACAAAAGCTATCCCTATCTTATGAAAAATGCTGCCGCAAGGCTGGATATTGCAAGGCATACCGCTGTAAATTCGGGAGTGGTTAGTGAGCCGCTTATCTGTCTGGGCGGAAATATGTGGTGTCTGTTCCCGTGGCTCGGTTATTATGCTTTTCTTGCAATGGAAAGATTTATTAAGATAAAGTGCGGGGCAGCGCTGGGGATACGGGGAATGGATCCGTCAAGACCGTATTTTATTCAGTTCAAGATGAATGTATCGGCGGAGGAATTTTTCCGTATCCTGACGGAAACTGCAAAAATACCGTTTGACCCTATGGAGCTTGTCTATCCCAATGAAGTGCCGCTTTTTGAGAAGTATGACGAATATCTTCCTGCACAGCTTGTGAAAAAGGGCTTTGCATACGGGATACTTGATATAAAGGATATGCTTGAAAGAATAAGCAGCTGGAAGGTTTATCTGCCGCCGCAGGATAGTTAATATTCAGAATCTGTATAGAAAAGACCCGCCGCACTTTTGGTACGGCGGGATTTTCACACCCTCGGGTGAGTTTTGTAATATGCCTTTGCAATACGCTTCTGATAGCTTTTGTCAAAGATGTTCCATAGTGTACGACAAAGCATTCCAAAGAGCTTTACGATCATAAACAGACCGTAAACCAAAGAAACTGCGGGGATAATAAGCATATAGACCATTACTCCCGTAAGCACTCCTGCAATAAGCTCCGCACCCCTTGTCCGATTCTCGAACCACGGATATCTGAGTCCCTTATCCGACATTGCCATTTGAGGAAGATCGCCGAATTTTTTAAAAAGACTTATAACGTCAAACCGTCCTGACTGATCTGTGATAATACACTGATCGTCTCCGGCAGGCTTGATATCCTCCATCATGGTAGAACCGAAATCCTTGACTATTTCCGGGATACAAACCTCATAAGCGGTCATTTTTGTGTCGGGGGAAAGGATCTGCATAGCTTCAAAGGGGATATAGACCCGGGGTTTATCCCCATAGGCAAGCCTGTCACGTTCATTGTCGGGGGTATCCACAACTCCTGCAACATGGAAGGTCATATTGTTTATTGTGACGGTCATTCCCGCAGTATCTACCGCACCGAAAAGCTGCCATGAGCATTCCTTGTCAAGTATGATGCGGTCAAAATTTACGTCCTCATTTGAATAATAGCTGCCCGACAGCAGCGGCTCGGGGTGAAAGGTGAAAAAATCTCCCCATGTACCCATTGCAGCAGCTTCACAGGAGCCGTTATTACCCGTAACGGTAAGGCTGCATTCTCCGCTGCTGCTGTCTATCCAGAGGCGTCCGTCCTCATCGGTGCTTTCGTCCTTGACAATGGAATTTTCTTTAAGCTTTGATTCCACTGCGCTTCGCATATTATATACAGACATGATATCCATTCCCGCATCGGGAGTAAGGTATGCGGATATCTGCGAATACACGTAAGCATCGCTGCTCCAGAGTCTGGCAGCATTTTCCATTGAATAGCTTTTTTTCAGTGACATAATGACAGCAAACAGGACAGCACAGATCAGCAGAATGGCAATATTTATGCTCAGAAGAATTATATTGAATTTTTTTTGCCTGCCCCTCAAGGCTCTCACCTCCGTATTATTCGGCGGGGCGGATCTGCTCGCCTGCGCTGATAGGCTTTGTGGACGTGGTTATCACAAATTCACTGCCCATAAGACCGTTGACTGCGGAGTTATTATCGTCCTTGACTACTACTTCCACATCATAGCGCACCGCAGTATAGCGGTTGCCTAAGGGACTGCTCTTTGATTCCATGACAAGCACGAATTTTCCGTTTGAATCCTCTCTTATGGCGGAGTTGGGGACTACTGTCGAATAAGCCTGTCCCTTGCTGCCCATGGCAAGAGAGATGCTTTGTCCTGTTGCTATGTCGCTGCCGCTTATATTAAATACAAGTATTTTCTGGGTATTGGGATTATTTGTGTCAGGACGTATCTCGCTTATAACTGCACTGAAATCATTGCCGAAATACCAGCTTGTGATCTCCGCCTTATCTCCTACCTTTACTTTTTTAGCCTGTTCAACCTTTACGGGAAATTCAAGAGTATAGCCCTTGTCCGAAACATTGATAACTGCAGCTACCCTGCCTGCCTCTACGCTTTCTCCTGCAGTGACAGATATGCTTTCCACTACGCCGCCCATTTTCGCCTTTACAACTGCGTCAAAGGCTTCACCTCTGAGCTTATCCACCTTTTCCTGCTGACGTTCGATCTCCTTTTGCTTTGCGTTAAGATCAAGCTGAGCCGTCTGAGTTTCCAGAGAATCATCGGACTGTTTTATTTCAAGAGCAGCTTTAAGATCGGCTATCTCCTTTTCCTTGTCTCTGATCTTTGTTTCAATTGCGGAAACTGTCTCATAGCCCTGTGATTCTGTCTGGGCATCGCTGCGGTCGCTTTCGGCATCTGCAAGTATATCATTGGCAGCACGGAGCTTTTCATCTACGGAATCTATTTTCTTTTTGAGCTCCAGTGTAATTGAGCGTGTTTCTTCGGCGAGCTTATCCTTTGCACTGCTCAGATTGTTCGTTGCCTTTTTGAGTGATTTTTCCGTCTGATCCACCTTTGTTTTAAGTACCATGCTGTGTGTGGAATTTGCAGCCATTTCGGAAAGCTCGATCTGTATTTCCTCAATGGTGCTTCTCTGTGCGGCTATCTGTGAAATGATCGCACTTGTATCCGATTCGGGATCTGCGCCGTAGTACTGATTATACAGCTCATTAAGGGCTGCCTGTGCAGACCTCAGTTCCTTTTGCTTATCTTTAAGCTCCTGATCTGTATCTCCCTCGGCAGAGGCGTTCTGTACTGCATCATCATATGCCTTCTGAGCGTCCTCGAGGGCTTTTTCACAGCTTGTAACCTTGTCCTTAGCGGTTCTGAGTCGTTCGTAATGCTCCGGGCTGAGGTCGAGCATATCCTCTGTATCTACAGAGGCAAGCTGTGCTGTAAGCTCGTCCTTTTCTCTTGTAAGGCTATCAACCTCTGCTTTTGCAGATTTATAAGCATCATCTGCAATTCCTACGATATCAGGGCGGTTCTGTGCCTCGGCAAGATCGTCTTTAAGCTCGGAAAGCTCCGCCTGCGCATTGGAGATCGCAAGGAGATCCGCACTGTAGCCCGAACCCTTTGACATGGCAAGTACAGCCTTATCGTATTCAAGACGCAGACTTTCAAGCGTGTTCTGTGCTTCTGTAAGCTCTGTGGAATCGCTGTCCTCCAGTTCAAAGAGGACATCACCCGACTTTACCTCCTGACCTGCTTTTACAAGAACACTTTTTACATTTCTCGTCTGTTCAAACTTTATCTCGTAGCTTTCGGCAGGCTCTACGGTACCGCTGCCCCTTATCTGTTCGGAGATAGTTCCCTGAGAAGCACGCACTGTTGATACCTGCGGCAGAGAATAATTCATGAATGTATTGGAAAAAAGTGTAAGTACAAGCATTGCCGCAAGAAATATTATGGCAATATTTTTTATAATATCCTTTCGGGGTGTTTTGTTTTCATCGTTCATAAGTATACCTCACTTTAAAAAATTATCCTTTGATGCCGCCCGAGTATGTTATGCCCTCTACAAGATATTCCTCACCGTACAGGAACATGAGCAGCGTGGGGGTCATATAGATAACTGCTACCGCAAAGGCAAGACCCGTATCTCCCGAGTTTATTTTTGAGAGAAAAACCGATAAGGGGTGGAGGGACTCGTCACTTAGCAGAATAAGAGGCTGCTCCACCATGTTCCAGTAGTCTATAAATACCAGCATCAGCACCGAAAATACAGCACTTCTTATTAGGGGATAGCAGATAGTTGCAAATATCTGAAGCTCTCCTGCACCGTCCAGCATTGCGGCTTCGTAATAGGTTTTCGGGATACGTTTCATTGCCTTTGTAAGCAGGAATACCGCAAAGGGAGAGAATATGCCCGGGAGAATGATCGACCATATGGTATCAAGCAGTCCCAGCTTGTCTGCCACAAGATAGTTGGGGACAAGCGTTACCTGATAGGGCATGAGCATTAAAATTATGTACACAAAGAAAATTATCTCCTTGAGCCTTCCCGTAAGGCGTGCAAAGCCGTAGGAGGCAAGCACGGCAATGGCTGTCTGGAAAATAACGATCGGCACTGTAAGTATAACGGAATTCCAGAATTTCAGCAGATAATCGGGGCTTTTGATGAGTACGGTAATGTACTGACTGAAGGATACAATATCGGGTATGAATTTCAGATTTACCTTTTCCGCAATGAATGTACGGTTATTTGTGACAGAGGAAAAAATCACGCCGTAATCTGCATTGATCTCCGCCTGAGACATAAGTGAATTTGTAAAGGTAAGAACGGTAGGAAGCAGGAAGATCACTGCCGATACAGCGGCAAATGCGGTCATCAGTACAAGTGTGACACTGCGGAAAAGCCGCTGCAGGGTAAGACGCTTTTTCTTTTTTTTCATTCTTCCACATCTCCTCCCAGCTTATTTTCAAGGATATAAAGTATCCCGATGATAACCACCATAACTGCCGACATAATCATAGCCGCAGCCGAGAGCTTCTGATAATCCAGATTGCGGAAGTTGTTGTTCATATAATGCTGCAAAAGATAGATATCCTCAAAGGGATAATCTCCCGTAAGGAGATATACCTCTCTGAACAGCTTGAAGGAGTTGATGATCGAAAGTATAGTCACAAAGAGCAGAGTGGGGGACAGATAACGGAGCTTTATATGTATTAGCCTGTATAACGCTCCCGCTCCCTCCAGCTCGGCAACTTCAATAAGATCGTTTGGGATATTTCCAAGCGCCGCCAGAAAAAGGATCATGTTATATCCCAGATTTTTCCACAAAAAAAGCAGCACCACAACTATCATGCATTTTGATGATTTCATCCAGTCAACAGGCTGTCCCTGAAAATAGTCAACGATAACCGAATTGAGAGTGCCGTTATAATGGAACACTACCTGCCATATAAGCACTATTGATGCAACGGGTACCATCATGGGAGAAAGAAAAAATGTGCGGAAAAGGCTCTTGCAGGGTATCCTTGAATCAAGAAGCGAGGCAAGTCCCAGCGAAAGCACCACCGCAAGGGGAACGCCTGTCGCTGACAGTACCAAGGTATTTTTTGCGGCTCTTCTGAAAGCCGTATTTGCAAAAAGCGCCTTGTAATTATCTATGCCCACGAAATTCATATTGATAGGATCGTCAAGAAAGGAATAACCGATTATAATAAAAAACGGTATTATAAAGAATACAAGGACGCCTGCAACACTGGGAATAATGGAAATTACGGCAAAGGGAGTATTGGGATTTGTAAGACGGGAATACTCCTGCTTTCCTTGCTTCTGATTTTTTTTCAATATAACTGCACCTCCGGACTTTTGCTTTTCAAGTCAATTATACTACATAAAGAAAAAAATTTCTATAGCTGTACCAAACTGTAATCGAATATTAACCGAATTTGTAACTTTCATGTTTTTTTATTCATTGCTTGACATATGTGAATAAATGTGGTAAAATATTAATCAGTACAGAAAAATGTATCCTCCGTAAAAACGGATATTATAAATTAAGAGGGTGATAGCTTGGCAGCGGATATGAAGGACTGTCCGCCCTATCTGAGAGAATATATCTTCTATCTCAGGGTCATAAAAAACCGTTCCGAAAAAACGATAGTTTCCTATTATACCGATCTCAGGCTTTTTCTCAGGTATTTAAAGGAAAACAGACTTGATATGAAGGATCCGGATATTATTGCAGATGTGCCGTTTTCTGCGGTAGAGGCGGTCACGCTTTACGATGTTTACGAATTTCTGAACTATTCCACAGAGGAATGCGGCAACAGCGATAAGACAAGGGCAAGAAAAATATCCGCCATAAAGGGCTTTTACAAGGCTCTTTGCGGAGGAAAGCTCATGGAATACCGCCTTGAAAAAAATCCCGTTCTTAATCTTGATACGCCCGTACCCAAAAAAACACAGCCCAAATATCTGGGGCTTGACGACAGCAGGAGACTTCTTGACCATGTGGACGAGCAGTCGGAATTTTACGAAAGGGATTACTGTATACTGATGTTGTTTCTTAACTGCGGTATGCGTCTTTCCGAGCTTGTGGGGATAAATATTCAGGATATTGACCTTGACGACAGAACGCTGCGGCTTCTCGGAAAGGGAAACAAGGAAAGGATCATTCATCTGAACAACAGCTGTGCAGAAGCGATAGAACAGTATCTTCCCGTAAGACCCGAGGCCGAATCAGATGCGCTTTTTCTCTCAAAGCGCAGAACACGGATCACTCCCCGCCGTGTGGAGCAGATCGTTACAGATGCCATTGAGAGGATAGGTCTTGGAAAAAGAGGATTGTCCGCCCATAAGCTCAGACACACTGCCGCCACGCTCATGTATCAGTACGGGAATGTAGATCCTATGGTATTAAAGGAGATACTGGGTCATGCAAGTGTTTCCACTACCGCAATATATACGCATCTTACAAATGAAAATGTCCGTACTGCCCTTGACGCAAATCCATTGTCAGAGGAAAGGCTTAGAAGAAAAAATAAAGGCTGAGTATTTCCATGAATTATCCGTATGGGAAATGCGGGCAGGAGCATCAAGTTTGATCGGCAGCATTGACGCTGAAACGATATTTTAAATATACCTTACAGACTCTGATACAGAAAGGAAGATTACCATGAATTTCATTAAATCGGAACACAGCTTCAGAAGCTCCAACGGGGTGGATAATATCGCATATTATATTTATACCCCAAAGGACATGGAGGCAAAGGCTCTTATACAGATCTCTCACGGTATGTGCGAGTATGTGGCAAGATATGAGGGATTTATTAACTATCTGTGCGGGCTGGGCTATGCAGTCATCGCTCACGATCACTTAGGACACGGCAATTCCGTTTCAAGAAGCTATGATTTGGGATTTTTTGCACTGGAAAACGGCTGGATATATCTTATAAAGGATCTTAGAAAAACCTTCCTTATCGGGCGTTCCCTGTTCGGCAGACTTCCTCATTATCTTATCGGTCATTCAATGGGTTCACTGGTAGTCAGATGCTATCTTGCAAAGTACAGTCATGATGCGGACGGAGCAGTGCTTATAGGTACGGTTGGAAGGCATCCCGCTCTGCCTGCGGCGATACTGCTTGCGGATACCGAAATGGCACTGCACGGCGTCAAGAGCCGTTCAAGAAAAATAAACAAGCTGCTTTTCGGACTCAGCAATATTAAGGTGGAGGACAAGCGCACGGAGTTTGACTGGATCTCCAGAGATGAAAATGTGGTTGCAGAATATGTGGCTGATAAAAAGTGCAATTTTATTTTTACCTCCTCTGCATTCAGGGATCTGTTTATGCTTCTTGACTACTGCTCGTCCCGTTCATGGTACGACAAGGTAAGGAGCGATATTCCCATTCTTCTTATGGGAGGGGCGGACGATCCCATAGGCAGCTACGGCAGAGGAGTTATGCAGGTATTCAAGGGACTTTGCTCCCATGATTTTACGGACGTTGAGGTAAAAATATGCGAGGGGTGCAGGCATGAGCTTCTTAATGAGACAAACCGCCTTGAAATGTACGGCGAGATAGCTCATTGGCTTGATGTAAGGCTTGCACGCCGGGCAAGATGACAAAAAGGAGATGTCAGAATGGTCGTAACTATTAACAGTCTCGGACTTTTCGGACTCAATGCCTTTCCTGTGGAGGTCGAGACAGAGGTCAGCAGAGGTACTCCCTGTTTTGTGATAGTAGGTCTGGGAGATACGGTGGTAAATGAAAGCAGGGAAAGAATAAGAGCCGCTTTCAGAAGCAGCTCCCTTACCTTTCCTCTTTCAAGAGTAATAGTGAATCTTGCTCCTGCGGATACGAAAAAGGCGGGCAGTATGCACGATCTTGCCATAATCGTGTCGCTGCTAAAAATACTCGGATATATAAAGGAGGACATCAGCAAGACCGCTTTTATCGGTGAAGTCGCTTTAAACGGTGCTGTGAGGGCGGTCAACGGAGTTCTTCCCATGGTGCTTTGTGCAGAAAGATCGGGCTTTGATACGGTCTTTGTCCCCATTGACAACGCCTACGAAGCAAGCGTTGTTGACGGAGTAACAGTATACGGTGTGGATAATATTTCCGAGATAATAGATCATTTCGGAGGGAAATCCCTTATCGTACCTCAGACAAGATATGTGCCGACACCAAAGGACAGCTTTGATAATGTGGATTTTTCCGAGGTAAGGGGACAGCAGACTGCAAAAAAGGCTCTGGAATACGCTGCTGCGGGAGGTCATAACGTTCTTATGATCGGTTCTCCCGGAAGCGGCAAATCAATGCTTGCAAAAAGGCTTTCCACTATCATGCCTGCCATGACCTTTAAGGAATCCATAGAAACAACAAATATACATTCGGTATGCGGACTTGTATCAAAGGAAAATCCGCTTGTGACGGTAAGACCCTTCAGAGCGCCTCATCATACCATATCCTCTGCGGGGCTTTCGGGCGGCGGCTCTGTTCCTCGTCCCGGTGAAATATCTCTTGCACACAACGGGATACTGTTTCTTGATGAGCTGCCCGAGTTTGCAAGGCAGTCTCTGGAGATACTCCGTCAGCCTCTTGAGGACAGGCAGGTCACTATATCAAGAGCGGCAGGCTCTATTACATATCCATGCTCTTTTATGCTTGTAGGTGCTATGAATCCATGTCCGTGCGGCTACAGAGGACATCCCACAAGGAGATGTACCTGTCCTGAAAACAAGGCAACTGCTTATATCAACAGGATCTCCGGACCTCTGCTTGACAGATTTGATATTCATGTGGAGGTAGCTCCCGTTCAATACAATGATCTTACCTCAGGTGAAAAGGAGGAGTGTTCAGCGGAGATAAGGGAAAGAGTACAGGCTGCAAGAGAGATACAGAATAACCGTTATAAGGGTACAAACATTACCTGCAATGCACGTATCACTCCCGATATCCTCCATGAGGTATGCGTTATGACAGATGATGCAAATGAGCTGCTCCAAAGCGTATTTGACAAGCTGGGTCTTTCGGCAAGAGCATATGACAGGATATTAAAGGTAGCACGCACAGTTGCAGATATGTACAACGAAGAGGTCATAGGCAAAAAACATATTGCTCAGGCTGTACAGTTCAGGACGCTTGACAGAAAATACTGGTCGGGATTCTGATTTTACTGACGGTTATCGGATAACAGACTTTATCTGCGGATAAGCGGGCGGAACATTCCGTCCGCTTAAATTAATAGGTATAAATTGTTAATAAAAATTGTATAAAATGTAAAATCACAAAAAAATAAAATAATTCTCTTGACAATTTGAGGAATATGTTATATAATAATATACTGTATCATAATGTAAACTTATGCCTGTTTTACGGAATGCCGTTAAAAATACAGGTAAATTTTGGAGGATCGGACTGCTTTATTTCCGATCATCCTGCCAATAATAATTAAAAGCGGCAGAAAACAGGAAACATTATCGCCTAAATTTTAGAGGAGGAGTCCGCCTATGGTGAATGTAAAGCCGGTGCAGTTCGGCAAGACTACACGAATGAGCTTTGGCAAGATCAATGAAGCTCTTGAAATGCCGAATCTTATCGAGGTGCAGAAAAATTCATATCAGTGGTTTCTTAAGGAGGGACTTAAAGAAGTATTCCGTGACGTTTCCGCAATAACCGACTACAACAATAATCTGGTGCTCAATTTCGTTGATTTTCATCTTGACGAAACACCAAAGTATTCTGTTGCAGAGTGCAAGGAGCGCGATGTTACCTTTGCTGCTCCGCTGAGAGTAAAGGCTACCTTGTGGAACAAGGAAACAGGCGATGTAAAAGAAAATGAAATATTTATGGGCGATTTTCCTCTGATGACCGACAGCGGCACATTTGTGATAAACGGTGCCGAGCGTGTTATTGTATCGCAGCTTGTTCGTTCTCCGGGAGTTTACTATGCCTATGAAAAGGATAAGACGGGCAAGAATCTTTACAGAGCGACTGTTATCCCCAACAGAGGAGCATGGCTCGAATATGAAATGGATTCGTCCGATGTGGTATATGTAAGGATCGACAAGAACAGAAAGATCCCCCTTACTACATTTATAAGGGCGCTTGGCTGCGGAACAGATTCTGAGATCGAGGAAATGTTCGGCGTTGACGAAAGACTTAATCAGACTATTCTCCAGAAGGACGCCACCAAAAATAATGAAGAGGCACTCCTTGAAGTCTATAAGAAGCTGCGTCCCGGCGAGCCTCCCACGGTAGACAGTGCAGTAAATCACATAAATATGCTGTTTTTTGATGCCAAGAGATATGATCTTTCAAGATTCGGAAGATATAAGTACAATAAAAAGCTGGGCATCGGCTCCCGCATTTCGGGGCATTATCTTTCAAGACCCGTTGTAAATCCCATGACAGGCGAGATAATCGCAGACGAGGGAGATCTTATTACCTACGATAAGGCAATGGAGATACAGCAGGCAGGCGTTATTGAAGCATGGCTCAGAGTTGAGCATAAGGAGATCTATACCTCTCCCACAGGTGAAACGGGAAGCCGCACAGAGGAGAGAGAGGTCAAGGTCATAGGCAACGGCATGGTAGATATTTCTGGCTATGTGGACTTTGATGCATCTCAGTACGGCATAAATGAGCTTGTTTCCTTCAAGGTCTTAAAGGATATTCTTGAGACAGCCGCAGATGCGGACGAGCTTGAGGAAATGGTCAAAAAGCGTGTTGATGAGCTTGTACCGAAGCACATCATTCTTGAAGATATTTATGCAACTATCAGCTATTTTATTAACCTTTGCGAGGGCGTGGGCTCGGTAGACGATATAGACCATCTGGGAAACAGACGTATCCGTTCTGTAGGTGAGCTGCTACAGAATCAGTTCAGGATAGGTTTTGCAAGAATGGAGCGGGGTATCCGTGAAAAAATGAATACCCAGACTCAGGATATGGAGAATATAACTCCTCAGAGCCTTATAAATATCCGACCCATTACAGCGGCGATCAAGGAATTTTTCGGCTCTTCTCCGCTGTCCCAGTTCATGGATCAGAATAATCCTTTAGCAGAGCTTACCCATAAAAGACGTCTTTCCGCACTGGGTCCGGGCGGTCTTTCGAGAGACCGTGCAAGCTTTGAGGTGCGTGACGTTCACTATTCACACTACGGCAGAATGTGTCCTATCGAGACACCTGAAGGTCCTAACATCGGTCTTATTTCCTACCTTGCATCTTTTGCGAGGATCAATGAATACGGCTTTATTGAGGCTCCCTACAGACGTGTGGATAAGACTACCGGCGTAGTTACCAATGAGGTCGTGTACATGACCGCAGATGTTGAGGATAATTATACGGTGGCGCAGGCTAACGAGCCGCTGACAGAGGACGGAAAATTTGCACGTCCGAGGGTAAATGCCCGTTATAAGGATCAGATACTTGAATGTGAGAGAGAACGCATTGATTTCATGGACGTATCTCCTAAAATGGTGGTATCCATTGCAACGGCAATGATCCCGTTCCTTGAAAACGATGACGCAAACCGTGCCCTTATGGGTGCGAATATGCAGCGTCAGGCAGTGCCTCTCCTCAAAACCGAAGCTCCGATCGTGGGTACAGGTATGGAGTACAAGGCGGCAGTAGACTCGGGAGTATGCATTGTTTCCGAGTATGACGGCGTCGTGGACAGAGTATCCGCAGATGAGATAGTTATCAAAGAGGGAACAGGCGCTACACATTCCTATAAACTCATAAAGTTCAAGCGTTCCAATCAGGGTACCTGCGTTAATCAGCGTCCTATCGTTTCAAAGGGCGAGGAGGTTCATGTGGGTCAGGTGCTTGCAGATGGTCCTGCTACAAGCAACGGAGAGCTTGCTATCGGAAAAAATGCACTTATCGGCTTTATGACATGGGAGGGCTACAACTACGAGGACGCAGTTCTCTTAAATGAACGTGTTGTCCGTGAAGATATTTACACCTCGATCCATATCGAAGAATACGAGATCGAGGAAAGAGATACAAAGCTGGGCGCCGAAACTATTACAAGAGATATCCCGAATGTGGGCGAGGACGCTCTCAAGGATCTTGACGACCGAGGGATAATAAGAATAGGCGCAGAGGTAAGAGCAGGCGATATCCTTGTAGGTAAGGTAACGCCAAAGGGCGAAACTGAGCTTACTGCGGAGGAAAGACTTCTGAGAGCCATTTTCGGTGAAAAGGCAAAGGAAGTAAGAGATAATTCTCTGAAAGTACCTCACGGCGAATCGGGCGTTGTGGTTGACGTTAAGATCTTTACCCGTGAAAACTGCGATGAGCTTTCACCGGGTGTGAATAAACTTGTAAGATGCTATATAGCACAGAAGCGTAAAATATCCGTGGGAGATAAAATGGCAGGACGCCACGGAAACAAGGGCGTTGTTTCAAGGATACTCAAATCCGAGGATATGCCCTTCCTGCCTGACGGCACGCCCCTTGACATTGTGCTCAATCCTCTGGGCGTTCCTTCACGTATGAACATCGGTCAGGTGCTGGAAGTTCATCTGGGCATGGCTGCAAAGAAGCTGGGCTGGAAGGTCATGACGCCTGTATTTGACGGCGCTCATGAGGAGGATATCAGAGCCGCATTCAGAGATGCGGGCATGGACGAGGACGGCAAGATAGTTCTCCGTGACGGTCGTACAGGCGAGCCCTTTGACAACCGTGTTACCGTTGGTATAATGTATTATCTGAAACTCCACCATCTGGTAGACGACAAGATACACGCACGTTCTGTAGGTCCCTATGCCCTTGTTACCCAGCAGCCTCTGGGCGGTAAGGCGCAGTTCGGCGGACAGCGTTTCGGAGAAATGGAGGTATGGGCGCTGGAGGCATACGGCGCAGCTTATACACTGCAGGAGATCCTTACCGTGAAGTCCGATGATACCGTAGGACGTGTAAAGACCTATGAGGCGATCGTCAAGGGTCAGAATGTGCCGAAGCCCGGCATTCCCGAGGCATTCAAGGTCATTATCAAGGAGTTCCAGTCACTTTGTCTTGATATTCTTGTACTCAATGAAAATAACGAGGAGATCGACCTTAAAGCTACATTTGAGGAGGACGATGACGTTATCCCGCAGCCCGTATCTGATGCAGACGATTTTGATGAGCTTACATCGGGCGGCGATCTTTACGATGAAGATGATCTGGAGGACGGAGATCTTGACGAGGGCTTCTCACTTGTAGACGATGAGGACGAGGACGATTTTGGCGGCAGCGATGATGAGGACGAGGACGAAGAAGATGATGATTATATCATTGATGACGATTTTATATGATATTTCCGCTATTTCACGGCAGCCGTAAAATAAGGCTGCGGCTGCCGTTTAACCCTATTTGCTAAGGAGTGTAAGCTTTTGGAACTTAATATTTTCGAGTCAATTAAAATTGGTCTTGCTTCCCCCGAAAAAATCAAAAGCTGGTCATACGGCAGTGTTGAAAAGCCCGAGACTATCAACTACAGAACACAGAAGCCCGAGAGAGACGGTCTTTACTGCGAAAGGATCTTCGGTCCTACAAAGGACTGGGAATGTCACTGCGGAAAATACAAGAAGATACGTTTCAAGGGCAAGGTCTGCGAACGCTGCGGAGTAGAGGTCACAAGGGCAAAGGTAAGACGTGAGCGTATGGGTCATATCGCACTTGCGGCGCCTTGCTCTCATATCTGGTATTTCAAGGGTACTCCGTCCAGAATAGGACAGGTGCTTGAAGTATCCCAGAAGCGTCTTGAAGAGGTACTTTACTTTACAAAATATATCGTTGTTGATGCAGGAACTACAGAGCTTACAAAGAAGCAGCTCCTCACAGAGAAGGAATACTCCGATATGTATGAGAAGTATGAAAACGACTTCTATGCTGCTATGGGAGCTGAGGCGATCAAGGAGCTTCTTGAGGACTACGATCCCGAAAAATACGATCAGTTCATTCTTGCTCACATTGAGGATTTTGCAGATGTAACGGGTCTTGATGAGGATCAGATCAGAGACTTTCTTGCAAAGCGTTTCCTTGTTATCACCGACAACGGCGAAAATGAGAATTATTCCGTAGGACAGGTAATTTCAAGACTTGAATACAACACCGAGGTGCAGAAGTACAACTGGATCGAAGCCGAAAAGAAAAGCGGCAAGGAAATAAAGGTCATCTACGGTTCAAAATACATCGAAAAACTGTTTGACGAGAATATCGCAGAGGAAAATTCCGAGGGCGATTATGACGAGATCGCCGACAAGTCAAAGTGGATAAACTGTCTCGAATGGCTCTGCAATGAGCTTCAGAATGAGCTGAAGGATCTTCCGGCAGGGCAGAAGCGCATAAAGCTGCTGAAAAGATTGGAAATCATAGAGTCCTTCCGTCAGTCGGGCAATAAGCCTGAGTGGATGGTTCTTGATGTTGTTCCTGTCATTCCTCCTGATCTTCGTCCTATGGTAATGCTGGACGGCGGCAGATACGCTACATCTGACCTTAACGACCTTTACAGACGTGTTATCAACAGAAATAACCGTCTTAAAAAGATGCTGGAGCTTGAAGCACCCGACATTATCATCAGAAACGAAAAAAGAATGCTCCAGGAGGCTGTGGACGCCCTTATCGACAACGGCAGACACGGCAGACCTGTAACAGGACCCAATAACCGTGCTCTTAAATCCCTTTCGGATATGCTCAAAGGAAAGCAGGGACGTTTCCGTCAGAATCTTCTCGGAAAGCGTGTTGACTATTCCGGACGTTCGGTTATCGTGGTAGGACCTGAACTTAAAATGTATCAGTGCGGTCTTCCGAAGGAAATGGCTCTTGAGCTGTTCAAGCCCTTTGTTATGAAGCGTCTTGTGGATACAGGAAAGTCTACAAATATAAAATCTGCCCGTAAAAAGGTTGACAGGGCGGAAAATGACGTCTGGGACGCACTGGAAAATGTTATCAAGGATCACCCCGTGCTTTTAAACCGTGCGCCTACACTTCACAGACTTGGTATACAGGCGTTTGAGCCGATACTTGTTGAGGGACGTGCAATTAAGCTCCACCCGCTGGTTTGTACCGCATTCAATGCTGACTTTGACGGCGACCAGATGGCTGTGCATCTTCCTCTTTCGGCAGAGGCGCAGACAGAAGCAAGATTTTTAATGCTTGCCGCAAATAACCTTTTAAAGCCCTCAGACGGACGTCCTGTTGCCGTTCCCTCTCAGGATATGGTGCTGGGTTCATACTACCTTACTATGAAAAAAGAGGGCGAAAAGGGCGAGGGCAAGGTATTCAGAGATGTAAATGAAGCACTTATGGCGTATCAGGCGGGAGTTGTGACGCTTCATGCCGCAATTAAGGTGCGCATTTCTAAGGACGTAGGTGACAGGAGAGTTTCAAAGCTCATAGACTGCACCGTGGGACGCCTTATATTCAACGAAAATATTCCTCAGAATCTCGGTTATGTGGACAGAACCAATTCCGACAAGCAGTTTGATCTTGAAATAGATTTCCTTGTCAAGAAGGGTCAGCTTTCCGAGATAATTGAGCGCTGCATCAGGATCCACGGTACTACCACTACATCTGAGGTGCTTGACAGGATAAAAGCACTGGGATTCAAGTATTCTACACAGGCGGCAATAACTGTTGCGGTCTGCGATGCTGAAATTCCTAAGGAAAAGGCATCTATCCTTGCAGAAGCGGATAAGCAGGTCGAAAAGATCAATGCTATGTACCGCAGAGGATTTATTTCCGGTTCGGAAAAGTCCAAAAGATTTATTCAGATCTGGAACAGTGCCACTGATGACGTCACTACCTGCCTGAAAAATGACCTTGACAAGTATAACCCCATTTTCATGATGGCGGATTCAGGTGCGAGAGGTTCGATCAATCAGATAAGACAGCTTGCAGGTATGAGAGGTCTTATTGCCAATACATCGGGTTCTACTATCGAAATGCCTATCAGAGCAAATTACCGTGAGGGTCTTAATATCCTTGAATACTTCATTTCCTCCAGAGGTGCCCGTAAGGGTCTGGCGGATACGGCGCTTCGTACTGCCGACTCGGGTTATCTTACAAGACGTCTTGTTGATGTATCTCAGGACGTTATTATCCGTGAGGAGGACTGCGGAACCGATGAGGGCATCGAGATCTATACTATAAGAAACGGTTCGGAAATGATCGAGCCTTTGCAGGAACGTCTTGTGGGACGCTATCTTATGGACGATCTGAGAGATCCGAAAACAGGGGATCTTCTTGTGTCAAAAAGCAAGCTGATAAGCGAGAGCGATGCAAAGAAGATAGTAGATGCGGGCATTGAAAAGGTTACTATCCGCTCGGTACTCAACTGTCATGCAAAGTACGGAGTATGCGCAAAGTGCTACGGTGCTAACCTTGCAAACGGCAATCTTGTTGCAGTCGGCGAAGCAGTCGGAGTTATTGCGGCACAGTCTATAGGTGAGCCGGGTACACAGCTTACAATGAGAACATTCCACACGGGCGGTATCGCATCGGCTGACGATATTACACAGGGTCTTCCCCGAGTTGAAGAGCTGTTCGAGAGCAGACGTCCGAAAAATGCTGCCATTGTGGCACGTTTTGGCGGCAAGGTCCGCATGGAGGAGATAAAAAAGACAAGAAATGTCATTATTACTGATGAGGAAACGGGAGATGAGGAATATTATCCCGTTCCCTACGGCTACAAGATCAAGGTTCATGAGGGAGATACTGTTTCCAAAGGCGAAGCGCTTACGGAAGGTTCTATAAATCCGGGAGATGTGCTGGAGATCCTTGGTCAGCAGGCAGTACAGAATTATATCATTACCGAGGTACAGAAGGTATACCGCTTGCAGGGTGTTGATATCAACGATAAGCATATCGAGGTAATTGTCCGTCAGATGCTTAAAAAGGTAAGAGTAGAGGACGGCGGCTCAGGTTTCCTGCTTCCCGGCTCTGTGGTTGACAGAAAGGATATATATGCCGAAAATGACCGCATCAAGGAGAGAATGGAGGCAGGCGAGGAGGGTCTTAGCTTTGTGACCTACAAGCCCATAATCCAGGGTATCACAAAGGCTTCCTCAAATTCCGACAGCTTCCTGTCTGCGGCTTCATTCCAGGAAACTACGAGGGCGCTCACCGATGCGGCAATCAAGGGCAAGACCGATTCGCTTCTCGGACTTAAAGAGAATGTTATTATCGGTAAGCTCATTCCCGCAGGAACAGGTATGGACGTTTATAATAATGTTCGCATTGTTAAGAATGAGGGCGAACATTCCATGACACACTAAAATACAATGGCTGCCGTTTCTTGCGGCAGCCAAATTTTACGCCGATTTACATATAAAATGCAGATGAAAAAAGATTACAGGAGGCAAAATGATATACTATAAAGATAATGATCTGATCGTTCGGGATCTGTGCGAACAGGATATAGATGTTTTTGTTGCCGGGGAGATCGCTCAGGGCTGGCTTGGTGCAAAAAGGGACAAGCTGGAAATGCGTCTGCGCCATAAAACGGAATTGGGGGCAATTCCCATAGCAGCGGAATTTAATGGAAATGCTGCGGGCTATGTGACAGTTTATCCGGATTCAAAGTGGGGAGTGTTTGCAAATAAGGGCTATTGTGAGATAGTGGACTTCGCCGTTCTTGAAAAATACCGCAGACACGGTATCGGGAGCAGGCTTATGGACGCTGCCGAGAAAATAGCAGCCGTACATTCGGATACGGTTTATCTTGCCGTGGGGCTTCACAGCGGTTACGGCAGCGCACAGAGAATGTATATTAAAAGAGGGTACATTCCCGACGGCGGGGGAGTATGGTACGGGGACAGGGTATGTCCCGAAAATGCTCAGTGTAAAAATGATGATGACCTGAATCTGTATCTATATAAGAAGCTGTAAATTTGGTAATAATAAGTAATAAATTGTGAGGAGAATACCAAAAAATTAGTTAAAGCTACAAAAACAAAAATATTTAGCCGAATTTGTATAAAATGCTTGACAAGCGGGAAAAATGCGTGTATAATAAATAAATGTGGGTGATTATATAGGTAAATTATGCTTATATGAGCTGCAAAGCCCGCAAATCTTATGAAAGGAGATGTATAAATGCCTACCTTTAACCAGTTGGTTCGCAAGGGAAGAGAGGTTATCGAGAAGAAGTCTACCGCTCCTGCACTTCAGAAGGGTTATAACTCCAAGAAGAAGGTCGCTATTGATCTCAGCTCACCTCAGAAGAGAGGCGTATGTACTGCTGTAAGAACGGCTACACCTAAAAAGCCTAACTCTGCTATGAGAAAAATCGCCAGAGTAAAGCTCACTAACGGCAATGAAGTTACAGCTTACATTCCCGGTATCGGTCATAATCTTCAGGAACACTCTGTTGTACTTATCAGAGGCGGAAGAGTAAAGGATCTCCCCGGTGTGCGTTACCACATCATCAGAGGTACACTCGATGCTCAGGGCGTTGCCAAGAGAAATCAGGCTCGTTCCAAGTACGGAGCAAAGAGACCCAAAGCCGGCAAGTAATCGGCAAAAATCGTAAACTCAATACAACCACACAGTGATTTTTGTGGAGGATTTATTATATATATGACCTCTGCATTGGACGACGTGTCGTGGATGAAACGAGTACCTATGATATCATTATTATGAAGGAGGGAAGTATTGTGCCAAGAAGAGGTAGAATAGCAAAGCGTGAGGTTCTCAGCGATCCTGTATACAATTCCGAGATCGTAACACGTCTTATCAACAATATCATGCTTGACGGCAAAAAGGGTGTTGCTCAAAAGATCGTTTACGGTGCATTTGATATCGTTGCGGAAAAGACAGGCAAGGATGCTCTCGAAGCATTCAATGAAGCGCTGGAAAACATCATGCCTCTGCTGGAGGTAAAGGCTCGCCGTGTAGGCGGTGCGACTTATCAGGTACCTATGGAGGTAAGACCCGAGAGAAAGCAGACTCTTGGACTCAGATGGCTTACAACCTACGCTCGCGCAAGAAACGAAAAGACCATGAAGGAAAGACTGGCTGCCGAAATTATGGACGCTATGAACGGAATGGGCGGTGCTTGCAAGAAGCGTGAGGATACTCACAAGATGGCTGAGGCTAACAAGGCGTTCGCACATTACAGATGGTGACCGCATTTTTATGTCACAGAACATCGTTATAACAGAAACGACGGCAGATACTGCCGCAAAATGTTGGAGGAAAAGCTATGCCAAGAGATTGTTCACTTGAAAAAACAAGAAATATTGGTATAATGGCTCACATTGACGCAGGTAAAACAACTACCACAGAGCGTATCCTCTTCTATACGGGCGTAAACCACAAGATCGGTGAGACCCATGAAGGCTCTGCGACAATGGACTGGATGGCTCAGGAGCAGGAAAGAGGTATTACCATCACCTCCGCTGCTACCACCGCCTACTGGGCAGGCCATAGAATCAATATCATCGACACCCCGGGCCACGTTGACTTTACAGTAGAGGTTGAGCGTTCACTCAGAGTACTCGACGGTTCTGTAACGGTTTTCTGTGCAAAGGGCGGTGTTGAACCTCAGTCTGAGACTGTATGGCGTCAGGCTGACAAATATAAAGTACCCAGAATGGCATATGTCAACAAGATGGACATTATGGGTGCAAATTTCTTCCGTGTTGTAGAGATGATGCATGAGCGTCTTAAATGCAATGCGGTACCTATCCAGCTCCCTATCGGCTCTGAGGAGACCTTTAAGGGTATCATTGACCTGGTAGAGATGAAGGCGGACGTTTACTATGATGATCTCGGAAAGGACATCAGAGTAGAGGATATCCCCGAGGATATGCTGGATCTTGCAAATGAATATCATGAAAAGCTCATCGAGGCTGCTGCCGAGATGGACGATGAAATTATGGAGAAATATCTCGAGGGTGAAGAGCTTACCATCGAGGAGGTTAAAAAGTGTATTCGTGAGGGCTGTATACAGAACAAGCTGGTGCCTGTTACCTGCGGTACTTCTTACAGAAACAAGGGCGTTCAGAAGCTGCTTGATGCTGTAGTTGACTATATGCCCTCTCCTCTTGATATCCCTGCTATCAAGGGCGTTGACCCCGATACAGGCGAGGAAACAGAAAGACCTACCTCAGATGAAGAGCCTTTCTCTGCTCTTGCATTCAAGATCGCTACCGACCCGTTTGTAGGTAAGCTCTGCTATTTCAGAGTATATTCCGGTACAGTCGATGCAGGCGCAACCGTTCTCAATGCCACAAAGGACAACAATGAGAGAATGGGACGTATTCTCCAGATGCATTCCAATCACAGAAAGGATATCGAAACCTGCTATGCAGGCGATATTGCTGCTTGTGTTGGTCTTAAAAATACCACAACAGGTGATACGCTTTGCGATCCTAAACATCCTGTAATTCTCGAATCCATGGAATTCCCGGAGCCTGTTATCCAGCTCGCTATCGAGCCTAAGACTAAAGCAGGTCAGGAGAAAATGGGTATCGGTCTTTCCAAGCTTGCTGAGGAGGATCCTACTTTCAGAACATGGACAGATGAAGAAACAGGACAGACAATTATCGCAGGTATGGGTGAGCTTCACCTTGACATTATCGTTGACCGGCTTTTAAGAGAGTTTAAGGTCGAGGCAAATGTGGGCGCACCTCAGGTTGCATATAAGGAGACTATCAAGAAGCTTGCTGATGTTGACCACAAATATGCTCGTCAGTCGGGTGGTAAGGGTCAGTACGGTCATGTAAAGATCAGAGTATCTCCCAACGAGTCCGGTAAGGGCTATGAGTTCACAAACTCCGTTGTTGGCGGTGCTATCCCCAAGGAGTATATTCCCGCTGTTGACAAGGGTATCCAGGGCGCAATGAAAGCAGGTGTACTTGCAGGATATCAGGTAGTTGACGTAAAGGTTGAGCTGTATGACGGCTCATACCATGAGGTCGACTCTTCGGAAATGGCGTTCTCAATTGCAGGTTCAATGGCGTTCAAGGAGGCTATGAAGAAGGCAGATCCCTGCATTCTTGAACCTATCATGAAGGTGTCCGTATTCGTTCCGGAGGACTTCATGGGAACGGTTATCGGTGATCTTAACTCCCGCCGCGGTCAGATCCTCGGTCAGGAGGTAAACAACGGTACGGCACAGGTAGATGCACTTGTTCCTCTGTCTGAAATGTTCGGTTATTCCAATGACCTTCGTTCAAAGACTCAGGGCAGAGGCAACTATACAATGGAGCCTGACAGCTACACCGAGGTTCCTCGTTCTGTTGCAGAGAAGATCATGTCTGCAAGAAATAAAACGAACTGATTTATTTAAAAATTTACAAAATATGCTTGCATTTTATTTTAAAATCTGTTAAAATAAATGTATCAGCTTAAAACCAAAACTAAAAAGGAGGAAAATTCCAATGGCAAAGGCAAAATTTGAAAGAACCAAACCCCATGTCAACATTGGTACCATAGGTCACGTTGACCATGGCAAGACCACTCTTACAGCTGCTATTACAAAGTATCTTTCCCTTAAGGGTCAGGCACAGTTCGAGGACTATGCTAACATTGATAAGGCTCCCGAGGAGAGAGAAAGAGGTATCACAATCAACACTGCTCACGTTGAGTACGAGACTGACAAGCGTCACTACGCTCACGTTGACTGCCCGGGTCATGCTGACTATGTAAAGAACATGATCACAGGTGCGGCTCAGATGGACGGCGCTATTCTCGTAGTAGCTTCCACCGATGGTCCTATGGCTCAGACCAAGGAGCATCTTCTCCTTGCTCGTCAGGTAGGCGTTCCCTACATTGTTGTATTCATGAACAAGGCTGATCAGGTTGACGATGATGAGCTTCTTGAGCTGGTTGAAATGGATATCCGCGAGACACTTGACAAGTACGAGTTCCCCGGCGATGATACTCCTATCATCATCGGTTCTGCTTACAAGGCACTTGTTTCCGAGTCTAAGGATCCTTCCGCTCCCGAGTATGAGTGCATCGCTAAGCTGATGGACGCTGTTGACGAATATATTCCTACTCCTGACAGAAAGGCTGATCTGCCCTTCCTGATGCCTGTCGAGGACGTATTCACCATTACAGGCCGTGGTACAGTTGCTACAGGTAGAGTAGAAAGAGGACAGCTCAAGCTTTCCGATGAAGTTGAGATCATTGGTCTTACCGAGGAAAGAGCAAAGACCGTTGTTACCGGTATCGAGATGTTCAGAAAGCTTCTTGATTATGCTGAGGCAGGCGATAACATCGGTGCGCTTCTCCGTGGTGTTCAGAGATCCGATATTGAAAGAGGACAGGTTCTTTGCAAGCCCGGTTCCATTCACCCCCATACTAAGTTCAGCGGACAGGTTTACGTTCTGAAGAAGGAAGAGGGCGGTCGTCATACTCCTTTCTTCAACAACTACAGACCTCAGTTCTATTTCAGAACAACTGACGTTACAGGCGTTATCACACTTCCTGCTGATAAGGAGATGTGTATGCCCGGCGATAATGTAGAGATCTCTGTTGAGCTTATCACTCCTATCGCTATTGAAGAGGGACTTCGTTTCGCTATTCGTGAGGGCGGACGTACAGTTGGTTCCGGTGTCGTTACTAAGATCAACGAATAATTGAGCTTTTAACGTGATCCCGTCGGAGTATTCCGGCGGGGTCTTTTTAATTCGGCAGTCTGCTTAATTTAATATCGTATCCGAAAGCTGTTTTGGATTTTTATTTGATTTAAAAAAAGCTGTGTCACAACAAGCGAGTTGAACCTGCGGTCGGGTCGCTCAAAAATTTTGCATTATTTTTTCGATAGTAATTCGGTAAATTTATTTTTATGTAATGTTTAGTTCCCGTTTGCCTGATATTACAGTTACCGAGTTACTGTGTAAAAGTTTTTTGCAAATCATACCAACGAGGTGGCAGCGGGTTTCACCGTTGAGGTGCAGGCAGGGTCACCCTGCAAATTGGAATTCAGAGGTGCAATGAGTGAAAAAAATTGAAATGTTTGAACCATGGTTTTTCATTTTTTTTTGGGGTTTTTCATCTTCATAGAATTTGGGGATTACTTGATAGAAATTCTTATGCGGATTTTTGGATTGGTATTATGGAGCATAAAGGCTGGTTCTATTATCTGCTAATGGGCATTTTAGCAATACTTTGTATATTTGGGATAATGACTTTTCTAAAAAACATTCATCATAATTTTTGGTGGCGGTGGATATACATTTTTGGTGGCAGCTATGTATTATTTGATCTGTTTGCTATTGCAGCAGGATTAGAGTTTTGGCATAAGCTCATTTTACAAATGTACGACATATCTGCTTCATACCGGAATATATTGTGGATTCTTTTTATTATAATGGGTGGGGCAGTTTTTGTTCCGGGTATAAAATTACTAAAAGATATGAATAAATGAATTATAATTTATTTAAAAATAAAACAAAAATGCTAAAAATCAACCCTTATGTTGTGACAAAGCATAAAAAAAGAACTGCCGCAGGCTGCGGCAGCCCCAAAAGTATTGCCAAAAAAATTATTCGGCGGAAGGTGCGGAAACGGGACATACATCTGCACAAGCTCCGCAGTCGATGCAGGTATCTGCATCAATTTCATATTTCCCGTCCCCCTCGGAAATAGCGGTAACGGGACATCCGTCTGCACAAGCACCGCAGCTTATGCAAGCATCGGAAATTTTGTAAGCCATGGTAAAAACCTCCTTTTATTATCTATGCTTCTATTCTATCATACTTCTTCGGAAAATGCAAGAGTTATTTTTGTATTTTTTTAAAATTCTGTTTGCTGTACTGTTTTTAATTTTGTTATGAATTTATCACTATTAAATATATATTTCTTTTTTAAAAATTATATTTAAATTATTTCCCGTTATCCTTGTTTATATTGTACTTTATCTAAAAAATACACGTGTTTTTTGTTAATTTTTTTATTTCTGAAAATATTTTCTTGAAACACTTGAAATTTGCGTCAAAATAAGTTACAATATAAATGTGCTTATGCGTAAAATGAGATGGAGGAATTTCCGTGATTATATACTGCATTGGTATAAAAAACAAAAGCTGTATAAAATTCCGGTCTGCTCAGGCTTACCGCTGTTTTTCTGTACGCTTTTTTGAAAATGTCTCCTTATCTGACGAAATAGGTATATATTCTTGCATATAACTGTGGTGTACTGCCGCAGTTTTTGTTTTTTTGAAAGGAAGTTTTAGTATGAAAAAGGTAGCTGTTATCATGGGCTCGGACAGCGATTTTCCTGTGGTGAAGGGCTGTATATCAGAGCTGAAAAAATACGGTGTTCCTGTGGAGACAAGGGTCATGTCCGCTCACCGTACTCCCGCTCTTGCTGCTGAGTTTGCTTCAAATGCAAAGGCAAACGGTTTCGGTGTGATTATCTGTGCTGCGGGAATGGCAGCTCACCTTGCGGGTGTGATTGCGGGAAATACAACTCTGCCCGTGATCGGTATTCCCATAAGATCTTCATTTGAGGGACTTGATGCTTTGCTTGCCACTGTTCAGATGCCCTCGGGTATCCCTGTTGCCACCGTTGCTGTCAATGGTGCAAAGAATGCCGCTGTGCTTGCCGTTCAGATCCTCTCTCTTTCCGACGAAACGCTTTCCCGTCAGCTTGAGGAGGAAAAGCAGAAGATGATCGACGGCGTTATTGCTAAGGACAAGGCGATAAGTGCAGAGGCTGACAAGCTGTAAGATATTGAAAGCGGGCTTTATCTTCGCTCGGCAGGATATTGCGGAGGTTATAATAAACCTTTAAAGGAGGTTACCGTGACAAATTACATCTGCATATTAAAAGTGTGAGAGTGTTTTCTGTCGGGCGGTATCAGAGCGGGAAAAACATAAGAATTGTATGGATCTGCTTATTGCGGAAAAATCATAAATATTATTTTTAGGAGGATATTTAAAATGGAAGGAATCATCAAGGGCGAGCAGCTCTACGAGGGAAAGGCAAAGAAAGTATATGCAACCAACGATCAGGACTATGTTATCGTTGACTACAAGGACGATGCCACTGCTTTTAACGGCGAAAAGAAGGGTACAATCAGAGGTAAGGGCGTTGTCAACAACAAGATGACCAACTATATGTTCGGTCTTTTGGAAAAGGAGGGGATACCTACTCATCTTGTGGAGGAACTTAGCGAAAGAGAAACTCTTGTAAAAAAGGTTGAGATCGTTCCTCTCGAGGTAATTGTCAGAAACGTTGCGGCAGGCAGCTTCTCAAAGAAGCTGGGTATTGCGGAGGGAACGCCCTTAAAGCAGCCTACACTGGAATTCAGCTACAAAAATGACGATCTGGGCGATCCGTTTATCAATGATTACTATGCTCTCGGTCTGGGACTTGCCACCAAGGAGGAGATCGACACTATTTCAAAATATGCCTTTGCGGTAAATGATTTCATGCTGAAATTCTTTAAGGAGCATAACATCGACCTTATCGACTTTAAAATAGAGTTCGGACGTTTTCACGGACAGATCCTCCTTGCAGATGAAATTTCTCCTGATACCTGCCGCTTCTGGGACAGCACTACTCATGAAAAGCTGGATAAGGATCGTTTCCGCAGAGATATGGGCGGCGTAGAGGAAGCGTATCAGGAAATGATGAAACGAATTTTCGGTGAGTGATCATGGGAGGATTTTTCGGAGCAGTTTCCCATAATGACTGCATAAGCGATGTATTTTTCGGTACGGATTATCATTCCCACCTGGGCACAAGGAGAGGCGGAATGACAGCCTACGACCCCGAAAAGGGCTTTCAGAGAAGCATTCACAGCATAGAAAATTCACCTTTCCGCACCAAATTTGAAGCGGATATAAGCTCTATGCGGGGAAAGCTCTGTATAGGCTCTATAAGCGATACCGACCCGCAGCCCATTCTCCTGCGTTCAAAGCTGGGAATATATGCGGTATGCAATATCGGCATCATTAATAACGCTGAAAAACTGCGGGAGGAGATGCTTGACGGCAGCTGTACCAGCTTTGAAGCCATGAGCAGCGGCAAGGTCAATTCCAGCGCTCTTATCGGCGCTCTCATATCCTGCAAGGATTCCTTTGAGGAGGGTATCCGCTATGCACAGGAAAGGGTAGAGGGTACAATGTCTCTGCTGATACTTACCACAGACGGCATTATTGCTGCCCGTGACAAGCTGGGTAGACTTCCAATTGTTATAGGAAAGCGTTCGGACGGCTTCTGCTGTTCCTTTGAATCCTTTGCTTTCCAGAAATTAGGGTATGAAACATACAGGGAGCTTCTTCCCGGTGAGATTGTAAAGCTCTCTGCGGACGGCTGTCAGGTACTGTCAGAGGGACATACCGACATGAAGATATGCACATTTCTCTGGACATATTACGGTTATCCCAATTCAATTTACGAGGGCGTTACGGTGGAAACTATGAGAACGAGAAACGGCGAGATCATGGCTGAAACCGATATAAAGAACGGAAAGCTGCCTGATGTGGATTATATATGCGGCGTTCCTGATTCGGGCGTTCCTCATGCTATCGGCTATTCAAACCGAAGCGGTATACCCTTTGCAAGACCGTTTATTAAATATACCCCCACATGGCCCCGCAGCTTTATGCCTCAGAGTCAGGCAATGCGCAACCGTGTGGCAAAGATGAAGCTGATTCCCGTTCATGAGCTTATCGAGGGGAAAAAGCTCCTGTTTGTGGACGATAGTATTGTCAGAGGTACACAGATGAGGGAGACGGTGGATTTTCTCTATGCCAACGGTGCAAAAGAGGTACATATGCGCTCTGCCTGTCCTCCGATCATGTACGGCTGCAAATATCTTAACTTTTCAAGAAGCACCTCGGAGCTTGACCTTATAGCACGTAAGATCGTTGACGAGCTTGAGGGAGCAAAGGGCGTTGAATTTATCGAGGAGTACAGCGATACGAATACTCAGAGAGGAAAACGGCTCAGAGATGAGATATGCAAACGTCTCAGGCTCACTTCTCTGGAATTTCAATCCCTTGAGGGGACTGTAAAGGCTGTAGGGCTTGACGGCTGTAAGCTGTGCAGCTATTGCTGGAACGGAAAGTAAATGTATGTTTTGATAATGATGAAGCAGGGCTGCAAGCTGTGCAGCTATTGCCGGAACGGAAAGGAATGAGTGTGAATGCAGACGGGTATTCATGAGGAATGCGGTGTATTCGGCATATACAGTCCCAAAGAAACGAATGTTGCAATGCAGACATATGTGGGACTTTACGCTCTCCAGCACAGGGGGCAGGAATCCTGCGGCATAGTGGTAAATGATTCGGGTGTGTTCAGCTACTATAAGGATCTGGGACTTGTTCACGAGGTTTTTGATAAGGACAGGCTCACGGCTTTAGGGGAGGGAAATATTGCCATAGGTCATGTGCGGTACTCCACTACCGGAGTACCCAACCGCTCCAATGCTCAGCCGTTAGTGGTGCGCCATGTAAAGGGACCTATGGCTATAGCCCATAACGGCAATCTTACCAATGCCTATGAGCTGCGGACGGAGTATGAGCTTAAAGGCGCAATTTTTCACAGCACCAATGACACTGAGGTCATATCCTATGCCATTACCGAGGAACGTCTTAAAACCTCCTCCATTGAAAAGGCAGTAGAGGGGGCAATGGCAAAGCTCAGGGGAGCATATTCTCTTGTAGTCATGAGTCCTCAGAAGCTCATCGCCGCAAGGGATCCGGTAGGATTTCACCCCCTTTCTCTGGGAAAGCTGGGTGACTCCTATGTCATATCCTCGGAAACCTGCGCTTTTGACAGTATCGGAGCTGAATTTATACGGGATATCCGCCCCGGGGAGATACTGGTAATTGATGAAAACGGTCTGCGCTCTATCGAAACTTATGTAAAGCCGAAGCCATGTCTTTGTGTGTTCGAGTATGTTTATTTTGCCCGTCCCGATTCTGTTATCGAGGGTTCAAGCGTACATAGGGCAAGACTCAGGGCAGGAGAGTTTCTCTGGAAGGAGCATCCTGTAGAGGCAGATGTGGTTATAGGAGTTCCCGACAGCGGTCTTGATGCGGCACTGGGATTTGCAAATGCCTCGGGGATACCATATGGAGTGGGATTTATCAAAAACCGCTATGTGGGCAGAACATTTATCCAGCCCGGGCAGATGGAGCGTACAAATTCCGTTAAGATAAAGCTCAATGTGGTAAGGGAAACTATAAAAGGAAAAAGAGTAGTGCTTATTGATGACAGCATTGTAAGAGGCACTACCTCACGCCGTATCGTAAATCTTATCAGGGAGGCAGGTGCAAAGGAGATACACGTCCGCATATCCTGTCCGCCGTTTATCAATCCTTGTTATTTTGGCACGGACATTGACAGCAAGGAAAATCTTATTGCCTGCCGTATGAGCATTGATGAGATAAGAAAGGAAATAGGTGCGGATACCTTGGGTTATCTGAGCGTTGAGGGCGTAAAGAGCCTTGCTCCTCAGTCAAATTGTGATTTCTGTGTGGGCTGCTTTACAGGTGAGTATCCCGCTCCCGTACCAAAGGAAATACCAAAGGATAAATTTGAGTTTAAAATCAAGAAAACAAACAGCTAAAAAAACCGCAGCTTAATGCGGCGAAAGGAATGATCTTATAAATGAAAAGCTATTCTGAAAGCTACAAGGAGGCAGGCGTTGACGTTACTGCGGGGTATAAGGCGGTAGAGCTTATGAAGGCTCATGTTGCACGTACCATGACAGACGGCGTACTGTCGGGGATAGGCGGCTTCGGAGGACTGTTCGAGATAGATATGACGGACATAAAAAGACCCGTACTTGTTTCGGGAACAGACGGCGTGGGAACTAAGCTGAAGCTGGCTTTTCTCATGGATAAGCACGATACGGTGGGTATCGACTGTGTTGCCATGTGTGTAAACGACATAATATGCTGCGGAGCAAAGCCTCAGTTTTTCCTTGATTATATAGCAGTAGGGAAAAACTACCCCGAAAAGATAGCACAGATCGTTTCGGGCGTTGCAGAGGGCTGCGTACAGGCGGGCTGCGCTCTTATCGGCGGAGAAACTGCGGAGATGCCGGGATTTTATCCTGAAAATGAGTATGATCTGGCGGGCTTTTCTGTAGGCGTGGTGGATAAGGAAAAAATTCTTGACCCCTCCGTACAAAAGGCAGGCGATGCGGTCATTGCCATAAAATCAAGCGGTGTTCATTCCAACGGTTTTTCACTTGTGAGAAAGGTTTTTGCTATCAATGAGCAGAATCTTCATCGTCATCAGTCGGATATCGGTACAACTCTGGGCGAATGTCTGCTGACACCAACTAAAATCTATGTAAAGGCGGTCATGAAGCTGCTGGAGAGTGTAAAGGTAAAATCCATAAGCCACATTACAGGCGGCGGGTTCTATGAAAATATTCCCCGTTCTCTGCCCGCAGGAATTTCCGCTAAGATCGACAGGAATGCTGTTCAGGTACTTCCCATATTTGACCTTATCGCAAGAACGGGTAAGATCCCCGAGAGAGATATGTTCAATACCTTTAATATGGGTGTTGGCATGGTGGTTGTTGTTGACAAGGCAGATGCGGATAAGGCTGTTGCTGCAATTAAGAGTGCGGGCGAAGATGCTTACGTTATGGGCGAGCTGGTGAACAGTGACGAGGGAGTTATCATCTGCTGATAAAAAAGGAGCAAAGCAATGAAAGAGCCTTATCTCAGAGCGGCAATGATCGCAGGTACAATTGCTCTTTTCTGGATAATTCCGTCACTCAATGTCTTGGGGATCATTGCCTACGTGCTGTCATGGTCTGCTTATTCGAGAAGCTCGGGAAAAAGCGCAGCAAACGCCATGAAACTCTATATCGGTGCGGCAGCGGTCAGCGTACCCTTTGCTGTGCTTATGCTCTTTCTTATCATGAAGATATTTCAAAACAGGGGACTTGTAATAGGAGCTGCTGCAGCGGCGGCTGTAGGAGTGTTTTTGCTGATACTTGCTGCTGTGATGAGCGGCAGAGGGGCAAAGTCACTGAAAAATAAAGGTAAGGACGAGGACGGATTTTTTGAATAAACCGAAAGGCGGTAAGGTATGAAGAATATTATCGTGCTGGTATCGGGCGGCGGCACAAATTTACAGGCTCTGATAGATGCCGAAAAAAGGGGAGATATCAGGGGAGGCAGGATAACCTGTGTTATCTCCTCAAAAGCAGATGCTTACGCTCTGGAGCGTGCTGAGAAGAACGGCATAAAGACTGTTATCCTTGCGAGAAAAGATTATGCCGATGTTCACGAGTACAGCAAGGCTATGCTTGATGTCCTTGACAGTGAAAAGGCTGATCTGGTGGTCTATGCGGGATTTATGACTATACTTGATGAGACAGTCTGTCGGGCATATCCCAACAAGATGATGAACGTTCACCCCGCACTTATTCCGTCCTTCTGCGGAAAGGGGTTTTACGGACTACATGTGCATGAAGCTGTTCTCGAAAAGGGTGTCAAGGTCACAGGTGCAACGGTTCATTTTGTAACGGAGGAGTGTGACGGAGGACCTATCATACTTCAGGACACTGTTCCTGTTCTGAACGGCGACACCCCCGAGATCCTGCAAAAACGAGTCATGGAAAATGTGGAATGGAAAATCCTTCCAAAGGCTGTGGCACTGTTCTGCGAGGATAAAATAAAAATTGAAAACGGCAGGGCATACGTGAATGAATGAGGAAAGATTTACAGGTAAAGCAGAGGTGTATGACAAGAACCGACCGTCCTATCCCAATGAAATAATTGATTTTCTTTTTGAAAAAACCAACGCTGTGAATGTTGCCGACATAGGCGCAGGGACGGGGATATTCACGAAATGTCTGTCAAAACGTTTTAAAAATATCACCGCCGTTGAACCGAACAGGGATATGCTGGAAAATCTGCAAAGAAACGTACCCTTTGCCCGTATCGTGAATGCTCCCGCTGAAAATACGGGACTTGAAGAAAAAGGCTTCGGACTGGTTACGGCAGCGCAGGCGTTCCACTGGTTTGACCGTGAGAAATTCAAGTCCGAATGTATCCGCATACTTACACCAAAGGGGCGGCTTGCAATTATCTTTAACACTCCTGAGGAAAGCGATTTCAGAGTCCGGCGTAACAGGATATTTGAAAAGTACTGCGGCATGAGCGACAGCAGGAAATTGTCAGGCTCCGGTGAGTCGGACATAACCTGTTATCTTCGGAATGTTTATTTTTCTCAGATCGAGATCTTTCATGCAGATAATCCCGTGTTCATGGACGAGGAAAGGTTTATCGGGCTCTCACTTTCCCATTCCTATGCCATAAAAAGTGACGACCCTGATTATGAAAATTTTATTGCAGAGTTAAGAGAGGCGTTTTATAAATTCAGCCGTAACGGCACTGTTGAAATGCCGCAGGATACGGTCTGCTTTTTAGGAAAATTTCAGGAGGTATCAGTATGATAACAAAAACCATTGCAGAAGAACTTACAAGTATGGATTACCACGGACGAGGGATACTTATAGGAAAGTCCGCAGACGGAAAGCACGCAGTCACCGCATATTTTATCATGGGCAGAAGTGAGAACAGCCGCAACCGTGTGTTTGTGGAGGACGGCGAGGGGATAAGGACACAGGCGTTTGACCCGTCTAAAATGACCGATCCTCACCTTATTATCTATGCCCCCGTTCGTGTTCTGGGGAACAAGACAATTGTTACCAACGGCGATCAGACCGACACAATTTATGAACTTATGGATAAGCAGATGACCTTTGAACAGGCACTGCGCACAAGAGAATTTGAGGACGATGCCCCCAACTTCACACCGAGAATTTCGGGTATCATTCGTCTTGACAACGGAAAAATGAACTTTGCTATGTCCATTCTCAAAAGTGCCGAGGGGGACAGCAGCTCTGTTCAGAGATATACATTTGCCTACAGCGATCCTATCTGCGGAAAAGCAAAGTTTATCCATACCTATGCTGGTGCGGGAGATCCGCTCCCGAGCTTTGAGGGAGAGCCTAAAAATATTGAGCTTCCCAATCTTTCAATTGATGAGATGACAAAGCTCATCTGGGATAATCTGAACGCCGACAACAAGGTTTCGCTGTTTGTAAGGTACATAGATCTTGATACGGGAAAATACGATTCCCGCATTGTCAATAAAAACGGCTGATCTGAGTATATCTTTGAAAAATAACCACAGGAGGAATTTACAATGGCAAAGGAAATGCTTTTAAAATACGGCTGCAATCCAAATCAGAAACCATCAAGAGTTTTTATGGAAAACGGTGCAGAACTTCCGATCGAAGTACTTAACGGAAAGCCCGGCTACATCAATCTTCTGGACGCTTTTAACGGCTGGCAGCTTGTAAGGGAGCTGAAAAAGGCTACAGGACTTCCCGCAGCAACTTCATTCAAGCACGTATCTCCCGCAGGTGCGGCAGTAGGCAGACCTCTTTCGGATACTCTGAAAAAAATTTATTGGGTAGACGATCTCGGTGAGCTTTCACCCCTTGCCTGTGCTTATGCAAGGGCAAGAGGTGCGGACAGAATGTCCTCCTACGGCGATTTTATCGCACTTTCCGATGTATGCGATGTCTGCACGGCAAAGATGATACAGCGTGAGGTTTCTGACGGCATAATCGCTCCGGGATATTCAGACGAAGCACTGGAGATACTCAAGTCAAAGAGAAAAGGCACGTATAACATTATTAAGATAGATGAAAGCTATGTTCCCGACCCTGTTGAACGCAAACAGGTATTCGGAGTTACCTTTGAACAGGGCAGAAATGAGCTTGATATCAATAATGCACTTCTGGAAAATATTGTCACCGATAACAAAGCTATTCCCGAGGATAAAAAGCGTGATCTGCTCATCTCACTTATTACCCTTAAATATACTCAGTCCAACTCTGTCTGCTATGTAAAGGACGGTCAGGCTATAGGTATAGGCGCAGGTCAGCAGTCCCGTATCCACTGCACACGTCTTGCAGGACAGAAAGCGGATAACTGGTGGCTCAGACAATCTCCGAAGGTGCTGGGACTGGAATTTATTGATTCCATAAAGCGTGCCGACAGGGATAATGCCATAGATGTGTATATCTCCGATGAGTATATGGACGTACTTGCCGAGGGAGAATGGCAGAAGATATTCAAGGTAAAGCCCGAGGTATTCACAACCGAAGAAAAAAAGACGTGGATAGCGCAGAACACCGATGTTTCGCTGGGTTCGGACGCCTTCTTCCCCTTCGGCGACAATATCGAGAGAGCACATAAATCAGGCGTGGAGTATATAGCCCAGCCCGGCGGTTCCATACGTGACGACAACGTCATCGAGACCTGCAACAAATACGGCATTGCTATGGCATTTACGGGGATCAGACTTTTCCATCATTGATAGGTGAATTTCATGGATAATAACATTCTTCCCACAATTGAAACGGAGCGGCTCTTGCTCCGTCAGGTCACTCCTCATGATGCAGAATCATATTTTGCATGGGCAGGGGACGAGCGTGTTACAAAGTATATGAGCTATCCCACATATTCTTCCGTGCAGCAGGTTCGGGAATGGCTTATGACATCTCCACGGGTCTGGGTATTTGTGAGAAAATCAGACGGGCTGCTTATCGGCAGCGGGGATATATCTCCTGATAAATCGGGAAACGGGTTTTGGGTATTCGGATACAATTTTCGTTTCGATCAATGGGGCAAAGGTTATGCTACGGAAGCCGCAAAAGCTATGATAAAATATGCTTATGGGCAGGGTGCAAGGAAGTTTACCGCTCAGCACGCTGTTGATAATCCCGCCTCGGGCAGAGTAATGGAAAAGTGCGGATTGAAATTCGTCCGACGGGGCAGCTACAGGAAAATTGACGGAAGCTGTGAATTTCAGTCAAAGGTATATGAAGCGTACTTTGAATGAAATGTGAAATGCAGAATGCGGAGGAAACTTATGGACGGAAACGGCAGAATGAAAAAAGCGGCGGTCATATCAATTATCCTTTCGGGGATCTATCTTCTTGGAGCGGCGGTCATAACAGCCGCTCCGGGGTTGATAGTGAGTCTGTTTTCAGGCGGTTATCAGTTTGATATCGACAAATTTACAATACCTGTCAATGTGTACCTGAACGGCATAGTTTTAATTTGCAATATTGCCGCAGATATACTTATCATCAGAAATATAGGGAAATATTCTCCTTTTGTGATCCTTATTTCCTCATTTTTTCTTTTGAATTTCACAAAAAAAATATCGTCTTTTTTTGTTGAGTTATTTATTAGTCATACCGGAGGATTAGACAATCTTGCTGCATATAATGTGCTTGACAGCTGCGCAGAAATGCTGTATATCGTGACATTTGCGGGTATTGCTGTAACGCTCCCGCTAACGGCGGCTTATATCTATCAAAAAAACAGGAGCGTAAACAGGGAATACCGTTCAAGCGGGAAATATTACGCTGTTGGCGGAATAGTTCTGCTGTCGCTTTATCTGATCGCAGTCACAGGCGTGATACTGCTGCAAAAAGAGCTGCTGATATTTTCGGGTACGCCCGAAGATATTTTGACATCGGTGAGCTTTTTTGTACCGGTAAGGCTTGCGGTACTTTTAATTCTCGGTGTAACAGGGCTTGTTTTCTGCATAAGGCTGTTAAATGAGAGGCAGGTTCCTGTAAAGGCAGTTTTTTTCATTGCCGCTTTATATCAGCTTTTCATAAGGCTTATTGATGTTATTGCAGCAAGGATATCTTCGGTCAATGTGACAGCATATCAGTCCGCCGTTAATGCCTATGCCTCATGGTTTGAGGTGCTGTTTGCTGCGGGAATACTTCTTTGTACGGCTGCTGCGGCGGTTAAAGAAACGGACAGAATATATCAGAATGATAAAAACGGAGGTTTATTATGAAAATACTTGTAGTCGGCGGCGGCGGACGTGAACACGCCATTATCATGAAGCTTGCCGAAAGCAAAAGAGTTAAAAAATTATACTGCGCTCCCGGAAACGGCGGCATTTCACGCTATGCGGAGTGCTTTGACGTAAAGGCAACGGACATCGTGGGAATGGTAGACCTTGCCAAAAAATTATCGGCAGATATGGTCGTTGTCGCTCCTGATGATCCTCTTGTTCTGGGTATGGTCGATGCCCTGAACGCCGAAGGGATAATGACATTCGGACCTGATAAGGCGGCGGCAGCTATTGAGGGCAGCAAGGTATTTTCCAAAGAGCTGATGAAAAAATACGGTATCCCCACAGCGGCGTATGAGGTGTTCACCGACAGTGCCGCAGCGGTGGAGTATCTGAAAAAGCAGAACAGCTATCCCGCTGTTATCAAGGCGGACGGTCTTGCACTGGGAAAGGGAGTTATAATTGCGCAGAATGAGGAAGAAGCGGTAAATGCCGTTCACGAGATGATAGATAACCGAAAATTCGGAGAAAGCAGCGCCCGCATTGTTATCGAGGAATATCTTACCGGACCCGAGGTATCGGTGCTGTCCTTTACTGACGGAAAGACAGTCGTTCCTATGATAAGCTCAATGGATCACAAGCGTGCTTATGACAATGATGAGGGACTTAATACGGGCGGCATGGGTACAGTTGCCCCTAATCCCTATTACACCGAGGAAGTGGCAAAGGAGTGCATGGAAAAAATTTTCCTGCCTACTGTAAAAGCCATGAATGCTGAGGGCAGGACGTTTAAAGGCTGCCTGTACTTCGGGCTGATGATAACTCCCAAGGGTGCAAGGGTGATCGAATATAACTGCCGTTTCGGTGATCCCGAAACACAGGTGGTTCTGCCGCTGCTGGACAGTGACCTTTGCGATATATTTGAAGCGGTATATAACGGCACTCTTTCGGATATTGACATAAAATGGAAAAATGAAGCCTGCGCCTGCATTGTTATGGCATCGGGCGGATATCCTCTTTCCTATCCCAAGGGACTGGAAATGCACGGTATGGACGATAAGGGACAGGTTGACAATGTATTTGTCTATCATGCGGGAACTAAGTATGAAAACGGAAAATTTTACACAAACGGCGGGCGTGTTATAGGCGTTACCGCTTCGGGAACTGACCTTCCCTCGGCTCTTGAAAAGGCTTATGGTGCAGTAGAAAAAATTTCCTTTGAAAATGCTCATTACCGCAAAGATATCGGAAAAAAGGCTCTTGCCGCATTGAAGTAAAATAAGAGCGGCTGCCCCGTTTAACGGAGCAGCCGTGCAGCTCAGGTCATTCTGTCCGCTTCTGAAGCGGCTTGTATCATGGAATCGGCAAATATTGCATATCCTCTTGTGGGATCTCTTACAAGCACATGGGTTACTGCGCCTACAAGTCTGCCGTTCTGGATAATGGGACTTCCGCTCATGCCCTGCACGATTCCGCCCGCCTCATTCAGAAGCCGTTCGTCCGTTACATGGATAACCATATTATGACTTCCGCTGCTGTCGGAAAGATCTATCCTTTCGATCTCAACGGTATATTTTTCCGGGTCATTTCCGGCAATGGTGGTAAGGATCTGTGCTTCACCCTCTTCGATCTCCTGTCTCATGGCAACCCCTACAGGGGCAGCCGTTACAGGGCAGCTGTACATTGTTCCGTAAATGCCCGCTTCTGAATTGAGGAGCAGCTCTCCCGAGGCATTGTCCGAGGTAAACATTCCCATAAGCTCACCCGGATCACCGCCTGCGCTTTTCCGCACGCCGCTGATAGTGACCTCAGCCGCTTCGCCTTTGGACATGGTGAGTATCTCGCCCGTGTCCTGATCGCAGACAGGGTGTCCCAGTCCTGCAAAGATGCCCGTTAAAGGGTCGTAAAATGTTACTGTTCCGATGCCTGCTGAGCTGTCACGTACCCACATACCTGCGTGATAGCAGCCGTCTGCCGTACTTATGGCGGGTCTCAGAAATACCACTCTGTGTTCGTCATTACGGATAAGCTCCACGCCAAGTGCCTTTCCGCCGCTCCCTTCAATGATACGGCTCACATCTGCATTGGTGGACACATTTCTTCCCGAGATGCTTACAATGATGTCGCCCTTGTCGATGCCTGCGTCCTTTGCCGGTGAAGATATGCCGTTCCCGCTGTCAAAGCCTGTCAGCTCCACAACCATTACACCTTCGGTAAGCATTTTTATACCGAATGGCGTTCCGCAGGGAATGACCGCAGGCTCCTCTACTTCTGTGACCGTTACATTTTTAATGGGGAAGATACCTAAAAGTCTGAGCTGTTCTGTCCTTGAAGTGCCGACTTCTATGGCTTCGGGTGATACAGCGGCTGCCATGAACGCATTGTTGTTTGCGGGAGAATAATTCTCCGGAAGAATGCGTTCGGAGCTTACCTGAAGATATTCACTCAGGACAAGCGGTGAACCCGCCGCCACCACAAAGCTGTCGGGAAGTGTTGCGCTCAGATATACTATACAGCCTGTTAGAGCCGTCAGTGCCGCAGCGGTGAGTCCCCGAAACAAATTTAAAGCAGTTTTCATTTTTTTGTAGTTCCTCTCCGGCGGCTTTAAGCCGCATAGATCGTCATATATTTTATGGATAAAACGCCCATCGGGTTTTATTCCAATGCTTTCAAAAATCGGAAATGTGCGCATATTATCGGGCGCACATAATTAATATTAGCAATCAATTTAAAAATATCAATGCTTTATATTCTGTAATTTTAACTCCATTATTTAAAAAAACAGGTCATTTTCTGTCACATACAAATTTTGTTATAAAAAATAACGAAAAATGGCTTGAAAAAAATGCTGCAATGTGTTATAATATACTAATGTAATGTTTTTTCGGAGGTACAAATGGATATATTCAGAAAGGTAATGCTGGTACTCAGCTGTATTTCTTTTGCAGTCTGCGGGTTATTTCTGAATCTTCTCGGAGGGATAGGCATACTTTTAAATGCAGATGAAAGCTATGCGGTATGCGGAAATGCGCTGATATTGTCGGTGGCAGCCTTTGCACTTTCTCTTACGGCAGCTTTTTTCAGAAAATGGTTCACAAATATTTTATCAATTATATTTAATATTGCGGGTACAGCATTTTACATCTATCCACTCGGAATACTGAATGCGATCCCTAATGAAAGGATCCCCAGAACAAGCATAGAGGAACTTACATCAAGGATCTATCCGTCTGTGCTCATCACAATATTTCTGGTTCTGGTCATATTTGCCGATTTTTTCTCTTATGAAAGACAGGTACAGAGGGCTGAGAAAAGAAAGAAAAAGGAAATTCAGAAAAATCGTGCCCTTACCGATGAGGAAAAGATCATTTAGAAGATATTTAACAAAGGGGTTGCTGTCTGAATGAATGTTACCATAAAAGATGTGGCAAAAGCTGCGGGCGTGTCAGTGGCTACGGTCTCAAGAGTTCTCAACAACAGCAGTGCTGTTTCGGACGAAACTGCCGCCGCAGTCAATGAAACTATAAAGCAGATGGGGTACAGTCCCAATTTTCTGGGAAGAAATCTCAGAAAAAGGGAGACTAAAAATATTCTTGTTATTCTCCCCTCAACAGAGCAGACATTTTACAGCAAGATAATAAGGGGGATACAGGACGCAGCAGTTCCTGATTATGATGTGCTTTTGTGTACAAGCTACAGTGATCTGCAAACGGAAATGCGCCTGCTTGAAATGCTTTTTAACAGAACGGTAGATGCGGCAGTGCTTTTAGGTACACAGCTTAGTGCCGAAGCTCTCAACGATCTTAACAAAAAATATCATATTGCTCTTTGCTGTGAGCGGTCCGAGGGTGCAAGGCTTCTTACCGTTACAATTGACAATAAACAGGCGGCTTATGATGCGGTAAGCGCTTTTTTAAAAAAAGGGAAAAGAAAAATAGGTCTTGTTACAACAAGCGGACAGACAGTTGCCCTTTCCTCGGCTGATCGTGAGGAGGGCTATACCCGTGCGCTTGAGGAGTACGGTGTGAAAAAAAATGAGCAGTATATATTCCGCTGCTCCTATGAATATACAGACGGAAAAAAAGCTCTTACATATTTTATGTCCCTGCCCGAGCCTCCCGAGGCGGTGTTCTGTATATCCGATCTGCTTGCGGTAGGAGTAATAAGACAGGCACGGGAGGAGGGCATAGAGATTGGCAGTGAGCTTCAGGTCTGCGGATTTGATAATATTTCTCTTACCGAGATGTATATTCCGGGCATCACGACTGTTTCTCAGCCCTGCTATGAAATGGGCAGAACGGTTATTACAAAGCTCATTGAAAATATGCAGGCGGACAGCGTAAAAAACAGTGACACCGTTATCCTGCCTCATGAGCTTATTGTCCGTGATTCGGCTTTGATATAAGGAAAGGAACAATGTAAAATGATATATACAGTCACCTTTAATCCTGCTGTGGACTATGTTCTGCGGCTCAGTGAGCTTGTCCCCGGGCAGATGAACCGTCCTGTTTCGGAAAAGATACGCTGGGGCGGAAAGGGGATAAATGTTTCCGCAGTGCTGAAAATGCTCGGTGTGGAAAGCACTGCTTTAGGCTTTGCTGCCGGATTTACGGGCAGAGCGCTTGAAGATGCGGTAAGGGCATCGGGTATTAATACCGACTTTATTGATCTTCCGGAGGGTTTTACAAGGATATGCGTAAAGCTCTTTGAGGAGAATGGAAGCAGAGAAACGGAGATAAATCCGGGAGGTCCTTTCATCGGAAAGGACGCCATTGAAAAGCTGCTTGACAGGCTTTCAAGACTGGAAAGGGGAGATGTCCTTATCCTTGCAGGCAGTGTTCCCGGGTCTGTTCCTTCGGATATATATGAAACTGTCTGTCAGAGGCTGTGCGGAAGGGGAGTTATGGTAGCAGCCGATGCATCGGGAGATCTTCTTACAAATCTTCTTCGCTATAAGCCGTTTGCAGTAAAACCCAACCAGTACGAGGCATCGGAGATATGCGGATTTACGGTGGATTCTCATGATAAAGCCGAGAAGTGCGCTCTTTACTTAAAGGAGCAGGGGGCTGAGAATGTTATAGTTTCTATGGCGGGAGACGGTGCGGTACTTGCGGCAGGAGACGGCAGGGTTTACCATATCGGTGCGCCAAAGGGAACGGTTGTAAATTCCGTTGGAGCGGGGGACTCAATGCTGGCGGGATTTATTGCGGGATACATGAAAACAGGGGACTATGCCGAGGCTCTGCGCTGGGGGACTGCATCGGGAAGCGCTACGGCTTTTTCAAAGGAGCTTGCCTGTCGGGAGGATTTTGACCGCATTTTAAAGGAGCTTGAAGTATGAACCGTATCGCACGATTTGAAAAGGTTTCATTTGAAGTCTTTTCAAGGGATATGAGCTTGAATTTTCCCGTTGACGATACGCAGAAAATATACGACAGGATGCGGCTCCCCGAAAGAGCGACTGTAGGATCGGCAGGATATGATTTTTTTCTGCCCATCGGTATTTCTCTTGCAGCGGGAGAAACAGTCACGATTCCGACAGGGGTAAGGGCTTATATCGAGGAAGGCTGGTTTCTCATGTGCTGTCCGAGGAGCGGTCTTGGTTTCCGCTACCGTCTGCGTCTTGACAATACTGTGGGGATTATCGACAGTGATTATTATTTTTCGGAAAATGAGGGGCATATCATCATACGTATCACAAATGAAAACACATCGGGCAAGGTTCTGACACTCTCTGCGGGAAAGGCGTTTGCTCAGGGTATATTTATCCCCTATGGTATCACCTTTGATGATAAAGCTGAGGGGATCAGACGGGGAGGATTCGGCAGTTCGGGGTGACACTGCCGTTAATAAAATTTTTATAAGTCAAGCTGTTGATTTTTGGTCGTGTCTGTAGTATAATGATTTTAGCGGCTGTGTCGAAAAAGGTTTGCGGTGATGAAAAACAGCTTTTTTCCCTTTAAGGCTCGCAAAAAAATCGTCTGAAAGGAAGAATAAGCTGTGTCGTCCTATTATAGCAGAAAGAACAAGCCCTCAATGAAATTCCGTTTTTCATTTGTACTGCTGTTTGTGTTCGCAAGCTTTGCCGCCTGTTTTGCTTTTTATATGAGGGAGGGAGATCCCCCCGTGCAAAAAGAGGGAGAGGTCATCGACGTTGCCGATACCGAAACGCCGTCCGTCAATGAAAGACCGCAGGTGCAAAGGGAATCTACTGACGATATCAACCCTGTACCCGAAAGCGTGAAGCTGGACAAGGTTTATTTTGAAAGCTGTATGTTTGCGGGAGATTCACTGATGGTGGGACTGGGGACTTACGGCATAATTCCCGAAGGGCAGGTAGCTGCGGGGATAGGCATGAGTGTCATGAGCATTAATGATACTCCGCTTGTAAATGCTGACGGCTCCGAGATACTTGCCGCCGACAAAATAAACGGGAATGCTCCACAGAACCTGTATATTCTGCTGGGACTCAATCTTCTCGGACAGTATACAGATGAACAGCTTCTTGCTGCCTATGGAGATTTTATTGACAGCATCGACAGCAGCATAACGATATATGTTATTTCCGTGCCTCCCGTAACTGCATCAAGAGAAGCTGATCCGGATAATCCCATACTTAATTCGGATATTGATAAGTTTAACGAGGATCTGCTTAAATTTGCAAATAACAGATCGGTATATTATCTTGATCTGAACAGCGCTCTTAAAGGAGAGGACGGCACATTTCCCGAGGATATGGCGGAGCAGGACGGGATACATTTCAAAAGATCCACATATGATATTATGCTCGATTATATCCTTACCCATGTTAAATTATGAAAATATGCAGCAATGCTGTAAATATATAAACAGAGGAATAAAAAAATGAATAGATTTATTGCCGCCGCCGCTGCGGTCACATTAATGACAGTGCTCTCAGCCTGCTCCAATGCGGAGGCTGTCACAGAAGATAAGACAACAGAGCCGACCGTAACCGAGACGAGTGCAAATGTTTCCGACGCTGCCGAAACCGTAAATGACGAGGAAGCAAAAACTCCGTCCTGTTCGGAAATTACCGCAAAGATACTTGAAAATGAGGAGTTTCCCTCAATGGCAGAGGTGGGTACGGATCGTGCAGGACTGTATCTTGATCTTGAAATACCGGCGGACAGTGATTTTTCAATGTATATCTGCGGTTCGGGAGGATTTGCGGACGAGGTATGCGTGATAGGTTCGGCGGATCTGGACAGTACTCTTTTTGAGGAGGCTGTGGAAAAAAGGATAGATGCCCGCAAAAAGGACTTTGAGGGATATAATCCTGATGAATTTGATAAGCTGGACTCCTATTATATGGAGGTTTACGGTAACTATTTCATCTATGCTGTCACTCCCGATAATGATGTTTGTCAAAGTATTTTTAATGAATATGTAAAATAAATATTAATTTTTTGAAAGCGAATAATAAACTTGAAAAAAACTCTTTACTTTTTTCCATAATTAGTGTAAAATAAAATATGATAAAGAAAAAGTGAAAGGAAGCTGCTTTCTGATGAGTGAAACGATAAAATATAAAAGAGTTCTTCTGAAGCTGAGCGGAGAAGCGCTTGCGGGTGATAAAAAGATCGGTCTTGACTACGATATTATCATACCTATCTGCAAAAGTATAAAAAAATGTGTGGAGGCAGGCGTTCAGGTAGGCATTGTAGTGGGAGGCGGAAATTTCTGGAGAGGCCGCTCCAGCGGTGCAATGGACAGAACAAGAGCCGATCATATCGGAATGCTTGCTACTACAATGAATTCTCTTGCGGTGGCGGACGTCCTCGAATCCATGGGGCTTGACGTAAGAGTGCAGACGGCTATTTCCATGCCACAGGTGGCAGAGCCTTATATACGCAACAAGGCTGTGCGCCATTTTGAAAAGGGAAGAGTGGTTATTTTCGGCTGTGGAACGGGAAATCCTTTCTTCTCCACTGATACCGCTTCGACTCTGAGAGCTGCTGAAATAGAGGCGGATATCGTGTTAAAGGCTACAATGGTAGACGGCGTTTACGATAAAGATCCCAATAAATATGATGATGCAGTAAAGTTTGACAAGCTCACATTTAACGATGTTCTTGTTAAAAATTTACAGGTAATGGACAGCACGGCAGCTTCAATGTGCAAGGACAATAATCTTCCTATCCTTGTATTTGATCTGAGCAGACCCGAAAATATATTTGATGCCTGCATGGGTAAGGAAGTGGGTACACTCGTAGTTCCCGAATGATGTCTTAACGGACGGCACAAAAATAAATTCTGAAAGGACGATACTTATGAACGAACAGATCAAAACCGCACAGGAAAAAATGAACAAGTGCATCAATGCGCTTCAGAGAGAATTTTCCACTATCAGAGCGGGCAGAGCTAATCCCGCAGTTCTTGACAGGGTAATGGTTGATTATTACGGCACTCCCACTGCCATTAACGCAATGGCAGCTATCAGCGTATCCGAGGCAAGGGTGCTGGTGATACAGCCGTGGGATATCTCATCTTTAAAGAATATTGAAAAGGCTATCCTTGCGTCCGACATAGGGATCACACCTACAAATGACGGCAAAGTGCTTCGCCTTGCCTTTCCTCAGCCTACCGAAGAACGCCGCAGAGAGCTTGTAAAGCAGGTAAAGGCTACAGGCGAGGAGGCAAAGGTCACGGTGAGAAATGCAAGACGTGACGCTATGGATAAGCTCAAGGCAATGAAAAAGAACAGCGAGATCACTGAGGACGATGTCAAGACTCTGGAAAAGGAGCTTCAGAAGGTGACAGATAAGGCTATTGCTGAAATAGACGCTGCTGCGGCAGAGAAAGAAAAGGAGATCATGACTGTCTGATAAGACGGATATGATCCGAGAGGACGTGATGATCATCGCCGGTTCAGATAATCATTTTCCCGTGCATATCGGAATAATTATGGACGGAAACGGCAGATGGGCAAAAAAACGTATGCTTCCCAGATCGGCAGGACACAGGGCAGGAGCGGAGGCAATGCGCCGTACCTGTGATGCCTGCCGCAAGCTGGGTGTAAAGTATGTGACCTTTTATACCTTTTCTACCGAAAACTGGAAAAGACCCAAGGACGAGATAGATACGCTCATGAGTCTTTTTGAGGAATATCTTGACAAGGCTGAGAGCTTTACAGGGAAAAAGGCACGTATTCTCTTTTTAGGCGACAAATCTCCCTTTCCGGTCACTCTGAGAGATCGTATGGAGGAGCTGGAAAAAAATTCCGCTGCCTACGATTCAATGACTATAATGTTTGCCATGAATTACGGCGGCAGAGATGACATCGTTCATGCGGCAAGACAGATAGCCGAATATTCGGTAAAGGGTGATATTTCACCTGCCGATGTGGACGAGAACCTGCTTCAGGGACTTCTGTACACCAAAGGTGCGCCCGATGCTGATCTTATTATCCGCACAAGCGGAGAACAGCGGCTCTCAAACTTTCTGCTGTGGCAGTCAGCATATGCGGAGCTTTATTTTACAGATGTGCTATGGCCTGATTTCGGTGAAAAGGAGCTGAAAGCAGCGATCGACAGCTTTATGCAGCGGCAAAGACGGTTCGGAGGTGTTTAAAAGCATGAAAACCAGACTCATTACAGCTTTTATCGGCATTTCCGTGGCGATAGGCGTACTTTTTCTTCACAAGACTATCGTTTATCCTCTGTTTGTGGCTTTGATAGCGGCTTTAAGCGTTCATGAATTTTTAAATGCACTGGGTTGCGGAATTAAAAAATTCCCCGGCCATTACTGTATGTGTATTGCTTTTTCGGTTGCAATGCCTATGCTTACATGGATTGAGAGCGTAAGCTACATATGGAGGCTGTTTGTGGCGTCGCTCATCGTTTTTCTTATGTTTGCGGGATATGTGGCGGACTGCAAAAAGCTGTCATTCGGAAAGCTGGCGGAAATGATAACGGTCACCTGTCTTGTTACATTGTCGGTATGCTGTCTTATATCTTTAAAGAATATCAGCACCGATCACGGCATATGCTATGTTGTAATGGCACTTATGGCGGCATGGCTTCCGGATTCGGGAGCGTATTTCGTAGGTACGGCAATAGGAAAGAAAAAGCTGTGTCCCGAAATATCTCCGAAAAAAACGGTTGAAGGTGCTGTGGGAGGCATTATCTTTACGGCTGTCTTTTTTTCCTTATATGCTTTTTGCTACAAGCTGTTTATGGAGAAGGTTTACGGTCTGAGTTTCGGGGTAAACTATATCGCACTTATCGTTATAGTAATGATCGCTGCGGTTATAAGCATGGTAGGCGATCTTTCCGCTTCACTTTTAAAGCGTGAATACGGCATAAAGGATTACGGAAATCTTCTTCCCGGACACGGCGGCGTAGCAGACAGATTTGACAGCGTTTACTTTGTTCTTCCTTATATGATGCTTGTATTCAGAGCATTTGATATTTTCAGATAAAAAAGGATAATTAATGCGGTGCTGTTTTGAGCCGAAGGGGAATGACCCCGGACAGGGCAGCACCTTATTTTTTGAGACGGAGCGCATGAAAATGAAAAAAATAAATCTTCTCGGAGCAGGTGGCTCCATAGGCAGTCAGACCGTGGAGGTTTGCAGAATGCACGGCTTCGGTATTCACTCGGCGGCTCTGAAAAGCAATTACAGGCATCTTGCTAAGCTTGCCCGTGAATTTGACATAAAGCGGCTTTGTATTTTTGATGAGGAATATTCTAAGCCTTTAAAGGACGAGCTTTTCGGCAGCGGCATAGAGATACTTACGGGTATGGAGGGACTTTGCGCCCTTGCTGCGGACGATAATGCGGATATCACAGTCAATTCTGTTGTGGGTATGGTGGGTCTGGAACCTACTTTATCCGCTCTGGAAAACGGCATGGACGTGGCGCTTGCAAATAAAGAGACTCTTGTTGCGGGCGGAGATATAGTAATGGAGCTTGCCCGCAGAAACAACAGGCAGATCCTCCCCATTGACAGCGAACACAGTGCTGTTTTTCAGTGCCTTATGGGAGTTTCGGGGGACAAGGTAAAGCAGCTTTCGGGGATAATCCTTACAGCCTCCGGAGGTCCTTTTTTCGGCAGAACAAAGGCAGAGCTTGAAAACGTCACCGCAGAGCAGGCACTTTGCCACCCTAACTGGTCAATGGGAAGAAAAATAACTATCGACAGCGCTACAATGATGAATAAGGGTCTGGAGCTTATGGAGGCGTGTCACCTTTTCGGAGTAAAGCCCTCACAGGTGGAGATAATCATTCACAGGCAAAGTGTTCTCCATTCGGCAGTGGTGCTGTCTGACAATGCGGTCATTGCACAGCTCGGTGTACCCGACATGAAGATACCCATACAGTTAGCCCTTACTTATCCCGAAAGAATGCCCTCTCTTTCGGCAGCTCTCTCTCTTACCGATTACGGCTCTCTTACCTTTGAAAAGCCCGATTTTGATACGTTTGAGTGCCTTTCTGCTGCTGTATCCGCAGCCCGTAAAGGGGGTACGGCGGGGAGCATTGTTAACGGTGCCAACGAAAGGGCGGTTGAGCTGTTTTTAGACGGCAGGATAGGATTTACCGATATCGGAAAGGGTGTTGCAGGCGCACTTGACAGCATTCCCGCAATGCCTGCGGATAAGCTGAAAAATGTGCTTGATGCTGACAGGGCGGCAAGAAAATATATAGATGATCTTTTTGGTGTGAACTGATTTTTTAAAGGAGACAAGATATTTTATGAGTACCATCGTTTCTGTTTTGTGTGCAGTGCTTATCTTTTGTGTGATCGTCATAGTACATGAGTTCGGTCATTTTATTGTGGCGAGAAAATGCGGTATAGATGTGCAGGAATTTGCTATTGGCATGGGACCTGTTATCTATAAAAAACAGGGTAAAAGCACCCTTTTTACTCTGCGTCTTTTGCCGCTGGGAGGGTTCTGCGCTATGGGAGAGGACGAGGAGGCTGTGGACGAAAACAGCTTCAGAAATAAACCCGTACTCAAAAGAATGGCTGTTATTGCAGCGGGAGCGATAATGAATCTGATACTGGGTTTTCTCATATCTATCATCATTTTATTGGTTGACGGAAGATTTACAACAAGGATAATTGCTCAGGTGACCGAAGGCTCAGGCTGCGAACAGGCAGGTATGCAGGTCGAAGATGAGGTTATAAGGGTAAACGGACTCTATATCTTTACTGCCAATGACATTATTTATCAGCTCAGCACCGATGAGGACGGCATACTTGATTTTGTGGTAAGAAGAAACGGCGAGGAGGTAGCTCTCAACGGTGTGAAATTTGATCTTACTGTTGATGAGAAAACAGGAGAGCGTACCCTGAATTACGATTTTAAGGTCTATGCAAAGCGCCTTGATCTGTTGTCCCTCATTCCGCAGGCTTCACGGAAATTTGCATATTATTCACGGCTTATCTTTATGTCTTTAGGTGACCTTATTTCCGGAAAATACGGCATCAACAATTTACAGGGACCTGTAGGAATTGTGACGGTAATTTCGGAAAGCGCCAAGGAAACGGGCTTTGACATAGGTTATCTTCTGGATATCGCAATGCTTATCTCGGTAAACGTCGGCATCTTTAATCTTCTCCCTCTCCCCGCTCTTGACGGCGGCAGACTGGTTTTCCTTATTATCGAGGGTATACGGCGCAAGGCGTTAAAGCCCGAAACAGAGGGCATGGTGCATTTTGTGGGCTTTGCGCTGCTGATGATGCTGATGCTTGCGGTGACCTTTAATGATGTGAAAAATATCTTTGTGTGATGGTGAATTATGAAAAAAAATGTACGTAAGGTCAAGGTCGGAAATATCATTCTCGGTGACGGACATATTCCTGTGCAGTCTATGCTTAATGTTCCTGCGGAAGATGTTCAGGGAAATGTCCGTCAGGCGGAGGAGCTTGAAAGAGCGGGCTGCGAAATTATCCGTGTTTCAATACCTTCTGCGGCGGACGTAAGGCTTATTGATGCCATAAAAAACAAAATAACTGTGCCATTGGTGGCAGATATCCATTTTGACTATAAAATAGCTCTTGAATGTGCGGCGGCGGGAGTGGATAAGATACGCATAAATCCCGGAAATATCGGCGGCATGGACAGGGTAAAGGCAGTTGCAGATGCCTGTGCAAACAGAAATATCCCCATTCGCATCGGCGTAAATTCGGGTTCTCTTGAAAAGGAAATACTGGCGGAGTACGGCTCACCCTGTGCAGAGGCACTTGTAAAAAGTGCGGCGGGTCATGCAAAGCTGCTGGAGATGTGCGATTTTAATGATATTGTTATATCAATTAAATCCTCAGATGTAAAGACAATGATAGCCGCCTACAGGCTTGCATCAGAGCAGATGGAGTATCCGCTTCATCTGGGAGTGACCGAGGCAGGTACTGAGCGAATGGGTATTATAAAATCAGCCGTGGGAATTGGCTCACTGCTTTGTGACGGTATCGGCGATACCATTCGTGTATCTCTTACCGATGATCCCGTTAAGGAGATAAGTGCGGCAAGAGATATTCTGAAAGCCTGCGGCATGGGAAAGGGCATAAGGCTTGTTTCCTGTCCTACCTGCGGAAGAACTAAAATAGATCTTGTGGGGCTTGCAAAAAAGGTTGAGGAGCTTGTAAAGGATATTCCTCTTGATATTACCGTGGCGGTCATGGGCTGTGTGGTAAACGGTCCGGGAGAGGCAAGAGAAGCGGATATAGGTATTGCGGGAGGAGACGGCTGCGCTGCACTTTTTGCAAAGGGCAGGCTGTTAAGGAAAGTCCCCGAGGATAAAATAACAGAGGAACTTATGGCGGAAATTGAAAAGCTCCGTCAGAAGGAGTGATATTCAGATGCTTATCAAAGAGCTTTTTGAGGGATTTACGGAGGATATCCCCAATCCTGTGGGCAGGGGAGAGCTGCTGCGTCTGGCGAGAAGCAGAGACGGAAAAAATATGCGTGTCTTTGCCAAATTTACACAGCTTCAGAAAGCGGACAATCTTCTGGAATTTGAAAGAGCGGCAGCACAGGCGGTGGGACTTGAAAGTCTTCGTGTAATGTGCCGTTATACTCCCGATATGCTCGATCCCCGCTATACCTCAGAAGCAGTAAACAGACTCAGACAGGAAATGGCAGTTATCAACGGTCATTTAAACGGAGCATTTTACTATCTTGAGGGGGATACCATACATATTGAACTCAAAAGGGGCGGCGCAGATCTTCTGACAAAGGCGGGCTTTGAAACGGCACTTGCAAGGCTGATGAGCGAGGAATTTTCCCGAAAGCTGACAGTAAAGCTTATTGAGAAAAATCAGGCTGACGATGACCATGAGGAGCGTCTTAAAGAAGCCTATGAAGCCGCCGCACCTGCTCCCGCCGAAAATACTGCTCCTGCTGCCCATTATGTGCAGAGTGTTCCCGAGGAGCCTGCCGAAACGGTTGAATTTACCTCAATTCCCGTAATGACCGAGGGCGCAGAGGTTATAAAGGGCAAGAGGATCTATGCTCAGACAGTTATTAACATAGGCGACATTGTCGAGCCGCAGCAGAATGTCGTCATCTGGGGAGACATTTTCGATTACAGCGAAAAGGAGATAAGAAGCAAAAAGGGTGAGGAAAAGCGCATAACCTCCGTCAGTCTTACCGATTATACAGGCTCTGTCAGCATTAAGGAGTTTGCGGACAAGGGCAGTGAAAACCCACTTGCAAAGCTGAAAAAGGGTACTACAGCGGTAATAAGAGGCAGGGTTGATTTTGACAATTTTGACGGGGAATTTGTTCTCCGTGCAAATGATATAATGCTTGTAAAAAAGATAGACAGAACCGATAAATGCGAACAAAAGCGGGTAGAGCTGCATATGCACACCAATATGTCCCAGATGGACGCACTTACTCCTGCGGACAAGCTGATAAACAGAGCGTTTTCATGGGGACACAAGGCTATTGCAATTACCGATCACGGCGGAGTGCAGGCATTTCCCGATGCTGTGGCTGCCTGTGACGAAATTCGCAAAAAGGGCGGGGATTTCAAGATAATTTACGGCTGCGAGGCATATTCGGTGGACGATGTGGTGGAAGCTGTCAAGGTGTATAAGGATACACCGATCAGGGGAGAGCTTATAGTTTTTGACCTTGAAACCACGGGCTTTTCCGCAACGGGAGATCGTATTATCGAATACGGCGCAGTAAGGCTCAGAGATCTGGAACTGTGCGACCATTTTTCCTCCTTTGCAGATCCGGAAAAGCCTGTTCCCGAAAGAATAACAAAGCTCACGGGCATTACGGGAGAGATGGTGGAAAATGCTCCCTCCCAGCGTGAGGCACTTGAAAAATTTATTGAATACTGCGGCAAGGATCCTGTGCTTATAGCCCATAATGCGGGGTTCGATACCTCATTTATCCGTGCTGAATGTGCAAGACAGGGGATAAACTTCAAATTCTCTGTAATTGACACTGTAGTAATATGCAGAAGTATGTTGCCTGAGCTTAAAAAGCATAAGCTCAATATTGTGGCAAAGCATCTGGGGCTGGGAGAATTCGATCATCATCGTGCTTTTGAAGATGCAAAAATGCTGGGAAGAATTTTTATAAAGCTCGCTCACAGACTTATTGATGAGAAGCATTGCGTAAACATAAGCGATATAAACGGAGAGGTAAAAAATGTTGATCCCAAAAATCTCCGTCCTTATCATCAGATACTTCTTGCACGAAACAATGCGGGGCTTAAAAATCTGTATAAGCTGGTTTCTTTCGGACATATAAAATATTACAGCAGACGTCCGAGAATACCTATGTCAGAGCTTATTGCTCATCGTGAGGGGCTTATTGTAGGCAGTGCCTGTGAGTCGGGAGAGCTTTTTACCGCTGTCCGTGACGGCAGACCGTGGGACGTTCTTCTGGAGATAGCGTCATTTTATGATTATCTGGAAATACAGCCCTGCGGCAACAATGCATTCCTTATCCGTGACGAGGAGTATGACAATATTAATACTGTGGAGGATTTGCAGGAATTTAACAAGACAATCGTTAAGCTCGGCGAAGCACTGGATATTCCCGTGGTTGCTACCTGTGATGTGCATTTTATGGATCCGGGAGATGCTGTTTTCCGTAAAATTCTCATGTATGATAAATTTGCCGATGCTGAGAATCAGCCGCCTTTGTATCTGAGAACAACCGAAGAAATGCTTGAAGAATTTTCCTATCTGGGTAAGGAAAAGGCTTATGAGGTGGTTGTTACCAATACAAACAAAATTGCGGATATGGTTGATCCCGATATACGTCCCATTCCTCCCGGTACATTTACCCCCAGCATGGATAATGCCGAGGAGGAGCTTCCAAGGATAACATGGCAGAGGGCAAAGGAGGTCTACGGCGATCCGCTGCCCGAGATAGTTCAGAAGCGCCTTGACAAAGAGCTTAATTCCATTATAAAAAACGGATTTGCCGTGCTTTACATGATAGCTCAGAAGCTGGTTGCCAATTCCAACGAAAACGGCTATCAGGTGGGTTCAAGAGGATCTGTAGGGTCAAGCTTTGTTGCGAATATGTCGGGCATTTCCGAGGTAAACGCTCTGCCGCCCCATTATCTGTGTCCCAAGTGCAAGCACAGTGAATTTATTACGGACGGTTCCTGCGGCTCGGGCTACGATCTTCCGCCGAAAAAATGTCCCGACTGCGGCGAGGATATGATCAGAGAAGGACATGATATCCCCTTTGAAACATTTTTAGGCTTTAACGGAGATAAGGCTCCCGATATCGACCTTAATTTTTCGGGCGAATACCAGACAAGCTCACATAAATATACCGAAACTCTTTTCGGCAGCGAAAATGTGTTCAAGGCGGGTACTATCGGCACTGTGGCAGAAAAAACCGCTTACGGATATGTAAAGCATTATCTTGACGCTGTTGGAAAAAAGGTATCAAAGGCAGAGGAGAACCGCCTTACCATAGGCTGTACGGGTGTCAAGAGAACTACAGGACAGCACCCGGGCGGAATGGTGGTAGTTCCCTCGGATTATGAGGTGTACGACTTTACACCCGTGCAGCACCCTGCGGAGGATCCTAAGTCTATATTTGTCACCACGCATTTTGATTTCCACTCCCTTCACGATACAATTTTAAAGCTCGATGAGCTGGGACACGATGTGCCTACTCTTTATAAGCATCTGGAGGATATGACGGGAGTCATGACAAAGGATATTTTCCCCGCTGATGAAAAGGTAATGAGCCTTTATGCTTCACCCGAGGCACTGGGCGTTACAAAAGAGGATATCGGCTGGGAAACGGGTACTCTTGCCATTCCCGAAATGGGAACGGGCTTTGCAATGCAGATGCTCCTTGACGCAAAGCCTACGAAATTTTCCGATCTTTTGCAGATATCGGGACTTTCCCACGGCACGGACGTATGGCTGGGAAATGCGCAGGACCTTATCAAAAACAAGATATGTACCATTTCCGATGTTATCGGCTGCCGTGACGGTATCATGACATATCTTATATATCACGGAATTGATCCGAACCTTTCATTCAAGATAATGGAGATAACCCGTAAGGGAAAAGCGGCAAAACTGCTCACCGAGGAAATGAAGCAGACAATGCGTGATCATGATGTACCCGAGTGGTATATAGACAGCTGTCTGAAAATAAAGTATATGTTCCCGAAGGCTCATGCCGCCGCATATGTAATTGCGGCAAACAAGCTGGCGTGGTATAAGGTATACTATCCGCTGGAATTTTATGCGACTATCTTTACGGTACGAGGTGAGGACTTCGATGCGGAGACTGCAATGATGGGCAGGCAGGCGGTAAAGCTTAGAATGAATGAGCTTAAAGCTAAGTCGGATAAGACCGCCAAGGATTCGGGTACATACGATATGCTGCTTATCGTCAATGAGATGATGGCAAGGGGATATGATTTCCTGCCCATAGATATATACAAATCTCATGCTACAAGGTATCTTGTGGAGGACGGCAAGATCAGAATGCCCTATTGTGCGGCTTCAGGTATCGGCGAAAATGCCGCAAAATATCTTTACGATACCGTTCAAAAGGGAGATTTCATATCCATAGATGAGCTTCAGGAGAAAAGCGGCGTTACAAATGCAGTAATAGAAAAGCTGGAATCTTTGGGGGCATTGGGGAATCTGCCAAAGTCTGACCAGATGAGCCTTTTTTAAAGGGGGGATCTGTGTGAACAGGGTACTTTGCTCCACGGGGGCGGTCATTACAAGAAAAAACAACAGAAATTACAGACTGCTCCCCATACTTTGGAGGAAGCTGAAATGTGACGGCTTTGAGTTTATGATGTATGATTCCTTTTACGATAAAATTGACGAGATAACATCATTCCTTACGGGAACAGAGATCATCTTCCCCGCATTTCACTGTGAAAAAACCATAGGTGAGTTTGCCGCCGCCCGTGACAAGGAGGCATTTTCACGGTTTGAAAAAAATTGCAGGGCGGCAAAGCTGTTAGGCTCAGAGCTGCTTGTTCTGCACCTCTGGAACGGGATCGTATCTGACAGTAATTTTGCCGCAAATCTGGAGGCGTTCAGGACATTTTCGGAAATTGCCGCAGAATATGAGCTGTGCCTTACCGTTGAAAATGTTGTCTGCAATAATGGCAGTCCTATGGAGCATCTGCGGGAAATTTCCGACAGGTATCCTCATGCCGTTTTTACCTTTGATACGAAAATGGCGGCATTTCACGGAGAACTGTCTGCCGTTTATGATGAGGCATTTTTTCAAAAGCATATAAAGCATCTGCATATCAATGATTTCTGCGGTGCTGTAAAGGACTGGAGCATGCTGAAAACCCTTCACCCCGGCTGCGGAAATGTGGATTTTGACGGCTTTTTCGATTTTGTAAGACGGCAGGATTATGGGGGAGATCTTACGGTTGAGGCTACATCTGTAGATAATAACGGCTTAGTAGATATAAACAAGCTCAATGAGGATTTCCGCAAAATAAAAGGCTATATTGCCTAATTGACAAACAGGTAAAAATATGTTATCATATTATCATGATATTATGATAATGCTTTAACTCATTAAAACAGGGAGAACGATTTATGAAACGATACGATCTTATCACCCCAGAGGGAACAAGGGATCTTTTATTCGAGGAATGTGCGGCGGTAAGAGCTGTGGAAACTCGTTTACAGGGGATTTTCAAGGCAAAGGGATATTCCGAGGTCATCACGCCGGGGCTGGAATTTTATGATGTATTCAACATGAAGTCCAGATATTTTCCTCAGGAAACTATGTATAAGCTGGTAGACGGCAAAGGCAGGCTTATGGTGGTGCGTCCCGATTCTACCATGCCGATCGCAAGAATGACTGCTACAAGACTTCGTGAACAGACCATGCCTATCCGCCTTTGCTATTCACAGAGCGTGTACCGCAGCCGTCCCGGAATGAGAGGAAGAAGCGATGAGATAAGGCAGACAGGCATTGAGCTTATAGGCTCTGCTTCAAGACGTGCGGAGCTGGAGGTACTGGGAAATGCACTGGAGGTACTCAGCTCCTTTAACACTGACGGATTCCGTCTGGAGCTGGGGCATATCGGCTATTTTAAGGCAATGGTGAATCATCTTGACTGCTCAGCCGATGATGTGGAGAATATCAGGGGACTTATTGAGGTAAAGAATTATCCTGCATTAAACGATCTTCTTGACAGTTTGGGCGACAGTGATGTTTCCCGTGCTCTCAGACGTCTGCCAAGACTTTTCGGAGGTGCAGAGGTCTTTGAGGAGGCGGCAGCACTGTATTCAGATAATGATGCCGATGCCGCTCTTGATGAATTAAAGGGACTTTATGAAAGCGTTTCGGCACTGGGCTACAAGGACTGCGTAACTATTGATCTGGGACTTGTGAACCGTATGGATTATTATACGGGGACTGTTATCAAGGGCTATATTGAGGGCTGCGGCGATGCTGTGCTTTCGGGCGGACGATATGACAGGCTGCTCAGTGAATTTGGCTGTGATGCCCCTGCAACGGGCTTTGCTGTTAATGTGGATTCGGTAGCACGCACGGAAATGAAAAAGGTGAATTTCAAGCCTGCTGCTCCTGATGTTATCGTATTCGGTACAGACGGCTATGAAACGGAGGCTATAGTCCACGGACGGCGGCTTATTTCCGAGGGAATAACTGCCGAAACAGCGGTTTTTGATACTATTGATGAGGTAAGGAAATATGCCGCCTTAAAAGGTATCGGAAGAATAGATATAGTTTCCGATAGGATCACCTCCGAAAATCTTTAAATCAAGGAGAAAAAGCTATGAATAACAATGCGGCAAGACCGCTGAGGATCGCTCTTACAAAGGGCAGACTTGAAAAGGATACAGTAGCGCTGCTTGAACGGCTGGGCTATGACTGCGGTGCAGTTCATGAAAAGGGAAGAAAGCTCATTCTTCCCGTTGGTGATTCAATCGAAGTTGTGCTTGCAAAGGCTGCTGACGTGATAACCTATGTGGAAAACGGCGTCTGCGATTTAGGAGTCGTAGGCAAGGATACCATTATCGAAATGGGCGGAAAATTTTTCGAGCTTTCCGATCTCGGATTCGGAAAATGCCGTTTTGCTCTTGCAGGAAAAAAGGGCGAGAGCTTCTATGACGGTACTCATGTGCGTACAATTGCAACAAAATATCCCAATGTGGCAAGGAGCTTTTTTGAAAAGAAAAACATGGACGTGGATATTGTCAAGATCGAGGGCAGCGTGGAGCTTGCGCCCTTGCTGGGACTTTCCCATGCCATTGTTGATATTGTGGAAACGGGTACAACGCTCAAGGAAAACGGTCTTGAGGTATACGAATATATCTGTCCTATCTCAGCAAGGCTGATAGCTAATATGGTAAGCCTGAAGCTGCGCAAGGAGGAGATCGAGGAGCTTATCTCACAGATAGAAAATACGCTTAAAAGCAAGGTGGAATAAAGATGATAAAAATAATTACCGCTGATGGCAGCGCAGAAAAGGAATTTCTCCGTGAGGTCGAAAGACGAAACGGTGAGACAGATAAAAAAATTTCCGAGATAGTTTCGGATATCATTGAAAATGTAATGGAAAAAGGAGATGCAGCCGTTAAGGATTACACTCTGAAATTTGACGGCAAGCTCCCCGAATTTTACGAAGTACCCTTAGATGAGATACACAAGGCGTTGGAAGATGCGGACGAGGACTTTGTAAATGCGCTTCTTAACGCTATGGAAAATATTACGGAATTTCACAACAGACAAAAGGAACAGAGCTTTATTGACGCAAGACCCGACGGCTGTATTCTGGGTCAGCGTGTAAGAGGTCTTGACAGGGTGGGACTGTATGTTCCCGGAGGTACAGCCGCATATCCCTCATCGGTGCTGATGAACGCCGTTCCCGCTAAGATCGCAGGTGTAAAGGAGATAATCATGGTAACACCTCCCGGAAAGGACGGCAGACCCAACCCCGATATACTGGCTGCTGCTGCCGTAGTGGGTGTTGACAGAGTATTTATGGCAGGCGGTGCGCAGGCTATAGCTGCTCTTGCTTATGGCACTGAGGAAATACCGAAGGTGGATAAAATAGTGGGACCCGGAAATATTTTCGTTGCAACTGCAAAAAAGCTGCTTTACGGAAAAGTGGATATAGACATGATAGCAGGTCCCAGCGAAATACTTATAATTGCGGATAAGACCGCAAATCCTGCTTATCTTGCAGCAGATCTTATGTCACAGGCTGAGCATGACAGGCTTGCCTCTGCAATACTCATAACCGACAGCAGGCAGATCGCCGAGGAAACTGCGAGGGAGCTTGAATTGCAGGCGGCGTCACTTGAAAGAAAGGACATAATCGAAAGCTCTATCGGAAATTATGGCGCAATTATCGTTACAGAAAGCATTTCCGATGCAGTGGAGCTTGCAAATTCTCTTGCTCCCGAGCATCTTGAAATTCAGGTCGCTGACCCCATGAAATATCTGGGCTGTCTTGACAATGCAGGGTCTGTATTCATGGGTCAGTACAGTCCCGAGCCGCTGGGGGACTACTATGCAGGTCCTAATCATGTGCTTCCCACAGGCGGTACGGCAAGATTTTTCTCTCCTCTTTCGGTTTACAGCTTTGTGAAGAAGTCACAGTTTATTTATTACACGGAACAGGCTCTCCTTGACGCAAAGGACGATATTGTTTGTATCGCCCGCAAGGAAGGCTTGACAGCACACGCTCATGCCGTAGAGATCCGGTTTGATAAGTAATTTTTTGAAAGGATTGTTAATTTATGGCATATGAGCTTACAAAAAAGCTGAACAGCATTGACCCTTATATCCGTCTTGACGAAAAATGCGACATACGTCTTGACTCAAATGAATCCTGCTTTAATGTTACGGAAAGACTGGGAGATGTTATTTCCGAAGCTGTAAAGGGGATACAGTTCAACAGATATCCCGATATTCTTGCCACAGAGGTAACAAAGGCGTTTGCTGATTATTACGGCATCGACCCGATTCTTTGTACGGCGGGTAACGGCTCAGATGAGCTTATAAGTCTTATACTCGGCTCTTATCTTGAAAAGGGTGATACAGTTCTCACTCTTTCTCCCGATTTTTCCATGTATGCATTTTACGGTGCGCTCAGTGAGCTTAAGGTAAAGACTCTTCCAAAGGAGGAGGATTTCCGGATAAGCATTGCAAAGGTCATCGACTGCTGCAACAATAATGATGTAAAGGCACTTATTTTTTCAAATCCCTGCAATCCCACATCTCTGGGAGTTACAAGGCAGGATATGATAAAGCTCCTCAAAAATATTTTCTGTCTGGTTATCGTTGACGAGGCATATATGGATTTCTGGGGAGAGAGTATTCTCGATCTTGTGACGGAGTATGACAATCTGATAGTGCTTAAAACCTGTTCAAAGAATATGGGGCTTGCTGCTCTCAGACTGGGCTTTGCGGTAAGCTCACTGCAAATATCGCAGGCAATGAAAGCCGTAAAATCCCCCTATAACATAAACTCTGTCACTCAGGCGGCTGCCTGTGCGGTGCTTCGCTCAAAGGACGTTATCCGTGAATATACCGAAAAAATAATCGAAAGCAGAAAGACATTGCAGGAGGCGCTTTCGGATATGGCGAAACGCTGCTTTGCCATTGAAAAGGTCTATAATTCCGTAACAAACTTTGTTCTTGTAAAGGTTACCGATCCCGAAAGGATAACAGCAGAATTGCTGGAAAAATCTATATCGGTAAGACGTCTCGGCTCCTATATCCGCGTTACCGCAGGCACGGAGGAGGAAAACAGAATTTTCTTGGAGGAATTTGAAAAGATCCTCATTAAAGTCAGAAAGGAAAAGGGGAAGGACTGATAATAATATGCGTATTGGCGAGATCACCCGTAAAACAAAGGAAACAGACATCTCCGTCAGGCTTTGTCTTGACGGCAGCGGTAAATACAATATTGATACGGGCATCGGCTTTTTTGACCATATGCTGACGGCGCTCTGCGTTCACGGCGGCTTTGATATGGACGTAAAGGTCAAGGGCGATCTGTATGTGGACGGACATCACAGTGTGGAGGATACGGGCATCGTGCTGGGACAGGCATTCAGAGAAGCTGTGGGGGACAGAAAAGGTATAGCCCGTTACGGTACGGCATTTATTCCAATGGACGAAAGTCTGGGAGCTTGCAGCGTGGATATCAGCGGCAGACCGTTTCTTGTGTATGAGTGCAGCTTTTCCGATCAGAGGACGGGGGAGTATGACAACTGTCTTACTGAGGAGTTTATGCGGGCGTTTGCATTCAATGCACAGATCACTCTCCATGTGAAATGCTTGTACGGCTCTAACGATCATCACAAGAACGAGGCAATGTTCAAGGCATTGGCACATGGGTTAAGGTCAGCGCTGAGTATCAGCGGCAGAGAAATACTTTCTACAAAGGGAGTGCTTTAAATGATCGCTATAATTGATTACGGTGCGGGAAATATTTTTTCGGTCAAAAATGCCCTTGATCATCTGGGAATAGAAAGTCTGCTGACATCGGATATTGAGACAATACGTTCGGCAGAGGGGATAATTCTTCCCGGTGTGGGAGCATTCCCGTGGGCAATGAATAAGCTGAGGGAAAGCGGACTTATTGAAGAAATAAAGGAACAGGCGAAGAAAAAGCCCTTTCTGGGAATATGTCTCGGAATGCAGCTTCTCTTTGATAAGGGCTTTGAATTTGAGGAATGCGAGGGGCTGGGGCTTATTCCCGGATATGTGGACAAGATCCCCGAAACAGACCTGATAATTCCTCATATGGGCTGGAATAAGCTGGAATATAATCACGAATGTCCGCTGCTTCACGGACTGGGCGATGACGAGTATGTTTACTTTGTTCACTCCTACAAGGCATTCTGCGGCGACAGTGAGCTTTGCGCCTATGTGGAATACGGCTCAAAGGTCCCCGCATTGGTATCCGATGGGAAATATGTCTACGGCTGCCAGTTCCACCCCGAAAAAAGCGGCAGTACGGGACTCAGAATACTCGGCAATTTTGCCGGATTGTTAAGGAGCTGAAAATATGCTTGCAAAAAGGATAATTCCCTGTCTTGACGTCCGTGACGGCAGGGTGGTAAAGGGTGTTAATTTTAAGGGGATAAAAGATGTGGGTGATCCTGTAGAATGTGCATATGAGTACAATTTACAGGGCGCAGACGAGATCGTATTTTATGATATAACCGCCTCCCATGAGGGCAGGGGTGTTATTCTCGATGTGGTAAGAGAAACGGCGAAAAAGGTATTTGTTCCTCTTACTGTAGGCGGAGGCATAAAGACAGTAGACGATATCCGCAACACTCTGAGAGCAGGAGCGGATAAAGTTTCCGTAAATTCTCAGGCGGTACAGAATCCCGAGCTTATAAGAAAGGGTGCTGATATTTTCGGCAGTCAGTGCATATGTGTGGGAATTGACGCAAAAAAGACTGCCGACAATAAGTGGACGGTGTATATAAACGGCGGCAGGATAGATATGGGAATTGATCTTATCGACTGGGTAAAGCAGATAGAGCAGCTCGGTGCAGGGGAGATATGCCTTAACTCCATAGATACAGACGGAGTGCGGGGAGGCTTTGATATTCCCATGCTCAAAGCGGTGGTATCGGCTGTAAAGATACCTGTAATTGCCAGCGGCGGTGCGGGAAAGCTGAGTGATTTTCCAGATGTATTCCTTGAAACTGACTGTTCTGCGGCTCTTGCTGCATCACTTTTCCATTTTGGGGAGCTGACTGTGCCACAGGTCAAGGCTGAGCTTAAAAAGCACAGTATACCCGTAAGGAGTGTGTGATATGGGATATATTGAGGAAACCGATGAGTTTATCCCCGACTGGAACAAGCTGTCGGAGATGGACAGGGAATGCCATGTGATCCCTGTTGCAGTGCAGAATATAAACACCAAAGAGGTCATACTTATTGCCTATGTAAATGAAACGGCGCTGCGGGAATCCATAAGACTTAAAAAGGTTGTACTCTGGAGTACGTCAAGGAACAAGCTGTGGTTTAAGGGTCAGGAGTCGGGAAATACCTTTACCCTCCACCGTATACTCGTAAACTGTGAGCAAAATTCGCTGGTATTCATGGCATCTCCCGATAAGGGAAACATCTGTCATACAAGCTATAACGGAGTTGCAAATAATTGCTATTACAGGGAGCTTGATATGAACAAAATGAAACTGATCAATTTAAATGAGAAAGGAAAGTAATAAAATGAGCGTATTAAATGATTTGTATGCAGTGGTAACAGACCGCAGAGCTAATCCTCAGGAGGGTTCTTACACCTGTTATCTTTTTGAAAAGGGTCTTGACAAGATATGTAAAAAGTGCGGTGAGGAGTGTACAGAAATGGTTATTGCCGCAAAGAACAACGATAATGATGAGCTGAAAAATGAAATTGCCGATCTGTTTTACCATGTGGCTGTCCTCTGCGCTCAACAGGGTCTTGACATTGCCGAGGTTGAAGATGTACTGAAGGAAAGAAGCAATAAAATTGGCAATTTAAAACAGTTCCACGTATCGGATCACAATACTTAAAAATAGTGTAAAGGTAAACCCATGGCTTACAATGAATGGGAGCATAAAAAGCGTGGCATTCAATAATATCAGCAAGTGCCGGACCAAATGGAAATGTTGATAAGCTATGGGGTGATTCCGAAGAATGGTTGATTAAATTACCATGATCCCGGCAGACGATTAACTTATCCTTTTTGGGGTGATGACGTGAAGAAGAGATGGACTTTGGATGTTGGGTAACAGAAAGTATTAAAGAATATATGACACGATAGAATAATTATATTTTGAAGTTACATTTGGAAAAACAACTTTGGAAAAAGTATGTTATTAGTTTACAATACATTCGGAGGTTATAATGAGGTTTTATTTAATTTTTAATGACAACAGTCAATGCTTGAAAAAATGGTGTGAAAGGGAGCACTATATATATAATGAAAATGAGTATTCTCTATACACTCCTCAAAAAAATTTTTTTATTGCGGAATATTATGATAAATATACATGGCCCGAATATGGATTGTATCTAAATCATGATATTCATATTGAATTACAGTTCAATTTGGAGGATTTTAATCTTTTTTTTTCGTTAGTAAAGTATGTAATAATAAATACCTGTTCTGATATGTTGGTGTTTCGAGAAGATGCTATACCATTCATACATAGAAAAAATAGTAAAATATTGGTGGATAATGTTTTTTGGGATGAGGAACGAATGTGTTGTGAAAATATCGGCGAATTACGTGATAATCTTTTTTCAGAGTTGGATTATAAAATTGTTAATATAGATGAATATTTTGGTTTCAAAGAGTAATGTTATAAGCGATTCTTGGTGGGAGATTAATAATGCTTTGAATACAAATAGCAAACTTAGCAAGATTACAGTTGTGTTTGATTTTGACTGCATTTTTATTATTGTTTATTCTTATGGGCTATATTTATTTACACAGTGTTTAATTCAGTCCCTCGGCTACAGATATTTTTTGGGAATACGTATCTGAATTAGTGGAGAAAGAGGAATATTAAGTATGTTAAATAGAATTATTAATTTTAAACCTATAAAAGTAATCAAATTTTTTATTGGATTGATTGTTTCATTGGGTAGAGGAATATTAAGTATGTTAAATAGAATTATTAATTTTAAACCTATAAAAGTAATCAAATTTTTTATTGGATTGATTGTTTCATTTGGTATATGCTATTTATTGTGTATACTTATGATGGGGATAGCGTTTCAATATGATGCATGGACTGATGAATGGATTGAATATACCAGGTACATAACTGATGATAATAAATACAGTGTAATAGTTTATGCTAGCTATCCAGCCTTACCGCCTTTCGATACTTTTGATGTTAAAGTCGAATGTCAAGATAATACAACGGGTAAAACGGTTGTACTTAAAGAGAAAAAATGCTCTTTTTCGGAAGATGATTTCGAGTTTGAATTCAAGTGTATTTCGCAAAATGAAGCGTATTTGATAATAAATGATCGTAATTCGCCCATAAAAATCACTATATTCTGGGATGAATATTTTTGATGTGGTTATAAGTTTTTACAAATTTTGGATTCTGCATTATTATCTTAGAAATATAATCTTCACTAACAATGTCATGATAGGTTTTGGCAATGTTAGTATATACTTCATACAACTGTTTGCAGCTCTCGAGTGAATTTTTGAGGGCTGCTATTTTTTTATTTGTTTCCTGTTGTAAGGATTTCAGACGGTCAATATCGGAGTGGCTCTTTATATTGTTATTATGCAAGGTCTGTTTGCAAATGTTAAGCTGTAATTGTTCAGCAGCAGAGGGATCAGGTTTATCAACAAGCGACAGATATATATCGGTTTGTTCTGCAAGAGTTTCAAGCCGTTCGGTTTTCACAATAAGCTCATTTAATCCACGCCTTGTGTTTTCATACTCGTCTTTCAGCTTTGATATTTTACCCTCCAATTCTCCAATAGAATGAATATTATCACGGTTAATGATAGATAGCTGTGCCGACAGCTTGTAAATATCAATGTCATTCTCGGGGGAGTAGGGAGCAGAGCTGTCACGCTTGCGCCGGATTTTCTTACCCTCCCTTGCAAGCTGCGTAACATCATTGATTGTACGAATATAATCGTCACGGATTGGTGCAAATTCACTTGACAAGGCATAATTCGCTCCTGTGTCTTTCCAACGAATGCGGGAAACAAGACTTAATTCGCTGTAATCCTCTCCGAGTGTTTTCAGACGAACAAATCTTTGCTGCCCCTCTGCCTTGACCGAGATATATTTCCCTCTCTTGACAGTGTATCCTTTCAATTCCATTTCATAAAGCAGCTCATCAATATTTTTGACAGTTCCGATCAGACCGTCAATTTCAAGACGGATTTTCTGCTTCCATGGAATCATAATCATAATTATAATGTTCTAGTGTGGAAGCCCAACCTCTACCTAGCGGATCACCATATCTTTCTATGTTTAATCATATATATGCTCACGAAGAAGTGGTGGTGTCATATCTTTATATTCAATACCTAAATTTCGCCTTGCTTTCCACATCTCATATGCAATTTTATCCTTTGATAACCCCTGCGCTTCGAAAGCTGCAAGCAGTTATATGAAGTATACTCTGATATTGCTGATACTTACTACAAAATTGCTAATAGCAATTATATTTCAAAGTTAGCTAAACCACACAGGGAAATTTGTTCAAAATTCAATACAAGCTTTAATCATTAGTATATTTGAGATTAAAATATATTTATAACATCATTTATTCAGTCTTCGTCTATTTTTATGGAAGTAATCCTCGAACTGAGCATTAACAATATTGTCCACATCATCGAAATTTAAATACTTACCATATTTTTCATACCATACCTCACCCCACTCTTTACCGTGACGCTCACCGGTACAAACACCCTCAGCATCACATACATAATATTCCTCGCCATAACAATGCTCAATGATCCATTCAATGTTACTATATTTCTCCCTTAGTTTTTTTAAATCTGCAAATAATTTATCCTGCAGTTTCATTCCCTTACCATTGAAGATGATATAATATAATTGATTATTATTAAGGGACTCCCGGCTTCAGTTTAAAGTGCATCCATCCATTTGCGATTGAAGTGCAGGTGCCTGTCCCGCAACGGCATTTCTCAGGTGGAAATATTTTAAATCGACTCACTTTGTGGGTCTTTTTGTGTTGCTCAAACGCCGAATTTGCACTTAAAACGAATTTTTCATGCTAATTACCTCTTATTTTTACTATTTCCTGATTCCGCAAAGCTCAAATCGGATATGATTTCGTACAGAACTTTGAATTCATACTTTTACTCTTATTTCATATGTTAATTTATTATCGCAACTGTACGAAGTTTGTAATCATTGAATAAAGTTATCATGCAACAATTTTGTGAAATTTTTCAGTGATTTTACGCACACAAAATAGTCAGAAAACAGCCCTCACAAACAAGTGAGGGCATTTTTACAGCCTATGATCCGTTATTTATAATATTTTTCCAATAGCTCTCTTACAGGAATACCGTCAATAGTCATTCCCGATATCTGACATGAATTGATAGAAAGTCCCTCCAGATTGCAGTTTTCAATTGTTACATTTCTCAGATCGCAGCCTGTAAGGCTCGACCCTTTCATATTTACGCTTTCCAGCTTTCCGTTAACAATATCTCCGTTGGTTATACGGCTTTTTGTCATGGAAGTATCAGTAATGGTCATGTTCGACATATTTGCATTCAGGATAGAGCCGTCCTCAAGCATTACATTGTCAAAATGAGCGGATATCATATTGCATTCGCTTATGGTTATTTCCGAAAAATCACAGTCAGAAGCAGATATTCCCGTAAAATTCGTACCCGAAATGATCGTATAAGTAAAATCGCAGTCGCTGCATGATTCGATCCTTTCATTATTGAGCAGCATCTTAACCCCTCCTTTCCCCTTAAAAAATAAGGCGCCATACCCCTTTCGAGTGCATGACGCCGATAATCACGTTTTTTTATGACTGTTTATGCTTTTTCGGCAATTACGTCAACGCCGGGAAGCACCTTGCCCTCAAGATATTCGAGAGATGCGCCGCCGCCTGTTGAAATATGTGACATTTTATCAGCAAAGCCCAGCTGAATAACAGCTGCCGCAGAATCTCCGCCGCCGATAATTGTGGTTGCGTCTGTGTCTGCAAGTGCCTTTGCAACAGCAATAGTACCCTTTGCGAGAGTGGGGTTCTCGAACACGCCCATAGGACCGTTCCATACAACTGTCTTTGCGGACTTGACTGCATCTGCAAAGAGAGCCTGTGTCTTAACGCCAATATCAAGACCCATTTTATCAGCGGGAATTGCATTTACCTCTACGCACTCAACTGCGATCTCTGCATCAATAGGATCAGGGAACGATGCTGCTACCTCAGTATCAACAGGGAGCAGGAGAGTTTTACCCAACTCCTTTGCCTTAGCGATCATATTCTTGCAGTAGTCAAGCTTTTCATCGTCAACGAGGGATTTTCCTACTTCCATGCCCTCAGCCTTAAGGAATGTGTAAGCCATTCCTCCGCCGATAATAAGAGTATCGCACTTTTCAAGAAGATTTGAGATAACATTGAGCTTGTCGGCAACCTTTGCACCGCCGAGAATTGCTACAAAGGGTCTTACGGGATCCTCTACAGCATTTCCGAGATACTGTATCTCCTTCTGCATGAGATAGCCTACAGCTGTCTCCTTGACAAATTTGGTAACGCCTGCGGTAGATGCATGGGCGCGGTGTGCAGAACCGAAAGCGTCCATTACAAATACTTCATTGTCTACCAGATCGGCAAGCTCCTTAGAAAACTCCTCGCCGTTTTTGGTCTCGTCAGCACCGCGGAATCTTGTGTTTTCGAGAACAACGATCTCGCCGTCCTTCATCTCGGAAACATATTTCTTTGCATTTTCGCCGACTACCGTATCGTCAAACGCACAAATTACATTTGTATTAACGAGCTGTGCAAGTCTTTCTGCTGCGGGAGCAAGAGAGAACTTTGCCTCGGGACCGTTCTTGGGCTTGCCAAGATGTGAGCAGAGTACTACCTTTGCGCCCTCGCTTACCAGCTTGTTAATAGTGGGGAGAGCTGCAACGATTCTGTTGTCGTTGGTGACCTTGCCGTCCTTGAGAGGTACATTGAAGTCTACTCTTACGAGAACTTTCTTGCCCTTGACGTTCAAATCGTCAACTGTGACTTTGTTTAATCCTGCCATTGGAATGACATCCTTTCATTAGAAAATTGTTCAGCTTAAAAAAGCTATTATATATATTTTATACTATTTTCCTAATTTTTGCAATAGGTTTTGAGAATTTTTATGTAAATTTTTTTCCTGAGCATTTTCCAGATCATAAAAAAATCCCTGCGCCTTTACACGCAGGGACGGATATTACTTTGCATATGCCGTAATTATGAACTGTGAAACGAGTACGACTGCGATAAGTGCTATGGGGTAAGCCGCCGCATAAGCAGAGGCAACGTTATCGGTCTTGGCAACATTAATAAGCGTACCCAGTGCAGGTGTAGAGGTCATGCCTCCGGTAATTCCTCCCAGATTGTTGAAAAGGGGGAGCTTTATGATATATTTTGCGATAATGAAGCCCACGATCATGGGAATAAGCGTCATGAGAGCGCCATAAAGGAAATAATTTACTTTAAAATACTCTGTGAAACTTGCACCGCCCGGGATACCTGCACCGATAAGGAACATCATAAGCCCGAACTCTCTGAAAAGCTCCAGCATACTCTTGTTGGGGGTAACGCTTAAATTTCCGAAATGTCCGAAATGTGCGATAACCAGTCCCGCAAGCAGACAGCCGCCCGTGGTACCAAGTGAAAAACTGGACGTACCCATTGGGATCTTAATGCCGCCCACCAGAAGTCCGATGACTATTGCCAGTGCAAAGGGTGCAAGACCGAATCCGTCAAGGTGAAAAAGCTCACTGCTGTCCTTGCGTACTCTGCCGGTATCGACCGAGGTGATCTTTGATCTTTCCTCCTCAATATTGGCTTTGCATATTTTAGGCATAAGCTGTACGAAAAGCACAACACCGACAACGCCGAAAAGATACGCAATTCCGTGTCCTACGGTCACCTCTGCCTCCAGCTCGGAAAGCATATCCGTAGGGTATGCAGATGCCAACGTGTCCTTTGCCGCAGAAAATGCAGGCGTTGAGGTAAGCGCTCCGGAAAGAAGTCCTACTGCCATTACCGAGTCACAGCCCAGTACTGCAATGCAGAATACGGTGGTCGCACCGCCCAGCAGAATAATTATAAGGCTAAGCAGTGCATAAGATGTGAAATTTTTCTTAAGGCTTGAAAAGAAGTTAGGTCCTGCAATAAAGCCTACAGATGTAACAAACAGAATAAGTCCGATATTCTCCACGATCTTAAGATAGTTTTTGGAGATCGAGGATACGGCAATGTCTGTGCCCTTTAAATAAATTGCATTTGTCGCCGCATCATTTGCAAAGAACAGCGCACCTATCAGCAGTGCTACGATAAACACTCCCGCAGTACCAAGTGAGATACCTTTTACGGTGATGCGTCCCAGAGCGTAGCCCAGCGCCGCAACTACAAATGCGATAAACAAAAGGAATGTGATACCTGTGATCGAAAGAATTCCCCCAAACAGGTTCATAGGTTTATACCTCCCATTTTTCTGTAGGACAGACTGATCGGAGCATGACACTTCACGATCGGATCAGACTCTCCTTAACTAAAATAAACACTGTAAACCCCCGCAGATCCGCAGGGGTTTACTTGTTCCTATAAGATTATACTACTATTTTCTTCAAATTGACAGGGTTTATGCTAAAATTTAACATAAAATTTACTCTGTGTTAATTTGCTTTCCTTGCGTAATCGGGCAGCAGCTTAGGAGATACCACATCAGTTTCGATGCCTGCTGCTTTCATTTCATCTGCAAACTTATTTACATGGTCAAGAGTGAGCTTGCCCACAGTGACTTCCTTGTACTTCTTAGCAACGCTTCTGCCTGCATTTCTTCCGAATACGATAACGTCCAGCAGAGAATTTCCCATAAGTCTGTTTCTGCCGTGAATACCGCCTACTGCCTCGCCTGCAACATAGAGATTCTCAATGCCGCTCATGCCGTCATCGGTAATGTCGATGCCGCCGTTCTGATAGTGAAGAGTGGGGTATACAATGATAGGCTCTTTACGGATATCTATGCCGTATTCCATGAACATTCTCAGCATTGCGGGAATACGCTTTTCAATAGTTCCCTCACCGTTTTTCAGCTCGATCATAGGAGTATCCAGCCATACGCCCTGTCCGTCTCCCGTGCTTATACCCTTGCCTCTTGCCTTGCACTCACGGATAATGGAAGATGCACACACATCACGGGTTTCAAGAGGATGCATGAATACCTCGCCATCGCAGTTTACAAGCTTAGCGCCCAGAGAACGTACCTTCTCTGTTACAAGTGCGCCGAAGATCTGCTCGGGGAATGCTGCACCTGTGGGGTGATACTGAAGCGAATCAGCATACAGCAGCTTTGCACCTGCACGATAAGCAAGCACCAGTCCGTCAGCAGTTGCGCCGTAATGGTTGGAAGTGGGGAAGCCCTGATAGTGAAGTCTGCCTGCACCGCCTGTTGCGATAACGACGGTCTTAGCCTTAGCTACCATCAGCTCCTTAGTTTCCATGTTCATAAGAACTGCGCCTGCTGCCTTGCCCTCATCATCGAGTATTATTTCAATAGCTGCGGTAAAGTCGATAACAGGGATCTGACGGTTGAGTACCTCATCACGGAGCGTTCTCATGATCTCGGCACCGGAATAGTCCTTGCAGGCGTGCATTCTCTTGCGGGATGTGCCGCCGCCGTGGGTGGTTACCATAGTGCCGTCGGGTGTCTTATCAAATTCAACGCCCAGCTCATTGAGCCACTTGATAGCATCGGGTGCTTCGGTTACGAGCTTGTATACCAGCTCATGCTTTGCAGCAAAATGACCGCCGCCGTAAGCGTCAATGTAATGGATAGCAGGGGAGTCGTTGGGCTTATCCGCAGCCTGAATGCCGCCCTCTGCCATCATGGTGTTTGCGTCGCCTATACGCAGCTTTGTTACGATCATAACATTTGCGCCGCCGTTGTGAGCCTCGATAGCTGCCGAAGAGCCTGCGCCGCCGCCGCCGATAACAAGCACGTCTACATCATATTTAGGGTGTTCAAGGTCGATCTTTGCGGGATCTATACGGCTGTTTGCCTGTAAAAGAGCAGCCAGCTCATGAGGAACCTTTTCGCCCTTGTTAGGACCTATCTTTAATTCCTCAAATTCTGCTTCGATGTGATCGGGGTGGTATGTAGCGAGGATCTCTTCCTTCTGCTCTGCTGTCATTCTCTCAGGCTCATATGCTGCATTTGCAGCCCGGTTGGCTTCTACCTTTTTGATCGAAGCAAGCATTTCTTCATTTGTATACATGGTGCAGCTCCTCCCTTACTTTTCAATATCTCTGTTGTTGTAGCGTTCCTGAAGCTGCTCGTTGGATTCCGCCATGAGCGTATCAAGGAACTCCTTGAAATCGCCGTTGTGTATCTCCTTTACCCTGTCCTCAAGGTGCTGAGTTTTTGGCTGGAGATACTTTCCGTTGATCCTTCTTGCAAGCATAGCCACCTGCGGGTGGGAGATGCCTGCGGGACATCTGGAGGAGCATACGCCGCACATTACGCAATCGAAGGATTCGTCTGCACATTTGTCAAATTCGCCTCTCTGTGCATAAGCGATATACTGCATAACATTCAGCTTCTGTGTACAAGCCTTTGTGCAGGCATTGCAGCCTACACAAGCGTAGATCTCAGGGTAAAGCTGCATCATAACAGCCTGTGTGGTGGGGATATTGTTGATATCATAGATCTGTTTTACCAGCGGGAAGAAGGGCAGAGTTGCAATGTACATATCCTCCTGTACCTGTGTCTGGCAGGCAAGGCAGGTCTTAAGCTCGGGGTCGCCCTTTATCCTGTATATTGTGGCACAGGCACCGCAGAATCCGTTGCGGCAGCCGCAGCCTCTGATAAGCTGATAACCCGCATATTCCATAGCTTTCATGATGGTAAGGCTTGCAGGCACGGTGTACTGCTTGCCGAACAGATAAATATTTACCATATTATCCATCTTGAATTTCACTCCTTTAATATCAATATTCGTTAGGCAGCTCACCGAGCTGGTCAAATCTGAAAACGGGACCGTCCTTGCATACGTACTTATTGCCGATGTTGCAGCGTCCGCACTTGCCGATGGCGCATTTCATGCGAAGCTCCATGGTTGTAAACACCTGCGTTTCCTTGAAGCCCAGTTCTTTAAGTCCCGCAAGTGTGAATTTTATCATAATCGGAGGACCGCATATAAGAACAGTCTTGCTGATATCCGGGGTAAGCTCCTTTACGTAATTGGGGACAAAGCCTACGTGACCGTCCCAGCCCTCCTGTTCACGGTCGATTGTAAGGTTTACGGTGATGCCGTCATCTGCCAGCCACTCGTTCAATATCTCCTGATAATCCACAAGATCGTCCTTTGAACGGGAACCGTAAATTATCTGTATGCTGCCGTAGTTTTCCCTCTTGTCACGGCAGTAGTTTATTACCGAACGCAGAGGAGCAAGTCCGATACCGCCTGCGATAAAGAGAAGATCCTTGCCCTTGAGCTTTTCCGGATCCTCCACGGGAAAACCGTTGCCGTAGGGTCCTCTTACGGTGATCTGCTGACCTACGTCCATCATGTGGAGCCATGAGGTAAGGCAGCCGCATTTCTTAATGGAAAATTCCATAAATTCTTTGTTTGTGGGAGATGAGGTAATTGAAAACATACCCTCGCCCACTCCGGGAACAGAAAGCATAGCGCACTGACCGGGAATATGCTCGAACAGCTTCTTGCCGTCTGTGCCGACTACCCGGAATGTCTTTACATCGGGAGTATCGATCCGGATATCGGTAACAACGCCGAGTTTTGGTATCAAGGTTTCATTCAGCATAGTTTTCTTACTCCTCTCCGAAGGTCTTGATGACCTTGATGATATTCATGGAGATCGGGCATCTGGAAAGACAGCGTCCGCAGCCTACGCAGCCGAACTCACCGTTGTTGTTGTCGGGAAAATATACCAGCTTGTGCATGAATCTCTGTCTGAAACGCTCGACCTGAGAGTTACGGGAGTTTGCTGCCGCCATTTTGGTGAAATCGGAGTACATACAGCTGTCCCATGTGCGGTAACGCTTGATGCCGTGACCTGTATCAAAATCCTTTATATCATAGCACTGGCAGGTGGGGCAGACAAATGTACAAGTGCCGCAGCCGAGACAAGCCTCGGACAGCTTCTTCCAGTGTTCGGAATTGAAGATGTCAAGGAGCGTATTCTTTCTGAAATAATCGGTGCTTACATTTGCAAAGGGAAGTTTTTTCATGATCTCGGCGGTCTGTGCCTTCTGAGCGTCAACAGCCTCGGTGCCGCACTCTGTAAGCATATCCTTTACGGATTCAATGAATTTTTCGCCCTTTTCGGTGTTAGCGTTTATATAAAGAGCATCTTCCGTAATGTGGCAGGCAGCATCGCCCTCGGGAGATGCGGCATCAATGCCGAATACAGAGCAGAAGCAGTTTTCCTCAGGCTCTGTGCAGGCAAGAGTTATGACCGTGCCATGTTCTCTGCGTGTGGCATAATAGGTATCTACAGGCTCTGCAAGGAACACCTTGTCGAGAATGGTAAAGCTTCTTGCGTCACAGGCACGCACGCCGAATATTACGAAATTTTCGCTTTCCTGACGGTTGTCGATGATCTCTATGTTCTTGCCGTTCATGTTGAAATCGCAGAGGTTTGTGGTCTGGGGGAAGAAGTGATCCTTTGCGCTTCTAACGGTGTTGAGCGCCTTTGACAGCTTCACACCCTCCTCCCACTTTACATAGGAGGCTCTGCCGTCCTTGCCGTCTGCGGGAAGATAGAGGGTCTGAGCCGCTGCAACAGCTGCAAACAGATCATCTAATTTTTCGATGGGAAGTCTGAACATTATTCCTTACCCCCTCTTTTATATACGATATTCGGCTCACAGTCACCGAAGGTGTAGGCATTAAGAGGCGCTCTTGTATCAAGATCCTCGCCTGCCTGATATTCGCCGTAAAATTCGTTTATATCCTTGATATACTTGCGGTTAAGAAGGTGCAGAGGAATGTTCTGAGGACATACTCTTGTACATTCGCCGCAGTCGGTACATCTGCCCGCAACGTGGAACGCACGGATAAGATGAAACATATTTTCTTCAAAGGAATCGGTTGCCGCTCTCTGCTGTATACCGGAAGCGGGGTTATCAAATACGCAGTTTTCGCAGGAGCAGGCAGGACATACGTTGCGGCAGGCATTGCAGCGGATACACTTTGAAAGCTCACCTCTCCAGAACTCATAGCGTTCCTCCGAGGTCATCTTTTCAAGTTTTTTCACCATTTCAAAACGTGCGCCGTCATTGTTTACCTCACCGTCATTGCCGATCATCTCATCAAAGATAACGTGCTTCTTGCTCTTGCAGGTCTTGCACTTATCGCCCAGAGTTTCGGATTTGGGTATGGTCTTATCTCCGTAAAGAGTGTGGACAGTAACGTTCTCGCCGTCACTTTCCATGCCCGTAATACCCTTGATGCCCTTTGACTTGACTGTATCCGCATCTACCTTTCCCGTACATTCAACGCCTATAATATAGACGTTTTCACGGAGAATGCGATGCTCCTTCAACAGCTGGTTAAAGCTGTAGGAGTCGCAGGGCTTGAGGAATACAAGGAGTTTTCCCTCCTTGCGGGACTCTTTGATAATGTATTTTGAAAGGTTGGGGGCGCAGAAATCATTGTAAATGAAGCCTGCGTCAAGCTCCTCTGCCGAGGTAAACACGGCGGGAGTAGTATCATAGGCAAACTCGCCCGCTTTCCAGCCGACAACACGGTTTACTGTACCGTCGGCAAGCAGCTCCTTTGCACGGCTGATCACTGCTTCTTGCATCTCAGATCCTCCAATCTCTTGTTCTCTCCAAGCTTTGTGACGGTTTCCACAAATTCATTCATGGTCGCCGCAAACTTTGCGCCCTCTGCCGCAGAAACCCATTCCACACGGGTCCTCTCCTTTTCAATGCCCATATAATCGAGCATGGAGAACAGTAGAGTCATTCTTCTTCTTGCAAAATAGTTGCCTGATGTATAGTGGCAGTCCCCGGGGTGGCAGCCGCACATGATCACACCGTCCGCACCTCTCTGAAACGCACGTAGTATAAACATGGGGTTGACACGGCATGAGCAGGGAACACGGATTATCTTGACATCGGCAGGGTAGTTAATCCTGTTTGTACCCGCCAGATCCGCTCCTGCATAGGAACACCAGTTGCAGCAGAATGCAACGATCTTGGGTCTGAATCCTTTTGTTTCGTTTACTTGCATATCGCATCTACCTCCGCCATGATCTGTTTATTGGAGAAGCCCTTGAGATCCATTGCGCCGGACGGGCAGGCTACCGTACAAGCACCGCAGCCCTGACATACCGCCTCATTGACGCTTGCCACACGGCGGATCGCAACCGTTCTGTCAGGCTGTCTGAACTCCTTGTCGGAATAGGTGATAGCACCGTAAGGGCATACCTTTTCGCAGGCGGAGCAGCCGTTGCACATAAGCTCGTCGGAATGAGCCACACAGGGGTTGCAGGTAAGCTTATCCTTGCTGAGAAGTCCTATTACCTTAGCTGCCGCCGCACTTGCCTGAGATACAGTCTCGGGAATATCCTTCGGTCCCTGGCAGACGCCCGAGAGGAAAACACCTGCGGTGGGGCTTTCCACGGGACGGAGCTTTGGATGCGCTTCGGTAAAGAAGTCGTTTGTATCCATGCTTGCGGTGAGCATTGTAGCGATCGAACGTGCGGTCTTGTCAGGCTCAATAGCAGCAGCCAGCACCACAAGATCGGCTTCGATATGGAGCTGCTCATTTGCGATAAGATCCGATGCCTGTACCATCAGCTTGCCGTCTGCACGTGGGGCAACCTTTCCTACCATGCCCTTGATGTAGTGAACGCCGTATTCCTCCACAGCTCTGCGGTAAAATTCATCAAAATTCTTACCGGGTGTACGAACGTCAATATAGAATACATACACATCTGTATCGGGATATTTTTCACGGGTAAGCATTGCGTGTTTAGCGGTGTACATACAGCATATCTTTGAGCAGTACTGCTTTCCGCATTCTGTAGTGGATCTTGAACCCACGCACTGAACAAACACAATTGTGTGCGGGTGTACGCCGTCTGAGGGACGAAGAAGCTGACCGCTTGTAGGTCCTGCTGCGTTGGTAAGACGCTCAAACTCCAGAGAGGTGATAACGTCCTTACTCTGTGAATATGCAAATTCATCGAATTTTTCAAGGCTTATGGGATTATAGCCGGTAGCCGCAACAATTGCGCCGTACTTTTCCTCGACTATCTCATCTTGCTGCTTGTAGTCTATAGCACCTGCGGAGCAAACCTTAGCGCATACTCCGCACTTGCCGTTTTTGAGCATATTACAGTTGTCTGCATCAATGGTAGCCACCTTCGGAACTGCCTGAGCAAAGGGAATATAGATAGCTCGTCTGTTATCCATACCCAGATTAAATTCGTTTGGAATCTTCTTCTGGGGACATTTTTCTGTGCATACGCCGCAGCCGGTACATTTTGTTGCGTCCACATAGCGGGCTTTTTTTCTTATCTTCACAGTGAAATTGCCAACAAATCCCGATACAGCCTCTACCTCGCTGTATGCGTAGATATGGATCTTCTCATTCTGTGCGCAGTCAACCATTTTAGGTGTGAGTATACATGATGCACAGTCGAGAGTAGGGAATGTCTTGTCTATCTGAGTCATCTTTCCGCCGATAGTGGAATTTTTCTCCACGATGTCAACGTCATAGCCTGCCTCTGCAATATCAAGAGCAGTCTGTATTCCCGCAATACCGCCGCCGATAACCAGCGCACGCTTGGTAACAGGACTTTCTCCCGCAGTGAGGGGAGCGTTGAGCTGTACCTTTGCTACAGCCGTTCTTGCAAGAATTATGGCTTTTTCGGTGGCTGTCACCATATCCTTATGTATCCATGAACACTGCTCACGGATATTGGCGATCTCCACCATGTAGGGGTTAAGACCTGCCTTTGCGGCAGCCTTCCTGAATGTCTGTTCATGCATACGCGGCGAGCAGGAGCAAACTACAACTCCGTCCAGCTTCTGCTCTTTTATGGTGTCCTGAATAAGTGTCTGACCCACCTCGGAACACATATACTGATAATCAACGGAGAAAACAACCGCAGGCTCTTTGCTCATCGCCTCGGCAACTGCCTTGACGTCGACTGTAGCCGCAATGTTCGTACCGCAGTGGCATACAAATACGCCTATTCTAAGCATCTGCTTTTCTCCTCCTTACTTACTGTATTTACGGAATGCGCTGACGAGAAGCTGCTGAGGCGTTTCCTCGTCAATAAGCTCCGGCACCATGCTTGCTTTGAGATGATTATTGCCCTTCTGACGGATAGCGGAAAGTCTTACAGCCTCCACTACCTTTGCAGGCTCTACGTTTCTCGGACATCTTTCGACACAGGCAAAGCAGGAAAGACATTTGTACAGCGATTTACTGTTAAGAAGCGGTTCAATGTTTCCTGTTTCAACCATGTATACAAACTGGTGAGGGTGATACTCCATCTCATCATAGGAGGGACAGGTACCCGAACATTTTCCGCAGCGCATACATTTACGCACGTCCACACCGCTTATGCGGAGGACTTCTTCTCTTTTATCCAAAGCACTTACCTCCTCAGTTTTCTTTTACACCCAGAGCCTCTGCAAGAAGCTCGGTGAAATAATAAACCGGAACACCCTTATCATTTTTCTTCATATTATACATACAAAGCGGGCAGGCAGTCACCAGCAGTTCTGCCTTGAAATCGGCTGCACTGTCGGCAACGGCATTTCTTCTTTTTGCAGCGGCGTCCTTGTCCTCCAGGGTAAGATATCCGCCGCAGCATTCATTCCTCATGGGGTATATAACAGGCTCTGCACCGATCGCTCTGATAAAATCCTCCATGATCTTCGGATTTTCAGGATCGTCCATCTTCATCACCTTGCCGGGACGAAGCAGCAGACAGCCGTAATATGCGCCGATTTTTTTGCCTGTCAGGGGATTTGTTACCTTTTCTTTCAGGGTATCAAATCCTACCGTATCTCGGAGCATTTCAAGAAAATGCACTACCTTTGTCTCACCGTGATATTCCTCGGGAAGATCGTTTTTCAGGTAATTATTCGCTCTCATGCAGATATCCGCATCGGTCGCCATATCATTGTTGACCTGCTTTAACACATTGTGACAGGCTGAACAAAGGGTGATAAGATCCCTGTTATGTGCTTTGGCATCTGCCAAGGCTCTTACGGAGGAGAGTTTTGTGGCTATCTCGTCCTTTGCCATTGGATAAACGCCGCCGCAGCACTGCCAGTTCTCGATCTCTTCAAGCGTGATACCCAGTGCCTGTGCGGAAAGACGGGCATATCTGTCAAGGTCCTGAGCCTTGTTTTTCAGCGTGCAGCCCGGGTAATAACTGTAAACCATAGCTTTTATCCTTTCTGAAAAGTTATATCATCTGCTCGGGGTGGAACACCTCGTCAAATTTTTCGGGGGTAAGGAAACCAAGCTCAACGCACGCTTCCTTAAGGGAAATATTGTCCTTGTACGCTTTCTTTGCGGTCTTAGCGGCATTCTCATAACCTATATAGGGGTTGAGTGCCGTTACGAGCATAAGCGAATTGTACAGGTTGTGGTGCATTTTTTCCTTGTTAGCCTTTATTCCCACAGCGCAGTTTTTATTAAAGGAGCGGATCGATTCACTGAGAAGCCTTGCTGACTGTAAGAAGTTGTAGGCGCATACGGGCATGAACACGTTAAGCTCAAAATTGCCCTGACTTGCAGCCATTCCCACAGCTACATCGTTACCCATTACCTGAACGGCAACCATTGTGACCTGTTCGCACTGAGTGGGATTTACCTTTCCGGGCATAATGGAGGAGCCGGGTTCATTTTCGGGAATGAATATCTCGCCAAGACCGTCTCTGGGACCGCTTGCAAGCCATCTTACATCGTTTGCGATCTTCATCATATCCGCAGCAAGAGCTTTCAGTGCGCCGTGAGCGAATACTATCTCGTCCTTGCTGGTAAGAGCATGAAATTTATTGGGTGCTGTGATAAAATCCTTGCCGGTAAGCTCAGATACAGCCTTTGCCACTTCCTTGTCGAAGCCCTTGGGGGTGTTAAGTCCCGTGCCTACCGCCGTACCGCCCAGAGCAAGCTCTTTAAGTTGGGGGAGAGCGATCTCAAGGAGTTTTCTGTCCTTTTCAAGGGAGGATCTCCAGCCGCTTATCTCCTGTGAGAATGCGATAGGAGTAGCGTCCTGCAAATGTGTGCGTCCGCTCTTTACAATGCCCTCGTTTTCCTTTTCAAGGCGCTTGAATGTATCCACAAGTTCATCTATTGCGGGCAGAACATTGTCCTCGATCGCCATTACCGCCGAAATGTGCATAGCGGTAGGAAATGTATCATTGGAGGACTGGCTCATGTTGATATCGTCATTGGGGTGCAGCAGCTTTGCTCCTGCGATCTCGTTTCCTCTGTTGGCAATTACCTCGTTTGCGTTCATGTTGGACTGTGTGCCGCTTCCTGTCTGCCACACTACAAGCGGGAAATGCTCGTTAAGGCTGCCGCTTATCACCTCGTCACACGCCTGTGATATTGCAGCGAGCTTTTCGTCTGTCATCTTCTCGGGTTTAAGGGCATGATTTGCAATGGCTGCGGCTTTTTTCAGATAGCCGAACGCCTTTGTGATCTCTCTCGGCATAGTTTCGATCCCAACACCGATAAGAAAATTCTCATGACTTCTTTCGGTCTGGGCAGCCCAGTATTTGTCGGCGGGTACCTTTACCTCGCCCATTGAATCGTGTTCGATACGGTATTCCATTTATGTACTCCTTATAATTATAGCATATTCATATACACGACTTTTGGCGGCAGCGCAAAAAGCACTTACCGCCGTCATGAAAATTCGCTGCCTTTAAAGATTGATATCCTTGATAACCGCTTTCAGGCTGTCTGCGGAATGTCTGAGCTTTTCGATTTCCTCATCTGTGAGGGGAACGTTGAGCTTGCCCTCAACTCCCTTCTGTCCGATAACCGAAAGGGTAGAAAGACATACATCGCTGATGCCGTATTCGCCGTTCATCATGGTGGATACGGTAAGTGTAGTGTCAATGCCGCTGAACAGGCACTTGCAGATGTGGCATACCGAAATTGCAATAGCATAGAAGGTAGCGCCCTTGTTTGCAATTATCTTAGCGCCGGATTTTCTTGTGTACTCCTCGATCTCGGCATAGTTTACAACGGGACGTTTATCTGCGGGCAGACACTCAATGTACTGCTCAATGGGAATATTGGAGATGTTGGCAAGTGACCACGGCACGAAAGAGGAGTCGCCGTGTTCACCGAAAACGTAAGCATGAACATTCTGCTGGCTGATATTAAAGGTTTCGGAAAGGCGGGTGCGCAGACGGGCTGTATCAAGTGTAGTACCCGAGCCGATGATCTGATTTGAGGGCAGTCCTGAAATTTTGTGGAACAGATATGTAAGAATATCTATAGGATTGCTTACTACGATATAAACGGCTTCGGGAGCGTATTTAACTATCTGAGGAATAATGGTTTTTGTGATGTCTACATTTACCTGTGCAAGCTCAAGACGGGACTGACCCGCTTTTCTCGGCAGACCTGAGGTAAGTATTACCACATCGGAACCTGCTGCGTCTGCGTAGGTACCCGCATAGATGGAAACAGGTGAGCAGAACGGTACGCCCTGACGGATATCCATAGCCTCCCCCAGAGCCTTGTTTTCGTTGATATCGATCATGACGATCTCAGACGCAATGCCGGTAACGACCATGTTATAGGCAATTGTGGAGCCGACGCTGCCCGCGCCGATGATTGTGACTTTGTTGCTCATAAACTTTACCCGCTTTCTGTAAGTATTTTTGATTGCAGCTTTTTTAAAAACCCGTCCATGACTCGACAGATTTTTCTCCTTGATACTATTCTACCACACTTGACAGCAAAAATCAAGTGAAAAAAATTATAAATTTGATATTGCTAAAATTTTAACAAACAGTGTGGAAACCTGTTGCAGAATTAACAAGCCTATAGATTTTCACTCCCGCTAATTTGGAAAAATTGCCAAAAAAGACGGTTATTTGGCACTTGCGACTGATGAAGGAGCTTCTTCGGATTTCCGTGAATTTTCCTTAATTGGATATTAAATCGTAAAAAAAACGGTAAAAATTTAATTGTAAATTTTTTTATAATTATTTTTAAAAATATCTGTATTTCTTCGTAATGCATATTTTTTCCCTGTCTGAAAACAATAAAATGTCAGAGAAAGGAATGATCCGATGCCGTCTGTCTACGCTCATCTTCTTATGGGAGATAAAGTCCTGCGCCGGTTGTCCCCTGAAATGCGGGACCGTCTTTTATCCGAAAAAAAGCTCTTTTATATGGGACTTCTGGGTCCGGATATACTGTTTTTTTACCGTCCTACAGGTGTCAACAGCTTTAACCGTATGGGCAGCAGGATACACAGCCGTGAGGGGCTTGAAATAATCGGAAAAGCCTCCTCGGCACTTTCGGGAAATGATAGTGATGACAGTAAATTTGCCTACATCTGCGGTCTTATCTGCCATTTTGCTCTTGACAGGCGGTGTCACGGCTATATCCGACGCAGAACGGAAAAGCTGCTTGTACCCCATGCGGGAACAGAGCTTCTTTTCGATATGAGGCTTTTTGTTCGCTGCGGCAGGAGGAGAGCTGTTTTGCGCCGTCTTGATCCCGATCTGCGCTCCGCCCGTGTGGTTTCGGGATTTTACGAGGGTACAGACACTGCACGGATCTTCTCTGCCATGAGAAATGTCCGCAGATTCTGTAAGCTTTTCGCAGCAATTGCGGAGCGCCGTCATGTGGATAATTCCTTTAAAGGTTCTGACAGGGTTCTCCTGTCGCTTCTCCGCAGTGCTGCCTCTGATGCGGTCATGCTTATTTCGGAGCTGGAGGATTCGGCTGCGGGCTTAAAGAGCTGGAACAGGATATACAGGTATACATTTGCTTCGGATATCCTCTCCGATGATAATCATGATCGTGTGTAATGCCTGAGCCGCTCATTTAAAAGCTCGTATCTCAGGCGTTTTTCCTCCTTTGAAAAGTGTACGTCCCTTGATTGTTCGACTCCGCTGCCATAGTCAAGCTCTCCTGCCTTTTCTCCGAACTGCTCCGAGGTAAGGTCAAATATACATTTTCCCACGCGATTAAAGCAGTGGATATTTCCGTTTTCCGTGAGAATACCATATACACTTCCTCCGAAAATATCCTGAGCAAGAAATGCTGTCACCGAGCATTGTCCGAGAGTCATGTTTTCCGGTGTCCATTGATCCCTCATGCGGGGAGCGCAGGTTTCAGCGCACCATACCATGCTCAGGGCTTCATACAGCTTTTCGGGGGAGGTGACAGACGGATAATCATTTGTTATCGGTGAAACGCTTTGCAGCGCTTTTTCGTCATTATGGTAAAATCCCGATCTCATTTGTTTTCACCCTTTTTGCATTTTATTGCTGTCACAACCTCGGGAAAGCACTGCAGATCCATATCCTCACAGATAGCATCTGCCACAAGAGATATGAATTCAAAATTTGTGGGCTTTCCCTTGTCACTTCGTATGGTATTGCAAAACAGCTGTTCTATAAAATCAAGATCTCCTCTGTTAAAGCCTGCCTCAATTGCGGTACGGATCGCTCTTTCAACAGCCTGCGCAGTAGAACCCACCATTTGAGCAAGCTCCTGATACAGATTTTTGCGGAATGCTCCGAAAGGATCTCCCTCCTCTATGATCATAATGATCGCTTCCCTTACATATGTGTATCCCTTCAGATGTGCAGGAATACCGATCTTTTTGAGCATTTCCGTGACTTCTTTCCTTATGGCAATGCTTTCCTTCTGATCGGCAGCGGGGAAGTGTACTTTTTCCTTCAGCACATCAAGTATTTTTTCGGATTCTATAGGCTCTGTCAGTATCGTGTATCTGTTATGTGGTATGTCGCCGGGCAGCCTGTAGTTCATGTATGGAGTTTTTATGATAAAATATGTATCAAGCCCCATATGTATGCTTTCTTTGATAGTATTTATGATTTTGCCGTTGGTGCTGCTTATCACTACTGCGTCCGGTTTTATCGCACGCAGCATTGCAATGATCTTTTCCGGATCAGTCTTTGCTTCGGGATAAACTGCAAAATAGCCCATAGAAAGCAGATATTCCGCTGTTGCTTTCATGAATGACCTGTTTTTGTCGGCAATAAGTATTTTCGGTGATTTTGAACTTATCATTTTTATCTCCCGCTTCTTAAAATATGGAAAGACCCTCCCGCAGAATACTGCGGGAGAGCCGCTTGACGGCGTATTAATGCCGATCAGACCTGACTGTTGTTATCAAGGAAATCCATAACAGCGTCAACTGTTGTAAATGCAAGAGATGTGCAGGTGTCAGCGCAGCCGTAGTAAATGCAGATCCTGCCTGTATCTGCATCAACAAGATTTGCGCAGGGGAATGTTACTGCATCGGTATCGCCTACCAGCTCATAGTACTCCTGAGGACTGAGCAGATAGGAGGCACCTCTCTTGAGTACCTTCCAGGGCTCGTCCTTGTCAAGGAGAGCTGCAGAGAAGCTGTACACATAGCCGTTGCATGATGTGAGTACGCCGTGATAGAATATGAGCCAGCCTCTGTCTGTCTCGATAGGAATAGGACCTGCACCCATCTTTGTGGACTCCCAGCCCTTAGAGGGTCCCATTACGTGTCTGTGCTGTCCCCAGAAGGTAAGGTCGGGTGACTGGCTGATAAACATATCGCCGAAAGGTGTATGACCGCTGTCGGAAGGACGGCTCATCATCATATACTTGCCGTTTATCTTGCGGGGGAACATAACTCCGTTTCTGTTGAAAGGAAGATATGCGTTTTCAAGCTGAGTGAAGGTCTTGAAATCATAGGTGTATGCAATGCCGATAGTAGGCTTGTAGCCGTATGCGTTGCACCATGTAACGATGTACTTGTCCTCGAGTTTGCATACTCTGGGGTCATAGCCGTACTGCCATGTTGCAACTTCGGGGATATCGCACTCAAAATGGATCCTTTCCTCGTTGATATCCCAGTTTATGCCGTCCTTGGAGAAGCCTGCGTGCAGCTCCATGTTGCGCTCTCTGTCGTCTACACGGAATACGCCCGCAAATTTGTAGTCGCCTGTCTCAAAGGGTACAACAGAGCTGTTGAAAATAGAGTTGGACGGCTCGCTGTATCCGTTTGCCTTTTTAACATTGATCTGATCCCTCTTGATTATGGGATTTGCGTTGTAGCGCCATACTACGTCCCTGCAGCCCTCGGGCTTGTCCATCCAGGGAATGTTCGGCATGGATACACCGTTTACGATTTTGGTCTTCATAGTTGATTCCGCCTTTCATTATTTTAATTTTAAATTTTTTCGCTGCTTATGTTGCATTTCTTTGGCGAATTTATTCGCTGCTTACATTATCTACTATATCAAAAAAATTCCATTTTGTCAATGGTGTTAATTTTAACATTTAATGCCATTTAATTTTGTGAATAATGCACAACTAATATAATAAAATCGCAGAAAATAACAAATTTTCATGGTATTTTCGGGCTTTTTAAACGTTATCGGAGCATTTTGCGATAATTTTTAATACACATAAATATTAATATTTTTATATAATTTATAACTTTTGCACAAAAAAATTTCTGATTTTTTTATCATCAATTTCTATTATATCTATTTTTAACTTAATTTAACTAAATTTAAGTTAAATGACAACCTGCATATTTAAGACTTTCATTTCATAATGTTCATTGACGCACATTTTCCATAAAAGGAGTGAAAAAAAGATGTCCGTTACGGGAAAGATAAGCTCTCTTTTGTGGGGAGAAGCAACCATTATCCTTATCGTAGCACTCGGTATCTATCATACGGTCAAAAGCCGTTTTATCCAGTTCAGAATGTTTTCCCTTATCGGAGGAAAAAGCGGAAAAAACCGTATGAAAGCCGTGACCTCCGCTCTTGCCGCTTCCATGGGAACAGGCAATATAACAGGCTGTGCTGCGGCAATAGCTGCGGGCGGTGCGGGAGCTGTATTCTGGATGTGGGTATCGGCTTTTTTCGGTATGGCTCTTGCATTTTCCGAAAATAAGCTGGGCGCAGACTTTGCACGACGCTTTAAGCGGACGGGCAGTCCTATGCTTTATATGGAAAAGGGTCTGGAAAGTCCCGTACTTGCCCGTATCTATGCGGCAGGCTGTCTTTGCGCCGCCTTTTTTATCGGCTCCATGAGCCAGTCGGCTGCCTTTGCGGAGACTCTTTCGGACAGCTTCTCTGCTCCTCAGCCTGTTTTTTCCATGATACTTGCACTTATTACGGGGATCGTAATTTTTTCTTCTCATAAGGCATCGGACAGTATCATGAGCCATGCCGAAAAGCTGGTTCCCGTTATGGGACTTGTGTTTACCCTTGCCTGTGCCGCACAGCTTATTGCCGTAAGAGCCGACCTGCCCGCTGCTCTTGCACAGATAATTTCATGCGCCTTTTCGCCCGAAGCCGCTGTGGGAGGAGCTGTGGGTGTTACTGTAAAAAAATCTGTTTCCGTGGGTCTTCGCAGAGGCGTTTTCTCTAATGAGGCAGGCATGGGAAGCTCGGTGCTGGTTCATTCAGAAGCGGATTTCGGCTCTCCCGAGGCTGCGGGCGCATGGGCTGCCTTTGAAGTATTTCTTGATACTATGGTCTGCTGCACTCTTACGGCTGCCGCCGTGATAACCTCTCCGCTGTACAGGGAAAAGGGTGTTTTTGACGTTACCCGCATATTTTATGACGGTCTGGGGTCATGGGGAAGTGCTGCCGTTACACTGTGTATCTGTCTTTTTTCATGGGCTTCGGTGCTGGGCTGGTGCTGCTATGGGGAAAAATGTCTTGATGTTCTTGTCCGCCGCAGGAGAGCGGGTACTGTCTTTAAGCTGCTTTTCTGTCTTTCGGTATTTCTCGGAGGAGTTATCCCGCAGGACAGTGTACTTGATCTTTCCGATCTTTTTAACGCCCTTGTAATGTTTATCAATCTCGGTGCGATCACCGTTCTTACTGCCTGTGAGGAAAATTATTCCTCTGCTTATGATCCGCATTTTCATGGGAATACTAATGATGACGGCAGAACCGTCGGAAAGGTCATGATCCCATGAACAAATTTTTTATGCCGCTGACAGGGGCGGTAACAGGTCTGCTCAACGGCTTTTTCGGGTCGGGAGGCGGTGCGGCTGCCGTACCCATGCTGCGTCACGGAGGGCTTGAAACAAAAGCTGCCCATGCCTCTGCCTTAGCGCTTACGCTCCCGCTTTCTGCGGTGTCGGCTGTTTTTTATCTTAAAAATAACACTGCGGCACTGTCCGATCTTCCGCTTCTTGCACTGTGCGGTCTTGCGGGAGCGGTGACAGGTGCGCTCTGCATGAAAAGGATCCCCTCCGCCGTTCTTTCGTATATCTTCGGAGTACTGCTGGTTATTGTAGGGGCAAGGGGTCTTTTCGCATGATGCTGCTTACTCTCCTTGCCGCTTTTATTACGGGGTTCCTTGCTTCTCTGGGCGTGGGCGGAGGAACTATCCTCATTATCTGGCTTACAGCCGTATGCGGTATGGATCAGATAACCGCTCAGGGGATAAATCTGATTTTTTTCCTGCCTATAGCTCTTCTTTCTGTTATCATTCATATCAGAAACGGACTTATTGACCTGAAACGTCTGACTCCCGCTCTGCTGTGGGGAACGCCTGCCGCTGCTCTTGCTGCATTTGCCGCTTCCGGTACGGACAGCGTTTTTCTCGGAAAGGCATTTTCTTGCTTTATCCTGCTGTTGGGACTTAAGACACTTTTCGGCAGCAAAGGGTAGGAACGGGAGAAGTCTCATTTTTTTCTGACCTGTTTTTTCTCGAAAAACGGAAAAAATGCTTGATTTTAAAGCGGATATGTGCTATAATGTATTTATCTCCGGAGTCGGAGATAAATATTTTCAGCAAGGTGAACTGTAAAATTATGGAAGTTAAAAAACGGAGAAAACGGGAAAAATATAAGCGCTTTATAATGTCCCTGATCTCTATGGTGCTTGTGGGCTTTCTTGTCGGCTCATATGCTTTTATCTGGCAGAAATATTATAATGTATGGCTGGCGTCCGATCGTATACAGGCGGCTTATTTCGGCTGGAAAGGAAATCTCCTGATCTTTGTAATATATGCCATTCTTATCTTTCTTTTTTCAAGGATATATAACGGATTCCGTATCGGTCTGCTGAGAGTTTCCGATATTATCTATTCTCAGAGCCTGTCGGTTTTATTCATCAATTTTATTACATATCTTCAGATCTGTCTGCTTGAACGTGACATTGCCCGCCCGGGTCCCATTATCGGAAAGACCGCTGCGGATATTATCTTTATCATAATATGGGCATTGATCGGAAACAGGATCTACTTTAAGCTCTATGCCGCAAGAAAAATGATAATCATTTACGGCAGCAGACAGGCTGTTCCTCTTGTGAAAAAAATGAGCCAAAGGGACGATCAGTTCATGATCTGCCGTGCTGTAAAATGCGATGAGGATCCTGATGTGATAGCTGCTCTTATCAGTGAGTACGATTCGGTTATAATATGCGATGTTCCGAGTGAGAAGAAAAATGATATCCTTAAGCTCTGTTTTGCAAATTCAAAAAGAGTTTACATTACGCCTAAGCTCTCGGATATCATCATAAGGGGAGCAGAGCAGATACATCTTTTTGATACGCCCCTCCTTGTCTGCCGCAATTCGGGACTTTCCGCTGAATCTGCCATTATCAAAAGGATATTTGACTTTACTCTCGCTCTGATAGGGCTTATACCCGCTCTGCCGATAATGCTTGTGACTGCTGTTTGCATCAAGCTCTGCGACGGGGGACCGGTGTTCTACACTCAGGACAGGCTCACAATCGGCGGCAGGATATTCAAGGTCTATAAATTCAGAAGTATGGTAGTAGACGCCGAAAAGGACGGAAAAGCCCGTCTCGCAGAAGAAAATGACAGCCGCATCACTCCTGTCGGCAAGGTGATCCGTATGCTGCGGATTGATGAGCTGCCCCAGATATTCAATATCCTTAAAGGGGATATGTCTATTGTGGGTCCCCGTCCCGAACGCCCTGAGATCGCTGCCGAGAATGAAAAAACCATGCCGGAATTCCGCTACAGACTAAAAGTAAAGGCGGGGCTTACAGGCTATGCACAGGTACTCGGTAAGTATAACACTACTCCATATGACAAGCTTCGCCTTGACCTTATGTACATAGAACAGTATTCATTTCTTCTTGATCTGAAGCTTATCCTCATGACAATAAAGATACTTTTCCTCCCCGAAAGCACGGAGGGCGTAAAGGAAACGGATACCGGAACAGCTGAGGATAGCAGATCAGCAGAGACCTCTAAGCTCTGATATGAGCTTATAACTTAAACGGCTCAGGGCATCGTGATCTGATGCATTAATATATATTTCCTCGATCCTGTCATGTATTTCTTTGGCACGGGTCAGTGTGAGCGCAGCTTCTTTCATAAGCTCGGCGGCAGCCTTTTTGTCGAATTTCAGCCGTCTGCGGTCATTCTGCTCTTCTGTCCTGTAGAAGCGTCTGAAGCTCACAGCTTTTTTCGTACCCTCTGCTTTGATACAGCCGAGGAAGCTCCCTGTAATAAATGCAAGGGACAGTTCGGGTATAAGCAGATGTTCATATGTACATTCGGGGCTTATAAGACATCTGCTTACCATCACGTCATATCCTTTTTTCATTGCCGCAGCCGAAAAATCTTTTAAAAAAATATCCGCAGCCGTACCGTTGCTGTCAGCCAGAAGATACATCTCTGTATCGGAGGGCAGCAGTGTGGAATAGCCGTTCATGGTAACTGCGGAAAGCTGTCGGGTAAGCAGTCTGCCGGCGGTTTGTGTTCCTTTTTTCGGGAGCAGCCGTTTTGCGGTCCGTTCGGTAAAGGAGGACAATTTCCGATAGTCAATGAGCTTTGCCGCTGTGCTGTTTATATCCCCAAGAAGTGAGGAAACTGCCGAAAGATATAATCTGCAGCCGGCATGACAGGCGGAGTATTCGTCTGTCAGTCTGATGACCTCCTCTTTTCTTTCTCTTATGAGAGAACCCTCCATTGCTGCACCCAGATCAACAATAGTCTGCACTGCAAAGGGATATTTTGGATCGGCACAGTGCGGAGCAGTGCCGTCCATGATAAATGCGTTTTTCTCCTTGATGTAAACTGCGTCAAGAGAATCGGGATCCGCCGAACAGAGAAAAAGCTCTGTCCCGATTTTTTCAAATGCTTCGGCTATCTTCCTCATCAGAGTGGATTTGCCGCTGCCCGGCGTTCCTTTCAGTATGTAGGCGGTCACCGATGTATCCTCTAAAAAAGATGCGGCGGAGTTTACAAAGCCTGCGGGCGTGGACGAGCCGAGAAAATATGTAGGCTGTGGCATAGGTATATCCTCCTTATAGTAGAAAAATATATCTTATTGTATGCGTTATTGCTCAAATGTTGAAAGGACAGGTGCATATTATGAAGCTAAGCGATGTTATCATGACGGCTGCCCGATATGACAGGGGAGACCCTGTGCGTATCCACCATTTTATCAAGGTCTGGGGCTATGCAAGAGTAATAGGCGAGGGAGAGGGACTTTCCCCTGAGGATATGTATGCATTGGAGGCAGCTGCCGTTCTTCACGACATCGGTATACATAATGCAGAGAAAAAATACGGCTCCTCTGCGGGAAAGTATCAGGAAAAGGAGGGACCGTCAGTAGCTGCGGATATCCTTAAAAATACGGGAGGAGAGGAGTATTCGGAAAGGGTATGCTATATGGTGGGGCATCATCATACCTATACTGGAATAGACAGTACCGCTTTGCAGATACTTATTGAAGCAGACTTTATTGTGAATATCGGCGAGGACGGTCTTTCCCGTGATGCTGCTCTGCGGATAAGGGATAAATATTTTTTAACAAAAACAGGCAGGGAACTTCTTGACTGCCTATATCTTGCTGAAAAATATAAAGCATAATAAACAAAAGTTTTCGTAATTGTTATACTTTTATGTGATTTATCACAAAAAATCTGCAAAAAATATGTGTAATTTATGAATTGATTTTTTTAATCATATGGTGTATAATATAATCAAGCTCAAAGAAATGATAAATACACTATCCTCTCTTAAAATCTTTCCATAAAAAGCAGTCACTTTCAGGTGGCTGTTTTTTATTTGCAAAGCACTGAAATTTTTTAATTTGCGAAATTATCATCGCTATTTTAAAAAAACTATTGCATTTTTCGGAAAAACAGTGTATAATAGTAACAGTGATGTATTAAATAAGCAGAGCTTGCTCTGCTATGCAAAAGGAGTAAATTAGTATGATCGATGATATTATGGAAAACATCTGCTGTGACATGAGCAAAAAAATAAAGCTCACTAAGGGTACAGTCGTGCTTCTGACCGCTGCCGCTTTTGCCGCAGGTATTCTGGTGGGAGCCTGCACAATGGGATTGAAGCTGGGAAAAACCATAAGAAAGCTGCGCAAAAAAAGCATGGACGATGATTTTGATGCAGATGAGTATGTAAGAAATCTGAATTTTGACGATGACTGCCAAATCTGAATGAAAAGGAACAGTTAAAAATGAAATTAGGAATGGTAGGACTCCCCAATGTGGGGAAAAGCACACTATTTAATGCCCTCACAAACGCAGGTGCAGAGTCGGCAAATTATCCTTTCTGCACCATTGAGCCTAATGTGGGCATTGTTTCCGTTCCCGACAGCCGTCTTGAAAAGCTGCGGGATATGTATCACCCCGACAAATTCACCCCCGCTACTCTGGAATTTGTGGATATTGCAGGTCTGGTAAGAGGCGCTTCAAAGGGCGAGGGGCTGGGAAATAAATTTCTTGCCGATATCCGTGAGGTTGACGCTGTTGTTCATGTGGTACGCTGCTTTGAGGACGACAATATTATCCATGTGGACGGTGCGGTAGACCCCGCAAGGGATATTGAGACAATTGATCTGGAGCTTATTTTTTCGGATATTGAGCTTCTTGAAAGACGTATCGACCGCACGAAGAAGCTCATCAAGGGAGATAAGAAATATCAGGGCGAGCTTGAATTTTTAGAGGCTCTGAAAGCACATCTTGAAGAGGGGAGAAGCGCACGTTCCTTCGGATTTACCGAGGAGCAGGAAGAGATCATAAAAACTACGCCGCTGCTTTCCGCAAAGCCGGTTATATATGCCGCAAACCTCAGTGAAGCGGATTTCAAGGGGAATCTTAGTAATTCTGCTCATTATAAAGCCGTCTGCGAAATAGCAAAGCGGGAAAATGCCGCCGTGCTGCCCATTTGCGCCGAGCTTGAAGCGGAGATCTCCGACATGGACGAAGAGGATAAAAAAATGTTCCTCTCAGAGCTTGGTCTTGAGGTTTCGGGACTTGACAGGATAATCAAGGAGGGTTATGCGCTGCTGGGTCTTATTTCCTACCTTACCGCAGGACAGCCCGAGGTAAGAGCATGGACGATCAGAAAAGGCACAAAGGCTCCCCAGGCTGCCGGAAAGATACATTCGGACTTTGAAAAGGGCTTTATACGGGCAGAGGTAGTGGCTTTTGACGATCTTATGTCCTGCGGCACAATGGCTGCCGCAAAGGAAAAGGGTCTTGTCCGCTCAGAGGGCAAGGAGTATGTTATGCAGGACGGAGATATTGTGCTTTTCAGATTTAATGTGTAACGGTAAATATTTACATATGCCCCGCATGGTAAAGTATTGCGCTCATAATGAAGTTTTATGCCATAGCAGCTCTGATTTAAAGTCAGAAGTACTATGGCATTTTTATTAACAATTCAGCAGCATTATGCTGTAATAATTACTAAGATAAATCGGAATTTGCGGGCGGAACCCGCAGCCACCTCGTTAGTGAGTTTTGCAATGATTTTTCAGATAGTAACTCGGTAACTTTCATTTGCTGTGGCGTTAAATTCTTATAAGCATCACAGCACAAACTAAAGTTACCGAGTTACTATTGAGATGTTTAAGTAAAACACACCAACGACCTGCCTGCGGGGTCACCCCGCCAACCCGCAATTTTTTGTTTTGCTGTGTATTTGCCGTAAAAAATCCTTTGGGTTTAAAATATATTTGTGTGATTTGTCTATTTAAAAAAATTAGATTTTATGGTATAATGTACTATATATCGGATAGAGTTTTTGTGCAATTTTAAGCAAAGGGTGGTATGTGTAAATGAGCTATGTTTCCATGAAAAATGTTTACAAAAGCTATAAAATGGGCGAGGTCATCATAAAGGCATCTGACGGAGTTTCCTTTGATATTGAAAAAGGAGAGTTTGTCGTTATTACGGGGGCAAGCGGTGCCGGCAAGACCACTATTCTCAACCTTCTGGGGGGTATGGACTTCTGCGATGAGGGAGAGATAATCGTTGACGGCAATGATATTGCAAAATATAAACCAAAGGAGCTTACTGCATACCGCCGCTATGATATAGGATTTGTGTTCCAGTTTTACAATCTTGTTCAGAATCTTACCGCCAAGGAAAATGTGGAGCTTGCCGCTCAGATATGTAAGGACAGTCTTGATGCGGCTGAGGTCCTCAAATCGGTAGGTCTGGGAGAAAGAATGGATAATTTTCCCGCTCAGCTTTCGGGCGGCGAACAGCAGAGAGTTTCCATAGCCCGTGCCCTTGCCAAAAGTCCGAAGCTCCTGCTCTGCGATGAGCCTACGGGCGCTCTTGACTATAATACGGGCAAGACCATTCTTAAACTTTTGCAGGATACCTGCCGTGAAAAGGGCATGACCGTCCTTGTCATTACTCATAACTCGGCTATTACGCCTATGGCGGACAGAGTTATCAAGGTGAAAAACAGCAAGGTTGCAAAGATCGCACTTAATCCGAATCCTACGCCTGTTGAAAATATCGAGTGGTAAAAGAAAGGGCTTTTAATATTATGAAAAATAAGCTGTTTTTAAATACGCTCCGTTCGGTGAAAAAGTCACCGGGAAGATTTATTGCAATTATGGCGATAATTGCAATAAGCTGTGCTTTTTATTCGGGAGTCAAGGCTGCCTGCCCCGATATGAAAAATTCCGCATGGAAATATTATGACGAATATTCACTTGCGGATATACAGTTAAAATCCACTCTGGGCTTTAATGATTCCGATGCCGCACGGCTTGCGGAGGAGGACGCTTTCGATAAGGTATATGCGGGATATTCCGCTGACCTGCTTGTAGACGGCGATAACGGACAGGCTGCCGTTCATGTTATGAGCTATTCTCCCGATTATCCTCTTAATAAGCTGATGATCACAGAGGGACGTATGCCCGAAAAGTCAGGAGAATGTGTTGCAGATGCAGACTCAGGCTCAAAAATAGCATTTGCTGTGGGGGATACTGTTACTTTTGCCGCAGATGAGGGCGAGGAGATTTCCGATTATCTGGATACTGATGAGTTTACAGTTGTAGGACTTGTAAAATCTCCGCTGTATGTTTCCTTTGAAAGAGGTTCTACTACTATCGGAAACGGATCTCTGAGCGCATTTATTTACATTCCCTATGAAGATTTTTCCTATGATACATATACAGACATCTACCTTTCTGTAAAAAATGCTCATGACAATGATGTCGAGCCTTTTTCGGAGGAGTATGACAGCAGGGTAGAGGAGGGCGAGAAAATTGCCGAAAACCTCTCCGCAGAGCTTCTTGATATCAGAGCCGAAAGTATAAGAGCTGATGCGGATGAGGAGCTTGCAGAACCCCGTGAACGTCTTGCAGACGGAGAAAAACAGCTTGATGACGGCATGAAAAAATACAATGACGGAAAAAAAGAACTGGAGGATGCCCAAAAGGACTACAATGACCGCCTTTCCGAATTTGAGGAAGGGGAGAGCGAATGGAACGACAGCAAAAATGAGCTTGATGACAAGGAAATAAAAATGACAGCTCTTGCAGATACCTGCGTCAGACTGGATAAATTTCTTGAGGATTATGACGGAATGTATCTTGTGAATCTTCCTCAACCTTTGCTGAATATGTTCAAGGAGATACAGAAAGCCTATGACGATAACGGCGTGGAGGCGGATATCGAGGATCTTATGGCTCTTTATGTGATAACCGATCCTGCAAGGGAGCCTGTTCAGAAGGAGACAGCAAGAGCATCTATAAGCGGTGTCAACGAGCAGGTGAGGGCTGCAACAGCTGCCGCTCTTACTGAGATAGAAGCAGGAAGAGCCGCTCTTGATGAATCAAAAAAGACCCTCGATGAGGGCAGAGAAGGACTTGAAAAATATAAATCTGAGCTTGATGATGCCCAAAAGGAGCTTGACGATGCTGAGGAGGAGCTTGTTGACGCTCAGACGCAGATAGATGATGCCAATAAGGAAATAAACGATGCACTTACAGAGCTTGATGAGCTTATTGCGGACGGTGAGTGGTATATATGGAACAGGGGAGAAATGAACCCCGGGTGTCTTTCCTATGGCAAGGACGCTGAAAGAGTGGAGTCAATAGCCGCTGTGTTCCCGCTGTTTTTTATAATTATTGCGGCTCTTGTCTGCTCGACTACAATGTCGAGAATGGTGGAGGAGCAGCGCACAGAAACGGGTACTCTGAAAGCTCTCGGCTACAGCGGTGCTTCGATCATAATGCAGTATGTTCTCTATGCGGTCACAGCAAGTGTGGTAGGCAGTGTTATAGGCACTATAGCGGGCTTTCCGCTGCTTCCGAATATAATTTACATCTGCTACAAAACTATGTACAGATATCCCTATTTTGAAGCGCCGTTTATGCCGGGATTTGCTTTGGGTTGTCTCGGCGTGTCAATTCTCTGTACGGGACTGGCTGCTGTATATACCTCGGTAAAGGAGCTTAAATTCGTTCCCGCAGCTCTTATCCGTCCCAAGCCTCCGAAAAACGGCAAGCGCATTTTTCTTGAGAAGATAGGATTTTTCTGGAACAGACTCAAATTCACTCAGAAGGTCACATTCAGAAATCTTTTCAGATATATGAGCAGATTTTTAATGGCGGTAATCGGTATCGGCGGCTGTACTGCACTGCTCCTTACCGCATTCGGTCTTAAAGAAGCCATTGCCTGCATAGCCGACAAGCAGTATGAAGAAATATTTGTCTATGATGCCGTTGCAGTTGCAAGCGATAAATCAGATGAGGACGATCGCAAAGAAATTTTTGATGTGCTTGATGAGGACGACAGAATAACAGGTTACATTACCGCTGCTCAGGAAACAAAGGACGTATACTCACAGATAAGTCCCGATCCAGTTGAGTGCTATATCTTTTCGCCTGACAACATCGAAGAATTTGGTGATTATATAGTGCTTCGTGACAGAAAAAGCGGCTCTCCCATAACTCTTGAAGAGGGCGGAGCGGTGATTACCGAAAAAACAGCAAAAATGCTGGGCGTTTCGGCGGGGGACAGCATAACGATCGCCGACAGCACCGCTCCCGTAAGGATAACTGCTGTCACCGAAAATTATACCTTCCACTATGTTTATATGCTCCGTTCTACATTTAACAGCGTTATGGGAGAGAAGCAAAGCAACATGATCCTCTTTAATACAGGCGGCACTCCCGAAAAGTCTGTCCGTGATGAGATCGCTGAAAAGCTGGTTTCCTGCGATAGTGTTATTACCGCTTCTTTTATGTATGATGGTGCGGATAATTTCCGCAAGCTGGTATCAAGTCTTAACCTTATTGTTGTTGTGCTGATAATCTTTTCGGGAGCGCTGGCATTTGTGATACTCTTTAATCTTGCAAATATTAACATAAATGAGCGTGTCAGAGAGCTTGCCACCATAAAGGTATTGGGCTTCTTCGATAAGGAAGTAGGGGACTATATCAACCGTGAAAATGTAGTCTCCTCGGTGATCGGCATGATCTTTGGTCTTGGACTGGGCATCGTTTTTGAACGGTTCGTGGTAAAGACAGCCGAGGTGGACGAGGTCATGTTCTCACCGGATATACCGTGGTTCTGCTTTATTTTCTCGGTGGCAATGATGATCGTATTTACTGTCATTGTAAACCTGTTCTTGTACTTCAAGCTCAAAAAGATAGATATGGCATCTTCAATGAAAGCCATAGAATGATCTATCAGTTTTCTTCAAGCCACCTTGCGGCAGTATATGCATATGCCGCACTGCCGCAGCAAAGTATGCTGTCGTCAAAACGCACCTTTGGATTGTGCTGACTGTAGATATATCCGTCATTGGAGCAGCCCGCTGTCAGAAACATACTTACCGTAGGGATCTTGTGGCTTACAAAGGCAAAATCCTCACTGCCGCCTCCTGCCTTGCCGCCCGAAACAAGGGAAAGGTCGATCGCCTTTTCTCCCACAAGCTCTGTCATAAAGTCCTTTGCCTGTGCTGCAAGGACGGGATCTATCATCATGCAGGGACAGAAATCGTAAAATTCAACATCTGCTTCGCATCGGAACGCCGCTCCCACACTGCGGACGATCTCCCGCATACGGGTTCGGATAAGCTCGCCTGTTTTGTTTTCGGGATCGGTAGTGCGGATAGTACCCCACATCTCTGCACTGTCTGGTATAACATTTGAGGTAAGCCCTGCCTCAAAGCGTCCTGTGGTGAACACACCGAAGCTGTTGGGGTCAAGCTCTCTGCTGTTTATCTCCCCGAGTGCAATGTGGATATGTGCAGCCGCAGTTATGGGATCAATGGATTCATGGGGAGTAGAGCCGTGTCCGCCCTTTCCCTTAACGGTGATGTGATACTGCTCACAGGAGGTGGAGCTTATTCCTCCTCCCGATATAAGAAAACAGCCCGATGGTATGGGCATTCCTGCCGTGACATGGATCATCATTGCCGCATCGGGGTGCGGGTCTTCAAGAAGTCCCGAGGAAAGCATATCAGGTGAGCCTTGAAAAATTTCCTCCGCAGGCTGAAATTCCAGCTTTACCGCTCCCATAAGCTCATTTTCATGAGATTTGAGCAGCTTTGCAGCACCAAGCAGCATTGCGGTATGCATATCATGTCCGCAGCCGTGCATTTTTCCGGGCGTTTCGCTGCGATAGTCTACATCTGCCTCTTCGCTCAGCGGAAGTGCGTCCATGTCCGCACGCAGAAGAATTGTCCTGCCCTTGCCGGGATCGCCGGCAATTGCGATAACTCCCGCCTTGCCCATTTCGGCGGGTTTATATCCCATTTCGGTGAGCTTTTGCATAACAAGAGCTTTTGTACGGCTTACATCAAAGCCTGTTTCGGGGTGTCGGTGTATGTCCCTGCGTATCTCCTGAAGCTGAGGCTGTAATTTTTTTGCTTCGTTTAAAATGTCCTGCTTGTTCATAAAAATTCCTCCTTGAAAGAGTTTATTATCACACATTGTGCATGATTTTCTAAAACAAATTGCGGACGTCGGCGAAAAACGGGCATTCCCTGTAATGCTCCGTTTACTCGCTCAACTCCTTTATCTTGTCACGCAGATATGCGGCGTGTTCAAATTCAAGCAGCTTTGCCGCCTCCTTCATCTGCTTTGTGAGCTTTTCTATAAGCTCTTCTTTTTCCTTTTTGCTCATGCGCTTTTTGGCGGTCTTTTTCTCCACGTCATCTTTGGCGGATATTTCGATAACATCACGGATATCCTTTATAATTGTCTTTGGGATAATGCCGTGCTTTTGGTTGTAGGCAAGCTGCAGCTCACGGCGGCGGTTTGTTTCGCCGATTGCTCTTTCCATTGAGCCTGTTATCATGTCCGCATACATGATAACCTTGCCCTCGGCGTTTCTTGCGGCTCGTCCTATAGTCTGGATAAGTGATGATTCGGAGCGCAGGAATCCCTCCTTGTCCGCATCGAGTATGGCTACCAGCGACACCTCGGGAATATCAAGTCCCTCACGGAGAAGATTTATTCCCACAAGTACATCAAATTCACCGAGACGCAGACTTCTGATTATCTCCATTCTCTCGATCGTGTCTATATCGTGGTGCAGATAACGCACACGCACGCCTGCATTTGCAAGAAATGCGGTAAGATCCTCAGCCATTTTTTTGGTAAGGGTAGTCACCAGTACACGCTGCCCCTTGTCGGCACGTATACTTATTTCTCCCAGCAAATCCTCTATCTGTCCCTCCACCGGACGGACTATTACCTCGGGATCAACAAGACCCGTGGGACGTATCACCTGCTCTACTATCTGTTCGGATTTTTCACGCTCGATAGGTCCGGGCGTTGCCGATACATAGACTGCCTGTCCCCGCTTTGCGTCAAACTCCTCAAAATTAAGAGGACGGTTGTCAAAGGCTGAGGGTAGACGGAATCCGTACTCCACCAGTACGCTCTTTCTGCCCCTGTCTCCCGCACTCATGCCCCTGACCTGCGGCAAAGACACGTGGCTTTCGTCCACAAAGAGAATAAAATCCTTCGGAAAATGGTCAAGAAGCGTATAGGGGACACTTCCGGGCGCACGGCGTGCAAGGATACGCGAATAATTTTCTATCCCCTTGCAGAAGCCTATCTCCTCAAGCATTTCTATATCATAAAGGGTGCGCTGTCTGAGCCGCTGGGCTTCTACGAGCTTGCCCTGCTCCTCGAACCACCTGACACGCTCCTCAAGCTCTTTCTGTATCTCCTCTATAGAATCATGCAGATGCTCCTTCGATACCACATAATGGGAGGCGGGATATATAGCTGTATGGGCAAGTGTGGAAATAACATTTCCGGTCACAGGCTGAAATTCGCAGATGCGGTCTATCTCGTCTCCGAAAAACTCAACACGTATCGCCGTTTCCGCCGAGCCTGCGGGGAATATCTCAACCACGTCCCCTCTGACACGGAATTTATTGCGGACAAAATTAACATCGTTGCGTTCATACTGGATAGCTACCAGTCTGCCTAAAAGCTCCTCTCTTGAAAGCTCCATGCCCTTTCTCAGTGAGATAACATTGCTGCGGTACTCCTCGGGTGCGCCAAGCGAATAGATACAGGATACGCTTGCCACAATGATAACATCTCTGCGCTCTGCCAAAGCCAGCGTTGCACTGTGGCGGAGCTTATCTATCTCATCATTTATGGAGCTGTCCTTTTCGATGTATGCATCTGTAGAGGGAATGTATGCCTCGGGCTGGTAGTAATCATAATAGGAAACGAAATACTCTACTGCATTTTTCGGAAAAAACTCCTTGAACTCAGAGCATAGCTGTGCCGCAAGGATCTTGTTGTGGGCAAGCACCAATGTGGGGCGGTTCATTTCGGCAATGATATTTGCCATTGTAAAGGTCTTTCCCGATCCTGTAACGCCCAGCAGTGTCTGATCCCGATACCCCTTTTGAAGTCCGTCAACCAGTGCCGCGATCGCTTCCGGCTGATCTCCCGAGGGCTTGTAGGGGGAGACAAGCTCAAATCTGTCCATAAAATTTCCCTCCCGAAATAAACTATACCTCTGCGGTGTTATTTGTTTTCCGCACTTGGAAAAATCTGATAATTGTCCGAAATGAGCAAATGCCTGTCCTTCGGCACTTGCGGGGGTAATTGTAAATAAAATGTTAAATTAATCAAAAACCACTTGAAAATACTATATGTTGTGGTATAATAATATACAGAACCACAAAATATTGATTTGTGCATGACTTAGCGGCGGCGGCAAAGGCACTCTGATCGTTCCGGTTTCTGTCCTTTGCCCTATAAAACGTACCTTACCCGTTAAAAAAATGATCATATAAAAATTTTAAAAAGGAGAGGAATATTATGTCAATGAATGTAAATGTAACAGGCGGCACACTTCCCGAGGAGGAGATAAATGCCTACATAAAGCACGGCGAGGATAAATATCCCAACAGGCGTATAGTAGGAATGGATATCAATGTGGACGGTGAATATGTGGATCTCAAATATTATTTTGACAGCGTTCCCTTTGACCGTATCAGACGGATCACAGGTTATCTGGTGGGTACTCTTGACCGCTTCAACGATGCAAAGCGCTGTGAGGAGCATGACAGAGTAAAGCACGGCGTCTGATGTATTCTTATTATAACACATATGTTCGATATATAATAAAAATAAATGTTGACAAATTATTAAATTACAGTGATTTGTAAAAGGGAGTGCATTTGCTCATGCACTCCCTTTATTATGCGCCGGGAACAGTTTAAATTCCCTTATTCAGTGGGGTACAAAAAGTGTTCCTCACGCTTCATTTTTGCCCTGTTATATGCTCGGGCACAGGGCGGTTTTCGGGTGAAGGGGGACAGTCCTCCCCAGTCCCTGCGAGCTTTTTTGTATAGTTCACGCTGTTTTCTTTTGCTCATTTTGTTTATCGGTACATATCTGTTCATGATCTGCTCCTTTTCTTTTTACAAAGGTGTCAGAGCCTGTACTTATCTTCCTTTGATCTCGGCTCCCGCCTTGAAATTGTAGATAGGCTTTATTATATCCTGCACCTCGGCGGTATCGTTTATATTGTCAAGAATATCGTTTATGCCTTTGTATGCCATCGGGCATTCGTCAAGAGTTCCTCTGCCTACAGAGGTGCTGTAGATACCCGTCATCTGCTTTTTAAATTCGCTTACGGTAAATCTCTCCTTTGCCTCACCTCTGCTCATGAGCCTGCCCGCTCCGTGGGGAGCGGAATAATTCCAGTCCTCATTGCCCTTTCCGATACAGATAAGACTGCCGTCCCTCATATTTATGGGGATAATGAGCTTTTCTCCCCGCTGTGCCGATACAGAGCCTTTTCTGAGGATCATACGATCTGTGTCGATATAATTGTGTATAGTGGTAAACTGCTCGATCACTGTAAGCTTCATGCCTCTTACTATTTCGTCCATCATTGCTTTTCGGTTTAGCAGCGCATACTGTGAAACCAGCTTCATATCGTGGATATAGTCATCAAAAAGCGTTCCGCTGACATAGGCAAGATTTTTCGGGATAGATGCATTCTTTCCTGATCCCAGCTTTTTCAGCTCACGGCTGATCTCCTTTTCACGTCCAGAGGATCTAAGCTCATTTATAAGGTCTTGTACGGCTTCGTTTCCTGCGTGACGGAGCTGCTTATATCCCTGCTCCTGATAGTATTTCGCTACCTCAAGCCCTAAGTGACGGGAGCCGCTGTGAATGACAATGTAAATTCCCTTTTCACCAATGTCTGCTTCAATAAAATGATTTCCGCCTCCGAGAGTGCCGAGGGAACGTTCTGCCTTTCGCAGATCAATATGCTCTGCGCATCTGAGCGCACAAAGATCTATTTCCTCCGACATCTTATGGGGCTTGCTGCGGATCGCAAAGCCCGAGGGGATCTTTTCATAAATGAGCTTATCCAGCTTTTGAAGCTCGATGTGTTTTTCCTTTAAAATTGCTGTTTCCATTCCGCAGCCGATATCTACGCCTACAAGGTTCGGGACGATCTTGTTCGTTACAGTCATTGTAGTGCCTATCACGCAGCCTGCGCCTGCATGAACATCGGGCATCATTCTGATACGTTCTCCGATTGTAAATTCCTGATTGCAAAGCTCGATTATCTGAGAAACAGAGCTGCTGTCGAGGGTATCTGTGAAAACCTTTGCGCTGTTGAATTTTCCGTTAATTTCGATCATTTTTGTTCCTTTCTGTCTTGTAGTTTATGCTGTGCGCAAAAATGCGCCCCCGTTCAAACGGGAGCGCATTTATGACAAATATCATAATAACCCATATCACAATGATAATGGGCGAGGGCGCACAGCCGCTTGCATTTTAAATCTGAGAGTATACATTGTTTTAAAACTTTGATTTGTATATATTGTCATGGCGGCTGCCTCCTTTCATTTTAATAAAGCATTAAATGCTTGTTACAAATTATAACATATCAAAATCAGATCTGTCAAGTTAAAATATCACTAAAAAAGAATCGTTAACTTTAGTGAAAATGACATTAAGTAAAAATTTTCTCACCGATTTTTACAAAAAATTCGTTCTGCGGTATTGCTTTTTTGTAAGTAATATGGTATAATATTTCTGATTATAACATTTGTACGGTTTAAGGGGTGATCGCCATGATCGGCGGCAGAAAAATCGCTGCTCTGTGCATTTCGAGGGTGAATGACGATGCAAGTCATGAAACTATTATCAGTCTGGGCAGCGCTCTTTCAAAAATAAACTGTAGTCTTTTTGTGTACTGCACAAGCACCGACCTTTACTGGGATTCCCCCGGAGCAAAGGGGGATTCTGCGGTATTTCGTCTGGCAGACCCGGAGGTGCTTGATGCTCTTATTATCTTTTCGGAGAGAATAAGGAATGTTCCCAGTGTCAGTGAGCTGGAAAAGCGTGCTGTTCAACGAGGGATACCTGTTATATCTATCGGCAGCAGCGAGGGGTGTGACTATTGCTGCCATGACGTGGAATTTGACTATGAAGCGGGTTTTGAGAATGTCGTGCGTCATGTGATCGAAGTCCACAAGCCCTGTACCGTTCATTTCATGGCTGGAATTAAGGATAACGATTTTTCCGAAAAGCGTCTGGCAGTTTTCAGACGCATCATAGGAGAAACGGATATTCCTTTCGGTGATGAGGATATAAGCTACGGACAGTTCTGGTCACTGCCCGCAATGGAAGCGACCGAAAAGCTGATAAAGGAAAACCGACTGCCCGATGCCATTATCTGCGCCAATGATATTATGGCAATAGCGGTGTGCAATGTACTTAAAAATCACGGCATAAAATGTCCCGAGGAGATCATAGTAACGGGCTTTGACGGTGTTCTGGAGATAGATTTTTCCGTTCCGAAGATCACCTCCTGCCGATGCTGCTACAGCGATATTGCCGATAAATGCGCAGAGCTTATACAAAATCTGTGGGAAGGTCGGGAAATGCCCCGCAAAAACTACATTCTTCCAAAGCTGCTCCTCTCAGAGTCCTGCGGCTGCGACTTTTCCGAAAAGGTCAATACCTCCGAATACCTGAGCAGGATAAACAATAACTTTTTCCGTTTCCGTGAGGAGGACAGGATCCTTGCCGAGATCACTGCCCGTATGCAGACCTGCCGCACGGTCGAGGAGGCTGCAAAGGTTTTGCACAGCTATGTTATCTACGATATGTGCTGTATCCTGACTCTTGAATGTATTGATGAATCCATAAATCCGCTGACCTCTCCCGAGAAGGAGAGCTATGGGGAAACTATGTGCCTGTTTTACAATGCTGACAGACCCGAAGATCCGCCCCGGAAATTTTCTGTAAGGGATATAATTCCCGATCTGGAAACTCAGCTCAGGGTGGGTTACCCTCTTGTTTTTGCGGCACTGAGCTTTCTTGATGTTCAGCTGGGGTATGTGTGCTTTCACTTCCACGACAACGATATAGCCAACTATACCAAGGTGCCGCAGACAGTAAATGCTCTTAACAATGCTATCGGCGGTTTCCGCAATATCCGTTGGCAGCAGCATCTGGGCAGACAGCTTGAAGATATGTACAGGATAGATTCGCTGACGGGGCTTAATAACCGCAGGGGATTCGCAAGAGAATACAAACGTCTGCTGTCAGGGAAAAAGGAGAATGACAGGTTTACAGTTGTACTGTCCGATCTTGACGGACTCAAACAGATAAACGACCGATTCGGTCACGGCGAGGGCGATCGTTCTATCCGCATAGCTGCCGAAGCGCTGCGTAAGGCTTGCCCCGACAATGCGATATTCGTCCGTTTCGGCGGAGATGAAATGCTTGCTGTCATTCCCGAAGCGGTAAGTGAGGAGAATATCCGCAAAGCTGCTAAGGAGTTTCTTGACAGCGTGAACAGTTCATCTGATAAGCCGTATAAGGTATCATCAAGCCTCGGAATTTATGTTACGGAAAAGGGCGACAGCCTTGATTTTGAGGAGCTTTTCAAAAAATCCGATGCTCTTATGTATGCCGACAAAAAACGAAAAAAGGAGGCAGAGTCAAAAAATGACAAGTGAATGGGAAAGAAAAATAACAGAAATTAAGGAAATGATAGATGAGGGCAAAACCTTTCTGGGCATTGAGCTTGGCTCTACAAGAATAAAGGCAGTGCTTATCGGATACGATGATCCCGAGCCGTGCGCTCAGGGCGCTTACAGCTGGGAAAACAGCTATATAAACGGTTACTGGACATATTCTGTTGAAGATATCCGAAAGGGTATCAGGGGCTGCTATAGTTCTCTGAAAAAAGATGTGCGGGATAAATACGGCATCACTCTTAAAAAGACAGCCGCAATGGGAATTTCGGGCATGATGCACGGTTTTATCGCTCTTGATGAAAATGATGAGCTTCTTACACCGTTCAGAACATGGAGAAATACCAACACAGGCAGGGCAGCCCGGGAGCTGACGGAGCTTCTTCATTTTAATATTCCCATGCGTTGGAGTATTTCTCATTTATATCAGGCTGTACTTGATAATGAAGAATATCTTTCACGTATAAGGCATATGACTACTCTTGCGGGTTATATCCAGTATATCCTGACAGGGGACAGAGCTGTGGGCGTTGGTGAGGCTTCGGGAATGTTTCCGGTAAAGGGCTGCGGCTATGATGAGGATATGCTGAGCAGTGCGGATGAGCTTCTGCATTCTCACGGATTTGACCGCAGCCTTGCGGATATACTGCCCGGAGTGCGGACAGCGGGTACGGCGGGTGCAGCGCTGACCCCCGAGGGAGCGGCTTTTCTCGATGAGGAGGGAGATCTTGAAGCCGGTATTCCTCTGTGTCCTCCCGAGGGAGATGCGGGTACGGGAATGGTAGCCGCAAATGCCGTTCGTTCGGGTACGGGAAATGTTTCGGCGGGTACTTCTGTATTTGCCATGCCCGTTCTGGAAAAGCCACTTAACGGTGTTTACCCCGAAATAGATGTGGTATCCACTCCCGACGGAAAGGTCTGCGCAATGGTACACTGCAACAACTGCTGTTCGGAGCTTGATGAATGGGTGGGAATGTTTGCGGAATACTCCTCTCTTGTGGGAAAACCTCTTGATATCGGAACGGTGTATACTGCACTTTATATGAAAGCCATGCAAGGCGATCCCGACTGCGGCGGCGTGTACGCCTATAATTTCCTTTCGGGAGAGCCTGTGGTAAAAGTAGACAAGGGTCACCCAATGTATTTCAGGACGCCTGACAGCAAAATGTCCCTTGCAAATTTTATGCGTTCTCAGATATATTCCGCATTGGCGTCCTTAAAGCTGGGAATGGATATCCTTAAAGAAAAGGAGAACATTAAGACCGATAAAATAGCAGCTCACGGAGGATTTTTCAAGGTGCATAACACCACAGAGCATATACTTGCAGATGCGTTGGATACTCCCGTAACAGTTTCTGAAGCGGCAGGGGAGGGCGGTGCATGGGGTATGGCTCTCCTTGCGGCTTATATGATGCGTTCAAACGGTATGAGCCTTGCAGACTGGCTTGAAAAAAAGGTTTTCGTTTCGGTGCGTTCGAGAACGGCATACCCTACCGAAGAGGGCAAAAGGGGATTTGATTCATATCTGGAGCGGTATAAGAGCGGTATCGGCGCTCAGAAAGCGTTGGAGGAGGTAAAATATAATGCTTGAAGAACTGAAAGAAGAGGTCTTAAAGGCAAATCTTTTGCTGCCAAAATACGGACTTGTTACCTTTACATGGGGAAATGTTTCCGCAGTTGACAGGCAAAGCGGAATGATGGTAATAAAGCCCTCGGGAGTGGAATATGATGAGATGACTGCTGATGATATGGTTGTAGTTGACCTTGAAAGCGGGGAGCGTGCCGAGGGCAGATACAAGCCCTCCAGCGATACGCCTACTCATCTGGAATTGTACAGAGCCTTTTCAGATGTGGGAGGTATTTGTCACACTCACAGCAGGTGGGCAACCTCATTCGCGCAGGCGGGAAAGGGTGTGCTGCCTATGGGTACTACCCATGCGGATTATTTTTACGGAGAAATACCCTGTACAAGAGCTATGACCCCCGAGGAAATAGGCGGGGAGTACGAAAAAGAAACGGGCAGTGTAATAATTGAAGCCTTTAAAGGAATTGATCCTATGACTGTTCCCGCAGTGCTTGTCAAAAGTCACGGTCCGTTTACATGGGGAAAAACTGCCTTTGAATCGGTTCATAATGCGGTAGTGCTGGAGGAAGCGGCTTTTATGAATTTCCATGCAATGGCAATAAATCCTCAGATAGGATCAATGCAGAGAGAGCTTCTTGACAGACATTATCTCAGAAAGCATGGAGCAAATGCATATTACGGTCAGTGATGTGTAAAATTTTGGTATAATATTGAAGAAAATTTTAAATTTAATTAAAATGCATAAAAACACTTGACAAAACCACCTGTTAAGTGTAAAATAGTATAAGAAGTTATATTTTCCCAACGGTCGGAAAAACAGAAATCGGAGGAAAAAATTATGCAGAAGGCTATTGGTGTATTAACAAGCGGCGGCGATGCGCCCGGAATGAATGCTGCTGTAAGAGCCGTTACCAGAGCAGCCATAAGAAAGGGCTACAGGGTTATTGGTGTGCAGAGAGGATATAACGGTTTGTTAAACGGCGAATGTGTTGAGCTCAGCTGCCGTGATGTTTCCGATATTATCCAGAGAGGCGGCACTATCCTTTACACCGCAAGATGTAAGGAATTTATGTATGAGGAATACATAAAAAAAGCTGCGGAAAAATGTAAGGATCTGGGTATCGAGGGTATGGTCGTTATCGGAGGAGACGGCTCTTTCAGAGGTGCTGCCGATCTTTCGAGAATAGGAAATATCCGCTGTATCGGTATTCCCGGTACTATAGACAATGATATCCAGTGTACAGAATATACCATAGGCTATGATACAGCTATGAATACCGCTCTTGAAATGATCGACAAGATAAGAGATACCTCACAGTCTCACGACAGATGCTCCGTAGTTGAGGTAATGGGAAGAAATGCAGGCTGGATTGCTCTTAATGTAGCGGTAGCATCGGGTGCAATTGCTTGTATCACTCCGGAAATGCCGTATGATATAAAGGCAATTGCGGAAAAGATCACCAAGGCTCATGAGGCTCAGAAGGAGCATTTTATAGTTGTAGTTGCAGAGGGAGTAAACAATTCCGAGGGCATTACAAGGGAGATCAAGGAGCTTACCGGTATAGAAACAAGACTTACCGTTTTAGGTCATGTTCAGAGAGGCGGTATGCCCACACTCAGAGACAGAGTTGCCGCAAGCCAGATGGGTTATCATGCAGTCGAGCTTATTGACAGGGGTACTACTAACAGAGTTGTCGGCATGAGGGACAACAAGATAATTGACGTGGATATACAAGAGGCTCTTTCGATGAAAAAGCCTTTTGATACCGAGCTTTACAGAGTCTGCAACGAGATCACATTCTGATTTTCAGGTACATATTTCATCGCATTACAGAGTAGACGGCTGTGCGTATCAGTGTCCCGATGACGGGGAGTTGCATCGGGAACGAAATGCAGGAGCATTTTTAAAACGGCTTTTGCTGCGGTACAGTCGTCGCATCCCGCTGAATGCATTATTTGAAAAAGGGGCTTTTCATTCTCTTTCATATAATGCACAAGGCATAGCCATGCTCTCATGCATTATTATTTAGGAGGCAGTATGATGAAAAGCTTTTTTCATTTATTTAAATTATCCTACGATGAGGTGTTCGGCAGGAAGGGCACACTTGGGATAGTAAATCTGGGAATAACTGCAATGCTTATTGCAGTTTCCATGATAATCGAATCCATGACTATTGAAGTGGCTTTTTTCAAGATCAATTTTGCATTTCTTGCAATTGCCGCCATTGGTATGCTCATGGGTCCCACAGTCGGCTTCTTTGCAGGCGGCTTGTGCGATGTGGTCGGATTTCTTGTACATCCCTCACAAGGCTTTCTGCCTGTGTATGTACTCATCGCTTGCTTACAGGGACTTATCTACGGACTGGTGCTTTACAGAAAATGCGGCTATGATAACAAAACAGAGCGGGAAAAGGGCGTTATGCTTTTTGTACGGCTTGTTATTGCAAGACTTCTCGATGTGGCGATAATAAATCTTCTTTTAAACACCGGAGCAAATCTTTATTACGGTTTTATTCCCGCAGCGTCATATTCGGCAGCCGTTTCAGCAAGACTTATAAAAAATCTTCTTGAGCTGGCGGCTGATATTCCGTTGTTAGCGGTCATTATGCCGGTAGTGCTGATGGTATACAATCGTATAGCTAATAAATATGAAAAAAACAGGATAGAAGGGTTATAATAATGATAAAGGTCGGATTTATCGGAACGGGAAACATGGGCGGCGCTATAATTGGCGGTATTCTCGGTGCATTCGGCAGCAGTGCCGAAATTTACGCCTTTGATACGGACAGTGAAAAGCTCTCGGCTCTTGCGGAAAGGGGAGTGAAGCCTCTTTCCTCTGAGGGGGAGGTCTGCGATATGTGCAAATACGTATTCCTTGCTGTAAAGCCTCAGATATTTGATGTAGTTATGCCCCGTATAGCAGATCATGTGACGGAGGATAACGTGATAGTATCCATAGCTGCGGGTATTACCGAGGAATATATCATCTCAATGACCTTTCCTCAGGCAAAGACTGTCATTGTAATGCCTAATACGCCTTTCCTGTTAGGGGAGGGTGCGACTGCTCTTGCAAAGGGAAAAAACACCTCCGATGAGGAGTTTGAGACAGTAAAGCAGATTTTCTGCACAGGCGGCATTTCCGAGGTAATTCCTATGGATAAAATGAAAGAGATCATAGCTATAAACGGCAGTTCTCCCGCATTTATCTATCTTTATACCAAGGGCTTTGTGGATTATGCCGAATCCGTAGGAATTGACAGAGATGCAGCTCTCAGACTGTTTGCACAGTCTCTTATCGGTTCTGCTAAAATGCTCACAGATTCGGGTAAAACAGTAGATGAGCTTATAAAAATGGTATCCTCTCCCGGAGGCACAACTCTTGCGGGGCTGGACGGTCTTTACGAGGGTAAGCTGACCGATGTTGCAGCCGACTGCTGCAAACGCTGTACAAAAAGAGCCTATGAGCTTTCAAAGTAAGCATTTTATTTAACTTGTCCGCATACATTTATATTGTACCGAAAGGTAAAATATAAAGCAAAGGACGGGTAACAATGACCGTAAAAACCGGAAATAAACATCGTTATCGTATCGCAGATATCCGTAAAGCTCCCGTAAGAAGAGCAAAAAAGCAGTCCCGCAGAGAGCCGTATTTCACTGCACTTGCTTTTGCTGCGAGTGCAGGCGTGGCTGCGGGCGCATATGGGTATTACAGCATGGGCGGCGGGGAGATCGGCAGTATGATTTCTGAAATTTCCTCCGGAAGTTTTCTTATCAGCTTTATGGACAGCCTTTTGCTGCTCATGGTGTATATTATTTTGTTTTTTTTCGGAGGTCTTTCTTCTGTAGGCAAACCCATTGCCTATCTTCTTTGTGTATTCAAGGGAATGGGAGCGGGCTTTTTGTCCGCTTGCCTGTTTTCTGCTGGGGTTGGGAACATAGACGCCACAGCCGTAGCAGTGATCCTGCCCTTTGAAGCGATGAGCCTTGCGGTTGTTATACTTGCAGCAAGAGAGAATATACGTCTTTCCCACATTACTGCAAAGCGTACCTTTGCTCAGGCAGAGGGAAACGGTGCGGATATTTCACTCTATCTGAAAAAATTCGGCGTGATAATTGCTGCCGCTGCGGCGGTGTCGGCTATTGACGGACTTATGTCCGTTCTTTGTGAGATGTTTTAAATTTAAGGAGTTGTAAAATAAATTGGGATTTTTAGGTTTAGACGCTGATTATGATAAGGCGGGGGTGGGTATTCCCAAAAATGCTCCCGTAAAAAAGCCTTTTTTTCGTTTCTGGGAAATGTATTTTTCCAGATTCTGGAAGATGCTCAAGCTAAATATTCTGACCTTTATTTTTTGTCTGCCTGTCGTTACGGTAGGTCCGGCGCTTGCGGGTATGACAAAAGTGCTGCGCTGCTATGTTCTGGACAAGGACGGCTTTATGTGGCATGATTTTAAAAAGGGATTTATGGGGAATCTGAAACAGTCCATACCTGCGGGGCTTATTGATATATTGGCGGCAGCCTCTCTTATCTGTGCGTTACAGGTCTATCCCGCAATGGCAAAAGCTGCTGAGGAAAGCGGTACAAGCGGGACTTTTTACTATATACTTTGTATCATTTCCGTTAGCTTCGGGCTTACTATTCTTATGATGAATTTCTTTGCCTTTCCAATGATTGTTTCTACCGATCTCAGGTTTAAGGATATAATTAAAAATTCTTTCTATCTTGTATGCCTCGGACTTAAAAAAAATCTCATCACCATGCTGATAATTCTGTTCGCTTCTGCGGTAATCGTTATCGGTACACTTGTTAGTCCTTTGATTTTGATCCTGATCCCATTCTGGCTTATAAGCTTCCTTGGATTTGTGATTATATTTAACAGTTATCCGCTAATACAGAAGTATGTTATTGATCCGTTTTACGCTGAGAAGGGGCAGGATAATCCCGAGTATGATTATTTGAAGCCTCTTGATGCAGAGGATGCCGTATTTCTTGATAAGGGAGGAGAAGAAGCCCCCACGGAAAGCAAGGCAAAGCAAAAAAAGAAAAAAGGAAAGACAATTTCTTGATAATGATTTTTAAAAATGTTATAGCAAACATTTACAGAAGCAAAATAAGGAATTTAAAGATCATAGACGGTCAATGTAAGAATTGATTTATGATGCTGAACGGCTTGCTTTTTTAACCATATATGGGGCTTTCTAAAGATGTGAAAGATCTACCGGAAGAAAAAATTAACATATCCCTGTAAAGTGTTTTTTATTGTTTTTAAATGCACACATCAGATTTAGACGAGATAATCTTCATGGGGATATACTTATTTGTTTTTGCTTGATTTAAATATGCTTTATGACCATATTATAAAATTTACTTTTGAAAATCTCTAATATAATACTTTAAATTGAAGGATCAAATTAGCATTTAGAAGATTTAGTGAGCGGCTTTTTGTTAGACTTGCTTGTATTGTGGCTGTCTTTTCTTAATTTGATTGATTATGTGGGGAAATATTCTTTATTTTAATATAAGGGGAGGGTTCCCCTAATTTCGTATAATCAAAGTTATGCGAAATTAGAAGAATCGGAGAAAAACAAATTGCTTTATACCGTGCAGCATTTTGAGTACATAACAATTTGTCTATATTTAAAAATATCCTCCGAGGATAACCCGGAGGAAAAAAATATTTTAAAAAATTAAATAGATTTAACATACATATCATGAAGAACAGAAATAACATCCAGAACATCACTAAAACTAAAACCAAGCTCAGTAAAACAATCATGACCATTAAGAGTAATACAACTAAAAACATCAAATAAAGTATTTAAAGTAACAAGATCAGCATAATTCGGACAACGTAAAAAATGTATAACATTTAGATCAAACTTATCAACAAGAATACCAATATTAACAAAACAATACATAATAAAACATCCTTCCGGGCTCTGCCCTGTTATTTTTTCGGGTATTTCCTAACCTCTGTATATATTATAACACATGATAGCATGACATTAAACAACATTTAATAAATTTATTGTTAAAAAAATATGTCATGATAGCATGATAAAAATAAAGACTTGACAAACAAAAAATATCATGATATAATGATAAAAAAGAGGTGATAAAATGGCAATGTCGGAAGCACATAAAAGAGCAGTAAACAAATATAATGCTACTGCATACGAACAAATAAATATTAGAGTATACAAAGGGCAACGGGAGCAAATAACAGCATATGCAGCAGAACAAGGTAAAAGCCTAAACGGCTACATTAATGACCTGATAGCTAAAGACATGGGCGAAAGGCTGACACGACCGGATCAGGAGCAAGGGAAGTAAATCCCTTGCTTCTTTTTAATCAAAAAAAGACAACTGATTAGGGTCAATACCGATCCACCAGTTAAAAATATCCTCGCCAGTTTTCCAAGTTGAACTAGGTTTAGAAATAGTTTCATCGGAATAGTAATCAACTAATTTCCCAAACGTTCTAATATATGCCTTTTTATATGTTGGATAAATTTCAAAATCTCTTTGCATACCTTTTTGACCTTGCATAGGGCAACCAATGCAACCAATACGTTTACACCCACATTGATATAACGGATTTGCTTTGCAGCCGTAGTAATTCAAAAATTCCCAAACTTCAGAATCTGTCCAATCAATAATCGGGTTTACTAAAGTAGATGTAGTTCTATAACAATATTCAACAAATCGCCGTGAATCGGAATTATCATAATTAAGAATTAAACCACCGGAAGAAGAAGGAGATATAATATAATTTAAATTCATATCCTCAGCAATCTTAAGAGTAGTTTTTGGCTTACCAATAATTTTAACAAGTCCGGAGTTTCTTTTACGATTAATACTTTCAGCAGCCCTAACACCTGTTACTCTTAATCGACCTTTGCCGCCAAACTCCTTAAGTTCGGAACAGCAATAACGCATGTGCCGAAGCGGAGGAATATGCCTCTTAACTATAAGATTCCACATTGTTTTCGGAGTCCCGTCAGAATAATATGCACGTTCAATTATAACATTAGGAATAGACTTGATATAGTGAATAGTCTCCGGAGCGTCAACAGTAGTTAGATTATGAACAATATCAGCTCTAACTCCGGCAAGCTCCGCAAGTATCCTTATAGTATCGCTATCTTTACCGCCACTATAACATAAGTAATAAGGTTCCGTCTCAGGCTCGAAAGTCCGAAGTCGTTCAATAGCAGTATTAACTTTTTTTAACAATGAATCATACATAAAAAAACACTCCAAATATAAGATTATTTTAAAAAATAAGAAAGTAATTAGAAATTTAAATTTTTAATGTACAAATAAAAAAACTATTAAGGCGGAGGAATACCGCTCTTTAATTTCAAGATATGCGTAATATCGCGGACAACCTCATTAAACATAGCTAAGCGCTCA
>CANQPL010000002.1 GCA_947625735.1 uncultured Clostridia bacterium
CCACACTAAATTCCGCCCATTCTCACACTAAATTCCGCACTCTTTCCTACTGTGGAATTTACTTTGGGAATTTACGCAAATTGGAACGCTTTACCAAAATACGGACTTTTGCAAAAAAATATATATATTTTTTTATTTTTCTCTTGCAAAGCCTATCAAACCTATGGTATAATTATATTATATAAAGTGGGAAAGGGGAAGGATCATGAAAATTTCTACCAAGGGCAGATATGCGCTGAGAATGCTTGTTGATCTTGCCGGGCACAGTGAGGGCAGCTTTGTTGCGCTTAAAGATATAGCGTCAAGACAGAACATCTCAAAAAAATATCTGGAGCAGATAGTGCCGCTTCTCAATAATTCGGGACTGCTGCGGACCAACAGAGGCTATCAGGGCGGGTATATGCTGTCAAAGGAGCCGAAGGATTACACCGTGGGGGAGATACTGCGCATTACCGAGGGAGATCTTTTCCCTGTGGACTGCATGAAAAATGATCCGAATCTCTGTCAGAATGCAGAGAGATGTCCTACACTTTTTGTGTGGGAGGGACTGTATAAGGCAATTACCGGTTATCTTGACGGCGTGACGCTTCAGGATATTCTCGACAGGTGCAGCGGCGGCTCTGATTGGGACGATTACTGCATTTAGGCTCTGTTTTAAAAAGGAGGACTTACCATGAAAATACTTCTGGAAAACTGCCGTTTTCTTGATGTGCGTACCATGACCGTAAAAAGCGGCTCCATACTTATAAAGGACGGAGTTTTTGCCCGTGTGGGCGGGGACATGGCGACAGATGCCGAAAGGCGCATTGATATTAAAAATAATCTTGTTATCCCGGGCTTCTGTGATGCCCATGCTCATTCGCCTATGGTGTTCCTGCGCTCCTCGGCTGAGGACCTTCCGCTGGACAGATGGTTAAACGAAGCTGTTTTTCCCTATGAGGCAAAGCTCACTCCCGAGGATAATTACACTCTTACAAAGCTTGCGGTCTGCGAATATCTTTCAAGCGGTATAACAAGCTGCTTTGATATGTATTCCTATCAGGAGGCTATGGCGGCTGCCTTTCGTGACAGCGGATTCCGCTGCGTTTTCTGCGGTGCAATAAACGATTACGGCGGCACTCCCGAAACGCTGGAGGAGCTTTACAATAAGCTCAATTCCTATGATCCGCTCATCTCCTATAAGCTGGGATTTCACGCCGAGTACACCACAAGACTTGAAACAATGAAGGATATAGCTGCGCTTGCTAAAAAATATAAAGCGCCCGTCTGGTGTCATAACTGCGAAACAAAATCTGAAACAGAGGGGTGTATCAGCCGTTACGGCACAACACCTACTGTGCTTCTGGACAGTCTCGGTATGTTCGACTACGGCGGCGGCGGTTATCATTGTGTATATCTTTCCGATGATGATATAAATATTTTCGCAAAAAGAAAGCTCAGTATAGTTACAAATCCCGCAAGCAATTTAAAGCTGGCAAGCGGTATTGCAGATCTGATGAAGTTTAAAGGTGCGGGAATAAACTTAGCTGTCGGCACAGACGGCGCTGCAAGCAACAATGCCCTTGATATGTTCCGTGAAATGTATCTTGCGTCAGTGCTTCAGAAGCTCAGATACACAGATGCTTCTGTAATGTCAGCAGAAGATGTGCTTTTTGCCGCAACAGCAGGCGGTGCAAAGGCTATGGGACTTGAGGACTGCGGATATATTGAAGAGGGCATGAAAGCCGATTTTGCGGTAATAGATATGCATAGACCCAATATGCAGCCCGAGAACGATATCATAAAAAATCTTGTATTTTCAGGCTCTAAGGACAACGTTATCATGACGGCGGTAAACGGCAATATCCTCTATGAAAACGGAGAATTTTTCATAGGTGAGGATATCTGTACCATTTACGAAAGGACACGAAACATCTGCGAAAGGATATTCGGATAAATGGAGCTTACCGACAGCATCACCTCTATGGGCGGAGTGGGAAAAAAACGCGGGGAGCTTTACGAAAAATTAGGGATACGCACAGTAGGCGATCTGCTTGGACATTTCCCGAAGGAGTACACCGATCTTACAGAAACAGTCAACATTGCCGATGCCCCCATAAATGAGCAGGCGGTGATACTTTGTGAGGTAAAAACCAAAATACCTGCCGCAAGAATAAGGCAGGGGCTTATTCTCTATAAGGTGATCGTTACAGACAGCACTGACGACCTGACAGTGGTTATCTATAATAACCGCTATGCCTTTGAGAATTTCACCGTAGGCGGGCAGTACCGTCTTTACGGACGGATAACAGGCGGCTTTACACGCAAGGAAATGAATTCTCCTATGGTGATAAAAGCCGATGACAGACATCTTATCCGCCCGAAATATTCCCTTACCGAGGGGCTTACCGCACAGATGCTCATAACAAATATTGAGCGGATACTTGACGAAACAGCAGAAAAGACAGAGGATTTTCTGCCCGACAGTATCCGTACCCGTTTTGAGCTCTGCACCGAGGAATATGCCTACGGAAACATTCACTTTCCCGAATCCATGCACGCAGCGGACATTTCAAAACGGCGTCTGGGCTTTGACGAGCTGCTGACAATGCAGTGTGCTATGTTCCTTTCAAAGATAAGCTCACGGGAAAGCGCAGGTTGTGTAATGGAGCAAAAGGATCTTTCCCGATTTGAGGAGTCACTGCCCTTTGAGCTTACAGGTGCGCAGAAAAAAGCGATAAACGGCATTACTGCGGATATGTGCGGCAAATATCCCATGAACAGACTTGTTCAGGGAGATGTGGGCTCGGGTAAAACGGCAGTAGCGGCGGCAGCCTGCTATTTTGCATATCTTAACGGCTATCAGTCGGCTATGATGGCACCTACTGAGCTTCTTGCAAGGCAGCATCAGGCGACTTTGCAGGGATTTCTTGAACCTCTGGGGATAGAGGTCGGCTGTCTTACGGGGTCAATGACACTAAAGCAGAAAAATGCTCTTAAAGAACGGCTTGCCGAGGGGAGCTGCATGGTGGTAACGGGTACTCATGCGCTCATTTCGGAAAGTACAAAATTTTTAAAGCTGGGACTTGTCATTACCGATGAGCAGCACCGTTTCGGAGTGAATCAGAGAAAGCTCTTTGCGGGAAAGGGGGAACACCCCCATAAGCTGGTTATGTCCGCAACTCCTATTCCTCGGACGCTGGCGCTTATTATGTACGGGGATCTTGATATATCGGTGATAAACGAGCTTCCCAAGGGACGTCAGCCCGTGGAGACCTATGCTGTGACAGGAAAGCTGCGCTCCCGTGCGCTGGGATTTGTAAAAAAGGAGCTTGACGCAGGCAGACAGGGATATATCGTCTGTCCTATGATCGAGGAGAGCGAGGGGGGAGAGGTGCAGGCTGCAACTTCCTATGCCGAAAAAATTTCACAGGGTGAGCTGCGGGGCTATCGTGTGGGACTTCTCCACGGGAAAATGCTCCCCGCCGAAAAGGATAATGTAATGGCGGATTTTAAGGCGGGAAAGATAGATCTTCTCGTGTCTACAACTGTAATAGAAGTAGGAGTTGACGTTCCCAACGCCACGATCATTATGATAGAAAGCTCCGACAGATTCGGACTTTCACAGCTTCATCAGTTAAGGGGCAGAGTAGGGCGAGGAAAGTACAGATCATATTGTATCCTCCTGACCGATAACGCCACCGAAGAAACAAAGGCAAGGCTCAGGATAATGTCCTCCACTTCAGACGGCTTTGTTATTGCCGAGGAGGACTTAAAACTCAGGGGAGCGGGAGATTTTTTCGGCAGCCGTCAGAGCGGTCTGCCTCCCTTAAAGATCGCCGATCTGTATCACGACAGAGAACTGCTTTCCGACACTCAGGCTGCAATGAAAACGCTTATTGAGGAAAGCGCCGATTTGTCCGCTTTTCCGAAGCTGAGGGAGCGGGCGGAGCGGCTTCTCAGTCAGAACGGCGATGAGGGCATGAACTGAATATGTAAAGAACGGAAAAAACCCTGTCAGATTTTTTCAAAGAGTGCATTTAAAACAGAATAACAAAAAAGCAGAAAGCAAGGAAAAAACTATCCTGCTTTCTGCTTTATATTTTTTAGTGAGATCATACATTTACTGTTTTCAGGCGTTCGTTAAACTCCTCTGCGGGTATGGGCTTTGAATAGAAAAATCCCTGAGCGGAATCACAGCCGCAGCTTGACAAGAAGCTTGCCTGATCGCTTGTTTCCACGCCCTCCGCAATTATTCCCAGACCGATATCCTTAGACATGGAGATAGTATGTTCAATAATTTTTCTTCCTCTGTCGGAGTCCATGAACTCTTCAAGGAAATGTCTGTCTATTTTAAGCACATCAAAGGGAGTGGTTTTGAGCATATTAAGAGAGGAGTAACCCGACCCGAAATCGTCCATAAGCATTGTAAATCCTGCGTTCTTCATCTCCCTGACAATGCCGTCAATGCCCACAGAATCAATAGTTTCTGTGATCTCCAGCTCCAGCAGATGAATGGGAACGCTGTATTTTTTTAAAAGCTCCCTGAGCTTTCCGATAACATCAAAGGTGTGAACATATTCACGGGAGATATTTACGGAAATAGGAACAGGCTCTATGCCCTCATCAATAAGCTCCCGCAGCTTTCTGCACGCCTGCTCCCATATGCAGCAGTCCAGTTTAAGTATAAAGCCGTTTTCCTCAAATACGGGTATAAAATCCGCAGGGGAGATCATTCCCTTTTCGGGGTGGATCCAGCGGGCAAGAGCCTCTGCGCCGATTATTCTTCCCGTGCTGATAGAATATTTCGGCTGTAAGTACATTTTGAATTCATCATCAATTATAGCCTTGTGCATGGCTTCTTCGATGCTTTGCTTTTTTTGCAGCTCGGATTTCATTGATCTGTCATAAAAAAGGATATTCTGTATAGCGCTGCCCTTTATAAGCTGACGTGCAAGAGAAGCGTTATCCCCATGTTTGCGTGTATGCAGAGATCTGTCCTCAACAACGCAGACGCCGAAATAAAAATGATATTCCATGCCGCAGTAGCCGCTCAGCAGACTTTCTATGCGGTGGATAAGCTCATATATTTCCTCGGTCTTTTCAAAGGGCGTAACAACCATGAACACATCTGCTGTAAGGCGGCAGAACGGCTGTTCATCGGTGCAGATAAGGGCAAGGGAATCATTGAAGAACTGTAACAGATCATCTCCCTTTTCAATGCCGTAGGTATCATTTATCATCTTGAACCGTTCAACATCGAACTGGATAAAGGCGATCTCCTTATCGGGGTTGCGGTCAATAACGCCCTTGCATCTCTGAGCGTAGAGTTTCGGGTTTTTGTCTGATGAGAAGTATTTGAGCACCTCTCTTGAAAACTGCTCCTTCGGAGAATAGGGGCGGATATTGTAGTGTATATCGGTGATCCTGCCGCACTCATCTTTCAGAAAAAGGGCGCAGAGGGTACACATTTTAAAGTCATCTGACCCGGGCAGCTTCACCATAATATCGGTAGTGAGACTGTTTTCCTCAATGCCGTTTATCATGCCTTCCTCGATACGGGAGCAGAAAACATCAAAAACGCTGACCGAGGACGGAGCAATAAGACCCGAATCTCTCAGCATCACAGGAAGCTCCCTGTACTTAGAGGAGTCAAATGAGTCGGAAAGTGAAAGAAAAACGTTATCGTTTACATTCTGATACATATTGATGCTTTCGCTGTCACGCTGAAGCATTCTTACAAGGCGTTCGGAATATTTTGCGGGAAAATCGCTCATACGGATCACCTCATTGTCTGACTTTAAAAGAATTATACCACAATGCGGTGAATAATACAAGCATTATTTGTTATGGAATTATTTAAATCCTGTTCTTATTATGCGAATTGTGCGAAAAAATTTATGCTCTGCCGCATTTAAGGCAGAGCATAAAGATCAGGTGAAAAATCCGTTTATCCCAGCTTTGAGCCGTTGGGTATATCCTTGTCAACAAATATGACACGTGCGTCCTCGCCTACCGAAGCGGCAACGATCATACCCTGAGATTCCACACCGCAGAGCTTTGCGGGAGTAAGATTTGCAACAAGAATTATTTTTTTGCCTATAAGATCCTCGGGAGCATACCATTTTGCTATCCCCGATACTACCTGTCTTTCGCCGAAGCCGTCACTCAGCATGAGCCGCAGGAGCTTTTTTGATTTGGGTATTCTTTCGCAGCTTATCACCTCAGCGACACGCAGGTCGGACTTGAAAAAGTCATCAATGCCGATCATATCCGCTAAAGGTTCAAGACCTGCGCCGTCCCTGTCGTCGGACTGCGCCGCCTGTGCCGCTGCCTGCGCCTTTGCCGCCTGTTCGCTTATGATAGCGTTGAGAGCGTCTATCTCCTTTTCAGCATCTATTCTCGGGAAAAGGTTCTCTCCTCTGCAAACGGTGACATTTGCGGGAAGAACGCCGAATTTTGCCGCATTTTCATAGGAAACGTCCTCAGCGGACGCTCCGATCTGCGCCCATACTTTCGGCATGGAGGAGGGCATAAATGCGCTGAGCAGTGAGGTGGATATTCTGATCGATTCCAGCAGATTATAAAGCACACAGGCAAGACGGGGCTTGTTTGCCTCATCTTTTGCAAGTATCCACGGTGCAGTTTCGTCAATATATTTGTTTGCACGGGAAATGAGCTTGAATATCTCCGCAAGCGCAAGGTTCAGGGCAGTATTCTCAACATACTCGTCCACCCTGTCCCGAAGCCCCTCTGCCATAGAAATAAGCTCTTTGTCAAGGGCGGGATCGGCGGTTTTTTCTTCGGGGAGAGTGCCGCCGAAATATTTTTCCGCCATAGTGACTGTTCTTGAAACAAGATTTCCCAGACCGTTTGCAAGATCGGAATTTATGCGGTTTATCATTATTTCATTGGAGAAGGAACTGTCCGAGCCGAGAGCCATTTCACGGAGAATATGATATCGGATAGCATCTGCGCCGTACCGTTCACCGAGGATCATGGGATCGACTACGTTACCCAATGATTTGGACATTTTCTGACCGTTGAATGTTATCCAGCCGTGAACGGCTAAATGCTTCGGAAGCGGCAGCTCAAGTGCCATAAGGATAGCAGGCCAGATAAGAGCATGAAAGCGCATGATATCCTTTGCCACCATGTGTATATCCGCAGGCCAGAAGCTGTCAAAATCGTTATATTCATCGTTCAGATATCCAAGTGCGCTTATATAGTTAGTAAGGGCATCTATCCAGACGTAAACGGTGTGTTTTTCGTCAAAGGATACGGGTATGCCCCATTTTACATTTGTACGTGATACGCAGAGATCCTCCAGACCGGGCTTTATAAAGTTATTTACAAGCTCTGCGGCTCTTGTTTTCGGGCGAAGATAATCGGTTTCCATAAGGAGCTTTTCCAGTCTGTCTGCAAAGGGAGACATTTTCATGAAATAAGCCTCTTCCTTTGCCTCGGTAACAGCACGGTGACATTCGGGGCAGCAGCCGTTCTCATCAAGCTGTGACTGAGTCCAGAAGCTCTCACAGGGGGTACAGTATTTGCCTGTATACTCGCCCTTATAGATATATCCCTTGTCATAAAGGGTCTTGAAAATAGTCTGAACCGTTTTGATATGGTAATCGTCCGTGGTACGGATATAGCGGTCATAGCTGATATTCATATATGACCAGAGATTTTTGAAGTTTTCCACGATACCGTCCACATATTCTTTTGGGGTAACTCCCTTTTCGGCAGCCTTCTGCTGTATCTTCTGACCGTGTTCATCTGTGCCGGTAAGGAATATCACGTCATATCCCTGCATTCGCTTATAGCGGGCGATGCTGTCGCAGGCTACGGTAGTGTAGCAGTGACCGATGTGGGGATCGCCCGAGGGGTAGTAGATAGGTGTTGTGATAAAGAATTTTTTCTCCGACATGATAATTTACCTCCGTGTCTTGTCATTTTTTCATAGCATTACTATTATTATATACCTTTTTATCTGATTTGTCAATAAGCTGAAAATCAAAAAAACAAAACGTCAATGGAAATATGTGTGGTTTTCTTTCAAAGTACGGCTCTAAGCTTTTTGCACAAGAGAAACGGTCGGAAAAACGTAAGAAATGGTCGAATCACCAAAATCGGAAAAGTAAGTAAAAATGCTATTGACGATAAAAGGAAGTTGGTTTATACTTATTATGTATAAATATCTCCCGGGAGGTAATTTTATTTTGAATACTATCGTTTCCGCCTCCATTTTAAGTGCGGATATGTGCAGGCTGGGCAGTGAGCTTGACAGAGCGGCAGAATGCTGTGACCATATCCATTTTGATGTCATGGACGGCGTTTTTGTTAATAATATAAGCTTCGGTATCCCGGTACTAAAGGCAGTAAGGAAGCACACCTCAATGCCTGTGGACGTACATCTGATGATAACAGACCCGTACCGCTATGTAGACGCATTTGCTGACAGCGGAGCGGATATAATCAGCTTTCACTGCGAGGCAGCTTCTGATATCCGCAGCACAATTGAAAAAATAAAGGCAAAAAATGTCCTGCCCGCCCTTGCGGTAAAGCCCGATACTCCGATATCGGAAATACTGCCCTTTATTGACGATCTTTATATGGTGCTTGTAATGACGGTGGAGCCGGGATTCGGAGGTCAGAGCTTTATGCACCGCACACTTGATAAAATAAAGGAGCTTCGCCGCTATATCACCGATCATCACCTTGAAGTGCGTATTCAGGTTGACGGCGGCATAAACGAAAAAACAGCCCCTCTTGCAAAAAAAGCGGGAGCGGATACCCTTGTGGCAGGCTCCTACCTTTTCGGAGCGGAGGATATGAAAGAAGCCGCCCGTCTACTCTCTGAGTGAATACTCCCAAGCCTCTGCCGCTGTCCTTATTGCATTTCGGGCAATAAGCTCTCTGCCATGCTCGGTAATGTGAAGTATCAGACATTCGTCCGTGATTATCTGTTCTGCTTTTGAAGCGGCAGCCTTGTATACGGCGCTGTCCTCGGGGGGAAGCTCTGCTATAAGACAGAGTTTTCCCTTGCGGTAATATACCGAGCTGTCTGCGGGGCAGATCCCCATTCGGCAAAGCAGCGAGCATGACCCGCAAAGAGCCTGTGCCGAAGAAAATGTAAGCAGTGTCCTTATCCTTTCATCTGAACAGGGTACTGCCTTTGTAATATAAAGTATACAACCTCCGTCCCTTGTGGGTATAGCCTCTGCCGCATACTCCTCCTGATCGGGACATATCCTGTGTACAAGCTCTCCGAGTAGCAGAACGGCAAGGGGCGTTTTTCCTGTAATATCCGAAGCGGTCAGACCCGATCGGGCAAGCTCTCTGCCCGTAAGGGTGATCTTTACCGTGCTTCTTCCCATATGCTCCGTTTTCATGGAACTCAACTCCCTTTTATGAAAGGTGATACGATCAATTTATGGATAATATGGATAACGTATCAAATAACAACGATCAGAGTCCTTACCCCTCTGTCTGCGAAGCAGCCATGTTGTCTGTACTTGCTGCTGTCGCTGTTTACTACTACGGAATACGTGCCGCAGCGGTTGCAGTCGTCTGTGTTCTTACCTGCATGGCGGCAGATGCCCTGTGTCTTGTTTTAAGACGAAAACACCTGAGACTCAATGATCTTTCGGCTCTTTCTGGGGGGCTTGCCATTGCCGTGATGCTCCCCGCAAGCATTCCCTATACCGCCGCAGCTGCTGCCTGCTTGTTTGCCGTGTGCATCGCAAAGCATCCTTTCGGCGGTCACGGTCATGAGCTTCTCAGCTGTGCGGCTGCGGGATACATTTTCTGTGAACAGTCCTTTCCTCAGTGGGTGCTGATGTACCCCCGACCTTTCGGTGAGCTTTCCGTTCAGAACATAGTTTCCTCGGGGCTTTACCCGTCCTTTTCAAAAACAGCGCTTACATCTGGTATGGGCAGCTATTCCGATTTTGAACTGCTTATAGGCAGCTTTGCAGGTCCTATGGGCTGTACCTGTGCGCTGCTTGTCACTGTATGTGCGCTGGTGCTTATCAGTCAGGGAGGTATCTCCGGGGCGGCGTTTTTCAGCGAAATGGCAGTGATAATCGGCTGTGCATATCTCAGAGGAGGCACAGCGGAAATAAAAATAACCCTTGCGGGAGGAATGACCGTCTTTGCGGCTGCATTCCTTACCGCTCACACTGAGCTTGTGCCCCGAAAAAGGGCAGGACGGTATCTTTACGGCGTTCTTGCGGGGCTTATCACCTCGGCTGTATGCCTTATTTCTGCCCTTGAAAATCCCGCTGTATATGCCGCAGTCCTTACAGCGCCTGTTTCGGGGCTTATTGACGGCATGGCTCTTACACGCAGCAGAAAACTGAGAGCAAAAAGGATATTCGGAGGTGTTAAGGATAATGGCTGATAAAAGGAGTTTTTCCCTTACCGATGGTCTTTTCAGACATTCTCCGCTGTTTGTTGCAGGCTGGTGCATTGCCCCGGGAGTGATAATGTCCTCTACCCTTATGGGAGCGGTGAGCTATGCGGCAGTATTTACGGCAGTTACCCTGCCCACACTTATGCTTGCCTCACTTCTGCCGAAAAGGATACCCTATGCCCTGCGTATCATATTATATACGGCGGCGGCGGCAGGCGTGTATATCCCCGTCAGCTTTTTTCTTGACGGCTATCTTCCTCTGCCGCTTTCCGCCCTCGGCGTTTTCGTTCCCATGACGGCAACGGGAGAGTTTATAGTTTCCGCTGCGGAGCTGAGATTTTTCCGCTTGAAGCCCTCGGAAATGTATGCAGATATACTTTTTCATGTTCTCGGACTGGATATTTCCATTATTTTTCTGGGTGCGGTAAGAGAGCTTTTTTCCTCGGGCGGCATTAATGGTGAGCTTTACGGTATAGATGCGGTGCTTCCGCTGCTCTCCTCTCCCTGCGGAGGATTCATTCTTATCGGTCTTATCGGTGCTTTTATAAAAGCAGTTTCAAAATGATTGGGAGGATAATTTATGGATATTTCATCGGAGAGTCTGCTTATTCCGATACTTACCGCTGTCATTTCAAATAATTTTGTATTTTCAAAGGCTTTCGGCGTAAGCACCATGATAGCAGCCGCAAAAAACAAACGGCTTCTGAGAGGTATATGCATAGGCGTGTGTTATTTTTCGGTCACCTCCTCTGCTGCCGCATGGGCGGTGCAGACAAGGACGGCACTTACAGACAGCGCATATATTCCCTTGCTTTACACAGTTATAATAGGTTCGCTCTATGCAGTAACGCTTATCGCCGCAAGAATTTTTTTCTCCTCAAAATTTGAAAGAATGAAAAAATATGTGCATATCTCGGCGTTTAACAGCGTAGTTATGGGTACAATATTCCTATGCTCCCGAAGCTGCACCGGATTACGGGAATACCTGACATTCGGCATATGCTCCGGTGTGGGATTTTCGGCGGCGGCTTTAATGCTTTCGGGCGTGTACCCTGTCATTTATTCAAAAAATACTCCCCGTGCTTTCAGAGGATTTCCCGGAGTCATGATATTTACGGGGATCATATCTATGGCAGTGCGGGGGATAATGGGCGGGTAAGCGTTTATGCTTTATGCTTGTTCCGTGATTTTCATATTATGAAAAGGATAATGTGCAATGAAAAGAAAAAAGAAAATTTTCCGTCCTAAAAGACGTTACAGGATAAAAAGAAGAAACAGCAGCATGATAAAGGCGATATCGGGTATTGCCGCTCTTGCGCTGCTGGTGTTTGTGGGCTACAGTGCAGCAGGACCGGTAAGCAGGTTCTTGGAGCAGAGAGCCGCTGAAAAAAATTCCGTTGAAGAAACGGATAATGCATTTTTACCCGCTCCCGATGAAACGGACCTTTCCGCAGGAGATATCACAGAAGCGGGGGAGGGTGATGATGTGGAAAATACGATCTCTGCTAAGGTGACGGCATCGGACACTGTGACTGCGGTCTATGAAGAAACTACCGTTTCCGAAACTGAACTCATGACCGAGGAAAGCGAGCCGCTGCGGGAAACGGGGGCTGCCCATATGATCCCCGCAGAGGCTATGTCCGATAAGGACTTGCTTTCCGCCGCACTGGAGGATATCAGGGCGGAGGGGTGTTCGGCTGTTATCTTCCCCATGAAAACAGAGGGCGGGATATATAACTACAAAACTGCCGTACCTCTTGCGCTTACTGTCATTGACGGTGAGGATCCGTTCCGCTCAGAGCTTACTGCCGGGGAGATAGCGCAGGCGGCTGTAAGCAGAGGTCTGCGTCCTGTGGCACTTATCAGTGTTCTTACAGACAACAACCGCTACGGAGATTACCGTGACGGGGCATACCGCAGCATGGACGATTCCACATGGCTGGATACTTCTCCCGAAAAGGGCGGAAAGCCGTGGATATCCCCCTTTGACGATACTGCAAGAGAGTTTCTCTGCGATACCGTAAGGGAGCTGGGAGAGGCGGGCTTTACCGAGATAATAGCCGAGGACTTTATCTTTCCCGAGTTTCGCTCCTCAGATATTGAGCTTATAGGCGACTATGCCGCTCCTTACGGTGACAGGGGTCATGCTCTTGCAAGCCTTGCCGTGATGATGACACAGGCAGGCGAAGAAACGGGCAGCAGGGTAATGCTCAGGATAACGGCAAATTCGGTCATAAAGGGTTACAGCGAGCTTTTTATACCCGAAGATCTTTCGGGCTGTCATATAGCCGTTGACTATTCGGAAAACAACATCTCTCCTACCATGATCGCAGACGGTGAGGAGATCATCATTGAGGATATGTCAGAAAAGGACAGGGTAAGCGCCGTTTACCGTGAGGTGAACAGACTGTGCGGCGAAGAAAATATTGATACCGTTCCCATGCTGGAGCGGGATTCAATGACCGCCGATGAATTTGCCGAGGCTGTCTTTGCGGTATCTGATATGGGCTATGATAAGTATTATGTATACTAAAGGATAATGAAAAATGGAATATGGATCGCTTGTAAAGGAAATTTTTGCTCAAAGGGAAACGCCCCCGCTCTGTCATGTGAGGAGCTACGGCTGTCAGCAGAATGTAAATGACGGCGAAAGGATAGCAGGACTGCTGTGTGAGCTGGGCTGTGCCGTAACAGATGATATCACACTTGCAGATGTGATAATACTCAATACCTGTGCCGTGCGTGAAAGTGCGGAGATGCGTGTCTACGGCAATATAGGAGAGCTTAAACATTTAAAGGAACAAAATCCCTCTCTCATAATAGGTCTTTGCGGCTGCATGGCTCAGGAGCCTCAGACCGCAGAAAGGATAAGAGCCTCTTATCGGTATGTGGATATCATTTTCGGTACATTTGCATTAAAGGAGCTGCCGAGACTTCTCTATGAAACGCTCACCCGAAAAGGGCTTGCAGTGGATATTTCCGAAAGGGAAAACGAGTGTCCCGAGGATATCCCTCTTGTAAGGACAGACAGTTTTAAGGCAGGAGTTTCCATTATGTACGGCTGCAACAATTTCTGTTCCTACTGCATTGTGCCGTATGTGCGGGGCAGAGAGCGAAGCCGTGTGCCCGAAAGGATACTTGACGAGATAGGGGAGCTTTCCCGTAACGGCTGCAAGGAGATAATGCTCCTCGGTCAGAATGTGAACTCCTACGGAAAAGGCACAAAGGAAAACCTTAATTTCCCTGAGCTTTTAAGGCGGATAGACAGAACAGAGGGCGATTTCCGTGTGCGGTTCATGTCTCCTCACCCAAAGGACGCCACAAAGGAGCTTTTTGATGTTATGGCTCAGAGCAGAAAGCTGTGCCGTTCAATACATCTTCCCTTGCAGTCGGGCAGCGACCGTATACTTAAAGCCATGAACAGAGGATACACCGCAGAAAAATATCTTGACATAGTTAATTACGCAAGATCGGTAATGCCGGGACTTTCTGTTACCACCGACATTATAGTGGGATTTCCCGGGGAAACAGAAGCCGACTTTGAACAGACTCTCGGAATAATGAAAAGTGTGAAATTTGATAATATATTCTCCTTTATCTATTCCCCGAGAAAGGGTACAAAAGCCGCACTTATGGACGATCCCGTTACCTATGGAGAAAAGGCTGAACGAATGAACCGTCTGCTGGGGCTTCAGAGGGAGATCACAACCGAAAGCTACAAGCGCTTTCTGGGCAGAGAGCTTTTTGTACTCTTTGACAGCACCTATAAAGACGGCTCTGTCTGCGGAAAAAGCGATGAGAATATAAATGTACTTGTAAAGAATGACGAATTACTTATCGGGACAATGAGAAGAGTGCGTGTCACTGAGACAAAGGGGTGGGCTGTGATAGGGGAGGTTCTGCCGTGAGAGTGCTTATTGTGGAGGACGAAAAGAAACTTGCAAATGCCCTTGTGCAGATACTTGCTGCCGACAGCATGACCGCTGATGCCGTGTACACGGGCACGGAGGGACTTGATAACGCTCTGACAGGCATTTATGACGTTATAGTGCTGGACATTATGCTTCCGGGAATGGACGGCATATCAGTACTTAAAGGTATAAGAAAAGAGGGAATAACAACTCCCGTGCTTATGTTTACCGCAAAGGACGATCTTTCCGATAAGGTGACAGGACTTGACAGCGGTGCAGACGATTATCTTACAAAGCCCTTTGCAGCCGAGGAGCTTAAAGCAAGGATAAGAGCATTGGGAAGAAGAAGCACATCGGGGATACTGTCAGGCAGTACGCTTTCCCACGGGGATCTTACGCTTGACCTTAAAGCCTGCTGCCTTTGCTGTGGGAATAACCGTGTCAAACTCGCTCTTAAAGAGCTTTCGGTAATGGAGCTGCTGATGAAAAACTCTGATGCCGCCGTAAGCAAGGATATGCTCATTACTCGTATATGGGGCTATGACTCGGAGGCTGAGGATAATAATGTGGAGGTCTACATATCCTTTCTCAGAAAAAAGCTCTCCTTTCTTAAATCAAAGGTAATTATCAGGACCATGAGGGGTATCGGCTATATGCTGACGGAGGAAGTATGATAAAAAAACTCAGACGGCGTTTTATTGCCGTTTTTATGCTGCTTACGGGACTTCTGCTCTTAGGCATGGAAACGGCTATCTATATTTCCATGTACCGTTCGGAGCTGCGGCAGACGGACAGGCTTTTCAATATGGCATCTCACGTTGAGGAGGGTGAGGAGCGTCCTATCCATGATGATACTGCAAGAGGGGACGCTCCTCCGGAAATAGAGTTTGAGGGCAGAGGTATGCCCGGTCTGCATAACCCCGCAGGATTTTCCTCGGGTTGGGTGAAGATCTGCCTTGACACAGAGGATAATGTGACAAGCATATTTTACAGTCAGCCCCGCATATTCGGTGAGAATGACGAAATGACAGACAGCAGCGACCGTGACCCCGCCATGATCGCCGCCGCTCAGGAGATAACGGCTCAGGGCGGCAGGGAGGGGGTTATATCATCGGAGGATTCCTCCTACCGTTACAGGGTATATGAGGAGGAAAGGGGAAAAAGCATTGTGCTTGCAGACAGGACAAGCGAAATATCCTCCATGAGCAGACTTCTTGCAATTCTTGTAATGATCGCTCTTCCGGGGCTTGCCGTGCTGTTCGGGCTTTCGGTGCTGCTTTCAAAATGGGCTGTAGTGCCTATAGAGGACGCATGGAACAGACAGAAAATATTCTTTACAAATGCCTCTCATGAGCTGAAAACGCCGCTTACGGTCATTGGCGCAAATCTTGACGTGATAACAGCCGATCCCGACAAAACGGTCAGATCTCAGGAAAAATGGTTCGGCTTTATACGTGAGGAGGCTGACCGAATGAGCAGACTTATTGCCGAAATGCTTTATCTTTCCCGTGAGGAGCAGAATACCGCTCCTGTCAGGACCGAGTTTGACCTTTCCGAAACTGCGGAGGGGGTGTGCCTTTCAATGGACGCCTATGCTTTTGAACAGGGCAAGACCATTACCGCCGATATAGACAAGGGGATCAGTATGAACGGAGAAAAGGAAAGCATTTCCCGTATGATCTCTATTCTTACCGATAATGCGGTCAAGCACTCAGAGGAGGGCGCACATATCCGTGTTTCACTGAAACGCACAAGGGGCAGGATAAGGCTTTCTGTGGAGAACAGCGGTTCTCCTCTCCCTCCCGAGGAGCTTGAACGGATCTTTGACAGATACTACAGGACTGATCTGTCCCGCAGCACTGATACGGGAGGATTCGGGCTGGGTCTTGCCATAGCAAGGGCTATCGCTGAAAGACACGGCGGCACTCTTACCGCTCATTCGGAGGAAAATTCCACCGTTTTTACAGCTGTGTTCTGATAATCCCGTCCGAATTTTCCGTCATATTGTTTTCTGAGCCTGTTTATGTATCCTCATCGCAATTTTAAGGATACTTAAACAGGCTCTGAGTGTAAGAGCTTGTTTTCATGGGAGAATGTACGAATTTATACATATAAAGCTGCGTAATTTTTGCAGATTTTCTGTGAGAGCAGGCTCAGAGTTGATAAAAGGTTGATAATTATTCATTATCATAGTAAAAAATGATGTGAGGTATCGCTTATGTACAAAATATTGGTGGCAGATGATGAAGAAGATGTGGTAAGCCTGCTAAGGGATTATTTTGAACTGGGCGGCTATCTTGTAATGACCGCATATTCGGGTACACAGGCAATTGAAAAAGCGGCTCATTCTCCCGATATTATCCTGCTTGATGTAAATATGCCCGACATGGACGGACTTAACGTATGTCGGAAAATAAGGGATCATGTAACCTGCCCTATACTTTTTCTTACAGCAAGAGTGGAGGACAGGGATAAAATTTCGGGCTTTGCCTCGGGCGGCGACGATTATATTATAAAGCCCTTTTCCCTTGACGAGTTAGGGGCAAGAGTAAACGCCCATATCCGCCGAGATCACAGGGTGCGTGTGCAGTCAAATGTGCGCTTTTTCGGGGATCTGACAATTGATTATAATGCAAAGACAGTTTCGGCAGGGGATACGGAAATTCATCTTGCAGTAAAGGAATATCGTATCATTGAGCTTTTATCGGTAAACTGCGGACAGGTGTTTGACAAGGAAAGGATATATGAAAGAATATGGGGATACGATTCTGACGGGGACAGCAGCGTAATTGCGGAGCATATCCGCCGTATACGTGCAAAGCTGTCGGAATTTGACGAGGAATACCACATAGAAACAGTATGGGGAATGGGCTACAGATGGAAAAGGTAAAGGGTCATCGCTCACTGAAATGGAGTCTGATCGGGTATATTCCTTTCTGCATGATCGCAGCATTTATCGGAATGTTTATAATAGGTCACGGAACGAATGTTATGCAGGAGATATACACGGAAAAATACGGCAATTTTACCGATGACATCGGTTATATCATTACCTATGATCCCGAGCTTGAAACTGCTGACGTAATTGTACGGACAGGGAGGCCGGTACCATTATCCAAAGCTACACTGCTGCCTTATCTGGGATACTGGCTTATCTGCTATGCTCAGTATCTGCTCATGCCCTTGTGGGTAGTGGGCTGCTGTGCCGCTGCGGGATTATTATTTTATCGCAGGGAGCTTAAAGAGCCTATATCCGTACTTATGGAAGCGTCCCGCATGATCGCCGATAACCGCCTTGATTTTACTGTCGGATACAAAAAAGACAATGAACTGGGTATGCTGTGCAGCGCATTTGATGAAATGCGTTCAGAGCTTTATAAAAACAATCTTGAAATGTGGCGGTCATTGGAGGAGCGCAAACGTATAAACAGTGCATTTTCTCATGAACTTCGCACACCTCTGACAGTGCTTAAAGGATATGCGGAGCTTTTGGAAAAATATGTTCCTGACGGCAGGATCTCAGAGGAAAAGCTCTTGTCTGCCATTGTTATGATGAAAGGGCAGATCGCAAGACTGGAGCATTTTACCGTGAGAATGAATGATGTGTGTACGGCAGAGGATATTGTTCCCCAAAAGCAGAATGTTACATTAAAGGAAATTATCGGAATGCTTTCCGAAAAGGGAGAAAGTGTGTGCGGTGAAAAATTTGCGCTTGCCGCTCCTGATGAAAACAAAACGCTTTTTATTGACAGGGAGCTTGCAGAGCGGGTCTGTGAGGAGCTGTTGAAAAACGCTGTGCGTTATGCCGAAAAAAGCGTTACGGTCTGCTGCGGTATATCCGACAGTATGTTGATAATTTCCGTTGCTGACGACGGAAAGGGATTTTCGGAGAATATTCTTAAAAATGGTTTGCAGCCGTTTTCGGGGGCGCAAAAGGAAACGGAAAAGCTGAATTTCGGAGCGGGACTTTATATCTGCCGTATCATATGTGAAAGGTGCGGGGGAGATCTTACTGTTGAAAATAACGAAAAAGGAGGAAAAGTCACCGCAAAATTTTTATGTAAATAGCTGCGGATTTGATAAAAGATTGAAAAATATGTTATATCATAACAGCATGGTTCTTCGGACCGTGCTATTTTTTTTGAAAGGAAGTATACTATGGACAACAAGATCAAGATAAGAAACGCAGACAAATTCTACGGAAAAAAACAGGCTCTTAAGAATGTCACCCTCACCATAAACCAAGGAATGTTCGGTCTGCTCGGGCGCAACGGCGCAGGAAAAACAACGCTTATGAAATGCCTTGCAGCACTTCACGGCATTGAGGGGGGCAGCATAACGGTATGCGGTATTCCCATAAGTGAAGCAAGGGAGATACGCAGTATTACGGGCTATCTTCCGCAGGATTTTTCCATGTACCCGTCAATGACGGTGCAGGAGTGTCTTGATTATCTGGGTTTGCTTTCACAGACAGAAAAGCCGCTGCGGGAAAAGCGGATAAAAATGCTTCTTAAACGTGTCAATCTGTATGAACAGAGAAACAAGAAATTCGGCGCTTTATCGGGGGGAATGAAACGCCGTCTCGGTATAGCGCAGGCGCTGCTTCATGACCCGCAGGTACTCATCGTTGATGAACCCACCGCAGGTCTTGATCCCGAGGAAAGAATACGTTTCCGCAATCTTCTCTGCGAGGTGGCGGAGGAGCGCATCGTTATCCTGTCAACTCACATCGTGGGAGATATTGAAGCCGCCTGCGAGAAAATTGCCATTATGAATGACGGACAGATACTGTGGCAGGGTACTGTACCCGAACTTCTTCAGAATGCATCGGGAAAGGTATTTACCATAAACGTAAACAAAAAATATCTTCCGCTCATAAAGGAAAAATTCATTGTTACGGGTATGCTTGCGCAGAACGAATTTACAACTGTCCGCATTATTTCGGATAATATGCCCGCTCTTCAGGGCATTGCCGCTGCCCGTCCCAATGTGGAGGACGCATATATGTACTGCCTTTACAGCAGCGGCTGTGATGTTTCGGGAGGGAAAGAATAATGCTGTTTTTCAGGGAATGTAAAAAGGTAATTTTTTCGGTTACCTTTGTTATCTACTGTCTTACGTTATTTATTGTTTACTTTTCACAATTTCAAGCCGATTGCAGCCGTCCTCTTGAAAAGCCTGTCCCCGGACTTGAAAGCTACGGGACTGTTGCCGTGGAAAAACCGGAACTTCTCATGCCTGCGGCTGCACAGGGTCTTGTGGACGAATATCTTTCTGGCATCTTTCGTGCATATCCCTACGGATTTTATAAGGAGGTAAGGCTTACAGACAGAAAAAAGCGAAAGCTTGGTGAAATAATTGAAAGGATAACGGGAATAAGTCCTGCCGATCTTGACTCCTTTGAGGATTATGAAAGCGGCGGGTATGTTATGGACGATAACGGAGTTATCAGCTACACAGAACCTAATATTCCTGAAATACATATTCCCGATGATCTTACATATGAGGAATTTCGTGAGCTTATGCGGCAGGCGGACAGTCTCATCGGCGGCGGTTCACGTTACAGCGATGATTTTATTGTGGAAAATTTTTCCCTTGCGGATAAGACCTACGAGGACGCTCTGGCTGAGTATGAGCATTTTCTCCATGACGACAGGATAACTGCAGCATATGCACGGCTTTACTGTGATTATCTCGGTATAGATCTTTCCATACTTCCCGTGTTTATTGCAGTCTACGTTTCCGAACGTGACAGGAGAGTGCATATGGAGCAGCTTGTTTATTCAAGAAAAATATCCTCTTTAAAGTTGATTTTCACAAGATATGCCGCAATGGTAAGCAGTATGTTCATACCCGTGCTTATCACTTCGATCCTTGCATTTTTCGAGGTAAAGAGTCATTATCCCGACAATGACCTTGACAGCACAGCGTTTATAAGATACGCATTATTCTGGCTTCTTCCCGACATAATGACAGCCTCCTCTGTGGGAATGCTTGTTACGGAAATATCATCGGGACTGACGGCAGTTTTTGTACAGGGAGCATGGTGGTTTATAAGCACCATAGGAGCAGCGGGAGGTCTTACGGGAAATATCGGAAAGCTTACACTTGTTATGCGGCACAATTCACTTTTAGGATATGATGTGTTCAATGCTCAATGGGATAATATTGCGGTAAACCGAATTTTCTTTACGGTGCTTTCCATTGCGGCTGCTGTACTTACGGCAGTAATTTTTGAAATGAAGAGGAGGGGAGCTTTAAGTGAAGCTAAACTGTCTGTTGGCAGTCGCAGGCATTAACATACGGCATCATTTCAAGTCCCATTTTCTGCTTGCGCTGATTATTGCATTTCTTACCCCCGTTATATTCGGAATATCATCGCTGAACGCCGAGGGGTCTGCACAGCCTCTTGAAATGTTTCTGTCCCTTACGGGGCTTATACTTCTGACTCCTGTTTTTTACCCCGAACAGGACGAAAATATCCGTGACCTGATACGCTCAAAAAGAACAGAACATCTTGAAGTCTGCTTTGTAAGACTTTTATATTCTCTTTTAGCGTTGGCAGCAATATACGGCATTTTTACAATTTTCATGTACTGCTCCGAGGATAAGGTAACGTTTCGTCATTTTATCGGAGGATACAGCTCCGCACTGTTTCTCGGTGCATTGGGATTTTTCTTTGCGGGAGTATGCGAAAACACGGCGGCGGGGTATATGGTCGGAATGATTTTTTACATTTCAAATTTTGCTCTAAAAAAGGAACTTAAAAATCTTTATCTGTTTTCCATGTCATCGGGGAGCTTTCATGAAAAGTATTCACTAATGAGCGTTTCGGTAATACTTATTTTCTTTACATTTCTTTTGCTGAATTTCAGATACAGCTCTGCATTTTCTCCCGCTCACAGAAATAAAAATATAAAATAATAAAGAGCCTGTTTTGTATACCTGCGGCAGATTAGTATACAAAACAGGTTTTTACCATATCACAAAAATTTTTTTCAAAAATCCCTTGACAAATCGGTCTAATTGTGTTAGACTAAAAATAAAGACAGGTTTAACGCTATTAGACCAAAAGAAAGGAGCAATTAACATGAACATACTTTTAGGAGAAATGGAAAGCCGTTTTGCGGAGCTTATCTGGGAAAAAAGCGGCAGAGAGGGGATACCCTCGGGTGAACTGGTAGGACTTTGCGCAAGTGAATTTGACTGGAAAAAATCCACCACCTATACCATGCTCAAACGTCTTTGTGACAAGGGCTTTTTCAAAAATGAGGGGGGAATAGTAAAAACAGTCATTACAAAACAGGAGCTTGCCGCCATGAAAGGAGAAAAGCTGGTAAATGAAAGCTACGGCGGTTCTCTGCCCCGTTTCCTTGCCGCCTTTGCGGGAAGAAAAAAGCTGTCGGAGGACGATCTGAACGAATTGCAGCAGCTCATTGACGAGTACAGAAGGGGGTGATAATATGCTCATCACAGAGATATTTTCCCGTGTAATATCTATGAGCATAGCTGCCTCAATTGTTATAGCAGCAGTGATAATTCTAAGATTCTTGCTAAGACGTGTACCGAAGATAAATTCCTATATTCTCTGGACGGCAGTGCTTTTAAGGCTCTTGTGTCCCTTTGCTCTGGTGCTGCCCGTAGGACTTGCCCCTGTGGAAATTTCAGATATTGACACTGCACAGGAAACTGTCCGTGAAATGCCCGTACCCGAAACGGAAAATGCCGTTTCCCCGATGCCCTCATCGGATAATATTTATATGCATTTTCCTGACACTACCGATGAAAATATCGTACCCGCAGACAGGGCGGCAGATTTCCCGACAGAGGAGTTTTATACATATCCGCAGACAGCTTTACCCCGTGAGATTGTCCCCACGGAAACGGTTCTGCCCGAATCGGAACAGCCGGAGGAAAAGAATTTCACGTTTACACCCTTTTTCGTAATTTCACTTATCTGGTGCGCAGGTGCGGCGGTCATGGCACTGCGGGGTATCATTTCACTTGTAAGGCTCAATTCACGGCTGAAAGGTGCAGTGCGTCTTTCTGGGAGGATATATGCTTCAGATAGTGTTGACAACGGTTTTATTATGGGAATTATCCGCCCGAAAATATATATACCCGCAGCTGTTCCCCACAGCCGCCGCAAATATATCCTGCTTCACGAGCGCACGCATCTTATGCGTGGGGATAATGTGATAAAGCTGCTCATGTACATTGCATTGTGTATTCACTGGATAAATCCTCTTGTGTGGATCGCATTTTCCCTTTGCGAACAGGATATGGAAATGTCCTGCGATGAAGCGGTTACTGCAAAAATGAGCGTAAAGGAGCGTGCGGATTATTCGCAGACGCTTCTTGACATCTCAGCACAAAAAGCCGCTCTCTTTACCGCCTGCTTTGGTGAAAGCGGCATAAAGGGCAGGATAAAAAATGTTCTGAGCTTTAGAAAGCCTGCTTTGTGGATCTCTCTTATCTGCGGCTGTGCAGTGATATGTGCAACAATTCTTCTTTCGGCGAATAAGCGTGTAAATATTTTTGAAGCCGAAAATATAAGCCTTGACGGAGGTGTGAGCATTTCGGGGAGCAGTATAGCCGATGAGGATATATCCCGTATTGCCGATGTCATGGAGCATATTTATGTGGACAGGAAAAGGGAGAAAATTGACATTGACCTTACGGACTGTATACGTATTGAAACAAAGGACAAGGGGCTTGCAGTATTCGGTGACGATACGGGCAGTTATTTCGGTGCATATGCTATGAATGACAAAAATGATCTCAGAATGTACAGAATCTCCGAAAGCGATCTTGACAAAATAATCATTGCCGCAAAATCAGTGGTGAATAATGATAACAGCATAGGAAAGATAGGCATATCCTCTCATGATATATTAAACAAGGAACAGTTTACCGACAGCAGGAATTTGCCGTTTTATATCAATGGCACAGCGGCAGAGCAGCCCGGGGGAGAGTGCATGGATAAATTCGTAAATGCAATTATTGATATGGATAAGGTTTCCTGTGAGCAGGAGGGCAGCGTTATTACGGATAATATTTTCTCCATGTCATTTGCGGTAAATGAGAGCCTGCACGATGAGTACGGGATTCAGATGTATATTATCACTACAGATGCGGACAAATATTATATACAGATGAACACTGATCCGGATATATATTTTTTTGAACTTGCAAAAAAGGAATATGACAAATTGATATCATTGGGAGAAGCTGCTGTTGAAGAAACAAATAATACCGATCCCGCAGTAAACGCTTTCCTGAAAAGCGATTATGGGTCAGCTAAAACTGTGTACGGCGGAAGAGATGTGATATTCCGTGATGATGAGGTAAGAACCCTTCTTGATACTCTTGTAAAAACCCGACACGTACGTTATGCGGGCAGCATATCAGAGGAGCTTGACAAGGAAAGCATTGTATCAAGGGAAGTATCCCTTTATCCCGATGAAGCCATGTCCGAAGCGGGCAAGACCGTTTTTTCGGTAAACAGAGGCAAGGCAGCAGACGGATATGAACGGTATTTTATTTCTCTCATATCATCGAACAGTGCTTATGAATGTTACATTACACAGGAGGAATATATTGATTTTGTGAACGCTGTCAGTGAAAAGGCAGTCGGGTACCCTGCACATTATCTGTACCGAAGCTCACCCGGTATAAGCGGCTTAGAACACAGCATTTATCTTGACAGAGAGGACGGCAGCAGGTGTACGGCAGCTGAAATTGATGATGATACTGCAGCTGTAGCAGTGCCGTGGGGAGATAAGAATATACTGTATATTTACAGCATATCGCAGCAGAAGATAATTTATCAGGCGGCGTTTTCACGATATGAATTCAGCGGAAGTTGCATGATACTTACTGATATTAACCACCATACCGACAGCCCCGACCCCGATAAATTCGGTATGTATTCCGATGATACGATCGGCAGGAAATTTTTTCTCCTGACAAGAAATGACAATATGTATGCTGCTGAATTTGACCCCGTCAGCTGTTCAATGCTCTTTAGCGTTTATGGAGAGGATACATACTATACTGTGGAATCAGACCGGCTTATCGGTGAGGACGAAGCAGGTATTGGTACAGGAAGTATTACCAAAGACGGAAAAAGAATATATCTTGACATCACAGACGATATACCCGCACTCTGCAATCTTGAGATAGTTATTGAGGACAGCGGCGCAGAAAAGCGTTACCGTCTGTTCGGTACGGAGCGTTTTGATAACAAAAAAGCTATAAATATCAATAACCTCTAAAATCATTCGACCGGAAAAAAATTTAATTCCGGCAATGAGAAAATATGGACATACAAAATATGAATAATCTACCCTATCTGAGAAAAAATATAATCAGTGACGAGCTGAGCCCAAAAATAAAAAAGTCAAGGCTCGGAAAGGATGGAAAATAATTATGAAAGCAACAGGTATCGTCAGAAGAATAGACGACCTCGGACGAGTAGTCATACCTAAGGAGATACGCAGAACCATGAGGATCAGAGAGGGCGACCCTCTTGAGATCTACACAAGCTCCGACGGAGAGGTTATTTTTAAAAAATATTCGGCAATAAACGAGATGTCACAGTCGGCAGCACAGGTGGCAGAGGTAATGACAAAGCTTGCAAACTGCCCCACAGTAGTATTTGACAGAGATCATGTGGTAGCCGTGGCAGGAGTTCAGAAGAAGGAGTTTAACGAAAGGCGGGTATCACAGGGACTTGAAGAGTATCTTGAACACCGCAGGAATTATATTTACTCCTCTTCAGACGATGTTAAGGTATTCCCGGTAGAGGGCATAGACCGTCCCGCCATTGCCTGCACGCCCATACTTTCGGCAGGAGATGTGACGGGAGCGGTGGCATTTCTTGCCCCGGGTACAGGGGAGGCATCTGCGGCAACAGAGGTTCAGAAGAATCTGATACAGGCGGCAGCGCAGTTCCTCGGCAAACAGATAGAGGAATAAAAGTAGCCGCAAAAAACAGCAGCTATAATGAAAAAAAGAGGCAGGAAGTAAGGTATGGGATCACAGGATCCCGCTTCCCGTCTCTTGTTTTATATTTTCGGAAAAATCAGTCAAGACCGAAATTGCGTATAAGTCCCTCTCTGTTTCTCCAGTCCTCCTTTACCTTGACCCAGAGCGATAGATTGACCTTTATTCTGAAAAACTCTTCAAGCTCCATGCGTGCAAGACTGCCTATCTCTCTGAGCATAGTGCCGTTTTTTCCGATTATCATGCCTTTATGGGAGGCTTTTTCGCAGTATATCACGGCAGATATATTGAGTATGTCCTCGCCGTTTCTTGTGACGCTTTCGTTTAGTTCCTCAACTGTTACCGCAATACCGTGAGGGATCTCGTCTCTCATCAGCAACATGATCTTTTCTCTGATGATCTCAGACATAATGACCTTTTCGGGCTGATCCGTAACGGAATCATCGGGAAAGTAGTGAGGAGAGGGGACGGCAAGTGCAGTTATCTCATCTGTAAGTATATCCAGCCCGTCCCTGTCCTTAACGCTTATGGGGATAACGCTCAGAAATTCGGATAAAGCGGAAAATTCGGCGATCTTTCCCGCAATACGGGTCTTATCGTCAAGAAGATCTGTTTTATTGAGCAGCAGTATCATCGGGATATTTGCCGCCTTAAAGCCTTCGATAGCCTTTACATCAATATCACTTATCTTTTTAGTAACGTCCGCCATATAGATCACAGCATTTATATCCGCCGCCGAATCCTTTACCGCCCTGTTCATATGCTCACCCAGCTTGTTTCTTGCCTTTTGTATGCCGGGGGTATCAATAAAGACATACTGTATCTCGCCCTTTGTAAGAACGCCCGTTATTCTTGTACGGGTAGTCTGGGGCTTATCTGTGACCATAGCGATTTTTTCGCCCACAAGGGCATTGAGCAGAGAGGACTTGCCCGCATTGGCACGTCCTGCAATAGTAACGAAAACCGATTTTGTATCCATATAGATCTCCTGTTATTTTTTGGTATTTGTTCCGAAAATGAAGAAAAGCGCAGCGAATGTGTATAAGACCGCCCCCGTTATATATATGGGAGAGGAGAGTATTTTCCGGACCGTAAAAAGAATTATATCCCTGTCATAAAGTATAACAATGCCGCAAACAGCAGCAGCCGCCGCGCACACCAATACTCCGCCCGCAGCGCAGTCCTTAGCCGCCTTTGCAAGAGGGGAGGTGCTGCCCTTCAGGTCAGCCGCCCTTTCCACAGCAGTATTGAAAAGCTCCGCAGCAAGTACCGAGCCAATGCAGAGAATGAGTATGCATTTTTCCGCTTTTGAAAGGTCATAGACAGACGACAGCAGCATCACCGTAACAGCAGCGCAAAGATGAAAGCGGAAATTTCTCTCATGCCTTACCGCATATACTATTCCCTCTGCGGCAAATCCGAAGGAGCGGAAAAATTTTCTCAGACTGTCAGCCATTGGTAAAAGTCATATCCCGTGAGATACCGAGTGCCGTAAGTATCGCTTCTTCCTTTTCGTGCATATTGGCTGCATCAAGAGCGGAGGTCACATGGTCGTAGCCTAAAAGGTGGAGCATGGAATGAACTGTCAGGAATCCTACCTCCCGCTCTAAGGAGTGACCGTAGGTCTTTGCCTGCTTTACAGCCGTTTCCATAGATATTACCACATCTCCCAGCAGCAGCGCACCTGTTTCCTGATCGATGTCGTACTGACCGTTTTCGCCCAGAGGAAAGCTGAGAACGTCTGTAGGCTTGTCCTTGTTTCTGAACTGACGATTCAGCTGTCTTATCTGTTTATTATTTACAAAGGACACGCTGACCTCCGCATCATTTTCAAAGTGTTCATAGGAGAGTACGGCAGCGCAGCATTTGCGTACCAGCAGACGCAGTCCCACAGGTATCCTGACATCTTTCTGATCGTTTCTGATGTACACCTTGAGTTTAGGCATAAATAACCGCACCTTTCAAAAAAATTATCTTTTTTCCGCATACGCCTTTTCGTAGGCTTTGATTATATCCTGCACCAGTCTGTGACGGACAACGTCCTTGTCTGTAAATCGTGTAACAGCAATTCCGTCTATGCCTTTGAGGATATTCATAGCATCAACAAGTCCCGATTTTCTTGTATCCGGAAGATCTATCTGAGTAATATCCCCCGTAATGACCATTTTGCTGTTAAATCCTAAGCGTGTGAGAAACATTTTTATCTGTTCCCGGGTAGTATTCTGAGCTTCATCAAGGATAATAAAGGCATCGTCCAGCGTGCGTCCTCTCATATAAGCAAGGGGAGCGACCTCAATGCTGCCCTTTTCCATATGTCTGGAGAAATTTTCCGCACCCATCATATCAAAAAGTGCATCGTAAAGCGGGCGCAGATAAGGGTCTACCTTATTCTGAAGATCTCCGGGCAGAAATCCCAGCTTTTCGCCTGCCTCCACAGCAGGACGTGTTAGGATTATCCTGCTTATCTCGTGAGCCTTGAAAGCCTTTACAGCCATTGCCACCGCAAGATAGGTTTTACCCGTACCCGCAGGACCTATCCCCATAACTATGGTATTTTCCGAGATAGCGTCCACATATTTTTTCTGACCGATGGTCTTTGCCCTTACCACCTTCCCCGAGGAAGTGACGCAGATCCCGCCGTCAGTGAGCCTGACAGCCTCTTCGAGGGAATCCTCCTCCACCATTGAAAAGATATATCTCATATTCTGTTCATTGACAGGCTCACCCTTTTTGGTAAGCTCCAGAAGAGCATTGACCGCCGCCGCAGCTTTTTTAACATTGCCGTCATCTCCGCTTATGCGGATATCGTTTCCTCTGCCGAGGATAGAAACATTATATTGTCTTTGCAGTATATTTACGTTCTCGTCAAATTTCCCGAAAAGGGAGATGATGCTGTTCATATCGTCCGGGCTTATGATGATCTCAGCCATAATGACCTCCGTAAACGGTAAAAAATTGGTTCAATTTCTATTATATCACAATTTTTCCGAAAAATAAAGATAAATTGCAAATAAAATTCAGTTCTTTTTATAAAATCATACAGTTATCCATAGTACATATGGTTTAAAATGGAAAAAGCTAAAAATTGTCGTTTGTCAAGGTGCAAATTACACAAAAAAAATATCTTTTTTTGTCATTGCAGAGTGTTGACAAGAGAGAGGAAATACTATATACTATAATTTAGCATACATAAAAATACTATATGTAGTGTTTTTGCCAAAGGAGAATATAAATATGATAACACATATCGTCAAAAGAGACGGAAGAAAAGATACCTTTAATATTGAAAAGATCGCAAAGGCTATCTACAAGGCGGCGCAGGCAGTAGGCGGCACGGATTATGAAACATCGGAAAAGTTAGCTGTCAAGGTCTGCGATCTTTGCGAGGAGACCTACGGCAGAGGAAGCACGCCCACAGTAGAGCAGATACAGGATCTTGTGGAAAAGGTGCTTGTTGAGGAGGGTCATGCAAGAACGGCAAAGGCATATATTCTCTACCGTTCGGACAGGACAAGAGCAAGGGAAATGAATACCCGTCTTATGAAGATCTACGAGGATCTGACCTTCAAGCCCGCTAAGGACAGCGACATCAAGCGTGAAAATGCCAACATCAACGGCGATACTGCCATGGGAACCATGCTCAAATACGGTTCTGAGGGCGCAAAGCAGTTTTATGAAATGTATATACTTGACAAAAAGGTAGCAAAGGCTCACAACGAGGGCGACATACATATCCATGATCTTGATTATTACACCCTTACCTCCACCTGCTGTCAGATAGATCTTATAAAGCTTTTCAAGGGAGGATTTTCCACAGGTCACGGATATCTCAGAGAGCCTAACGATATATCCAGCTATGCAGCGCTTGCCTGCATCGCCATACAGTCCAACCAGAACGACCAGCACGGCGGTCAGAGCATACCGAACTTTGACTATGCCATGACCGAGGGCGTAAAAAAGACATACCGTCACAGATATGTATACAATATAGCCCGCTGTCTTGAAATGATGGGACTTCTTGACAACGGCGAGGAAATAGCCGACAGGATCGCAAAGGAGATACAGGAGGAGAAGAATATTTACCCCGTTCTCGATAACAATAACGGTTACAGGGAAGCGGAGCATGAAAAGCTGCTCCAATATGTAGACGAGGCGATTGCCGACCGTGTACAGGAGTATACCGCAAAGAATACCGCCAAGGAAACAGACAGAGCAACCTATCAGGCAATGGAAGCGCTTATCCACAATCTGAACACCATGAACAGCCGTGCAGGAGCGCAGGTACCATTTTCGTCAATAAACTACGGACTTGACACATCAAGCGAAGGCAGAATGGTGATAAAAAACATTCTCCTTGCAAATGAAGCGGGTCTCGGCAACGGAGAAACGCCGATTTTCCCCATACACATCTTCAAGATCAAAGAGGGGATAAACTATAATCCGGGCGAGCCTAACTATGATCTGTTCAAACTGGCGTGCAGGGTATCCGCAAAAAGACTTTTCCCCAATTTTTCATTTATAGATGCACCCTATAATCTGAAATATTATAAGCCCGGCGACTATAACACCGAGGTAGCCTACATGGGCTGCCGCACAAGAGTTATCGGTAATTATTACGATCCCACAAGGGAGATCGTAACAGGAAGGGGAAATCTGAGCTTTACCTCAATAAATCTTCCGAGGCTTGCCATAAAAGCGGATCATAATGTAGGAGCATTTTTTGACAGTCTTGAAGAGATAATGGATCTTTGCTGCAAGCAGCTTATGGACAGATACAGGATACAGGCGCAGAAAACTGTCAGGAATTTTCCTTTCCTTATGGGACAGGGAATATGGATAGATTCGGATAAATTAGGACCTGATGATACCGTAGGCGAGGTGTTCAAGCACGGAACTCTGTCGGTAGGCTTTATCGGTCTTGCAGAGTGCCTTAAAGCCCTTATCGGCAAGCATCACGGTGAGGACGAGGAGGCACGGGCATTAGGTCTTGAGATCATCACAAGAATGAGAGAGCGCATGGACGAGGAAACAGTCCGCACGGGCATGAATTATACTCTGCTTGCCACACCCGCAGAGGGACTTTCGGGGCGGTTTGTCCGCATAGACAAAAAGCTGTTCGGTGAGATAGAGGGCGTAACGGACAGGAATTACTATACCAATTCCTTCCATGTACCCGTCTACTATCCGATCAGCGCCTTTGAGAAAATAAAGATAGAAGCGCCCTATCATGCGCTTACGAATGCAGGGCATATAAGCTACGTAGAGCTTGACGGAGATCCTCTCAACAATCTTGACGCATTTGAAAAGGTAGTGCGCTGCATGAAGGAATCGGGCATAGGCTACGGCTCAATAAATCACCCCGTAGACCGTGATCCCGTCTGCGGCTATACAGGTATCATCAATGATGTATGCCCCAAATGCGGCAGACGTGAGGAGGAGCACGGCTATATGACAGAGAGGATAAAGAGAATAAGCTGCTGCGGTTAAATTTCAGGCTCTTTCGGAGCATTGGAAAGCAAAAAATATGAGAGCCTGTTCACCACCCCCTGACCGCCGCTTAGGCATCGGATAACGATTATGATCACAGCGGCATGGGGGAGCGGACAGGCTCTTGTCTGTCGGATCACCGCATAAATTGATTTGGAAGTGTAAAGATGAACAGAAGCAGGATCCTGCGTGTTGCAGGACTGGTAAACGATTCTATCGTAGACGGACCGGGAATAAGGCTTACCGTATTTGTACAGGGCTGCCCCCACAATTGCGAGGGCTGTCACAATCCTCAGACTCACGCCTTTGACGGCGGAGAGGATATGACATTGGGGGAGATACTGGACAAAATTACAGCGAATCCGCTTCTTGACGGAGTGACATTCAGCGGAGGGGAGCCGTTCTGTCAGGCGTCAGCATTGGCAGAGCTGGGAGCGGAGATCGTAAACAGGGGGCTTAATGTTGTCACCTACACAGGATATACATTTGAATATCTTCTGTCCCATTGTGATGAAGAAAACGGATACAGGGAGCTGTTAGGTGTAACGGATATCCTGATTGACGGTGCATATGTGCAGTCTTTGCGTGATCTTACCTTAAAATTCAGGGGCAGCAAAAATCAGCGGCTTATAGATGTAAAGCGTTCTCTTTCGGAGGGAACGGTATGCATAGCAGAGTGACCCTGCACGCAGGCGGGGTGACCCCGCACGCAGGTCGTTGGTAAGTAAAGTCCGGGCATTCAGATAGTGACTCGGTAACTTTCATTTGCTTTAATGGAGTGTCTGAAACTCTTAGGGGTGACCCCGCACACAGGTCGTTGGTAAGTAAAGTCCGGGCATTCAGATAGTGACTCGGTAACTTTCATTTGCCTTAATGGAGTGTCTGAAACTCTTAGGGGCGACCCCGCAGTCAGTTCATTTGTAAGTAAATTCCGGACATTCGGATAGTGACTCGGTTAACTTTATTCTGACATGATATTGCCCATAGTTGTGCGGGCAGTAAGGGGTTGTGTTATATGACAGAAAAATTTATCGTAACAGAAAACGGCAAGGTTTATTATCAGATTTCGGAGCAATGGGACAAGAATAAAAGAGTGCTGTTTTTTCTTCACGGAATGACAGGTGACCATACCATGTTCCGTCATCAATATGATTATTTTAAGGACAACTGTAATATTTTACTCTGGGACGCACCCGCACACGGAAGATCAAGACCCTTCCGCAATTTTGATTATGAAAAAGCCGCTTTATCGGTCAGGGCGATCTTTGAAGCCGAGGAAATTGACCGTGCCGTATTTATCGGTCAGTCAATGGGCGGATTTATTACTCAGGCAGTCATTAAGCGTTATCCGGATATAGTGTCCGCATTTATATCAATTGACAGTACCCCATACGGAAAGGAGTACTATTCAGGATCGGATTTTTTCTGGCTCAGGCAGGTTGAACGGCTGGCGCATTTATACCCCTTGGGAGCAATGAAAAAGGCGATAGCAAAGCAGAACACCGCCACAAAGGACGGATATGACAATATGCTGTCAATGCTTGCTCCCTATGGAAAGGACGAATTATGCCGGTTAATGGGTATAGGCTATGCAGGCTTTATCGAGGATAACTGCGATCTTGAAATAACCTGTCCCGTTCTTCTTATCATAGGGGAGAAGGACAATACAGGCAAGGTAAAGGCGTATAACCGTCTTTGGAGCAGGAAAACAGGATTTCCGTTAATTACGATAAAGGGCGCTGCCCATAATTCAAATACAGACTGTCCGGACGCTGTAAATAAGCAGATAGAAGCATTTCTGACTTCTTTAGAGAACGCAGGTGACTAAGTGCGAACAAAAACGATCAGACTGATATGTTTACTGGGCGCCGCCCTCATCACGGCGTCACTTTCGTCATGCAAGGAGGAGGACGGAGCGGACGGCAGCTTTTATGCAGTAATACCCTCCGACCCGAAAAATCTTGATCCCCAGCTTGCAGCCGACAGGGAGTCCTATTTTGTTATCCGCAACATCTACGCCACTCTTACCGACATAAACTCCGAGGGAGAAGCGGTCATGGGTGCAGCTGAGAGCTATACCCTGTCAGAGGACGGACTTACCTACACATTTACACTCCGTGACGGTCTTGTCTGGCAGGGAATAAGCGGCGGGGGACAGCCGCTGACGGCTTATGATTATGAATTTGCGTTCAGGCGGATTTTCAGCCGCAGCACCGATTCACCTCACAGGGAGCGTTATTCTGATATAAAAAACAGCGGAGCAGTCTTTAGCGGAGAAAGACCTGTTACGGCTCTGGGCGTTCATGCATCGGACGAGCATACACTTACAATTGAGCTTGAAAAACCCGACTGTGAATTTTTGAAGAAGCTTGCCCACCCGTCCGCATCTCCCTGCAATGAAGAATTATTTTTGTCTGCACAGGGTAGATACGGACTTTCGGCGGAGGATACCTACGGTTGCGGAGCATTTTACATTACCGACTGGAATTATGACCCCTACTGGACGGAAAATCATATCTATCTGGAGCGTATTGCCGAAAATTCCAAAGAGGGCTACGAAACGTTTCCCCGCACCGTGAGCATAGCGATCACAGACGACAGAGAGAGCTTTGAAAGTGAAGAAAATGTGCTTACCGACGGCTTTTCTGTAATGAGTCATGACGAATATGACAAATCAATGCAGAAAAACTATGACTGCAAGGAGTATGAATGCGGTACAACAATGCTTATATTTTCGCCCGACTCTGTTTTTGCGGGAGATTTACAGGCAAGAAAAGCAGTGGCATGGGCGATAGACAGAGAAAAGCTCGCATCTGAGCTGACAACCGATTCCGTTCCAGCATCAAGGATAGTGCCCGCAGCCGTAACACTTGGCTTTGCGGGGTTCAGAGAGCTTTATCCCGATACAATGGGCGGCAGCCGTGTAAGAAGTATGCGCAGCGAATGGGATAATTTTGTATCGGCGCAGAACGGACTTGACATTAACAGCAGCGAAATACTTGTAAGCGACAGCATACATTCTCCGGGCAGCATATATTCGGCGGTGTCAGATATGGAGGAACTGCTGGATTTTTACCCCATGCCCGTATTCTGTGATGATGAGGAGTTTGCATCACGGCTTCGGAGCGGCGATTATGATATATGTGCTTTTACGCTTTACAGTGAAAACAACAGTGCAGATGAGCTTATTTCCGCTCTCACAGAGAGTATGGGAATACCCGATGCCGATCCGGACAGCTATCTTAAAAAGCTGGGGAGCAGCGCAGAAACGTCCGATAAGTTTAATACCCTGTGTGAAACAGAGGAGTATATTCTGGAAAATGCATACGCCGTACCGCTTTCCTATGAAAAGAGATATTTTATCTTCCGTAATAATGTGTCCGATCTGTGGTACGATCCGTTTAGTGATATTATTTATTATAAATATGCCAAGCAATGGTGAATGTTAATATTTTGTAAATTCACCTTAAAACTATTGACAAACACACGAGAATGTAGTATAATATTTAAGTAATGCGGATATGGCGGAATCGGCAGACGCGCTAGATTCAGGTTCTAGTGGTAGCAATACCGTGTGTGTTCAAGTCACATTATCCGCACCACTTACCTCGGCGGTTAAGCCGCCGGGGAATAATAATGTTTTAACCTGACGAAAAATGTAAATAAATTGTAAAATCAATCAAAAGCTATTGACAAAATTCTTAGAAAGTGATATACTTATAAAGTCGCTTGAAAATGCTGGTGTAGCTCAGTCGGTAGAGCAGCTGATTTGTAATCAGCAGGTCGGGGGTTCAAGTCCGTCCACCAGCTCTTTAAAAACGGAGGAGTTCCCGAGCGGCCAAAGGGGGCAGACTGTAAATCTGTTGCTTCGGCTTCGGTGGTTCGAATCCACCCTCCTCCACCATGAAAATTGCCTTGCAGCGTGGCTGCAAGGCTTTTTTATGCAAAGACGGATTTGTTAAGTGTATATATATTATGTCGGAAATGTTGAACTGTAAAGGTCATATTGCCGAAAAACGAAAGGAAATGCTGAAAATGGTTAGGAACGATCTGAGGAACATAGCGATAATAGCTCATGTAGACCATGGAAAAACTACGCTTGTAGATGAAATGCTCAAACAGGGCGGAGCATTCAGAGAAAATCAGGTAGTTGAGGACAGGGTCATGGACTCAGGAGACATTGAGCGTGAAAGAGGTATCACTATCCTTGCAAAGAACACATCTGTAACATACAACGGGGTAAAGATAAACATTATCGACACTCCGGGTCATGCAGATTTTGGCGGCGAGGTAGAGCGTGTACTTAAAATGGTAGACGGAGTTCTTCTGCTTGTTGACGCAGCCGAGGGACCCATGCCGCAGACGAGATTTGTGCTGTCAAAGGCACTGGAGCTGGGACACAGGGTAATAGTGGCAGTAAACAAGATAGACCGTCCCGATGCCCGTCTTGACGAGATAGGAGATGAGATACTGGAGCTTCTTCTTGACCTTGACGCCAGTGATGAACAGCTTGAAAGCCCTGTCCTTTTCTGTTCGGGCAGAGCGGGTACCTGTTCGCTGAGCCAGTATGAGGAGGGAGTTGACCTCAAACCCCTGTTTGATACCATTCTTGACTATATCCCCGCACCCTCGGGGGATGAAACAGGACCCATGCAGATGCTGATATCCTCCATTGATTACAACGATTATGTGGGAAGAACGGGCATAGGCAGAGTGGAAAGAGGTACGGTAAGAGTAGGTCAGCAGGTAATGGTAGGGGATTATCATGAAACCAAAAAGCCTTACGTCAGCAAGATAGTTACACTTAGCAGCATAGAGGGTCTTGGCAGAGTAAATACAGAGGAAGCGACCGTAGGGGATATCGTCCTTATTTCGGGTATTGAGAACATCACCATAGGCGACACCCTCTGCGCTGTAGACAACTATGAACCGCTGCCTTTTGTGAAGATCTCCGAGCCTACGGTTGAGATGACCTTTTCTGTAAACGACAGCCCCTTTGCGGGCAGAGAGGGAAAATTTGTCACCTCCAGACAGCTGCGGGACAGGCTTTTCAAGGAAATACTCAGAGATGTGTCGCTGCGTGTTTCCGAAACAGACAGCACCGACAGTTTCCGTGTCTGCGGCAGAGGAGAGATGCATCTTTCAATTCTCATTGAGAATATGCGCCGTGAGGGTTACGAAATGGGAGTTTCCACTCCGAGAGTGCTTATGAGGGAGATAGACGGAGTAAGCTGCGAGCCGATGGAAAGGCTTGTAGTAGATGTCCCCGAGGAGAGCATGGGAGTAGTAATGGAAAAAATGGGCACAAGAAAGGGTGAGCTTCAGTCCATGCACCCGCAGGGCAGCAGAATGAGACTGGAATTTATCATACCCGCAAGAGGACTTTTCGGCTACAAGAGCGAGTTCCTCACCGATACAAAGGGCGAGGGAGTAATGAGCAGCGTATTTGATTCCTACCAGCCCTATAAGGGGGATATTCCCAGAAGAAGCACAGGCTCCCTTATATCCTTTGAGGCAGGAGAAGCCGTTACCTACGGTTTATTTAACGCACAGGAGAGGGGAACGCTTTTTATCGGAGCAGGCACACCCGTATACGAGGGAATGATAGTAGGCGCATCGCCGAAGTCGGAGGATCTTGTAGTAAATGTCTGCAAGAAAAAGCATCTTACAAATACCCGTGCCAGTGGTTCAGATGATGCGCTCCGTCTTATTCCTCCGAGAAAGTTATCTTTGGAGGACAGCCTTGAATTTATCGCCGATGATGAGCTTTTAGAGGTAACGCCGAAGTCGATCAGACTGAGAAAGCGTATTCTTGACAATTCGCTCAGGGCAAAAACAAAGGCAAAAGAAAAGCTCCAATAATAGAGGATAGAAGATAGAAGATAGAGGATAGATGTGCATATCTGCTGATTTGTACATCTATCCTCTTAATTTATATTTTAGTTCAATTATGAATTTTTGAAAAACTGTCTGATCTGACATAATTTCAATTTTAAGGCTGAATGTTCACCCCGCCGACGTGCCTGTGGGGTCACCCCGCTCGCCGTCTGCGGTAATGACTGCCAAACGAAAGTTACCGAGTTACTATCAGAAATAATTTTTCAAATCTTACCAACGAGGTGGCAGCGGTCACTGACCGCCGGGGTCACCCCGCCCGCCCGCTTGTGATGAGATTTCCGGTTTTATCGGCAATTCTGACAACAGCAGACGCACCCGAATTAAATTCCAGAAAATCCTGTTCTATACCGTCACTGAATATCACACCGTTTTCGGGCATACGTGAGACGATACGGATACAGGAATTTTTTTCTATCCTGCCGAAAACGATGTCTGCGCCCTCTCCCTTAGTGGGAAAAGGTTCTCTGACGGTGTAATAAAGAAAATTCTGATCCCAGCGGGGAGGTTCGGGCAGAGAGGGTTTAGTGCCGCATATCCCCGCCGCACCCGCAAGAATGCTTCTGAGCCAGCCCGTAGCTCCCAATCCTGTGGAAATGATTATCCCGCAGGAGGACTGCCGTTCACTTCTGCCGCCTGCGGTTATCTCATAGCGTGCGGAGGTGTGGGTTTTCTGACCGATAAAGAGATCGTTTACGGCGCATATTTTCTGACCGTCTGAAAGCTCCGCAGAAGCAAGCGTTACTTTTTTTGAAAAGCATCTGCCCGCTGCAACCTCCGGCAGCAGCTTTCTGAGGTCTGACGTCTTAAATGGCAGCAGAACGCCCTCCCACCTGTCGGGATCGGGATTTACGCCGATAAGCGGCTGTGCGTCCAGATATTTAAGCACATTTGCCACAAGTCCGTCCCTGCCAATTGCAATGACAATATCCTTTTTCCCGAAAATAAATCGCGGAACATTATCTCTGTCAACAAGCTGCACTCTTCCGAAGTCTTCGATTATCTCTGCGGCGGAATTTACGGAGCGGATATAATTTTCATGCTCTTTTTTGTAGTCGCTGAAGTCCTCGCCGCAGTGTTCAAGGTAAAAACGTACCTGTCCCTCGGTATTATAGCGGCGGATAAGCTGTTCAAGTCTTGTTTTCTGTGTTACAAGTATAATTTTGTTTTCTGTTGCGGGGATCATGCGTCTGCCTCCTCAGCACCTGTCCGTTATCCCTCAGCCGCCTTTTTTTGCCTTGCTATCGGGAAAATCGCTTGAATGACCGACAGCTTTCGGATAACGGACATTCTTTATACTTTATCTTTGCAATTTAATATTTGTTATTCGGGGAGCCTGTCTGTTTTTGCAGTACGTCCCATAAGAAGATTTCCCAGCAGATCCGGAGCGATATTCAGAGTGCCGATCTTGCCGCTTGCCGCTGCGAATTTCTCCACCGCACGAGCCATGAGCTGTTCGGGGTCAAGCTCCATTGCCGCAAGTGAAATAAGTACATCAGTACCCAGTTTTCCGTAAGCCTCCATTACAGCGCCAATGCGGTAAGCCTCATCGTCCGCCTCTCTGCGGGCATTTTCGCTTTTAAGGGAGAGAAGCTCTTTCCGCTTCTGTTCAAGCTCTATTTCCGCATCAAGTTTTATTCTTTCACGTTCTGTCTGACTTTCAATGCGTATCCGTTCGATCTCGTTTTTCTTTTCAACGGTCATTCGTTCCGTACCGATCTGTGATTCTCTTATGAGCCTTTTTTTCTCTTCAATGGAGCGTTCTGTATTAAGCTCATTTTCCTTTACCTTTCTTTCCTGTTCGATTGAGGCGTTTCGTCTTACATAGAGAGCATCATCGGACTGTCTGAGGATCTCCTCTCTTGTTCCCGCTTCAAGAGCACGGGAAGTTTCGGGGTCAGCGGATATCTTTATCACGGAAAAGCCCGTTACGGAAATGCCTGTTTCCCGAAGTTCGGGACTTTCACGCATTTCAGCGAGAACATTTTCGGCGATCTCTCTTGAAGCGCCTATGAGATCGGTCATTGACATTTTTCCTGCAAGATCTTTGAGTACCACTCCCGCAATATTGATAATTCTTTTGGAGAGCTTTGTCATTGGCGAATCGTTATATCGCTTTGTTCTCAGGTCAACGGAAAAATCAACAGAATCCGCAGCTTTTTTGCAGTCGGAGATACGATATGTAAGCTGACCCTGAACGGAGACCTTCTGAAAATCGGCAGTGATCTCCTCAAAGATGAAATCTGCATCGGTGCTTGTAACTGGTACAGCACATACGGCAGTATTCCGTGCGAGGAAGAAGAATGACAGCCCCGTACCCTCTTTAATAAGTCTGCCGTTTTTATATCGAAGAACATACTGACTCGGTAAAAATTTGATATACATAACATTTTCCTCCTTATTAGTGACATGGTGGCGGCATGATGGCGGCATGATGCCGCATTCACCCGCTAATTTAATTTGTTTTGAATTGTTTACGATAATACCCGACCGGTTTGTTACCAATAATATTTAATAAAATTCACCCTTTTTCTGCCAATGAAACGTAAAGCAGTAATCTTATCGAAACATGATAAAAAAGCACATCGGTCAATGCATTCGTTTTTTGTAGAGCTTTGCGGGACGGTGACCTGCGCCCGATGTAAACTCATCTGTTTCCTCCACAAGCTCAGAAATTTTTCTGCGGAAATTTGCGGGCAAAACTGAGATATTAGTAATAGTTTCCTGTACCCGCATAAGCTGGGTAAGAGTAAATCTTTCGGGCAGAAAATCGAATATAGCCTCAAACCTGTCCGCCTGACTTCTGAGTGCTGTAAGAGCCGCCGCAATAATGGCAGCATGATCGAAAGCAAGCTCGCCGCTGTCGATAATATCAAAGGAGGTTTTTCCGAAGCGGGTTTCCTTTTCACGTAAAAGAGCGGTAATTGATATGTCATCTTTTACCAGTAAAAGGCGGAATATACCGTTTTTATCCGCTTCAAAGGAGATATCAAACCACACAGCCTCAGCCGCATCATCGCCGCCCTTTTCGTTTACCGCATTTTCTCCGATAACAGAGGCAAAGGCGTGGGAAATTATCCTGCCTCTCGGGTCTCTGTCAGGCTTACTGAATACCGCCACAGGCATAAGAGCAGAGGGGAGGACATTTGTTTCCTCGATGATCTCTCTGAGAGCACAGTCCTCAACAGTTTCGTCCGCCCTGAGAAATCCGCCGGGCAGCGCCCATTTATCCTTGAAAGGAAACACACCTCTTTTCACAAGAAGAAGAGAGAGAACACTTTTGGGTTCTTTTCTGTAGCTTTCCTCCTCCGAGCTTCTTATCATAAAAGCGGCGATATCCGCAGCCACTGAGGGACGGTCAAAATCCTCGGGGCTGTAATGCTTTAAAAATTCCTCCTCTGACGAGTATGAATGATGTGATCTATCAGACATGATCTGTTACCTCCAATCTGTTATTTACATTATGATTATAACACACTGATATTAACTTGTCAAGAGGTTTCGGAAAAATTTTTCAAAAAATTTTTCCGGTTATTGCGCATAGGGAAAAAATATGCTATAATAAAAGAGGTTTACATAAAAAAGGAGCAAAGGAGGGGCATAATGGAGTCGGAGAAAAGAAAAAGGCTTGTACTTCCGGATATTCTGAGAGGGACAGCCATGATCTATGTAGTGCTTTACCATATCATGTATGACATCTGCTTTATATATAAAAGACCCGCACCTGCCCTGCTTACCCCGGGAAATGAAGTATTCGAGACAGCGCACACATTTTTTCTGATGATACTGTTCGGCGTATCGGGGTTTTGCTCCTCACTTTCGAGGAACAGCTTAAAAAGAGGAGCTATCCTTTATATTGCGGGATATCTTATCACATTAGCGACAGCATACATCATGCCCTCAGAGCTTATAGTATTCGGAGTACTGAGCTGTTTCGGAGCGTGCATGGTGATCTGTTCCCTCATAAGACCCCTTACCGAAAAGCTCCCGTCCTCAGTGTTTCTTGCCCTTTCAGTCCTCTGCTGTATTATCTTCTGGGACATACCCCGCAGCGGCGGGATAAATTTACTTTTTACAAGTATAAACCTACCCATTCCCGATGTGGGAGGGGAGTATCTCTATCCATTGGGATTAAGGACACAGGGCTTTAAAAGTGCGGATTATTTCCCAATATTTCCGTATATATTCATGTTTACGGCAGGACAGTCAACAGGAGCGCTCTGCAAAGGTAAAACCGCACCGCAGCTGCTTGAAAAGCTGCGCCCGGGCGTTGTCGCATTTATCGGCAGGCATTCGCTTATAATATATGCATTACACCAGCCTGTACTTATATTAATTTTTGAAATGATCTTCGGAGGAGCATTCTGATGAACATAAGCATTATCTGTTCGGGGCGAATGAAGGAGGACTATTACAAAGCCGCCTGTGCCGAGTACATCAAGCGTATAGGAGCATTTGCGAATATCACCGTTACGGAAATAAACGAAGAACGTCTTTCGGACAAGCCGTCAGATGCAGAGATAAGAGCCGCACTTGATAAAGAGGGAAAAGCATTGCTTGCCGCTGTTCCCCCTCAAAGCGCAGTTGCAGCCCTTTGTATAGAGGGTAAGCAGTTGGATTCACCCGCCCTTGCCGACAAAATAAACGACTTTGCAATAAACGGCAAAAGCAATATAGCATTTCTTATCGGCAGCTCCTACGGGTTGTCTGAGGAGGTAAAGAGCAGAGCGGATATAAGACTTTCCATGTCAAAAATGACCTTTCCTCATCGCCTTGCAAGGGTGATGCTGCTTGAACAGATATACCGTGCCCTTTCCATATCGGCGGGCAGGAGGTATCACAAGTAGACAAAAACATAAAAGGATCTGAACCAATGAAAAGAATCGTTGTCGGCATGACTGCCCATGTGGACTCGGGCAAGACCACACTTTCCGAAGCGCTTCTCTATCTTGGAGGAGAGCTGCGCCGTGCGGGCAGAGTAGACAAGGGAGACGCCTTTCTGGATACCCATTATATTGAGCGCAGCAGAGGTATCACCGTATTTGCAAAGCAGGCTGTGCTTCACCGTGAAAGCGGCATATATACGCTTCTGGATACTCCGGGTCATACAGATTTTTCCGCAGAAACGGAAAGAGCACTGTCTGTCCTTGACTGCGCCATACTTGTTATCAGCGGTACTGACGGAATACAGAGCCACACGCTTACTCTCTGGCGTCTGCTGGAAAGATACCGCATTCCGGTGTTTATATTTGTAAACAAGATGGATATATCAAATATAGGCAGAGAATATCTTCTTGCAAGTCTTAAAGCCCGTCTATCTGCAAATATTACGGATTTCACCGCAGGCAGAGAGAGGAGGGGATTTCTTGACGACCTTGCTCTCTGCTCTGAGGAGCTGATGAATACCTATCTTGAAAATGAGGATATTTCCGAGGAAAAGATAAGGCAGGAGATAGAAAACAGAAATATTTTTCCATGCAGCTTTGGCTCGGCGCTTAAATTTACGGGAATAGAGGAGCTGCTGGAGCTTATTGAGAGATATTCTCCCGACCCTCATTATCCCGAAGATTTCGGAGCGAGGATATATAAAATAACCCGTGAAAACGGAGAGCGGCTCACTCATATGAAGATAACGGGCGGCGTGCTGAGAGTGCGCGACATTACCGAACAGGGGGAAAAGGTCAGCCGTATCCGCATTTATTCGGGTGCGAAATACACATCTCCCGAAAAAGCGGAGGCGGGCATGGTGTGTGCAGTAAGCGGACTGAGTTTTACCCGTGCAGGTGAGGGACTGGGTTTTGAGCGGGATACGCCCTCCCCCTTGTCGGTGCCTGTACTTGATTACAGGGTAATATTTCCCGATGAAGCGGATATCCACACCGCACTTGACTGTTTAAAGGAGCTTGAGGAGGAGGATCCGCAGCTTTCTGTGACCTACAATGAGCAGCACAGGGAAATACACGTCCGTCTTATGGGAAAGATACAAACGGAGATACTTACAGCGCTTGTAAAGGAGCGCTTCGGCTATGATATTTCATTCGGACAGGGCAGCATATCATATAGGGAAACAATAGCCGCTCCCGTTGAGGGGATCGGACATTACGAACCGCTGCGGCATTATGCGGAGGTGCGGCTGCTTTTAGAGCCTGACGAGCGGGGGAGCGGACTTACATTTCTTACAGACTGTCCCGAGGAGGTACTCGGAAAAAATTTTCAGCGTCTTGTACTCACTCATTTAGAGGAGAAAACACATCTTGGAGTGCTGACAGGCGCACCCGTTACCGATATGCGGATAACCCTTACAGCAGGGCGTTCCCATATCAAGCACACCGAGGGAGGGGACTTCCGACAGGCAGTATACAGAGCGGTGCGAATGGGTTTGATGTGTGCAGAGAGCATTCTTCTGGAGCCGTGGTATGATTTCACCTTAGAGATACACTCCGATCAGTCAGGTCGTGCAATGTATGACCTTGAACGAATGGGAGCAAAGGTATCTTCCCCCGAAACTGACGGAGAAATGACGCTTATCAGGGGTTCAGCGCCCGTATCGCTTATGTTTGGTTATCACACGGACGTAGCGGAATATACCCATGGAAAGGGGCGGCTTGACTGTGTATTCGGCGGATATTATCCCTGTCATAATTCGGAGGAGGTAATTGCAGAAAAGGGCTATGACCCCGAATCGGATACGGAAAATTCTCCCGACAGCATATTCTGCGGTCATGGTGCGGGATATGTTGTAAAGTGGAGCGACGTACCCGCCTATGCGCATACCGAAAGCCCCGTATTTGCGGGTACAAGGGTAAAAGCGGAAGCACAGATAACCCCCGCACAGATAGCAAGGCATAAGGCAAGGGCATACAGTGATGAGGAGCTTATGGAGATCTACGAGCGCACATACGGAAAGATCGAACGTGACAAGCGGTATGCCGTAAGACGTGCGCCGAGGGAAAATATAAAATTCAAGGCGAAGCCTTTGCCGAAGGGACCGGAATATATACTTGTAGACGGATATAATATTATTTTTTCGTGGGAGGAGTTAAAGCACCTTGCCGCAGATTCGCTGGAAACAGCAAGGCAGCGGCTTATTGATATTTTGTGCAATTACAGGGGCTTCAGGGAATGTGAGCTTATTCTTGTATTTGATGCATACAAGGTAAAGGACAGTCACGGCGAAAAGGAGCAAATAAACGGCATATGGGTTGTATACACCAAAGAAGCGGAAACGGCTGATATGTATATTGAAAGGACGACCCATGATATTTCAAAGGAGCATCGTGTCAGGGTAGCTACTTCGGACGGAACGGAGCAGATGATAATTCTGGGAAACGGCGCATATCGAGTACCCGCAGGAGAATTTTACGAGGAAGTAAAGGCTGCGGAAAGGGAGATAGGGAAAATTATTGAAAAAAAGAAATAAAAAAATTTTTAATAAATCTGTAGGAGGAAAATACAATGACCGAAAAAATAAGAGAGCTGTGCAAATCTGCGATGGAGGGCAAAATATCCGCAAAGGCATTTTATGACAGACTTTGCGCCCTTGCCGATGATGAAAACACAAGCGGAGATCTGGAATGTATCCTTGAAGACGGAATAATGGAGCTTGAAATGACAGGAGCCGCAGATTCGGGCAGCGGAAAAAGGGTAATAAAAGATGTGGCAAGCACTATACTTGATGAATTAAGATAAGTCCTGCCCTAAAAGCAAACACTGATCTTTCACAGTCCGCAGTGCTGCGGCGTGCATGAAAAAAAGCAAGCCTGCCCTGTATCCTGCGTCTGCCGTTTTTGAAAATACGGCAGCGCAGGATAACAGACAGGCTTTTTTGTCTGTCGATACAAACCGGTGTTTTCTTAACCGGTATCCGACAGATCGTTTATCCATATACCCTTTTTGATAAGCACCGAACCGATAATGACCTTGATAATATCAGCCGCCTGAATAATTGTGTAAACCGCAAATATTGAAAGAGAGGAATATCTGCAAAGGAGTACAGCAGCAGGTACTGTTATTACCCATGAATAAACGCTGTCCATCAGAAAGGTTATAAGAGTTTTGCCGCCCGAGCGCAGAGTAAAGTAGAGCGCATTCATCAGCCCCTGCACGGGAAAAAAGCAGGCAGTGATGATAATAAAGCCGGTAGCATATTCTCTTACAGTACCGGAGGTATCGTAGAGCATAGGAAAAACGCCGGAAATTCCCACAAGTATAGCCGTAAGTATAAGACATATCCCGCCCGAAAAGGCAGTAAGGCTGAAAGCGTCCCTTTTAGCCTTTTCAAACTGTGCAGCGCCCAATGTCTGACCGATAAGTATACCCACCGCAGAGCCGAGGGAAACGAAAACCACATTAAGCATATTGCATATGGCATTGGAAATATTAAGTCCCGCCACAATATCAAGACCCCTTGTGGAATAAGCCTGAGTCATTGCGGCAATTCCGCCTGCCCAGAGCAGCTCATTAAAGAATATCGGCAGACCGTTTGTTATTACTTTTCCCGCAAACGGGAGCGGGACTCTCATGGAGCGGTATATGCCTTTCGGACTTTTTGATTTAGCCGTAACGACCACCACGATCATTTCCACATACCGTGAAATAACCGTAGCAATGGCAGCACCCTTTACGCCCAGTGCGGGAAAGCCCGCTTTTCCGTAAATGAGCAGATAATTAAAAAGAACATCGGCAATGACCGAAACAATACCCGCAGTCATAGGCTTTATGCTGTCACCTGTTTCTCTCAGACTGCTTGCGAATATCTGAGTGATAACAAATGGCAAGAGACCCAGAAGCATGATATAAAGGTACTCCTTAGCATATGACAACGTAAGTGCAGGATCGATATCGGCACTTTCGCCTTTAAGGTAAGAGCCTATGAGAAAATCACCGCCGAGAGCGAAGATCAGGTATCCCATAAGCAGTATAAACCCGCCTATCAGGTGTTTTATTCCGAAAACCTTTTTTACGCCCTCCATATCGCCTTTTCCGAAGAACTGAGCGCCGTATATTCCCGGACCCGAAAGACCGCCGAACACAGCAAGGTTAAAAACGAAAATAAGCTGACCTCCGATAGAAACGGCGGTCATAGGCTCAGTACCCAACCTGCCCACCATGACATTATCCACAAGGCTCACCATATTGGTAATGCCGTTCTGGATCATCATGGGCACAGCAAGAATGAATGCTTTTTTATAAATGCTTTTATCTTTAAGCATTTTCATTTCTCCTTAAATCGGTTAATAAAAAATAAAGGTGCTGCCGTCTTTGAGAAGCTGATCTCGCAGGCAGCCGAAAAAAGTCCTCCGCTTCACGGGAAACGGAGGACTTTGTAAATGCGATCGTAATTTGTGCAGATCAGAGGTTTATTTCGGGCAGTCCCGCAAATCCGACAGCGAGATCCTCATCAGAGGGTATATAATCACTCATTTCGCCGTCATTATACTTCTGATAAGCCACCATATCAAAGTAACCCGTACCTGTAAGACCGAAGAAGATATTTTTCTCCTCACCTGTTTCCTTGCATCTGAGAGCCTCGTCAATAGCAACTCTGATAGCATGGCTGCTTTCGGGAGCGGGGAGAATGCCCTCAACTCTTGCAAACTGTGTAGCAGCTTCAAATACAGAGGTCTGCTCTACAGAAACAGCCTCCATCAGCTTTTCGTCATAAAGCTCCGAAAGGATACTGCTCATGCCGTGATAGCGCAGACCGCCCGCATGGTTGGGTGAGGGAATAAAGCCGCTTCCCAGTGTATACATTTTTGCGAGGGGGCAGACCTTGCCCGTGTCGCAGAAATCGTAAGCATATTTACCTCTTGTAAGACTGGGGCAGGAGGCAGGTTCTACCGCAATTATCCTGTAATCCGCTTCACCTCTCAGCTTTTCGCCCATGAAAGGAGCGATAAGACCGCCCAGATTAGAGCCGCCTCCCGCACAGCCGATGATAACATCAGGCTTAACGCCTATCTTGTCGAAAGCGATCTTTGATTCAAGACCGATCACAGACTGATGAAGCACCACCTGATTGAGGACAGAACCCAGTACATAGCGATAGCCCTCATTTGAAACAGCAGCCTCCACAGCCTCCGAGATAGCGCAGCCCAGACTTCCCGTAGTGCCGGGGTGTTCTGCCAGAATTTTTCTTCCTACATTTGTGGTATCAGAGGGAGAGGGAGTAACAGAAGCGCCGTAGGTACGCATAACCTCTCTTCTGAAGGGTTTCTGCTCATAGGAAACCTTTACCATATAAACACGGCAGTCAAGACCGAGATAAGCGCACGCCATAGAAAGAGCAGTACCCCACTGACCTGCGCCTGTTTCTGTGGTAACGCCCTTTAAGCCCTGTTTTTTGGCATAATAAGCCTGAGCAATTGCGCTGTTGAGCTTATGGCTGCCGGAGGTATTGTTGCCCTCAAATTTATAATAGATCTTAGCGGGAGTATCCAGAGCCTTTTCAAGGCAGTAGGCTCTCACCAGAGGAGAGGGACGGTACATCTTATAAAAGTTCAGAATTTCCTCGGGGATATCGAAGAACGGTGTATCGTTATCCAGCTCCTGACGCACCAGTTCCTCACAGAAAACGCCCGAAAGCTCCTCGGCAGTCATAGGTTTAAGCGTGGCGGGATTGAGCAGGGGAGCGGGCTTTTTTTTCATATCCGCTCTTACATTATACCACTGTTTAGGTATCTCGTTTTCGTTCAGATAGGTTTTGTAGGGAATGCTTTCCATATTAAAGATCAGTCCTTTCAAAATAATGGTTTTTTACCACAGTGTAGGCTTGTTAAGTCCGTATTGTGCAATAATGCCCTTGTAGTCCTTGTAGGAGTAATTAAGGTCAACATATTCGTCAATACCCGACAGAGTGCCCGATTCGCTGTACTGCCACATACCGTAATGATAGCTGTAATTCTCGGCGAGCTTCTGTTCATCGCCCCAGCAAGCCACCCAGATATCGTATTTTTCGATCTTATCCATGATAAGACAGTCGTCAAAGAATTTGGCGTAGCTGTAGATCATAGCATAGTATCCTGCATTTTCGAGAGTCTCCATAAAAGTGGTAACAATAGCGGTGACCTCTTTTTTGGGCATCTGCTTATAGAAGTCCTCCTCAATATCGAGGACGACAGGGTATTCGGGGGAATAATTCTGGATAACATTCAGGAAATAAGCGGCTTCCTTTTTCGCCTCTGAGGTATTGTGAGCATACATATAGTGATAGAAGCCGTAGGGTATCCCGTTTTCCTCGCAGCCCTTTACATTCTGGGCAAGCATGGGGTCGGTATCCTCATAACCGTAGGAGGCTCTTATCATGGCAAAATTAGCCATACCTGATTTCTTGACAGTTTTCCAATTGATATCGCCGTTCCATTTTGAAACATCAATACCTTTAATAACATTGCCGTAAACGGTTATGTAAACGCTGTCTGACTTGCCGTTGTCGGTAGTCAGGGTAATAACGGCATTACCGGGAGAAACAGCTGTAACCCTGCCCTTTGAGGATACAGCAGCCACCTCGGGATCATCGGAGGTAAATTCATATGTATAGGTACTTCCCGCAGGATAAACTCTTGCCGAAAGGCTGATGCTTTCGCCTACCTGCAAACCTGCGGATTCCTCTGTAAAGCGGACCTCTGAGGGAACGAGAGCACCGGAATCGTCATATTCCTTTTCGATCTCCTCCTCGATTTTCTGATCGACCTGTTCATCTGTCATGACCTCAATAACTGTAATATTGAGACGAACAGAAGCGCCGCTGCCTGTTTTGCATATGATCCGTGTATTTCCGGGTCCTTGTGCAGTAACAACGCCGTTTTTATCAACAGAGGCAACAGCCTTATTCAGTGAGCGGAAGGAAACGGTATCGGTAGAATTTTTCGGAGTAAGCTCATATTGAATGGTATAGGTATCGCCCTGATTGACGGTAACGGACATACGTTTAAGGTCAATATCTGTAGCCTCCGAAGTACTTGTCTCCGGTGTGGGAGGAGCATCATCAGTATCTTCGGGAACAGCAGCGGCAGCAGCCTTTACGCTGATATTGAAACGATCCTTTTCGCCCTTTGAGGAGCTGACGGTAATAACAGCGTTACCCTCTGAAAGTGCCTTCACATTTCCGTACTCGTCAATGGAGGCGACAGCGGGGTTTGAGCTTGAAAAGGAGATAATATCATCTGTGCCTGCGGGTCCTATCTTATAGCCCACCTTAAAGGTTTCTCCCACCTCTGCAGTGGTACGGAAGCTGTAAATAGAGATTGAGGTAACGGGTATTGTTACATCTTCGGGGCTTGGAGCCACATATCTCTTGCCTGTTACAGATGTTTCCTTGGTTTCGACAGGAGCATCTCCCTCTGAGGCGGTAAGCTCGCTTGTTTGGGAGGTATCGTTTACATTCACGGGAGCAACTGTTTCGGAAACGGGGATTTCATTATCGGGGGGCATTTCCGTCACCGTACCCTCCTCATCTAAAAATTTAGAAGTGCCTGTAAACTCGGCATAGACATCGGCAGGGTCAACAAAAGAGGAGGCGGACACCGACGACATACTTCCTATCATAGCAGCGCAAAGCGCAATTGCAGTTATCCTGTTAATATATATTTTTTTCATGGGGACATTATCCTTTCCTGTTCTTACATAATATATTGTACTATATTTTTTTCAGTCTGTCAATAATTATCGGAATATTAACCAAAATTTTTTATTTTATCGAAAACACCGAAATTATGCGATTTTTGGCGGCTGAGGCATATTTGTAACCAAATTTTGTTTTTTAATTTTTTTCGGAGAAAATAAAAGTATATCCGAATTTGTTAAGAAATTGTAAAAAAATGCTCAACCCTCTTGCAATTGGCGGAGAATTGGTATATACTGTTATTAGCACTCAAGATGAATGAGTGCTAACACTTTAAGATAACAAGTGCTAAAGCACAGAAAATAACAACAAAGGAAGTGTATTTACAATGGCTGAAACCAAGCAGTTCAAAGCCGAGTCAAAGCGTTTGCTTGACATGATGATCAATTCCATTTACACTCACAGAGAAATATTTATCCGTGAGCTTATTTCCAACGCCAGCGATGCAATAGACAAGCTGTATTTCAAGTCTCTCACCGATGATACGGTAGGCATGAACAAGGACGATTTTGAGATACGTCTTACAGCGGACAAGGATACACGTATACTTACCGTATCCGACAACGGCATAGGAATGAACGAGGAGGAGCTTGAAAATAATCTGGGCATTATAGCCAACAGCGGCTCATTCAAATTCAAAAACGAAAACGAAAAGAACGAAGACGTAGATATCATAGGTCAGTTCGGCGTAGGCTTCTACTCAGCATTCATGGTTGCAAAGGAGGTAGAGGTGCGTTCAAAGGCATTCGGTGCAGACAAGGCGTATGCATGGAGATCGTCGGGCGTTGACGGCTACACCATTGAGGAGTGCGACAAGGAAAAGGTCGGTACAGAGATAAGACTTACCCTTAAAGAGGATACTGAAACGGAAAATTACAGCGAATTTCTTGATTCCTATCATCTTAAAGAGCTGGTAAAGAAATACTCAGACTACATTCGTTTCCCAATTAAAATGGACGTGGAAAAGTCCCGCAGAAAAACGGACGCCGCCGATGACGACTATTCCGACAATGCCTACGAGACCTATTATGAGAATGAAACGCTCAACAGCATGGTGCCTTTGTGGAGAAGAAACAAAAACGAATTAAAGCCCGAGGATTACAACAATTTCTACAAGGATAAGTATTATGACTACAACGATCCGTTAAAGTATATCCATTCAAAGATTGAGGGTACAGTGACCTATGATTCGCTTTTGTTCATACCCTCACAGCCGCCCTTTAACTTTTATTCCAAGGATTATGAAAAGGGCTTGCAGCTTTATTCCAGCGGTGTACTCATCACAGACAAATGCGCCGATCTTCTTCCCGATTATTTCTCTTTTGTGAGAGGACTTGTGGATTCTGCGGACATTTCTCTTAACATATCCCGTGAAATGCTCCAGCACGATCATCAGCTCAAAACCATAGCAAGGTCTATTGAAAAAACTATCAAGAATGAGCTGAAAAAGCTCCTGAACAACAACCGTGAGGAGTACGAAAAATTCTGGAAAGCATTCGGTATCCAGATCAAATTCGGCTGCTACGACAACTACGGCAGAGACTGCGATGCCGTAAAGGATCTGCTGCTCTTTACATCGTCAGCCGAGAAGAAACTCGTTACCCTTGACGAGTATGTTGACAGAATGAAGGAGGATCAGAAGTATATCTACTACGCAGCAGGTGACAATGTAAACATGATAGAGTCACTTCCTCAGACCGAGCTTCTGCGTGACAAGGGATACGAAATACTGTATCTTACCGATAGTGTGGACGAGTTTGTTATGAAGGTACTCATGCGCTACAAGGAAAAGGAGTTCAGAAGCGTATCCGAGGGCGATCTGGGTATTGACACCGAGGAGGAAAAGGAGGAGACAAAGAAGCTTGCCGAGGAAAACAAGGATATGCTTACCCTTATCAAGGAGGCACTTGACGGAAAGATAAAGGAGGCTAAGATCTCCGACAAGCTCAAAAGCCACCCCGTCTGCATTTCCAGTGTAGGACGAATATCGCTTGAAATGGAAAAGGTACTCAATCAGAACCCGCAGAACGAAAAGGTCACATCGGAAAAGGTGCTCGAGCTTAATCCCGATCACAAAATTTTCTCTGTAATGCAGAAGCTGTTCAATGAGGACAAGGAGAAATTCAAGACCTATGCATCTATTCTCTACGATCAGGCACTGCTGATAGAGGGAATGTCCATTGAAGATCCCGTAGGCTTTTCCAACAAGGTATGTGCGCTTATGAGCGAATAAAAGCAAAGGCTGTAAGGCTTGCGGGCTTTACAGCCTTTTTGCGGAATAATGAACGCAGTTAACATCTTTCTGCCTTTTTTTGAGCAGATATTTCCGCCTGCCTTAAAAGAACCTTTATCACTCCTGTTACGCACAGCGCATATAATGTGTGTGGAGGTGTAATGTATGTGTGCGATAGCAGGACAGATATTTCCTGTGGGAACAAAGGCAGAAAGACTGAGACAGGTTTACGAGGATATGCAGAAGACCATGCTGCTAAGAGGACCCGATCAGAGGGATATGTACATACATGAAAATGCAGCGCTTATCCATGCAAGGCTTTGTGTGATCGACCCTGAAAACGGCTTGCAGCCCATGAAAGCGGAGCTTTTCGGAGAGAAATTTGTCATAGTCTATAACGGAGAGATATACAATGCCGCAGAGCTGAGAGGAGAACTTGAAGAGCTGGGACATCATTTTGAAACGCATTCGGATACAGAGGTCATTCTCCATGCCTATGCACAGTGGCGTGAGGGGTGTGTTGAAAGGTTCAACGGCATCTTCGCCTTTGCGGTCTGGGAGGAAAAGAGGGGCAGATTGTTCACCGCCCGTGACAGAATGGGGGTAAAGCCATTTTTCTATGCAATAAGGGAGGGATCGTTCCTGTTTGCATCGGAAATAAAGACTCTGCTTGCTCACCCCGCCGTTGTTCCCGAGCTTGACAGGGGAGGACTTATGCAGATAATGCTGATAGGTCCGGGACGTATTCCGGGGGACGGTGTTTTTAAGGACGTCCATGAGCTTCTTCCCGGAGAACGGGGATATTACGATGCACATGAAAAGACCTTTTCCCGTGAAATATACTGGGAGCTGCGTGACAGGGAGAATAACGATACCTTTGAGGAAACAGCGGAAAAGGTACGTTATCTTGTTACAGATGCCATAAGGCGGCAGCTTGTATCAGATGTGCCTGTCTGCACGTTTTTGTCGGGCGGACTGGATTCGAGCATAATTTCAGCAATTGCGGACAGGTACTATACCGAAAGAGGGGAGCGGCTCAAAACCGTTTCAGTCTGCTACAAGGATAATGAAAAATACTTCAAAGCCTCAAAATTCCAACCCAACAGCGATGAGAGCTTTATCAGGATTATGAGCGATCATCTGAACGGTGAAAATCATCTTGTGGTAATTGATACTCCCGAGCTTGTTTCGGCACTGTATGAAGCAGTGGACGCAAGGGATCTTCCGGGAATGGCAGATGTAGACTCATCTCTTTTGCTTTTTTGCAAGGAGATAAAGAAGCTTGCCACCGTGTCCCTGTCGGGAGAATGTGCAGACGAAATATTCGGAGGATATCCGTGGTACAGGGATAAGACCATACGTGAGCGGGAGGGGTTCCCGTGGGCGCAGTCCACAGCATGGAGAGCGGGATTTTTCCGTCCGGAGCTTCTGGAGGGAGAAGACCCCGCCGCCTATGTTCACTCTCTGTACAGCAAAACAGTAAAGGAAAGCAGCGTGCTTTTCGGGCGGGACAGAACGGAAAAGCGAATGAAAGAAATGATGAATCTGAATGTAAAATGGTTCATGCAGACGCTTCTTGACCGCAAGGACAGAATGAGTATGTATTCCGGACTGGAGGTGCGTGTGCCGTTCTGCGATCATAGGATAGCGGAGTATCTGTACACTGTTCCATGGGAATATAAGGATTACAAGGGCTGTGAAAAGGGACTTCTGCGTGAAGCGATGAGAGGAGTCCTGCCCGATGAAGTCCTCTGGCGTAAGAAAAGTCCTTATCCCAAAACCCATAATCCTGCATATCTGCAAGCGGTGACAGAGGAGCTTGAAAAGATCCTGAACGATCCCTCCTCGCCCGTTCTGGAGCTTGTAAGGGCGGAGGAACTGCGGGCGCTTATCGGTTCGGAGCATACATCGCCGTGGTACGGTCAGCTTATGAATACGCCTCAGACCATAGCATATTTTTTGCAGCTCAATTACTGGCTGGGAAAATATAAGGTATGTTTGGCATGACATATTTTATAAATTAAGTCATAAATCGGATATATTAATTCCGTTGAAAAATATGACGATCGTGGTATAATAAATGATGTAAAAAATCAGTCGGAGCGGTAAAATTGTATACCGTTTTCCGGAAACGGAAGTGAATATAAATGGCGGGTAAGGTCATAAAACGGATAGCACAGGCAGCGCCGTTTGCGATGATCCTGTTAATGGTAATACTGTATTTTACAGAGCTCAGGGGCATGACGCTTGAAGAACTGCTTGAATATACACCCTCTGAGCCTTTAGCGGCGGCGCTTGTGCTGATACTGATGTTCGGGCTGAAATCCCTGTCTTTTTTCTTTCCCATGATGCTTTTATATGCGGCATCGGGAGCGGTACTCCCCATATATGCGGCAATACCGGTAAGCCTTGCGGGAACTGCGGTAATGGCATCCATACCGTTTTTTGTGGGAAAATATGCCGAAAGCGAGCTTGTTGATAAGCTGGCGGGCAAGCATAAAAAGTTAGAGCAGGTAAAAGCCATTGGCAGGGAGCATGAGCTTTTCGGAGCATTTTTTCTTCGGATAATAAGCTGTCTGCCGTATGATGCGGTAAGCATGATAATGGGAAGTATGCGTTTTAATTACGGAAAATACCTGCTCGGCTCTTTTCTGGGAACAGCGCCGGGAGCGGTGCTTACTACTATAATGGGGGAGTCGGTCGATGATCCCTTGTCTCCCATGTTTCTTGCGTGTGCGGGAGCGGATATCGTTATAGCGGCAGGCTCTGCTGTGGCATACAGGAGCTATTTAAAAAGGAAAAAAAGGACCGATGAGGATTAACACTTCCTCATCGGTTTTCATTTTTTCGTCCTGTTTCTTTATTGATAAAAGTTTTAAATCTTCAAAATCGGCTTGCCGTTTTCCCTTTAATGAATTTAACACATTCGGTAAGCAAAAAAATGTCTGCTTGTTAAGATAACAAAAAATCGTTTTTCTCGGTTTGACTCTCCTCACACAATGAAGCTGACAGCCGCTTTTTTTGCAGTATTGCATTAGATTGGGATCTAACATTTTTCCTGCATATAAATTTTCCTTTTTTTCCGGACTTAATTTCTGTATACATCACATTGTCCGACAAAAGGCATGAAAATCAACTTTTGCAAAATTGATTTTCATGGGCAAAAGGTGAGCATATCAGGGGAGATCATCATTATTTTCGGGTTCTCTTGCCTCATTGATAAGAGCTTTAAGATCTTCAAGAGCGGCAATAACTCTGTCGCTTTCGTTTTTATTTTTATTTCCGCCTTTTTTTCTGTATTTAACACATTCGGTAAGCAAAAATTCGATCTGCCCGTTGAGAGAACGGAAATCGTCCTCAGCCCAGCGTGCCAGCTCCTCATACAGGGAAGCGGACAGCCGCAGGGGGATCTGTTTTTTCTTATCGTTATCAGCCATTCGCCTCACTCCTTTCTGTTGTCATACAGACATTTCACTGCTTCTGCATACGTCTGTATGACCGTACCGCACAATACACCACAGCCGCCGTAATAAGTGCGGTGAGCGCATACAGCACCGTCATACTCTGAAACGCTCCTCTCTGGAAAAGAGCGGCAGGAACATCAAGCAGCGCATGGAGAAGGATACACACGGGAAACAGCCAAAATTTTCCCTTTTCCCGTGTACCTTCAAATACCAACACCGATATTGCAGTGTGAAAGATCATGGCAAGTGTCCTTTCAAATACCGACAGCAGTGCCGTGCCGAAGTTTATAGCAGCATAGGCTTCGATCTGCGCCCTGACCGTATCTGCAAGCTCCGTCTGTCCGCCCGAAGCCATTGTCACAAAGGCATCAAGACCCATGCTGTTCACTGAAAATGCAATGACGATCCCCGAAACGGCGGACATTCCCACAAGCATGATCGCTTCACAGCCGCCGTGACCTATGCCGTACAGTATCGCAGTGCGGGGATCGGAATGTTTTCTAAGTACTGTGCGAAAGGCAGCAAAACGGCCTGTTTCCTCGAACACCCCCGCCGCAAGAGTGCCGTAGAGTACATAAAGCATATCATTTTCCGAAACCATGGGAACCATGACCATATGGCAGAGCTGTTCAAGTCCCATAGCAAAGAGGATAAACACCCCCGCACCCGTGAAAAATGCCGACAGCGGAACAGTCTTGTTTTTTGACTTGTAAATAATTGCGGCAGTTATGGGAATGACTGCGGAAAGCAGCCCGCACAGAAGCATTGCCAGTATATTTTGTACAGTAAACATATACTTCTCCCAATCAATAAATGCTGCCGCTGTTGACAATAGGCTGAGCGTCCTTATTTCCGCAAAGCACAACAAGGAGGTTAGAAACCATCTGAGCCTTGCGTTCATCGTCAAGATCGCAGACATGATTTTCAGTGATACGTTCCAGTGCCATTTCCACCATGCCCACAGCACCGTCCACGATCTTCTGTCTTGCTTCAATAATAGCAGCCGCCTGCTGCCGCTGGAGCATTGCCGCAGCTATTTCGGGAGCATAGGCAAGATGAGTGATACGTGCTTCGATTATCTCAATTCCCGCATTTTCCACACGCTTTTGCAGCTCATCACGCAGATGTGCGGCTACCTCTGCGGAAGACCCTCTCAGAGACCTTATCTCCTCATCAGCACTCAGAAAAGAGCCGTCATAGGGGTACTGTCCTGCCACATCACGGAGGGTAGAATCAGCCTGAATGGAGATGTACTCCGCATAATTATCCACGCAGAACACCGCCTTTGCAGTATTGACGATACGCCATACCACCACAATGCGCACCTCCACAGGATTGCCGTCACGGTCGTTGATCTTCTGTATCTTATTATCAAGGGTCATGGCTTTGAGGGATATTTTTACCGAATGGGTCATGACGTATTTCTCTTCGGGTTTGCCGTTTTCATTGACGGTAACGCTTGTTGACGCCCAGCCCGCAGGATTTATTGAAACAGAGAAAGGATTTACAAAGAAAATCCCCGCTTTTTTGAGCGTTCCCGTATACTGTCCGAAAAGTGTCAGCACCAGCGCCTCGTTTGGGCGCACTATTTTTACGCCGAGATAAACTATCCAGCCCAGACACAGCCATGCAATGCAAAGTATCAGCAGAAACAGTGTGGGAAAGATCTCTCCCGTTTCGTCATAGCTGTTGCCGAACAGCACTGTGCCTATGGAAGCGGCGATGTAAATTGCTGTGGTAACAATAATAGCCGTCAGTCCGTTTGAAGCTTTCTGCTCCTTTTCCTCTATCTGAGAGGTGTTAAGCGTATTTTTCATAGTAATTCCTCCATAATCAATGTTGTTGAATGAAATTGATATCAATTTGATATCATAATAATAACATACATTTCAGCATTTGTCAAGAGGTTTTGGAAAAATTTTTTTGAAAGAGATTACTACGTTTGTCTATTATAAAAAAGCTTTCCATTGAAAAAATTTTATCAAGGAAAAAAATCTGTATAAAATTTGAAAACGGGGCAAAAATATTATCAAGCCGATACGGCAATGCACGACGATGAAAGGATTGGTAAAGCTATGAGCAAAAATTTTTTTAAGGACGGGAAGTTACCCGGCAAGGGTACGGTTACGGTAATTGCTTTCTGTCTTGCGGCAGTTGCGGCACTGGGAATTTTTACCTATAACCGCTCCGCAAACGAACTGAAACAGGAGCTGACGGGAATTGCAGACAACAGCACTCAGACGGCTGTACCCGAAGCTCCCGCAGAGGACGCAAATGCACCCGCAGAGGTCCCTTTTACCGAGGCGGCAGCTCCTAAAGAGGATATCCGACTTGAACATGACGGTCTTTCGGGCAGCGGGGAAACCGATACTGCCGATGAAACGACAGTTTCAGGCTCCGATGCAGGGGAGAGCGGTTCTGAAACTCAAAAGGCGGAGGACGCAGTAAATCCGGACGTACTGCCCGACAGCGAGGCTGAGGAGGTAGATGCAAAGCTCTCGGGAGCAGTCGTTTCTCCCGTCAGCGGTGAGATCCTCAATCCCTATTCCGGCGGCGAGCTTGTGAAGTCAAAGACTCTCAATGTCTGGAAAACTCATGACGGTATTGATGTGGCTGCCGAAAGCGGCAGTGTGGTGAGAGCAATGTCCGAGGGAAAGGTAACATCTGTTTCCCGTGACCCGATGATGGGCGTAACGGTTGTTGTTGACCATGGCAGCGGTTATGAGGGATATTACTGTAATCTTGCCCCCGAAGTAAACGTTTCCGAGGGCGACAGCGTAAGCGCAGGAACTGTTATAGGTTCTGTGGGTTCTACTGCTGACGCTGAAATAGCAGAGCCGTCACATCTGCACTTCGGGATAAGAAAAAATAATGCATGGACCGATCCCGCTGATGTGCTTTCCACTATCGGAAGTTGATGCGGTGAGCATTAAATGACATATTTTTTCACTATGATGTTAAAAAATATTGACTGTTTGACAGAAAAACGGAATTATCAGTTTGTATCCTCCCGATAATGTGATTATTTTCTGACGCTGTTTCAGAATTTTTCGGAATATTCGTATGATCTTGTAAAAAATATGCGGCTGTACACCGGAATGTACAGCCGCCCTTTTTTGCCTATTATCTTACAGCTTGATAATTACCTTTCCTGCTGCGGTGGGGGATACCTCTGTAGCTTCGCCGCCTGCAACTCTTACCTTGAATGACTTGTCGGTATTGGTATATGATACCTCTACGCTGTTGCCGTGACGGACTGCTGTGAGAGTGAATATCTTTTCGGCTTCGGTATTGTATATGTCAGCTGTTATCTCCTTGCCCTCGGAGGGTGCATATATTACAAACTCTGTGCCGTTCAGATAATCATACTCGAAATCCCTTGTGAAATTGCCGTAGGCGATGATGCTGTCGGGCTTTGCAAGACAGGGAAGTCCGAAATAATCGTATTTCTGACTGTACCACTTGCCGCCCTCGTATACCTGTCCGCTGATGATATCGGTCCATGTTCCTGCGGGTACGTAAAATTCAGCAATGCCCTCATCATTTAAAATAGGCGCAACAAGGATATTCTCACCGAACATATATTGTCTGTCAAGTGTGAGACAAGCGGGATCGTCAGCAAAGTCTATTACCATTGCCCTCATCATGGGAACGCCCGTTTCATGGGTCTTTACAGCCTGCGCCCAGTTGTAGGGCATCAGCCTGCCCTTGAGCTTTGTAAAGAATCTGAGTACATCGACCGATTCTTCATCAAAGAGCCATGGCACACGATAGGAGGAATTTCCGTGAAGTCTTGAATGAGTGGAGAACAGTCCGAAAGCTGCCCACCTCTTGTAAATATCGGGGGTTGCGGTAGCTTCAAAGCCCGACATATCGTGGCTGAAAAAGCCGAATCCCGACATACAAAGCGAAAGTCCGCCGCGTATAGTTTCTGCCATGGAGGTGTACTCTGCCGAGCAGTCGCCGCCCCAGTGTACGGGGAATTTCTGACCGCCTACGGTTGCCGAACGGGCAAACAGACAAGCCTTGTTTTCTCCGTAGTATTCATTTAATACATTAAAGACGGTCTTATTATAAAGATATGTATAATAATTGTGCATTGCAATTGGGTCTGAGCCGTCATAATACTTTACTTTTGTGGGTATTCTCTCGCCGAAATCGGTTTTGAAGCAGTCAACGCCCATATCACACAGCGTACGGAGCTTATCTGCATACCACCTGCACGCTTCGGGATTTGTAAAGTCAACAAGTGCCATTCCCGGCTGCCACATATCACACTGGAATACGGTATCATCGGGATTCTTGATAAAATATCCGCCCTTTACGCCCTCCTCAAACATAGACGAACGCTGTGCAATGTAGGGATTTATCCAGACGCAGATCTTAAGACCCTTGTCCTTTTTAAGTCTGCCGAGCATTGCAGCAGGGTCGGGGAATTGCCGCTTATCCCACTCAAAGTCGCACCAGTGAAATTCCTTCATCCAGAAACAGTCAAAGTGGAACACCTGAAGAGGTATATCCCTTTCAGCCATGCCGTCAATAAAGCTTGTTACCGTTTCCTCATCATAGTTGGTGGTAAAGGAGGTGGTGAGCCAGAGCCCGAAGGTGAATGCGGGAGGAAGTGCGGGCTTGCCCGTAAGCGTTGTGTAGTTGGAAAGCACTGAGGGGATATTTTCGCCGCCTATAACAAAGTATTCAAGCCTTTCGCCCGGAACGGTAAAGGATACCTTTGATACAGTATCAGAATTTACCTCGAAGGATACCTTGTCCGAGGAGTTTACAAATATGCCGTATCCCTTGCTTGATACATAGAAGGGTATACATTTATAGGACTGATCTGAGCAGGTGCCGCCGTCGGAGTTCCATGTTTCCACGTTCTGACCGTTCTTTACAAAGGGGGTGAACTTTTCGCCGAAGCCGTAGAAATATTCGCCTACATTCATGGAAAGTTGCTCTCTTATAAATGTGCTGCGGCTGTCCTGCGGATAACTCCAGAAAGTGTCGTCCTGCATTGCGTTAAGACGTGCGGAGGTCTTGAATTTGCTTTCGGTTATGTATGATGTGCTTCTCCATGCGCCGCCCGTCAGACGCTTGTCCTTATAATAATACTGCACGCTCCATGCGGATTTGCCGATCACAAGCCTTGTATCTCCCGAAATAAGCTCATAGCAGTCGTCCTTTTCACAGATTTGGGGCTTGTAGCCCTGATCCTCCTCCAGCTCAAATGCGGGCGCATTTGATGCGCTGCCCTTGTAGTGGCAGACAGATACCTTTATCACGTCCTTTTGTGTGGACGTAAAGGTGATGTCAAGGCAGGGTCCCCCCAGCGTCATGCCCCTGTTCTGAATGTACTGGCAGGTGGCATACACATTGATGCCGTTTTCCACGGGGGTTATCTCGTATGCCTGTGATGCATAGTTTACTTCAAATCCCCTCTGATTGAGCCAGAAACCGTCTGCAAATTTCATGTTTATGATTCCTCCCTGTTTTTATTTTAATTGCATGAAATTCTAAATAATGTTATCGTTTTCATTATACAACAATACCAACAAAATGTCAAGGCGTTTTGATTTTTTTACAGTTTGTTTACATATTATTCCATAGGATATTCGATGGTCTTACCGCAGATATCTATAGTTACCCTTTCGGGATTTCCGTCCTTATCGCAGTAAATGACTGTGCGGTCGGCAAGTGACTTTTCCGGATCGGTCATGAGATATTCAAGGACATGAGGGTCAAGGGTATTATTATCGGTGTCATATCTCTCATAATCGGCGGGTGACGGTCCGACCATTACCTGTTCACGGGTAATATGTGTGCAGGCGTTTATATAAAAGTTTTTTGCCGTTTTCTCAAATTCTTCCCTGAGGGTGTTTTCGGTGGGGACAAAACGGCTGTCCGATGCGCAAAGGTCAATGTTTGCTTCGTAAAGCAGTGCGGCGGACAGGTATTCCTTTCTTGCGATATGGCTTTTAAGGTCGGCTATGAGCTTTTCGGGATCATCATATTTGTCCGTCTGTATTGAAGTATCTGCGGGCGGCCAGACAGCCGATGTGCCGCAGAAATTTACGGAAACGGCAATATCCGCATCGGGATCGTAGGAGAGCATGACAACAGTATGGGGCAGTGCATTTTTTTCAATCTGCGTAAGGGGCATAGATGTGCTGTCAAGGTGAATTTCTCCTGCTTCGGGTTCTGTGCCGATGGTACACTGCTTTATGTAATAGTTGTTCGCACTTAAAAAAATGCTCTCCGCTGTTTCCGTCAGCAGGTCGGTGAGCCTGTCGGGGATTTCCGAAAGACGTTCATCAGATGCACAAAGCCTGGAATTTTCCTCAAAAAGTGCTGCCGCCGTAAAAAATTCACTGCGTCTTATATGCTTTTCAATGTCATAAAGAAGCCTCTCGCTGTCATCATATTTTACGGCAGGGGCAGCAGCCGTTTCATCGGGAGGATACACTGCACTTGTGCCGCACAGCTCCACTGTCACCCGAAAATCATAGGCAGAGCCTTTTTCATCGGAAATACATTCTATTTTTACACGGTCAAGAACCGCTCTCTGTCGGGAAGTAAGACTAATGTCAAGGACTTGCGGGTCAAGGCTGCGGTCGGCGGGGTCGTAGCCCTCAAAGCCTGTATTGCAGTCATAGCCCGATACTTCACAGCTTTCGGTATATTCTTCCGAACTTTTATAATATTCACGGGCAATGTCGGTGAATTCGCTTATCATTTCATCAAGCACATATGTATACTTTTCATCGGTGGGAATGCTGTCAATATTTTCCTCATATATACGGGCTGCCTTGTCAGGATAACCCTCGTCAAGCTGATAGGTGATCCTTTCAAGAAGAGAGTCGGAGGTCGTACTGCTTGTACTATATTCGATAATTTCAGTTCCGCCGTCCTGTGAGGAGATCCTGCTGCTGCAGCCTGTGAGCAGGATAAGGGAGAATGTAAGGGCTGCAAGTTTTTTTATTTTCATGTTATCACCGCCTTATCTATTAATTATATCATATATACTCATAAAATTTCAATAGCATTTTATATTTTTATGCAAAGTTACAAAATTTTGACTGTTAAACGATTAAGACATTTTTATATAACAAAATAATGCACAAAAGGTGTTATAATAATAAAAAAATGGAGGGATCAATATGGATATAAAAAAATATCTGAGGAAAGCGGCAGCCCTTGTCTGTGCGGCTGTGATGACGGTATGCTCTGCTGTCATTGTTTCCGCTGAGGATTTTGATGTGGAGATCACCACTGCCAATACGGTGAGCGCATGGGAAAATATTCCCATTTCTATGGATCATTACGATGCTTCAAAGCTCACACCTCAGAGTCAGGTCATTGTGACATACAGCTACACCACCACAGCAGAGGGAGAATGTCCCATTGAGCTTATTATACAGAGCTGGTCAAATCCCGACACGCCTATGGTAAATGCTTCGGGCGGCGTATGGGCAAAGGTCGCTCCTCTTTCATGGGACGAGTCCACTGCCGTTTTCGGCTATGATGATATCGTTGCCGCCTACGGTACAAGTGATCTTTCGAGCGTGGATTCCGTTAATATCGGCGCTACGGCAAATGCTACGATCACTGCAACGGGGCTTAAATTTACCGAATGTGACAAGGATTTCTATGTATCCATGAACGATGCGGAAAGAGCCGAAATGTATAAAAATATGCTCATTGCCGTGCTTGCTTCTGCTCTTGCCATTATCATTATAATAATAGTAGTTTTTATGATAATGCTCAAACGCAAGACCGAGTATGCATACGATGCCGCTACGGGAACATATGTTAAGATGGATAAATCCAAAAAACAGGATTGACGCAGAGCCGCTTCTCTTTGCAGGAGCGGCTTTTTTCTGAATGTAAAAAAAATCCGCTCCCGTTAGCGCAGGAGCGGTGCTTTCATTTAAAAAGCCAGTTAAAACAAGGAAGATCACGAGTGCGTTCTGCTGTCTGCATCAGCAAAACAAGGATATATCAAAATTCCTGCTGGAATCTGATGTCGGTTAAAGCTCGGGCAAGCCAAACTCAAAGCCTGCCGCTCTTAAATTGTCTATCACATCGGGAAGTATTTCACAGTTGGTCGCTGAAACGCTGTGCAGCAGATAAACCGCTCCCTTATGCGCTGCCCCGGTCACTCTTGTAAGAGCTTCCGCCGGCTCGGGCTGATCATTCGGATCCCAGTCGCAGTAGGCAAAGCTCCAGAGAAGTGTCTTATATCCGCAGCTTTGTACTCCCGCAAGCGCTTTCTGAGAATATTCTCCGCAGGGAGGTCGGAAATACTTCATATCATAGCCGTAGGTGTCCTTCACAAATCGGTGAAGCCCCATTATCTCCCCTTCGGCTTCCTTATCCGAGAGCTTCGGGAGCGATGCGTGAGCCATGCCGTGATTTCCTATGATGTGTCCCTCTGCGATCATTCTTTCTACAAGCTCCTTATTGCGCTTTGCATAGTCGCCTGTGAGAAAAAATACCGCCTTTACGTCCTTTTCCTTTAATGTGTCAAGTATCTTTTCTGTGTATCCGTTCTCATAGCCCTGGTCAAATGTCAGAATGATGCTGTCGCTGTCGGTGACGGCATATGCCCCGTAGCAGCTGAATTCCTCGTTGAATCTCAGCGCTCCTGTGGGTACATTTTCACCGTTTACCTCGTGTCCCTGCCCGTAGCCGCAAAGAGTGCTGTCAAGCTCCTTTGCACTTGTGGGTATAAAATTGTAGACCATTACCACAGCAATAAGAATATATGCCGTGACAAGCTTTTGTATCGTCATTTGCTGCCTCCGTTGGTATTAATGATATCTATTTCAACGTGCTGTATGCACGGTCAATATATATCATATCCCATTGCGGAGATTTTACGCCTGCACGTTTTTTCTTCTTATATTTCTATTATAACACATTTGCGGAAAAATACCACTACAAAACGGTTACAATTTGGTTTCTTTATGATTTTTCAGTCTTTTATCACATTTTTTTCATACTGTTGGAAAATTATTCCGTAAAAAAACGGAACAGCCGGCGCCGTCCCGTTCTTATCTGAGGATAAAAACCGATCATGCCCCAAGATAGGATTTGACCAGCGCCTGCAAAAGCTCGTCACGGTCTATGTGCCGTACAAGACTGCGGGCATTGTTGTATGTAGTTATATATGTGGGATCCTCCGAAAGAATATATCCGACTATCTGATTAATGGGATTATAGCCCTTTTCACGAAGCGCATCATAAATGAGCGTAAGCTTCTTTTTCAGCTCCGCCTCCTTGTCCTCGTAAACAGAAAATGTCATGGTCTGCTCATTGTTCATAGGTCTACTCCCCTTTCATCATTTTATAAGCAGAAAACATCTTACTTATATTATAACCTGTTTTATCTGAAAATTCAAGCCCTTTTTAAAAATTTCACAAACTATTTTCAGATAACAGGCTTTGCTTCGGTGATTAATGCGGAAAAGCTGTTATTTTTGCGGCGCTCATATAACTTCTTTGAGAACAAGATATGCAACGGTTGCCAGTGAACGAGCTTCAACATAGTCACGGTCAATAATGAAATTGCCGTTTTCAAGCATCTTTTTTATCTGCGTAACACGTTCAAAGCCCTCTACTGCCTTGTCTATATCAGGGATCACAAAGTACGAACACTGCATTATATGACGGATCTCTGTGCGTATGCCCTTTGGGATAGGCTCTGCATCTGCCGCTAAAGGAAATTCGCATATTTCAGGCACTGTGGTGTTTTCTTCTGCTTTCCTGCCTATGTCCTTTGCCGCACGTTTGCCGAATACAAGCGCTTCAAGAAGTGAATTGGACGCAAGTCTGTTGTTTCCGTGTACGCCTGTATGTGAACATTCGCCTACTGCATAAAGCCCCGGAATATCTGTTGCACCGTCCGTATCGGTATTTATGCCGCCCATAAGATAATGCTGGCACGGATATATGGGTATGAGATCCTGTGACATATCAATGCCCTTTGTCATGAGAAATTCGTATATCATGGGAAATCTTGCGGAAAGATATTCCTTGCCTTTGTAGCGGATATCAAGGTAGAACTCATCGCTGTTAGTGCGCCTGCTTTCAAGGATTATGGAACGGCTCACCACGTCACGGGGGGCAAGCTCCAGACGCTCGTCATATCTGTCCATAAAACGCTCCTTATTGCAGTTGAGCAGATATGCGCCCTCTCCTCTTACCGATTCGGAAATAAGAAAGCACTCTCTTGATTCCTTGTCTCTGTAGGCGGTGGGGTGGAACTGGATAAGGGAAAGATTTGCTATCTCTGCGCCAAGCTCGTATGCCATGGCTATGCCGTCTCCTGTGCAGATGGCGGAATTGGTGGTATGATCGTATACCCTGCCGATGCCTCCTGTGGCAAGGACAACGTATTTTGCGGTGTAGGCGGTGTGAACGCCATTTTTAAGGATATCTGCTCCAAAGCCGCCGTTTATTTTTCTGAGCCTGCAAAGCAGGGCATTGTCAATTACGGTTATATTTTCCCGACCGAGTACTGCCTCCCTTATCTTTGCGGTGACCTCCGCTCCTGTGGAGTCACGGTGGTGGAAGATCCTCCTGCGGCTGTGTCCGCCCTCCAGTGTACGGTCAAGCTCTCCCTTTTCGTCACGGTCAAAGTCTACTCCGAGAGAAAGTATATCCTCGATAACGTCCGCAGCCTCTGTTACAAGCACCTTTACGGAGTCGGGGTTGTTCCTGAATCCCCCTGCAATAAGGGTATCATTGGTGTGAAGCGATGTGCTGTCATCATCTACGGGCTTGTAGACAGCTGCTACTCCTCCTTGTGCGAGAGCAGAGTTGCAAAGATCAAGCTCCCTTTTGCTTATGACAAGCACTTTCATTTTTTCGGGCAGATTAAGGGCTGTGAAAAGTCCTCCCACTCCCGTTCCTGCTACTATTACATCATATTCCGTGTGACATTCCATATCATTTAGTCCCTCTTTTTTGCCCCTTTTCGGAGCATATTATTACATATACGCATATTATATCATATTTTTACATTTTTTTCAATTGCATTTTACACGATATTTTTCTGCCATTTTTTCTAATCCTATGCATTTTGCTGAATTGGCAGGGAAAAATCAGGCAACACTATTTTCATAGGCTCTTTTGCTTTCGGATAGCGTTTACCAAAATATAGGGAGGTTTATCATGATAGGTTCTTTGCATTTTGAGGAGGAAAGCAGACTTGTTCCCGATATACGTGCTTTTATTGATCCGTCTGCTGCTGTGGGAACGGGTGCTGCCTGCGCTGCTGACGGGGGAAGGATACTTGTGGCTCACAGCGGTGAAAAGGGTTCGGGTGCTCTTGCTGCCTGCTTTGCGGCAGGTGCTGCTTCACGGGGGGCGGACTGCATTTCTGCGGGCATTATGACAGCTTCGGGCGCTGCTTATGCGGCAAAGGCTCTGGGCTGCCGCTTGAGCTGTTTTATCCATACCGAGCTTTCCGCTTCCTTTATTCTTACGGGCGAGGACGGTCTGCCCCTTTTTCCTGATGAGGAGGAGAATATTGAGGGACAGCTTTCCGCTTTGTTTGAACCCCTGCCCTACAGTCATTACGGAACGGTGACGAGCTTCGGCGGAGCAGGGGAGCTGTATGCCGCTGCTGTGGGCAGACTGCTGCCACGGGAGCTTGGTGTATTTGCGGATATCCACAGTCCATCAGAAGCAATTATCAGTCTGTGGGACGGACTTTTAAACGGCAGAAATGACCGCTCAGGTGAACGCATCGCCTTTCATTTCAGCTCGGACGGCAGACAGGTCAGCGCATATTCCGAAAGCACGGGTTATATTTTTTCGGATAAGCTGAGACTTATCTGTATGCGTGAACTGTTTGAAAGGGGTGAGGACGCTGCTGTGTGCGGCAATGTAAAAAAGGCTGAACAAAGGCTTGCGGAGGATATGGGAAGAAAGGTGATCTCCTGCGGTCACAGAGTATGCACTGACAGCTGTCGGCGCTCGGAAAAATGCATAAGGGCAAGGCAGCTTGCCTCCGAACAGCTTTTTACCCATGACGGTACAGCTATGGCGGCTATGGTGCTTAAAATTATAACGGATAAGAAAATAAGTCCTGCAAGGCTTGTCGAGGGACTTCCGTCCTTTACCGAAATAAGCAGGTTTATTCCCGCAGATAAACCCTCTGAGCTGCTCAGACGGCTTTGTGCGACTATTCCCGACGGGGAAAGGGGAGTGATACTTGATGAGCCGTCAAAGCGTGTGACTGTCCGTCCCGTCCGTACGGGCAGAGGGCTTATGCTCTGTGTGGAATGCTCGGAGGCGGAAATTGCTTCGGAGCTGTGCGATCTTTACGGTAAAAGGCTTGCTGCAAAGGTGTGATGTCGGCAGATTAGATGTGCTGTCCGTTTGTTTTTATAAGGGGCTGCAAAAGTTCGTCAGACAGGTTCTTATGCCGACAGCACTTCTGTAATTGCCGCAATACTCCGCATTCCCGCAGTGCTTTGCATTGTTATGGGTAAAATATGCTTTCAGATCTGCGGATATTCTTTGAGAACAGGTAATTACCCTTAAAAAAATTTTTGCTCATTTTTATTGTAAATTTACAAATGAAACAGACGGGGGATCGGAGATGAAAACCAAAAAATGCACTTTAATATGCCGATAAATAATTTTTGTTTCCCGAACTTCATACCTTAATTCTGCTGCGGGATTTGTTTTTACATTTATTACCGAAATTTTTGGGATCATTTACTTGACAAGCCCGAAAATAAGTGATATAATAAAAATAATTATTGTGTTCGGGTCTAAAAACAGGGATATTTTTCGGCATATGTGTTTTTTGCCATTCCCCCGCCGGTCGGAGCTTTTTTCTTATTTTACGGGGGCAAAGGGTATCATAACGGGGCCGCTGCGGGTATATGCGGTCCCGGTACAGGTGCGGGTCTTGGGGTATGCGGTATTTTTTATCGGCTTTTTCTGATCGGACAGCTTTTGAGCCGTTACTTGCCGTTTCCTTGAACTGTTTAGTAAAACAGCTTTTTTTCCTTTCCGAATATGATAAGACCCTTTAGACAGGGTCGGGAAATTTTTGTGTGTTTTTTTAATTTTTATAAAGCGAGGTTTTGTAAATTGTCAGATCACATCGGCAGAGAGATCACGGAAAAGAGTGGAGTTATTGAAAATGAATACGGTGAAAGGATAACACCGAAAAGGGACGGCTCAAATATGGGAGATATGAACCGCCCTGTGCAAAGAAATTATCAGAAACGTACATCACTTCCTCCGAGAAGCACCGATCCCGAAAATTTCGGCAGAAGAAACGGGCAGAGAGCAGGTCAGGAGCAGCGGGATACTTCAAAGATACTTTTTCCCCGCAGCGGCGGGAGAGTAAGAGGGAGCTTCTATACAGGCAGCACCAACGGTACGGGAACGGGTCAGGTGCAGGGCGACAGGTATTCCGGACAGAGAGGGGGGCTGAACAACAGCCGGCTGAGTGACAGCCGTCAAAGCGACAGCCGCCGAACAAATTCAGCCATGCAGGACAGCCGCAGGTCGGAAGCTTCTGCACCAGATAACCGCAGAGAGTATTTGCCCAACAGCACCCAGTCCTTTTATAAGACAAATCACCGTGCTGTAAAGAAAACACCTTTGCGCATAATTCCTCTTGGCGGACTGGGTGAGATAGGAAAAAATATGACCGTTTTCGAGTGCGGAAACGATATGTTTATAGTTGACTGCGGTCTTTCCTTTCCCGACAGCGATATGCCCGGAGTTGATCTGGTTATCCCCGATTTTACCTATGTGGAGCAGAATGCTTCACGGATACGGGGCATTGTCATTACTCACGGGCATGAGGATCATATCGGCGGACTTGCTTATCTTCTCAAAAAGGTGAGCATTCCCGTTTATGCTACACGTCTTACCATAGGTCTTATTGAGGGTAAGCTCAGGGAGCATAATCTTCTGGGAGCGGCTAAGCTTAATGTCATTGCTCCCCGTCAGACTGTTAAAATGGGCTGCATGGCGGTGGAATTTATAAGAGTAAATCACTCCATTCCCGATGCGGTGGCTCTTGCGATCCATACTCCTGCGGGGATAGTTATCCATACAGGTGACTTCAAGGTCGATTTTACCCCCATAGACGGCGGCATAATTGACCTTGCAAGGTTCGGTGAGCTTGGCAGCAGAGGTGTTCTTGCACTTATGTCGGATTCCACTAACGCTGAGCGCCCCGGTCATACCGCCTCGGAAAGAAAGGTGGGCGAATCCTTTGAGCGGCTCTTTGCAAAGGCTGAGGGAAAGAGGATAATCATTGCCACATTTGCTTCAAATATCCACCGTATCCAGCAGATCATCAACAATGCCGTAAAAACCGACCGCAGAGTGGCTGTTTTCGGCAGAAGTATGCTTAATGTGATGAATGCGGCTATGGAGCTGGGATATCTCTCGGTTCCTGACGGCGTCATTATTGATATTGAACAGATGAACAGCTACCCTCCCGAAAAGATCGTACTCATTACAACGGGAAGTCAGGGTGAGCCTATGTCCGCTCTTACAAGAATGGCTATGAATGAGCATAGAAGCGTTACCATTACCCCAATGGACTATATCATCATAAGCGCAACACCTATTCCCGGAAATGAAAAATTTGTTACACGAGTTGTCAATGAGCTGCTCAAGGCAGGCGCAGAGGTGGTCTATGAGGCGATGTATGATGTTCATGTATCGGGTCACGCCTGTCAGGAGGAGATAAAGCTCATTATGGCTCTTACCCGCCCCAGATTCTATATACCCGTTCACGGCGAATATAAGCATCTGAAAAAGGCGGCGGGGCTTGCTCAGTCAATGGGTATCGCAGAAAGCAATATCCTTATCGGCTCAATAGGCGATGTTATTGAGCTTGACGGCGTTTCCATGAATGTAACGGGCTCTGTTCCCTCGGGCAGAGTTCTTGTGGACGGTCTGGGCGTAGGAGATGTGGGCTCTATCGTTCTCAGGGACAGAAAGCATCTGGCAGAGGACGGACTTATCGTTGTTGTTGCCACTATCGAAAGCGAAAGCGGCACTATTCTTGCGGGTCCTGATATCCTTTCAAGAGGTTTTGTATACGTAAGGGAGAGCGAGGAGATGATGGAGGCTGCAAGAGGGATACTCAGAAGATCCCTCGAGGGCTGTCTTGCAGGCGGCGTCAGGGACTGGAACAGCATAAAATCCAGCATGAGAGATGCCCTGAGCGACTACATTTATATGCAGACAAAACGTAACCCCATGATCCTGCCCATTATCGAGGAGCTGTAAGCTATATCTTTTACAAGATCGGGAGGTGATCTTTCATGACGGGCAGAGGCTGGAGACTGTTTAAGCTCATATCAGTTCTGCTTGTGATCTCAGCCATGAGCTGTGTTTTCACTCTGGCGAGCTTTGACGAGCTTAAATTCTGGATGACTCTGGGACTTGTTTCCATAATCAGTCTTGCTTATCTGTGGCTTTTTGCAAGGCTTGAAAAAAATCTCCACAGCTTTGTGTCGGAAATGGAATCACAGCTTAATCTTACAGAAAGAGATTCACTTTATAAATTCCCCGCTCCCGCTCTTATCGTTGACAGTGACGGAATTATCATATGGTTCAATAAGGCTTTTACTGAGCAGATACATTCTGCCGATGCATACGGAGTTCATCTTAGCAAGATAATTGACATTGATCTGGAAAGCTCCTTTGAACAGATGGACAGGGTTATCGAATATAATACGGGTCATTACAGGGTAAGGGCGGTAACTACCTCTAAAACAGATGAGAACCACACAGCCATGTCAGAGCTTACTCTGCTTTATTTTCAGGATATAACTGAGCTTATCACCATTCGCAGTGAGTATGAAAGAAGCAGGGATCATGCTGCATTTATCATTATAGACAGCTTTGAAGAGATGTTTTCAAAGGTAAAGGACTCTGAAAAGGCGCAGATAACATTGCAGATAGATAAACTTGTGGAGGGCTTTGCGGAGGAGCATAACAGCGTTCTTAAAAAAATGTCCTCAGACAGATATTTTGTGGTGCTCAGGGAGGAGGAGCTTGTAAGGCTGGAAAACGAGCAGTTCAAGTCCCTTATTGATGAGGCTCATAAGATACTTGTATCCGACCACACTCCCGTTACTCTTTCAATGGGTGTCGGCAGGGGAGGAAATGACCTGAGGGAAAGCGAGAATATGGCACGTCAGGCTCTGGATATGACACAGGGCAGAGGCGGCGATCAGGTGGCTGTCAAGGACGACAAGGATTTTGCTTTCTACGGCGGAAATTCGGGCGGCATTGAAAAAAATACCAAGGTAAAGACGCGTATATTCGGAACAAGCCTTGTGGGACTTATCCAGAACGCCGACTGCGTTATCCTTATGGGACACAGCTGGGGCGATCTGGACGCTGTCGGTGCTGCGGCGGGGCTTTGCGGTGCGATAAAGTGTATGGGTTATCCTGCCTTTGTTTTTTCGGATACCGAACATACTCTTGCTATGCCTATTATCGAAAGACTGCGGGATAATCTGGAGGACGGAAATGAAATGTTCATTTCTGAATCAGCAGCCCTTGATATGATGACGGAAAACACTCTTTTAATTATTGTGGATACCAACAACAAGGATCTGCTTGACAGCAAGGCTCTTTACGATAAAGCCAAAAAAGTGGTTTATATCGACCACCACCGTCTTGTGGTCAACAGCATCGACAACGATGTACTGAGCCTGCATGAGCCGTATGCCTCATCGGCAAGTGAAATGGCTACAGAGGTAATTCAGTATTTCCCCATGCAGGAGGAGCTTTCCTGCTATTATGCGGACGCACTTCTTGCGGGTATACGACTTGATACTCAGGATTTCGTTATGAAAACAGGCGTGCGCACCTTTGAGGCAGTGGCGTATCTTAAAAAGCTGGGTGCGGATAATATTGCCGTAAAGCTCCTGTTTTCTACCAATATCGAGACCTGTATCATGCGTTCTCAGTTTATCGAAACTGCTCAGATCTACAACCGCTGCGCTATCGCTTCTGTGGACAGCAGCAATGCAGATTCCCGTGTGGCTGCTTCTCAGGCGGCAAATGAGCTTCTGAATATAACGGGTGTGGACGCCAGCTTTGTGATCTTCGGCACGGGCAGAGGTGCTAATATTTCCGCACGCTCTCTGGGTGCTATAAATGTACAGATCATTATGGAAAAGCTGGGAGGAGGCGGTCATCAGACTATGGCTGCCACACAGCTTGCGGGCGTTTCTGTGTATGAGGCAAAGGGGCAGCTTACAGATGCTATTGATGAGTATATCCGCAATATAAGCTGAGAGAAGATAAATGGGCGGTATCATAAACGATTTTTCACAGACAGAGGGATCTGTCTGTACTGATGTAAGGCTATTAAGTGAAAGGAGAGGTTGTCTGTGAGCGAAAAAAACGGCAGAGATGCTGCACTTAAAGAGCTTTTGGAGGCTGTGAGCAAAACGCCGCCGCCGCTGTACTCAGAGGAAATAGAGAATCATTTCAATGAGCTGTTTGAGGCGGAAGAAGGGGAACATCTTATCTATCATGAGATCGTTTCTCCTGTCGTACATCTTGACGTTCATCTGTTAAGTGCAGGAAAGGCACGCCCCTTTCATGTGCTTTACACCACGGGAATGAGCGATCTTCCCATGAAATCGGAAAATAAAGAGATAGGAAGGGAATATGAACGGGCGGAGATTTACTGTATAATGCCTGCTGATATGGAGTTTCCTCAGGTGTTTACAGGCGATGAGGATAAGCAGCAATACCGGATTATTTCGGCAATGAAGAAGGCGGCAAGATATCCTCATTTGTGCGGGCAGTTTCTTTCACATTGCCATTCCCTGCAGTTTTCTGAGGATAATACGCCATTTTCGCCGCTGACGGAGATGTGCGGGGCGGTATTCTATCAGCTGGATCATACCGATTTTGGCGGCAGATACGGGGACGGTCTGGATCATTTCATTACATCGGACGGCACAAGGATAAATTTTCTTTGTTTTGTGCCGATATATAAGGAGGAAATGGAATTTAAGCTGAAATACGGCGCTCCTGCACTCTACGAAAGGCTGTTCGGTGAGGATATTAGCGATATCAGACAGTTAGAGATCCATAACGACAGAAAAAATGTGTGCCTTGGGGCACAGTGATATAAATGAAAGGAAGTTTTTAAGATGAAGGTAATTTTTCTGGCAGATGTAAAGGGTTCGGGAAAAAAAGGCGATGTCAAGGAGGTTTCGGACGGATACGCAAGAAATTTTCTTCTTGTAAAGGGTCTTGCTGCTGAGGCAAATGCGAAGAATCTCTCCGATCTTGCGGGTAAAAAGGCAAGCGAACAGCATAAAGCCGATGTTGCAAAAGCAGAGGCTCTTGATGCTGCTAAAAGGCTCAAGGGTCAGAAGGTGGTTATAAAGGCTAAGGCGGGAGCGGGCGGAAAGCTGTTCGGCGCTGTTACCGCTTCTCAGGTCGCTGATGCGGTAAATGCAGACTTCGGTATAAAGGTAGATAAGAAAAAAATTGCCCTTGCTTCGGATATAAAAACCTTCGGGGTCTACTCTGCTGAGGTAAAGCTTATGGCGGGTATCTCCGAAAAAATAACCGTTGAGGTAACAGAGGAATGATCTGATTTTTGCGAAGGGAGGCTCCTTAGATGGAAATTGAGGAGCTGGCGGGCAGAGAAATGCCCCATAGTGTTGAAGCTGAACAGACTGTTCTCGGTGCTGTGCTTATGGATCCCGAGCTGCTGCCCTCTGTCATGGAAAGGATAAAGCCCGACAGCTTCTATGTGACTAAGCACAAGCAGCTTTTTTCGGTTATTATCAGGAATTTTGGTCTTGGCGTCAATTCGGATATAATTACCGTCCTTGATTCGGCTGTGAGAGAGGGGATATTCGAGGACTCAGCTTCGGGTAAGGAATACCTTGCTGCCATTATGGAGGGTGTTCCTACACTTTCCAATGTGGAAAGCTATTGCAAGATAGTTGAGGAAAAATATTACCTGAGAGCCTTGGCGGAGGCTGCCAAGACTATTATTGCAAGCTGTACTGAGGGCAGCGAACCTGCTTCGGTCATTCTTGATTCGGCAGAGCAGATGATTTTCGATATACGTCAGGGCAGAGAGATAAGCGGTCTTGTCAAGATAGATGAGGTGCTTCTCGATACCTATGACCACCTTAACCGCATTTCCGGTATAGATAAGGAGAAATATCAGGGAGCAAGATCGGGGTACTCCGATCTTGATAATGTGATAAGCGGTCTTAATAAGTCCGATCTGCTTATTCTTGCGGCACGTCCCGGTATGGGCAAGTCCTCATTCGCTCTTAATATTGCCGCTAACGTCTGCCGCAGAAATGCCGATATGGACGTTGCTTACTTTTCTCTCGAAATGTCCGCAGAGCAGCTTGCTACAAGAATGCTGGCTGCTGAAAGCCTTGTAAGTCTCGGTCATCTCATCAAGGGAGAAATTGATGAAAAGGACTGGGAAAAGCTCGCTCAGGGCGCTGACAGGATAAGCGGTATGAGCTTCTATATTGACGATACCGCAGGCATTACCGTTACTCAGATGAAAGCAAAGCTCAGACGGCTTAAAAATCCCGGTCTTGTGATTGTGGATTATTTACAGCTTATGTCCTCGGGGCGGAGGACGGAAAACAGGGTAAATGAAGTTTCGGAAATGACAAGGCAGCTAAAGCTCATGGCTAAGGAGCTGAATGTCCCTGTTATCACACTTTCTCAGCTTTCACGTTCGGTGGAGTCACGTCCGGATAAAAGACCTTTGCTGTCAGACCTCAGAGAATCGGGTTCTATTGAGCAGGACGCCGATATCGTTATGTTCCTGTACAGAGAGGGCTACTATAACAAGGACAAGACTGAGGACATTAATCTGTCTGAATGTATTGTCGCAAAAAACCGTCACGGCGAAACAGGTACTATAAATCTGCGCTGGAACGGTCAGTATACACTGTTTTTGAGCGAGGACAGACGGTTTTCCGATCCCGTCTGATACTCACGGGAGGCTTATATGTATCTGCCCTTGAAAATAGAAAAAACCATGAACGATCACGCTATGCAGGTCACTCATATTATTGCTGCACTTTCGGGGGGCGCAGACAGTGTTTGTCTGCTGCTTTGCTTAATGGAGCTGTCGGTGAAAAACGGCTTTTCACTTTCTGCTGTCCATGTGAACCACTTGCTAAGAGGTGAGGAGAGCGACAGGGACGAGGATTTCTGCCGCAGACTCTGTGAACGGCTCGGTGTGACGCTTTCGGTCTTTCATGTTGACGTAAGGGCTCAGATGCGCAGTTATGGCGGCTCGGTGGAGGAAACGGCAAGGCGGCTTCGATATGACTGCTTTTATAAGGAACTGGAAAAATTTCCCCGTTCTTTTATTGCTACGGCTCATAATATCTGCGATAACAGTGAAACTATACTCTTTAATCTTGCAAGAGGAACGGGTTTAAAGGGTATTTGCGGTATCCCTTATGTGAGAGGACAAATTATCCGTCCGCTTCTTGACTGCTCACGAAGCGAGATAGAGGATTATCTGAATGAAAAAGGACAGGATTTTGTTACGGACAGCACAAATCTTTCAGACGACTGTTCACGCAACAGGATAAGGCATTGCGTTATCCCGGAGCTTATGAAAATAAACAGCGGTTTTTTTACGGCAGCTTCAAGACTTTCAAAAATTACCGCAGAAACAGAGGACTTCTTTTTAAAGTTTCTGGAAAATGTTTCCAATGAAAATCTTCCCGATCTGCATCCCGCTCTGCGAAAAAGGTATATCGGGACAATTCTTTCAGAAAATAATGTGGAATGCTCCTATGAGAGACTTTGTGAGCTTGATGAGCTTGTTGCTCAAAGGAAAAATGCCCGTGTAAATCTCAGCGGAGATCTGTTCGCAGTTGTAAAAGCGGGTTTGCTTACGGTGGAAAAATCTGATAACGTTAAAAAAAATGAGATCTGTATAAAAATTGATCTTTTCAAAGAGGGGGAGATTTATCTTCCCGAATTTGATAAAATTGTGAAAATTAAGCGTATTATTAACGAAAATTCGGATATGACATTAAATGTTCTTGAAAATTTAACATATAGCCTTGTAAATTATGGTAAAATACAAGGTGGTGTATTCTTGCGATGTAAACGTGACGGGGATACTGTCATGTTTAAGGGCAGAGGATTTCATACCAAACTCAAAAAGCTGTATAATGAGCTTAAGCTCTCGCATGAAGAAAGGCTTTCGGCTCTGGTCATGGAGGACAGCGAGGGCATATTCTGGAGTGAATACGGCGGCTCTTCGGACAGAGTTTCTGACGGTGACGGCGGCAGCTTCATGGGAATTACAGTCATAAGGCGGTAGTATTGTGGATATTCAGACACCTGAGATGTACGGCTATGAGGGGATAAAACGTGTACTCATAAGCCGTGAGGAGATACAAAATGAAGTGAAAAAAACAGGTCAGCTGCTTACCCGTGAATATGCGGGCAAAAGGCTTCTTGTGGCAGGTATTCTCAAAGGCTCCTTTGTGTTTATGGCTGACCTTGTAAGAGAGATAAAAATTCCCTGTGAGATAGATTTCCTTGCCGCAAAAAGCTATGGAGACGGTACGGTTTCAAGCGGCACTGTGGAGATAACACGGGATATCGGCAGGGATATTTCGGAGTATCATCTGGTGCTTGTTGAGGATATCATCGACACGGGGCGCACACTTCTGAAAATAAAAAAACTGCTTTCGGAGCGTGAGCCGCTGTCACTGTCGGTGGTGGCTCTCCTCGATAAGCCCGAAAGACGGGCGGTGGAGTTTAAAGCGGATCATGCGCTGTTTACCATTCCCGATGTTTTTGCGGTCGGTTATGGTCTTGACTGCGGCGAGCGTTTCCGTAATCTGCCGTATATTGCTGAGGCATCACTTTGATAAGGCGCTGTTTACTGTCGTAGGACAGTGAGCACTGCCCACAAATTCAGATATAACGGCAGCAGGGCTGTCGGGAAAAGGAAGGATAGTTTCTATGAGAAGAGGCAGTGGATTTCTTATCTACATGATCATTGCCATCATGCTGTTATTTGCGGCGGTTTACTGGTTCAACCGTTCCACCGAACCTGTTACCCAATATAAATATTCGGATATTATGGCATATTTTGATAATTTTCAGGTTTCCGAGTATGACTTTGATCTGGGTACGGGCGTCCTTAATATGACGGTGGACGAGAACGGCACAAAGACTCAGATCAAGTATACCGTTCCCAATGTGCAGCTTTTTATTGATGAGATCCAGCCCGATAACGCTGAGAATTATCGTGAGGAGTATAATCGTCTGCACCCCGATGCACCGCTTGTGCAGGATTATTTCAAGATACAGGATACGGGGTGGCTGTTTACTGTACTGCCCTCTGTGGTTGTGCTTATCCTCATGGTAGTGCTGTTTGTTTTTACCATGCGGCAGGCGGGCGGCGGCGGAAAGTTCAATAATTTCGGAAAAGCCAACATCAAAAGTCAGTCCAAAAAGAAAAATACCTTTAAGGACGTTGCAGGCGCAGATGAGGAAAAGCAGGAGCTTGCCGAAATTGTGGATTTCCTTAAAAATCCTAAGAAATATAACGACATAGGCGCACGCATACCAAAGGGCGTGCTGCTTATGGGTCCTCCGGGTACAGGTAAGACGCTGCTTGCGAAAGCCGTTGCGGGGGAGGCGGGCGTTCCGTTTTTCTCAATTTCCGGTTCTGATTTCGTGGAAATGTTTGTGGGCGTGGGTGCTTCACGAGTGAGAGATCTTTTCGAGACGGCAAAGAAAAATGCCCCTGCTATCGTATTTATTGATGAAATAGATGCTGTCGGACGGCAGAGAGGTGCGGGTCTCGGCGGCGGTCACGATGAGAGAGAACAGACCCTCAATCAGCTCCTTGTGGAAATGGACGGCTTTGAGGGCAATGAGGGTGTTATCGTTATTGCGGCAACAAACCGCCGTGATATACTCGATCCTGCCTTGCTGCGTCCGGGACGATTTGACAGAGAGGTTACTGTTGGTTATCCCGATGTCAAGGGCAGAGAGGCAATACTCAAGGTGCACTCGAAAAACAAGCCACTTGCTCCCGATGTTGATCTTAATGTTATTGCAAAGGCTACTCAGTTCTTTACCGGTGCGGATCTTGAAAATCTTCTCAATGAAGCGGCTCTGCTTGCTGCAAGAGCGGATCGCAGAGCTATTACAGAAGCTGATATTGAGGAGGCAACCCTTAAGGTGGTTGCGGGTCCTGAGAAAAAATCTCATCTTGTCACCGAAAGAGATAAACGGATCACCGCTTACCATGAAGCGGGTCACGCTGTGGCTGCTTTCTATCTGCCCCTGTGTGAAAAGGTGCTTCAGGTAACAACCATTCAGAGAGGTCAGGCGGCGGGTCTTACGGTGGTACGTCCCGAAACAGATGATGAACACGTTACAAAGGGCAAACTCTATCAGGACATTGTTATGACGCTGGGCGGACGTGTTGCAGAATCGCTGACCTTTGATGATATTACGGCAGGAGCTTCCAGTGATATCGAACACGCTACCAAACGGGCAAGAATGATGGTAACTCAGCTGGGCTTTTCGGAGAAACTGGGTACTGTTCAGTACGGCGGCGGAAATAATGAGGTTTTCCTTGGCAGGGATTACGGTCATACCCAGAATTACAGTGAGGCTACCGCTTCTCTTATTGACAGTGAGGTAAAGGATATTATTTCTAAGGCTTATAAAGAGTGTGAGGCTCTCCTTAAAGAGCATTATGATAAGCTCTCTGAGCTTGCTGATTACCTTATTGAGAATGAAAAAATTGACGGTGAGGATTTTGAACGTCTGATGAAAGGGGAGCTTAATAATTCCTCAGACAATAAAAAAGATTCCGATACGGATAACTCAGACGAAAAGACTAATGAATAATTCTTTGCTTTAAAAATGCTTAAAGATCTCTCTTTAAAGGGGGATCTTTTTTTGTTGAAAATGTGTCAGGCATAGGACAAAATTTGCTTTGAATATATTTTTTAAGAGGTGATATTTATGCTTGACAGCATTTTTGCATGGCTTGCGGAAAATATGCTCTGCTTTGCGCTGCATATGGAGGGAAACGGGACCGTTTTTCCCAAACCGCTTTCCGCCGAAAAGGAGGCGGAGGCTTTCCAAAAAATGGCTCAGGGGGATATGTCTGCACGGGATATGCTTATTGAACATAATCTGCGGCTTGTTGCTCATGTGGTAAAAAAATATTATTCATCCGCAAGTGACAGCGAGGAGCTTATTTCTATAGGGACTGTGGGTCTTATAAAAGCTGTTTCCACGTTCAATAACTCCAAATCCACAAAATTTGCTACATATGCTGCTAAATGCATTGATAATGAAGTTCTGATGTATTTCAGAAGTGCAAGAAAAACCGCCCGTGACGTCTATCTTGATGAGCCTGTGGACGTGGATAAGGACGGCAACAGCATGAGCCTTATGGATATTATTGCTGAGGACGATAACATTGTGGATAGGATAGATACTATGATGAAATCACGTCAGCTTTACGGTTTTATTGATACCTGTCTTGATGATAGGGAAAAGCAGATTATCCGCTGCCGATACGGTCTTTACGGAAAAAAGCCCCTGACTCAGAGAGAGGTAGCCGATAAGCTGGATATTTCCCGCTCCTACGTTTCCCGTATAGAAAAAAAGGCTCTTGAAAAGCTCAGAGCCAAATATGAGGGACACTAAAAAATCAGCCCTCAAAGTACTCCTCTGAGGGCTGACAGAAATAAGAATTATTACTTTTCGATAAGAGATTTTCCCGTCATTTCCGCAGGCTGGGGAAGTCCCATTATTTCAAGCATTGTGGGGCAGAGGTCTGCAAGAACGCCGCCCTCTTTCAGCTTGCAATCGTGTCCTACGACAATGAGGGGTACGGGATTGGTGGTGTGTGCTGTAAAGGGCGTGCCGTCTGCTTCAAGCAGCTTGTCTGCATTGCCGTGGTCGGCTGTTATCAGCGCTGCTCCTCCTTTGGCAAGTATAGCTTCTACCATTTTTCCTACACACTCGTCTACTGCTTCTACTGCTGCTTTTGCAGCTTCAAATATGCCTGTATGTCCTACCATGTCACAGTTTGCATAGTTGAGTATAATAGTATCATACTTGTCCGATGCAATTGCTTCAAGAACAGCATCTGTTACCTCATATGCGCTCATTTCGGGCTTCAGGTCAAAGGTGGGTACATCGGGAGACTGTATAAGTATCCTGTCCTCACCTTCAAACTGCTTTTCCTCGCCGCCGTTAAAGAAGAAGGTTACGTGTGCATATTTCTGAGTTTCAGCAATTCTGAGCTGCTTCATTCCCATTTTTGAGATGTACTCGCCGTAGGTCATGGTAAGCTGCTCGGGGGGATATGCCACCGATACATTCGGCATGGAGGCATCGTACTGTGCCATGCAGACGAATTTTACGGGGAAGTATCCCTTTTTACGCTCAAAGCCCTTAAATTCAGGGTCAACAAAGGCTCTGGTTATCTGTCTTGCTCTGTCGGGACGGAAATTGAAAAATACCACGCTGTCTCCCTCTTTTACCGTACCCTCGGCGTCAACAACAGTCGGGAGCATAAATTCATCGGTTACGCCGTTTGCGTAGGAGTTTCTGATCGCCTGTACGGGGTCTGTTTCCTGAACTCCCTCTGCAAATACCATTGCATTATAGGCTTTTTCCACTCTGTCCCATGCATTGTCTCTGTCCATTGCGTAGTATCTGCCCGAAATTGTGGCTACCTTTCCTACGCCGACAGCCTTCATTTTTGCAACTGCCTCCTCCATATACTCGGCTGCCGAGGAGGGGGGGACATCTCTGCCGTCAAGGTATGCATGGAGATATACCTTGTCTATGCCGTTTTTCTTTGCCATTTCCAGAAGTCCGTACATATGCTCCTGATGACTGTGTACGCCGCCCGGGGATACAAGTCCCATAAGATGAAGAGCGCTGCCCTTTTCTTTGCAGTTATCCATTGCGGCTTTCAGTGCGGGATTCTCAAAAAATACCCCGTCTTTAATATCTTTGGAAATTTTTACCAGCATCTGATAGACTATTCTGCCTGCGCCGATGTTGGTATGTCCTACCTCGGAATTTCCCATCTGTCCGTCGGGCAGTCCTACGTCCAGCCCTGATGCTCCGAGGATAGTGTTGGGACACTCCTTCATATATCTGTCAAGATTAGGCTTATTTGCGGCGGCTATGGCATTGCCGTAGGTATCAGGATTGATGCCGAAGCCGTCCATAATAATAAGCGCAACAGGCTTTTTACTCATGATCAAAACCCTTTCCCTTTTAAATTAAAATTTGGCGGGTGGAACCCGGCGGGGTGACCCCGCTTGCAGGTCGTTGGTAAGTAATATGTGATTTTATTAATTTGTAACTCGGTAACCTTTATTTTCTGTGGTGTTAAATTGGAATTTAGAATTATAAACAATTGAAAGTTACCGGGCTGCTATTGAAACGTTCACGCAAAATCTGCCAACGACCTGCATGAAGGCTCAGCCTTCAAGTTTCAGCCTTCAACAGCTGCCTGCACGATGGTGTTGAAGTCCTCTGCTTTCAGAGATGCACCGCCGATAAGACCGCCGTCAACATTTGTCTTGCTCAGAAGCTCGGCGCAGTTCTTGGCATTCATGGAGCCGCCGTACTGGATCGTTACAGCTTCTGCGGTGTCGCTGTCATAGAGCTTTGCAAGGGTGGAACGGATAAATGCGCAGACTTCCTCTGCCTGATCTGCTGTCGCTGTTTTGCCAGTGCCGATCGCCCATACAGGCTCATAGGCAATAACGGTTTTCTTTATATCCTCGGCGGAAATTCCTGCAAGGTCAAGCTTTATCTGACGGGAGATGACTTCCTCTGTGATGTTTGCTTCTCTTTCCCAAAGCAGCTCGCCTACGCAGACAATGGGCTTCAAGCCTGCGCTGAGAGCAGCTATAGTTCTCTTGTTCACAGTCTCGTCTGTTTCACCGAAATACTGACGTCTTTCGGAATGACCGATAACAACATATTCTGCGCCCACTTCAACAAGCATATCTGCGGAGATCTCTCCTGTAAATGCTCCGCTCTTTTCAAAGTGTACATTCTCTGCGCCTATCTTTACGTTGGAACCCGCAGTTGTGTTCACGGCTGTCTCCAGATTGGTAAAGGGTACGCAGGCAATGACCTCAACCTTGCCCTCGGCATTGGCTACAAGGGGTTTGATCGCTTCAAGAAGTGCCTTTGCTTCGGGGCGTGTCTTGTTCATCTTCCAGTTACCTGCGATGATCGCTTTTCTGACATTTTTGTTCATGATAGTTACTCCTTTATATGAAAAATTTTTATAGCAAAAACTACTGATTATATTTTACCATATCTTTCGCTGATTGTCAATATTTTAAAAATCAATATTTTCAGTAAACTGAAATTCCGCATTTTCATCTGAGGCAAACATATCATCGCTGAACATAAAATGCCCCTCTGCGGTGTTTCCTCCGGTATAGTCCGCATAAAAAACAATATCATAATAGATGCCCTTTTCCAGACATTCACATATTCTTGTTTCAATATCGGGGTTTGCGGAGATCATCTCAAAGGCTTTGTCACAAATGGCACGATAGACCTTGCTGTTATCAAGAACAGAGCCGCCCTCGGAATAATTGTTGATTCCGACTATAAAAAAGGCAGGCAGCTTACGTTCTCCGTTTATATATTCCTCATACATCGAAAAATCATCTGCGTACATCGAACGGATTTCCGACTCGTATTCCTCCCTGCTTATGGTCTGTTGATCCTCGGTTTGTTCAAGGTTATCCAATGTTCCCTCGTATCCCTCATCGCTCATAAGGTATTGAATATTGAGGACGGTATACATCTCGGCTATATCTTCTTTATCGGGGATATAATATTGTCCGCTGCTGTCAAGGGCAAACATAATGGAGATCGTTTCATCTTCTGTTATCTCGGTAAGAGCCATGGAGCAGGACAGAAATTCGTCCCCCGGATAAGTTATTTTCCCCTCGGACAGCGGTATGGACACATCGGGGATAATTATTCCGCCGTAAAGAGCTTCATCGGTACCCGTAACTTCTGATGTATCGGGGGTGCTGCTTTTATCTGCGCAGGCGGTAAGCATCAGGGCGGCAGCGGTTATAATTGAAAAAAGAGCAGATCTGTTTTTCATAATTATTTTTCCTTTCCTGTTCAATAATGTAATTTTATCACTTTTTTAGGGGTTTGTCAAGTAAAAAATGTGTACACTTGAAATGTACACATTCGCAAGGGGTATATCTGAAATAATTGCATTTTTCGGAAATTGTATGTATAAATTTTACATGACAGAGCTTGTTATCTGAAAAGTGCAGTCAGCAGGGGAGGGGTCAGCGGTCAAGGTATTCCTCAAGTGTCAGATCGTGTTCATATATATACTCTGCCGCTTCTGTTCCCACATAGCGGTAATGCCACGGCTCATTGGATATGCCGGTGATCCTTTCCTTTCCCGGGGGATAACGTCTGATAAATCCGTACCTGTACGCATTGTCCGCCAGCCATGAATAGACCTCATCGGGTTCGGAGGAGCCGTCTGCATTTATATCAACGGCTATTCCCAGCTCATGTTCGCTGTATCCCGGCACTGCTACCCAAGTTCTTGCAAGCTCGTCAGCTTTTTTTGCGGAGTAACCCTCGGCAAGGAAAGCATTGACCTTGTCATTCATCATCTTTTGCTGTTCATTATGGGTGCGGTAGCCCTCGCCCGCTTTTGCATAAATACCCTGTTTATTCATCTGTTCAAACATCATTTCAAGAGGTGCGTAAATGCGTGAATCAACCCTGACGCCGTTTGAAAGCTCGGTCAGATCACTTTCCCAAGTCTCGGGGATCGGATTATCCTTGTTGACAAGCACAAGATACCATTCCTTCGGACTGATGTTATATTCGCTGACTTTCTTTTCATCAGCATTGTAATGACAAAATAACAGTACCGTCAGCGCCAATGCACAGATCAATGTAAATATTCCGGATTTGTGCTTTTTTCTTCTTTTTTTCATAACGGAACACTCCTTAAAAAAATTCTCTGCTGTATTATCATAACATGGCAGAGAATTTTTTTTATTCTGCCCGACTTAGGAAAAACCTGCTTTTTTCCTTTGAAATTCTTACTTTTTTCTTACATCGGCGCAAGGGAGTGTTACAGTAAAACGTATGGTTTCGTTTTTGCTTTCGGCTGAAATCGTTCCTCCGTGAAGTTCGGTTATACGTTTTGCAATGGCAAGTCCAAGTCCCGAGCCGCCTGTTTCACTGCTGCGGGATTCGTCTGCACGGAAAAAACGTTCAAAAATACGGTTAAGCTTTTCGGGCGGGATAGTTCTTCCCGGATTTTCAATTACCATAACTGCATTTTTATTTTCAGAAAAAAGTCTTACGGTAATAACGCTTTCGGGAAAGCTGTAGCTTATTGCATTACGGATAAGATTATCTATGACACGTTCTATTTTTTCCACATCGCATTTTATATGGATATCCGATGCGATAACGGACGAAATTTTAAGCCTTTTATCGCTGAGCATAGGTTCAAACTCATAGATAAGCTGTTGGGTCATGACCGAAAGATCAACGGTTTTTGTTTCCAATTCCATATCCGTTAGATCAAATCTTGCAGTTTCAAAAAGTTCACCGATCAGAAGCTCCAGACGATAGGATTTTTTTAAGGCAATATCCGCAAATCTGTTCCTTTGTGAATCGGAAATTTCCGACTCGTCACGGATAAGAGAAAGATATCCGATAACACTTGTAAGAGGTGTTCTCAGATCGTGTGCAAGACAGACTATCAGGTCGTTTTTTCGTTGGGATTCCATACGCAGAAGCTGCTCCTTTTCCTGAAAGGAGGTTCTTATCCCTGAAATTTCCGTGAAAATCATCTCATGCTCCTGTGGTATTTCCGCAGGCAGAGGTTCACCGCCGATAACATATTTTTTCAGATACTCCGAAATGATGCGGCACTCCTCACGCTGCTGCATACGTTTGGTATAAAAAAAGACAAGTGAAATAAGGGTCAGCCAGAAAATCACACTTACTGTAAGGAATAGGAATGCATAAACCTTTACGGCGCTCCAATCCACACCATGGAGTTCAATTATCCCGCTGTCAGTGTAATTGAAGCTGACATAGGTTATCCTGTTGGCAAGCCATTCCAGAAAATATCCGTTTGACACTGTGTCCGCCAAAATAAAAAGCAGAATACAGACAGCGCCGCCTATCAGCGGGAGCTTTATTATGTGAAGCAGTTTTTTATTTTTCAATTTTATATCCCACTCCCCAGACAGTTTTTATATATTTCGGCTTTCGGGGCGGTTCTCCCATTTTTTCGCGCAGCCGTGCAATATGTGCCATAACGGTGTTGCTGCTGTCAAGAAATTTTTCGCCCCAGACCTGTTCAAAAAGCTCCTCTGAGGAAACAACGCTGCCCTGCCGCTCACACAGGTAACAGAGGATCTTAAATTCAATGGGCGTGAGGGAGAGCTTTCTTCCGTAAAGTGTACAGGTATGGGCTTCGGGACAGATATATAACCCGTTAATATCATACTCTGTTTTTGAAGGTGCGGGGATACTGCATTGATCGTACCGCAGACGGCGGCGGAGCAGCGTTCTGACACGGGCAGCCATTTCAAGGGGATTAAAGGGCTTGGTGATGTAATCATCTGCACCAATGGTAAGACCGTTTATCTTATCCATATCATCTGATCTTGCGGTAAGCATAATTATCGGGAACAGATATTTTTCTCTGATTTTACGACAAAGATCAAATCCGCTCATATCGGGAAGCATTACATCAAGAATGGCAAGATCTATTTCGCTATTTTCGATAATACGCAGCGCTTCATCTGCACTGAAAGCAAGGAGAGTTTCAAAGCCGTCATTTTTCAGATACCATTCTGCAAGCTCTGCAATTTCCTTTTCATCATCGGTTATAAGTATTTTTTCTTTCATTTCTTTACGTCCGCTCCGGATATTAAAATAAAAAGTATAATTTTATTATAACATTTCATGCAGGATAATGCAAGCATCTGAAAAGGATCGTAAGAAAATTGTATGATTTTATTATTTGGAATGCTCAGAAAATAACGCACAGGTTTTTTAAAAAATTTTTTTAAAACCCCTTGACAAACTGTAATACAGCTGTTATAATTGTATATATTGAGATTATACAATTCAGACTTTCTTAGCAGTTGCAAATGCTTTGAGAGGCGGATATCATCAAGGAGTGTACACTTAAAATGAATATCAACATCAGCAATTCAAACGGCGAACCTATCTATTTGCAAGTTGCAAATCAGATAAAAACGCTGATAATGGAGGGAAAGCTGAAAGAGGGAGAAATGCTGCCCTCTATGCGTGTGCTTGCCACGGAACTCCGTATCAGCTTTATGACCACAAAGCGTGCCTATGAGGAGCTTGAACGTGACGGCTTTATAGAAAGCTACACAGGCAAGGGTTCTTTCGTAAAGGCACAGAATTTAGAGATCTATCGTGAGGAACAGCTAAAGCATATTGAGTCACTGCTTATGGAGGCGGGTGACACAGCACGCAAGGCGGGTATTACCATGGAAGAGCTTCACGAACTTCTTGACCTTGTAAACGGAGGGGATCAAACATGAGCGAATACGAAAATGCTATCGAAATAAAGGGTGTTACAAAACGTTATGAGGGATTTACTCTTGACGGTGTGAGCTTCAATGTACCAAAGGGCTGTATCATGGGATTTATCGGGCAGAACGGAGCAGGCAAGACCACCACTATCCGCAGTATCCTGAACATCACAAATATTGATGCGGGCGAGATCAGTCTGCTGGGGCTTGACCATACAGAATATGAAAAGGAGATTAAGAAGCGCATTGCCGTGGTGTTTGACGAGATGCCCTTTCATGATGTGTTTAGTGCCAAGGACATGGCGCGGATATTCGAGGGACTTTATGAAGAATGGGATAATTCCGTCTATCAGCAGTATATTGAGCGTTTCGGGCTGCCGATGAAAAAGAAGATCGGGCAATTTTCAAAAGGTATGAAGATGAAATTGCAGATCGCCTGCGCTCTTTCCCACAATGCAGAACTGCTGATAATGGACGAGGCGACCACAGGACTTGACCCTGTGGTGCGTGATGAAATTCTCCATATTTTTCAGGAGTATCTGCAAGACGGTGAACGCTCTATCCTGATGTCCTCACACATTACAAGCGACCTTGAAAAAATTGCCGATATGATCACTTTCATCGACAATGGAAAGATCCTGCTCACAGGCTGCAAGGACGAGATCATCGAAAGTCACGGTATCCTCAAATGCAGCAGGGAACAGGTGAGAGAGATAGGCATCGGCGATATTGTAAGCGTGCGGTCAAATAATTTCGGGGCGGAGGTCATGCTTTGCGACATAGAGAACAGTGCCTATAAGTATAAGCAATATCCTGTCGATCCCGCAAGCCTTGACGACATCATGCTCTACTATGCTCACAAGGAAGAAAGGGAGTGGCAATAATGGCAAAATTCATGTCCCTGCTTTTCCGTGAAATGCGTATCTCCCGGAAGAATATTATTTTGATCGTATTCGGATTGTTCTATGCTGTCGGTATCAGCTCCGCAATAGCAGACCCGAGCTTTAAAGGAATATATGCTGTTCCTCTGGTATTCGCCGCTTCATTCTGCATTGGCGCAGTGGCTGCTTTGCTGGGGAATATGCATACAGAAATACTCAAAAGTGACATCAATGCAGGCTGGCTCACATATTCCTATACCCTGCCTATCGAGCCGAAAGACCGTGCACTCATAACGCTCATCGGCAGCTGCGCTCTGACACTCCTGCTTATGGCGGTAGGTCTGGGATTTACGGCAATATACTGCGTTATAGCGAAAATTTCCTTTTTTGTGCCGTTCGTAAATTTATATGCCGTAATTTTCACTGTTGCCGCACTGTATAATATTGTCAGCGACAGGTTTATACTGCGGTCAAGAACCATAGCGGAGCTTAACAGTGCCACACAGCGGCTCCAGATTTTGACGCTTAGTGTCATGATCGTTATCGTGGCGATATTCTTTGACAAGATTGCGATATTCTTTGACAAGATAAAGAATTTCTTTTTTTCTGACGGCGACGGCGTAATTTTTTTGCATAAGCTGTTTGACATACTGAACGGCAGAATGCTCGTCCGGCTCATACCTCTTTGTATAGTGCTGCTTTTTGCAGATTATTTCGTGATAAAAAGCAGTATGCAGTCGGCATATTCGTCAGATAAGGACAATACCAAAGCACAGATAAGGAAAAAGGAAACACTCTCCGACACTCACGATTATCCCACGGGATTCTTGTATAAGGAGTTAAAGCAGAACCGTCTGTTTATTATCCTGACAGCCCTGCTGCCCCTTTTCCTGCTGATGTACAATTACATGACACTGTATGTGATGGCAGCCGCCGACGAAAATAAGCCTGCCTTTTCTGATGTTCTCCTGAACGATGATTACACCATATTTCGTTACGTTATTATCGCTGCGGGAACATATGTGGCAAGCGGTCTTATCTCAGGAATTTTCGGCGGAGATGACCGCAAGCTCTATGCGTATTTTACGGTAAGTATGCCGCAGGGGGTAAGGAGAAGTCTCTATTACAAGTACGTCTTAGCCTTTGCGATGAACGGACTGTTTATGGTAAGCTCAATTTTTGCAGGCAGCATTTATGATACGCTTTACTATGTGATAACAGGAGCAGAAAATACAAGCCTGAGTTTGCTTTACCTCGCAATTTTTTTCCTGCTGCTGGCAATATGCGCATTTGATATTCCCTTTATGATACGCTTCGGACAGAAAAAGGGCAGCTATATTAAAATTGCGCTTATGCTCGGTATCTCAACTATATTGGTGTTTTTATTTGACTATCTGCCCGATCCTATAAAGTATAACATTATGAAGCTGTTTTCCGCAGTGATCGGCGGAGAGAGCAGCGATAATATGATTCTGAGTATCAGTTTTGTTCCGGGATTGTGTGCGGCGGCATACTATCTTTCTTACAAATTCTCCTGCAAGCTCTTTATGAAAGGGGTGGACGGCTATGACAAATAAGCTTGACAAACAACTCGAACTTAAACGGCTGCTCATATTTCTGTTCCTTGCATTTGCTCTCAGCCGGATACCTGCGATCATATTCAACAAGGTCTTTGGCTATCATGATTGGTTTGAAACTAACAAATACCCTGTGCTGTTCTGGTTCGTGGGCTATGGTCCTGCCCTTGCTAATGTAATAACACGAAAGCTCACCCACGAGGGCCGGCATGACAGTATGCTGCACTTACGGCTGAAAGGCAATATCAGGTATTATGTTATCGCAGTGCTGTTTATAAGTATAGCAAGTATTCCCACAGGAATTATGACAACTCTTGTCTGCGGCGGTGGAGATTTTTCGCAGCTCGGAACCTATTTTACTGCAAAGGAAATGATAGGCACAATGCTGCTGATACTCACCACTTCACCGCTTGTGGCATTTAACACCTTCGGGGAGGAATTCGGCTGGCGTGGTTATATGAATCAGAAAATGGAACCGCTTATCGGAACTACAGGTACAGTCATTGTTGGTGGTATCATCTGGGGCGTGTGGCACGCAGTGCTTACTGTAGAGGGACACAACTTCGGCACGGATTACGACGGTTATCCATGGCTTGGGATTCTTGCCATGTGCATTATGTGTACATTTTTCGGCATTGTCCTCATGTGGCTGACAAAAAAGACAGGTTCGATTTATCCGGCGGCGATTATGCACGCTATGAATAATAACGGCGGAAAATTAACATCAGATATCTTTCTGAGCGGCATTGATCCGGAAACTTTTAAGGAAACCATAACGCAGGCGCTGATCTGTGAGATCCCGTTCTTCCTGTGCTGCGCTGTGTTTTTAGTGTTTATGCTGTATGACAAGAGCAAAACTCCCAAAACTGCATAACAAGCAAAACGCTCTCTGAATGTTCAGGGAGCGTTTTGCTTGCTATTATATTTTCATATAGTAAAATAAAATTTGCTTTATATAAGTCGGTTTTTATTTCGATCAAATAGGCTTTTAACTGTATTTCTGTTACTGACTGCTTTGGTTGGTTTTCTGCTATTTGAAGCTCTGTTATGAGAGACAATTTGCAGGCATCTTCTGAAGTGATAAGCATTTGAATTTTGCGTTATCGGGGAATTGACATATTTTGAATATTGTGATATAATGGATTATAAAGTTTTTTGCATTATATTAAATGAAAGTGAGTAATAACCTATGACAGATAATAAAAAAGAGCAGGAGCGTGCAGAGCTGCACCGTACAATATGGGGGATCGCTAACGATCTGCGCGGCAGTGTAGACGGCTGGGATTTTAAGAACTATGTGCTTGTTATGCTGTTCTATCGCTATATTTCTGAGAATCTGACAAATTACATCAATGCGGGCGAGATCGAAGCGGGCGATCCTGATTTTGATTATGCTAAGCTATCTGACGAAGAAGCAGAAACTGTTCGTGAAGATTTGGTGCCATCTAAGGGATTTTTCATTCTTCCGTCACAGCTTTTTTGCAATGTGCTTGCAAGGGCGGATCATGACGAAAATCTTAATGAAACGCTGGAAGGTATCTTCCATGACATTGAAGGTTCGGCGCAGGGCTGTGAAAGTGAGGACAACTTTAAAGGATTGTTCGATGATTTCGATGTAAACAGCAATAAATTGGGCGGTACTGTCCCAAAGCGCAATGAACGCCTTGTTAAGCTGATGAACGGCGTTGCATCAATGCAGCTGGGCGATTATCAGGATCATACGATTGATACGTTTGGTGATGCTTATGAGTATCTCATGGGTATGTATGCCTCAAATGCAGGTAAATCCGGCGGTGAATATTACACGCCGCAGGAGGTTTCTGAGCTGCTTACAAGGTTGGCAACCACAGGCAAAACAGATGTAAACAAGGTCTATGACCCTGCCTGCGGTTCTGGTTCGCTGCTGCTCAAAGCCGCAAAAATTCTTGGAAGGGATAAGGTTCGTCAGGGCTTTTTCGGGCAGGAGATCAATATCACGACTTATAACCTTTGCCGTATAAATATGTTTTTACATGATATCGGCTATGAAAAATTCAATATTGCCCACGAGGACACGCTTACTGCACCGCAGCACTGGGACGATGAGCCCTTTGAAGTTATTGTCTCTAATCCGCCGTACTCCATTAAATGGGAGGGCGATTCCAATCCGCTGTTGATAAATGACCCGCGTTTTAGCCCTGCCGGTGTGCTTGCACCGAAATCCAAAGCCGATCTGGCGTTTATTATGCATTCGCTTTCTTGGCTTGCAAACAACGGAACGGCTGCTATTGTATGTTTTCCGGGGGTAATGTATCGCGGCGGTGCAGAACAGAAGATCCGCAAATATCTGATCGATAACAATTTTATTGACTGCATTATCCAGCTTCCTGACAACCTGTTTTATGGTACTTCTATTGCTACTTGCATTATGGTTTTAAAAAAGAACAAGAACGAATGCAGTACACTTTTTATTGATGCGTCCAAAGAGTTTGTCAAGGTCACCAACAGCAACAAGCTGACCGAGGACAATATCTCAAAGATCGTGACTGCTTTCACTGAGCGAAAGGATAGCAAATATTTCTGTCGGCTTGTGCCTGATTCGGAGATAGCTGAGAATGACTATAATCTATCCGTTTCAACCTATGTTGAACAGGAAGACACAAAAGAGGTCATTGACATTTCTGTCCTGAATGCACAGATAGCTGAGATCGTTAAGCGTGAAAATGTTCTGCGTGAGGAAATTGACAGGATTATTGCTGAAATTGAGGTGAGCGTGTGAGTAAATTACAAGAGCTTTTAAATGAGCTTTGCCCGAATGGGGTGGAATATCTGAAAATCGGAGAAGTTCTTGATTATGAACAGCCGTCAAAGTACATTGTTTCGAGTACGGACTATGATGATAGCTTTGAAATTCCCGTTTTGACAGCAGGACAGACTTTTATATTAGGTTATACAAATGAAAAAAATAATATTTATAATGCAGATAAAGATAATCCCGTTATAATTTTTGATGATTTTACCGGTGCTTTCAAGTGGGTAGATTTTCCCTTTAAGGTAAAATCATCAGCTATGAAAATTTTAACAGAAAAATCTAATATAATACTAAGATATGCTTATCACACAATGGGAAAGATTAATTTTTTATCGAGTGAACATAAACGTTTGTGGATAGGTATTTATTCAGAATTTATGATCCCCGTACCGCCCATAGAAATTCAGCGTGAAATTGTCAATATACTTGACCATTTCACAGAGCTTACAGCCGAGCTTACAGCCGAGCTTACAGCCGAGCTTACAGCCCGCAAAAAGCAGTATGAACATTATCGTGATATGCTGCTCGATTTTAGCGTTCATTCACAAGTTGTTAATGTAGAGAGAGAGAGAGAGAGAGAGAGAGAGGAAACAACTGAGTGCATGGCGGCGTGAGTGCGAATGGCGGACACTTGCAGAGATTGCCGAGATTGGAACAGGAAGCAGCAACACAAACGAAGAACTGGACGAGGGTACTTATCCTTTTTTTGTGCGTTCACAGGAAGTACGTCGTAAAAATGACTATGAATTTGATGAAATAGCAATTATAACATCAGGTGACGGTGTAGGTGTCGGAAAAATATATCATTACGTTGAGGGAAAATATGCACTTCACCAAAGGGCATATAGAATACATATAATTGACGAAAAAGTAAACTCAAAATATTACTTTTACTATATGAAAAGTGCTTTTTTACCGTACATAGAAAAAACATCTTTTCATTCTTCCGTAACATCAATAAGACGACCAATGCTTAATGAGTTTCCTGTTCCTATTCCTCCACTTGCCGAGCAGGAAAGAATAGTATCTATCCTTGACCGCTTTGACAAGCTCTGCAACGATATTTCCGAGGGCTTGCCTGCCGAAATAGAGGCAAGACAGAAACAGTACGAATATTATCGGGACAGGCTTTTGTCCTTTAAGGAGATGAAAAAATGAGCTACTTCAACATAGTTGCAGAAACCACGGAAAACACTGTTGTCACGGAATATATTCCCGAACCGCGCACGGCGGAAGGCTATCAGAGCGAGGCAGAGCTGGAGCAGGAATTTATCCGCCGTCTGTGCGAACTGGGATATGAATATTTAACGATCCACAAGGAAGATAAACTGATTGCAAATCTTCGGTTTCAGCTTGAACGCCTGAACGGTTACACGTTTACTGACAGCGAATGGAAACGCTTTTTTGCGGAATATATCGCCAATACCAATGACGGCATTGTTGAAAAAACAAAGACAATTCAGGAGGACTGCGTTAAAAGTCTGAAGCGTGATAACGGTACAACGAAAAATATTACTTTGATCGACAAAAAAAATATCCACAAAAATTGTTTGCAGGTTATCAATCAATATGAGACGGACACAGGCGCACGGAAAAATCGTTATGACGTGACGGTGCTTGTCAATGGTTTTCCGTTAGTACATATTGAACTCAAACGCCGTGGTGTGCCTATCCGTGAGGCGTTCAATCAGATAGACCGCTATCAGCGGGACAGCTTCTGGGCGGGTTCCGGATTGTTTGAATATGTACAGATATTTGTTATCTCCAACGGCACCAATACAAAATACTACTCCAACACTACCCGTTTCAATGCCGTAAAAGAAACGGGAAAATCCTCAAAAAGGACTAAAACAAGCAATTCTTTTGAATTTACATCTTTCTGGGCAGATGCAAACAATAAGGTCATTCCCGATCTTGTGGACTTTACAAAGACATTTTTTGCAAAACATACTATTCTGAACATTCTGACAAAATATTGCATTTTTACCTCTGAGGAGCTTCTGCTTGTCATGCGTCCCTATCAGATCGTAGCTACCGAACGTATTCTCAATCGCATCGAGATCGCCAATAATTACAAAAAATACGGTTCCATTGCAGGGGGCGGCTATATCTGGCACACGACCGGTTCAGGAAAAACGCTGACCTCCTTTAAATCTGCCCGCCTTGCTTCAAAACTCGATTACATTGATAAGGTTCTGTTTGTGGTTGACAGGAAAGACCTTGACTATCAGACCATGCGTGAATATGACCGATTTGAAAAAGGCGCAGCCAACAGCAACACTTCTACTACGATACTAAAAAAACAATTGGAAGACCCGGACTGCCGAATCATTATCACCACAATTCAGAAGCTTGCCACATTCATTAAGAAAAATCCTGCTCACGATGTTTACAATAAGCGCATTGTCATTATTTTTGACGAATGCCACAGAAGTCAGTTCGGCGATATGCACGCTACTATTACCAAAAAATTCAGAAAATATCATTTATTCGGATTTACGGGTACGCCCATACTTGCACGCAATTCCGGTACAAGCAAAAACCCAAATCTGCGCACCACAGAACAGGCGTTTGGTGACAGACTTCATCAATATACAATTGTTGATGCTATCAATGACAAAAATGTTCTGCCTTTCCGTGTGGACTATGTTAAAACTATGGATAAGGAGGAGGATATTGAGGACGTGAAGGTATGGGATATAAACCGTGAAAAAGCATACCTATCTCCTAAACGTATTGCAAATGTCACAGGATATATCCTTGAAAATTTTGATCGGAAAACCTACAGAAATGCTTTTGAACGCACCTATGCCTACAATGTTCTGACAAATGTTTCGGAGCTTGCAGAAACAAAAAAGCGTGAACCGGTGGAAGAACATAAGCAGAAACAGCGTGTCAGCGGATTCAATTCCATTTTTGCGGTGTCCTCTGTACAGGCGGCAAAGCTTTATTATGAAGAATTTAAGCGGCAGATGAACGAACACCCTGAAAAAGCCCTGAAAATCGCTTTAATTTACAGCTATGGCGCAAACGAGGAGGATCCTGACGGAATACTTGATGAGGAAAATCCGGAAAATACTTCTGCCCTTGATGCCACATCAAGAGATTTTCTTGAAAAAGCAATCCGCGATTATAACAAGCTGTTTAATACAAATTACGACACCTCAAGTGATAAATTCCAGAGCTACTATAAAGACGTTTCTCTGCGCATGAAGAATAAAGAACTTGACCTGCTGATCGTTGTCAATATGTTTCTCACGGGTTTTGATGCTACTACTCTCAATACCTTGTGGGTGGATAAAAATCTGAAAATGCACGGTCTGATACAGGCATACAGCCGTACAAATCGTATCCTGAATTCGGTCAAGACATTTGGCAATATCGTTTGTTTTCGTGCCTTACAGAAGCGGACAGATACTGCTATCGCTCTTTTTGGTGACAGAGAAGCAGGCGGCGTTGTAACATTGCGCAGCTTTCATGATTATTATAACGGCTATGATGATAACAAAGGAAAACACATTGACGGGTATGTAGATCTGATAGACAAACTCCTTTCAGACTTTCCTCTTGACGAGCCGCAGATTATAGGAGATGAACGGCAAAAGGAATTTATTGCTCTGTTGGGGGCTATTCTGCGTATGCGGAATCTGCTTGTCAGCTTTGATGATTTTGAGGGCAGGCAGATCATTGAGGAAAGAGATTTTCAGGACTATCTGGGACGGTATCAGGATCTGCGTGATGAGTGGCGAAAACGCCGTGAAAAAGGAGAGCTGACGGATATTGACGATGACATAATTTTTGAAATAGAGCTTATCAGACAGATCGAGATCAACATTGACTATATTCTTATGCTTGTGCAGAAATATCATGGTTCCCACTGTCAGGACAAGGAGGTGCTTGTCACCATTCAGAAAGCCATTGACGCAAGCCCTGAACTGAGAAGCAAGAAAGACCTGATCGAGAACTTCATTAACGGCATCAATGATGTTGATGATGTTATGGACGAGTGGCACAGCTATGTTGCCAAAGAACGTGAAAAGGCACTTGCTGCACTTATTGCAGAGGAAAAACTCAAAGAGGAGGAAACAAGGGATTTTGTGGCAATTGCTTTTCGTGACGGTGAAATCAAAACAACGGGAACGGGTATAGACAAGATCCTGCCTGCTGTGTCACGTTTCGGCGGCGGAAACCGGAAAAATAAAAAGGAAACCGTTATCGGAAAGCTGCAAATATTCTTTGAACGATTCCGGAATATAGGGTAAGACATTATCATTAAAATGAACAGCTCTGCAACCCTTACAGAGCTGTTCATCGCAGAGGTGGCAATGTATGGGTAAGAGTGCAAATCAGTTATATAGAATTTTGCAGGATTTTCCTCGGAAACGAATTACATCAGAGGAGTTAAACCAAATATGTTCAGATTACGATCAATTAACTGAACAAATCAAAGAACTTACCGATAAAGGTGTTTTAATTCCTATAAAAAGCAGCAAAACAAATGGAAATATTAAAAAACCATTATATAATAAATATACGATATGCATAGAAAACACTATACAAATATCGCCTGATGAGATCTATGCTCTTCACCCAAGACTTTCAGCGAATGGGTATCTGCTTCGTAACAGGGTACAATTCGTAAATAACAAGAATTTTTTATGCCGTTTAAGTAAATGGCTCACATATCACGAGGATAGTGACAAAATGTCAAGGCGTGAACGTTCCTTTTCAATATTCGGAGATGAAAAAGAATTGGATCACCATTTAAGGCTGTTGGAATGTATGGGCATTTCAGGCGATATGCTGGGTTGTTATGAAACGCCTGAGCAGTGTTTTTCAGATTATATTCCCGTTCGCAAAAATAAAATGACGCTGCTTATTTGTGAAAATAAGGATATATGGTTTAATATACGGCGTCTGATGTATGAATCAGGGGCTTGCTCTTTATTTGGCTTTCAGCTCGATGGTGTTATTTTCGGACAGGGAAACGATATTACAGGAAAGGGAAAATTTCATTCTTATGCACAATATTTAGGAGCGAATGAGATACATTTCCTTTATTGCGGAGATATCGACAGAGCCGGTTTCGATATCTTTCTGCGGCTTTGCAAAGCGGCAGAAGAGCTTCATATCGGATTGTTTGTTCCTGCTTATAAAAAAATGCTGGAACTCAGCTGTGATATCACACTTCCTGACAGTGATGACGGAAGATGTATCATTCCTGACATATCTCAAATACTCCCTCTCTTTCAGATCCATGAACAAAAACAAATTGCGCAGATATTGCAGGACAATAAACGTTTGCCGCAGGAGATACTTTCCTATCCTGTATTGGCTGAGAATATGAGGTGATCTGATGATTTCGGCCGGTTCAAAAGAATTATTGCAGGATTTTGAAAAACGTATGCGGTTTGTGAATCTGATAAAATACTGGCTGCAAAGAAGCAAACCTACTGAGATCCGTGAGTTATTAAATAACGATGATGATAAGACAGATAATCTGATCCTTATGGTAATGGTCTTTATCATGGATAGTACGCTTCGCTATGGTGAACGCTGCACAAAACAGGATATCACTGCATTTCTGCGTGAATTGGCTGATGTTTACGGATACGAACCTGAAGCTGCTAAGATACTGACTGACTATATTGTAACTGATGTGCTGCAAAGCAACGGAAAGATCCGTTTATTTGATACCTTTAACAGCGGTGATGAAGCTTTCAGGGAACAAAGCTCGCTTATTTTAATTGAACAACAAAGCGGAAGCTATGCCCTGACAAATGAAGCGTATGAGTTTCTTTTCAGAACGAAGGAAATTGACAATGAGATGGATTTTTCTGTCAATCGTTTCAAATTACAAGAGTTCGTCAAACGCGGCAATTATGGAAAAGCACTTCAGGAAAGCCGTGAACTTGTCAGCAGAGTCAGAAACCTTAAAACGAGAATGGACGATTTTATGCTTCGGTGCAGAACAAATATATCTGATGTTTCTATTGATGAATATGAAGAAATAGTTGCACAGGTAAGGGATTCGTTTGAGGACGAAAACAAACAGCTTAGTGATATACGTACTCTTGTATCGGCAAAGCTGCAGACCATTGCTGATGCTGAGATCAGAAATGACGACAATATCGGTCAGACAGAACAAAAGATACGTGAGATTCTGGAAAATATTGATACAGTTATAAGTGAGCAGAGTCGTGTTTTCAATAAGAAATTCACACTGTCTGAATTGTATGCTGATCTTATAGATGATAGTTTCTCTTATTTTCAGGGAGGTCGCTATGATCTTGAACAGGAGCTGCTGCTGCCTTTGCAAAAAATGCAGCTAAAAGATTCCAAAGAAGTCGGAAAACTGTTTACTCCGCTGTACCGCCCTATATTTCCTCATCTGTTTGGTCTTGACTTTTTCTATAAAAGGCAAAATTCTGTGAGAGAAAACAGCAGAGATGACGGCATAGATCTGGCAAGTGATGAAAATGTAAAAAACATAGACGATATACGAAACAAAAGATATGTGGATATCATCAGCGGATTGCTTTCTTATGCTCAAAAGAACCCTGTTTTTTCTTTGAGCAGTTATCTTGAAACCATATCGAAAGAACAGCTGGAGGAACAGTTGCAGGAAAAATCTTTACCTGATGTTATGTTAAAGCTCTACGGATTCGGGGAAATAGATGTAGCAGGCTGGAAAGCAGCTCAACAGGAAATTATCGTACCTGTCGGTGAGTTTGATCTTTCCTATTGTCTGAGTGAACTGCCGTCAGAATTAGTGAGTATGGAGTCGATCCTGATATGCAAGTGCGATGAAGTTATCAAATTACCGGATGGTGCAAACGGCATTATTAAAATGAATGATTTTAAAATAGAGGTGAGAAGATGAAACCTGAAAGTCTGAAGCTGTTTGCCAAGCTAATGGAAAAGGGATATATTACCCATGAACAGGAACCAACATTTTATGAGTACTACAATGATACGGAAATTGCTTCTGAGCTTGCTGTCATGGAACAGGAGCTTGACTTTACGCTTTACAGAACAAACGGCAGACTTTATCTTCTGCCAAATCCAAGCAATGAATTATTTTCACAAGATAACAATGATTTCCGTCGAAGTGTCGGAAACGAAAAGCTGGAGGAGCTGTATCTGCTCAATTATATGGCTGTTTTTCTTTTGCATGAGCTTTACGGCGGGAAAGGAAATACACTGCAAACAAGGTACTGTATCAAAGAGTCGGATTTTCTGAATGAATTTACGTCACATTGTGAGCAGGTACGTTCAGAGGGAGAAACACTTAAAAATGCATCTGCTCAATACAGTATGGATTTTCTGCGTCTTGCTGACAGCTGGCTTGCAAAACGCAGTGATGATTCCATTTCAGTGGATACAAAACACGGCTGTTTTATGAAGATCATCAGAAAGTTTCGTGATGAGGATCTGCTGTATGATGCAGACGGTGTATGGAAACCAACAGTCAAACTAAGTGACCTTATGCCATATTATTTAGCTCAGAACCGCATTGCTGAAATACATTCAATTCTGGAGGGAGGAAAAACAGATGCCGGCGATCCGTAAGATAAGAATCGTAAATTTCAGATTCAATGACGGTGCAAAGCTGATACCTGATGAGATATTTTACACTGCAAATGATGATGGAACTCCAATTGATACCTTGCTGAATCTGGATAATGGCGGCGGTAAGTCTGTGATCGTTCAGCTGCTGCTCCAGCCCATCTGCCCGAAAGCAAAGGTGCAAAACCGCAATATCAGCGATTATTTCCAGAAAGGTACAGATCATGCGTTCGTCCTGATAGAATGGGCATTGGACAGATCATCTAACAGTCTGCTTACAGGTATTGCACTGGCTGCAAGCACAACAGCAGATGACGGAAACGAAAGCAAAAGCAAATCTGTTCGTTACTATACGTTTATCCACGATTACACAAGAAAAGGTGACAAGCTTGATCTTATAAATCTTCCTCTTACTGAGCGGACAGGCAGTCATATCCGTCCAATGTCATTTGAGGATCTGCGTAAGTATTTACAGAACAGAAGGGTTAAATATTATTCTTCTGATTCACTGCGTATTTATCAGAAACGCTTGGAGGAATACGGAATTTTTTACACGGAATGGGAAAATATTCTTGTGCGTATCAATGCAGTTGAAGGAGGTATTACAAAATTCTTTGAGGAATACAGAACCGCTGACAGACTGCTTGACAAGTTTATTATACCGGGTGTCATGCCGAATGACGCAGCTTCCGCAGATGAACTTGAAGAAATGTTTCACAACTATGCAGACAGCTATGCAGGACAAGAGGAGAAAATTCGCTTGCGGTCACAGATCACTGACTTTACAGAGAAATTGCAGGGGATTCTTCCATTAATTAAAAATATGTGGGATGCTGAGGATTCGAGGATTCAGGCGATACACCTATTGGCAGATCAATTATTTACTCTTGATCATAATATCAAACTTAATACAGAAAAAAGTGAGCAGATTGAAAAAGCCATATCCGACTTAAAAGCAAAATCAGACCATATAAAAGCCGAAAGAGCTTCAGAAGCATTTTATCTTGCACAGGAAAACTTGGAAAAATCAGAAATACAGCTTGCAGAATGTAAACAGAAAAAAGATGAAGCCGAAAGTCAGCTTGATAAGTCTGACCGCATGGTTGCTATACTCAATGCTGCCAAAGAATATGCTGAATTGCTTGAACAGAAAAATGCCGAAAAGGCGTTGACTGCACAGATCAGAGAGCTTGAACAGGGAACACAGGATTCACGGGTACTTTCTTTAAAATACTCACTTTCCTTGCTGGCTGCCGAATTGACAGAGCAGGCAGAAAATGAATTGCATGAGCAAAAAGATGCAAGAAAGGAACTTTCAGAAAGGATCTGCAAAACACAGGAAATAATTTCAAATCTTAAAAAGCTGTATGAGAATGAAAATAATGAATTACATCAGAAAATAGGATTCCGAAGAAATATTCTTGAACAGATAAACGAGGGTCTGGCAGCACTTTCATTACACATAACTGTTATGCTTGACGGAAGATATTCTGAGGAGGATATAGAAGGTATCCGTGCAAATTATGATAAGCAGCTTAAACTTGCTATTGAGGAGATAGAAAATTATCAGAATGAAGAAACAAGAATTAAGCAGGAGCTTGACGAGCAAGATGTAAAGCAGTCAGAGCTTCTGAAAGCTCAGGCAGAATGCCGGGCTTATAAAAAACAACAGGAAACTGCTTTACAACAGTATCAGCAGGAATACAATGCTGTTCTTACCATACTGGAGCATTTGTCGATACCTGAAAGCAGGCTGTTTACGAATGAACCGAAAGCAAGCCTTGACCGTATACTTGATGATCTGAATGAAAAACTGAGAAAATCTGAACGTTCTGCTGATTTGTTAAGAGAGAAAATAAAATGTATTGAAGCAGGTCAGCTTCATCTCTCAAAAACAGCAGTCAGCTTTTTGCAGGAATCAGGCATATCTTATCTTACAGGAGAGCGGTATCTTAATTTTCAAAATGAAAAGATAAGAGGAGAGATCCTTGCTATCGCTCCGCTTGTTGCCTATTCTGTTATTGTTGATTCCGAAAAGGAGAAGGAAAAACTGCTGTCACAATCATCAGAGTCATGGCTGCCGTCAATTGTTCCGGTATACACACGATCTGAACTTGCGGATATGGCTGAGGGAAAATGGAATGAGCCCGATCGCTTTCTTTCAGCATATGACAGGGAATATTTTTATGATGCTTCTGCTTATAAAGAGCAGATTCAGAAAAGACTTGACGAAAATCAGACAGATATCAGGAATTTAAAAAATCAGATATCTGAATGGGAATCTGAACGAAGCAGATTATTGCAGTTTACATATACAGCAGATCATGAACAGAAATTACAGGCGAGTATATCATCATTTCAGAATGAACTGCAAAAAAATCAAAATGAATTGACAGCTCTTAAAAATCGAAAATCTGAAATCAAAAAACGGATAGAGGAACTTTATCAGCTTAAAGAAAAACAACAGGAAATCAAAAATAATACCGATAAGGATAGATATGAATTTGAGCGTATCTGTGATATGATACTAAAATATGAATCCAAAAGCAAACAAATTTCAGAACTTGAAGAACAATGCAGACAACGGTCTAATCAAATTGAGACAGATAGTAAGGAAGAAAAAATGCTTTCTGAACTTATAGCAAAATGTGACGATACCATCAAGCAAATATATGATAAGAAGTCAGAATATCAGGAGCTGCTTAATGAATTGAAGGACTCTCCGAAAGCAGAAAAACTGTCAGAGGATTATTCTGTATTGCTTTCTGAATATCGTCTCTATCAGGAAAAATATTTAGCAGACCGTCATGGATTAGATGAAGAACTGAAAAAAGTAAAGAACAGCATCAGAAAAAAGGAGAATGAAATTCAGAGATTCCATATCGAACAAGAAGAATACGAAAATATCACATATTCCGATACTGCTTATCGTCAAGCAGAGAAAAAGCTTGAACAGGCGAAAAAGGCAAGTAAACAGGCTTCTGAATATTTTTCAAAAGCAAGTAAGGATCATGCTTACGCAGAAAGCAAATTGGAACAGGCTAAAAAGACGCTTGACGAACTGCATACAGAGCTTTTGCCGCACTCTGAAGTTGGTTCGGATTTTGAACGTCGTATCAGAGAATGCAGCTTTGCTTTGTCAGACCACGAAAAAAATTTGAAGGAATGTACGGAGAGATTAAATGTTCTGAACTCAGAACGAAGATATATAGCTAAATTTGCAGAGAAATTTAAAAAGGATCTTATTTCCTACACAACGAAGATATCTGATACGCTGCGTGAAACAACAAAACTGTGTGAGGAAATAGAAAGCTGTGATGAACAGCTCAAAAACGCTGAAAACAAAACAAAAGGTTATCATAACCGTGAACTCGAACCTTTTTGCACTAATTCCTTGTTTGCAGGAACGCTGACGGGTATTTTATCCGTAATTGAAAGTCATAGCATTACAGGGGGCAGATACTTTACGCTTTATGAACGGACGGAGGGGGATATCAAACGTTATCGTGAACGAATTATCCAGTTGAATATTATGCTCAAAGATGTTGAAGACAGCAGAAAACAGCTTGTGACAAATTGCCTTCGACGTGTCGAACGTTTGTATGATAACCTTTCTATTCTGTCAAAAAAGTCAACGATACAGGTCGGTAATACGAAAAAACAGATGATACGAATTGAGTTGCCTGAGATCGAACCATCAAGCGAGCTGCCTGCGGAAAGAATCAATCATTATATTACTGAGCAGGTCAAAGAATACCTGTCTGAACATGAAACAAAAAACGGATCATGTCGTAATCATCTGGAGATAAGGCGGCTTCTGAATTGCTATATCGGAAAGGATAACATTCCGATTACTGTATTTAAAATTGATAAGAATATCCGTAACAGTCGATATCGCTCATGGCAAGATGCTTGGAAATCAAATTCCGGCGGAGAACAATTTGTTGTTTTCTTCTCGCTTATCGTATCTGTTATGAATTACACCAGAAACTCATCAGGCAGTCTTAATTCAACAAGCGGTGTGTTGATCCTTGACAATCCGTTTGGACCAATTTCTTCACCGCATCTTCTTGAACCTATGTTTCGTATTGCAAGGCATTTTCATATTCAACTTATATGCCTGACTCACCTTGGAACAGCAGCTGTCACAAGTTTTTTTGATATGGTGTATCAGCTTCGATTCAGGAATCTTCCTCTCTCAAATGTAGAAATACTTGAATCTGAGGCAAAGCAGCATATGGAACACGCATATTATTTGTCTGAGCAGCTATTGTTATTCTGATTATTTATTGCAATTTATTGATACTAAAATCTATGCTCCATGACAAGAAATGTGAATGCCCCATACAGCAAATTTACCTTTACTGTTGTTTTAATTTTGCTATGGCGGTGTTTATGAATTTACAGAAATTTTTCCCGGAGATTTGTTTTTATGGACAGTTTCACCTCCTATGATCGCTGCTTTTGCTTAATATGCCGCAGCATATCATAGGAGGTGAATTTTTTCATTGTGCTGTTTTTTGCTCTGTTACCGAAGTCAAGGGCTTTAGTGCTTGTTATTTTTGCAGGCTGTATTTCTATCATCAAGGGCAATGGATACTTCTCTGCAAAGACTTTCTGCAAGGGTCGTATCATTTCCGTTGACAGCAGCTTCCAGACGGGAGAAAGCTTTAGAAAGTAAATCCTCCGTTTCCGAAATTTCAGGACTGCTTACAGGGTCGCTGTAACGGAATTTTTCCGCAAGCTTTTCCAGTTTCTTTTTTAAATCCGCATCTTCCGTTCTGTGTATAAGATTTTCCGAACGGGTACGCAGAGACAACATAAAAGAAGTGTCTCTTTTGGCTGCGACTTCGATACTCTCCACTTCCGTGCGGGAGATATCCGCTGTAATGCTGCATATCCCCGACGCTCCCAGAATAAGCAGACAGATCACCGCTGAAAGCCACACAGGAAAACCCGGCAGACAGCCCAGTACGAAAAGCAAAAGCGTTGCGATCGTCTGTACTCCGAGATACAGGTATCCCACACGGAATACAGGAAAGCCTAACACCTTGCTTCGCAGTTCCTCAGCATTGTCAAATGCCAGCTTGAAAATGGGGATCTGAGCGGCAAGGGCGATAAGCTCCGAAAAATAGGCAATAAAGAACGTTCCGCCCTTGGGAAATGGGATCAGAAATACTACCGCTGAAAATATGACTGCAAGTATAATAAGTATCAGCAAAAGCTGTTTTTGCCGTTTGTTTAATTTATCCATGTTTATTCACCCTTCCTTTTTCCGCAGTTATTGCAGAAATTTCCCGTTATACCCTTGTTTCCGCAGGAGCAGTCCCATGTTTCGGCGGGGGCGGGTTTTCTTGCGCCGCAGTTATTGCAGAAATTTCCTGTTATGTTTTTATTTCCGCAGGAGCAGTCCCATGCTTCGGCGGGGGCGGGTTTTCTTGCACCGCAGTTATTGCAGAAATTTCCTGTAATGTTTTTATTTCCGCAGGAGCAGTCCCATGTTTCGGCGGGGGCTGGCTTTTTTGCTCCGCAGTTATTGCAGAAATTTCCTGTTATATTTTTGTTTCCGCAGGAACAGTCCCATGCTTCGGTACCGTTAATTACTCCCGAAATATTTCCTCCGATAGCAGCGGCATTATTCGTTATAGGTGAAATTGCTTCACGGGTCATGTTAATAACTCCGCCTATTGCACCGAGTGAAACTCCCAGTCCTGCCAGATCTCCAAGTCCTCCGCCGCCTGTGCCGCCCATGTTCTGCACTGCTCCAAGTCCGACCTGACGGGCTGTCTCCTGCTGGTAGGTGTAGCCCTTCATGCGCATTTCTTCCGCTTCTGCGGCGGCTCTCAGCTTGTAGGCTTCTGCTTCTCCCTGAGCGCCGATGATCCTCATGCGGGCTGCGGTGGCGGCTTCTACCTCCTTACGCTGTGCAGCTGCTTCTGCTTCGGCTTTTAGAATTTCTTCCTGCCGCACCTTTAAATATGCGTCTGAGTGCTGCTGTTTGAGTCTTCTGAAATTCGGGTCATCGTCCGGGGTCATAATGGTGGTAACAAAAAATTCCGGCATTTCAAGCCCGTATTCCTCCAGCATTTCATTTATGCCGGTTCGCAGTCCCTTTGAGATAACGTCAAGATTTTCATCGACCTCAAGAATGTTTATGTGATTTTCTTTGATAATGCGGGCAAGATCGCTTTTTACCTTTGTCATTATCATTGCTTTGAATTTGGCAATGGTGGGGGTTACTTCATAATTTCCGTCGATAACGTCTGCCTGTGAAAATATACCGGTCGTTCCTACAAGCTTTATAACCAGCTTCCGTGAATCGCTGACCTTCAGGCTGAATTGTCCGCAGGCACCTATTTCAACATAAATTCCCGTTGCAGGATCAAACAAACGGACTTTTGAATCCGTTCCCCATTTGATGCCCATTTGCACGGTTTTGTTAATAAAGTAGACCTCGGAATGAAAAACCGTGTCCGCATTTGTGGGGAGGCGGTAAAGCTCCTCCAAGGCGGGGAGATTCTGTGTAGCAAGAGTGTAACGTCCTGCGGGAAATAGATCAAGTGCCTGACCGTCACGGAAAAAGAGGGCTTCCTGTGATTCGTGAACGATAAGCTGTGAACCCAGATTAAAATCCTCAATGGGGTGTTTCCATACAAATGTGCGGTTATCTCCCTCGTATTTGATAACGCTTGCAAGTCCTTGGTTTTTTATCTCCTCTTTGGCGATCTGCGCCTGTACATCAATGACAGTATCGCAAACCGGGCAGGTGTATCTGTCGGCGCTTTTGTCCGCTGTCAGCCTGCAAAAGCAGGAGGGACAGGAAAATTCTGCCGTATTCGATATACTGTCTGTGGTAAGGAGCTTTTCCTTGCACACAGGACAAAGGGCATTTTCCCCCTCAGACTGATCAAAAATTACGTTGTTACGGCAGTGGGGACATACCTTTGAGGTCATTTTTTCGGTGCGGACGTTTATTACATGACCGCAGAGGCAGTCTATTTTCTTACGTGCAAAAAATCCTGTTGATGCCTGTGCATAACGCCCGCAGGAGGGACATTCGATAACAAATTTAGACATAAGCTCACTCCTTTTTTATACCATTTGGGCGGCAGTTGCCGCCATTTTTAAAATGCACCACAGCGGGTGTCCTGACACGCTGCATATCTCGGCTAAACTGCCGATACCGTTTGCAGCTATTTCGGTAATGCATTTTTTCCAGTCGTTTGGTGTTTTGACAGAATCTATATCGAAGGCTTCATTTCTCTTTTTCAGTTCTTTGGCAGTTTCTTTGCGGAGCTTTTCCTTGTCCTGTTCGTTGCAGTCCATGTAAATGAGCAGGAAATAGTATTCCGGACGTATCTGCAGGACATTTTTTCCTCGCTGTATCTCTATGTAGCCGCCGTTTTCGCTTATGAAGTTTTCTATTTCGCTGTAGAGGTTCGGGTCGGGTACGGGAATTATGATCTTTTTGGTTTTATCATCATAGACCACACGTTCTCTGAGGGACATAAAGGATTTCCTCCAGTCAAACTGCTGAGGATAACGTGCCTGTTTTTTGATTTTCAGTGTCCTGACTTTTTCCTGCGGTATTCCCAGCATTTTTCCGATGTTATAGTCTGAACAAGCATTGTAATTTAAAACATTTGTGGTTTTGTCTGCGTAGGTTTCGATCATTTCGTCCATAAAGATGCTGAACATAAGCAGCTCCACTTCCGATTTTGAAGTCGTGCCGAAATTCTGCTTATAAAACATATCGGCGATCTTATCAAACATGGCGGCTTTTTTGGCGGTGTCCATGGAGTAGATGTTAAATGTTGTTGTTTCCATAGTTTTTTCCTCCTTGTTTTTTGCAGAGATTTATTTTGTTAGTTTGATTTTTGGTATTTTGATGTAGAGCCATCGGAATAATATTGTGTTAGTTTTCCGGCAGACTCAAAAGAAAAGTCCTTATCATATATTTCTGTTTTCTCAAATGAAAAATTGTAAGGTCCATAATCAAAAGTATCTTTTGAATGTAAATTGAATTCTAACGTAATTGAAAATGTCCAATCTTTTTCATTTATTGTAACATCTGCATACACATCATCACTGAGGTCACCATCAGAATATACAGAATAATATCTTCCTGCATAATCCTTGAATTTGTTATAATACTGATCATATTCATCACCGAGTCCGTTATCCTTCATAACTTTCTCAAAAGATAAATCAAAATCTATACAAATATGACATGCGTCATAATAATTTCCGTTTTTTGCTTGTTCTAAGGCCCAACTTTCTTGGGCTGAGATATATTCTTTTATTTCCTGTATCTGATAAGCGGAATCTTTGAAATATTTAATGCTTTCATACTCACTTATGGCTTCCATGAATTGACCGGATCTAAACAGATGACTAGCATTGTTGTACGTCATTTGAGAGGTTGAATAAAGCTTATTCAACAACACCATCAATGTGATAATTACGGCTACAACGGTTGCTTCAATTATTTTCTTTTTCCTTTCTTTTCTTGCTATTTCTTCCTGTTGCTTTCTTTCTCTTTCTCTCCGTTCATTCCTTTCGGCTTCTTCTATTTCCTGTATTTTCACACGGCATCGTTCTGCCATTTCATTGGCGTCCTTATAATTTTTGACCTTTTGAAATTTCGTAATAGCCGATTGTACTTTTCCCTCATCAAATTCGGCAACGGCTTCCCTGTAGGTCAGCTCCACAGCCATTTTTTTGCACCTTTCCATATATTTTTCGGCATCTTTATAGTCCTTGATTTTTTCAAACTGCGTTTGTGCAAATTCGATATCCTCTACCGTGGTGCTGTTCAGATTGGCTAATGCTCTCTGATAGATAACTTCCTTACAGTCCGTAACACGCTGTGCTGCGTCCTTATAGTCAATGATCTTTTCAAACTGCCTTAGTGCCAGTTCAACAACAGAATCTGTAGAGTTTCTTATATTGACTACTGCCGCCTGATATATTTTTTCATTGCACTTGTCAATGTACTCTGCGGAGTCTTTGTAGTCCTTTAACATCTTAAATCTCTTTATTACAGGTTCGATTTTATCAACTGTGGCTTTGTTGAATTCGTCTACAGCGTCATAATAGCGAGTTCCCTTGTCCAGATCTTCCAGCTTTTTCTCCTGCTCATCATCGGCATAACGCATAGCTTTCTGAAAATTTCCATCGTATTTCAGACCCTTCCAGTGCCGGGCATTGCTTTCCAGTTCGCTTTCGGTAGATGCTTCTTTATCTGCCATCAGCAGATAGAGATATGCCTGAGAACATTCCGGATCCTTATCAAGCACCTTTTCGCAGTATGCTTTTGCGTTATCCCAATCCCTATCCTCCAGAAAAATTTCCACACGCTTGAGCAGAGGCTCTATGCCGCTGTCCTGTACAGGCGCACTTGCCCGGACTGCGTTTTGCTGTACGGGTTCATCCGTCCGTATCACTTTACGTATACCCCGCACAATATCGCTCATAAAACCGATCTTGCTCATGTCCTGCGCCTGAAGATGAGAAAACTCCTCGGGCAGATCGTAGGCGTCCATATCCTTGTAGCAGGGGATAAGCAGCTTGCTTCTGTCGCCCTGTGCGATCTTGAGAAATCTGCTCCATTCGTTCTTTACCCACACAGCACTGAAATATTCGGGCTTTGACCCTATGACCAGCATTACCTTTGCACTGGTAAGAGCGGCGTATATGTACGGCTCATACTCCTGCCCCAGCTTATCCTCCAGCGTGATCGCCGCATAGAATACCTTGAAACCCTCCTGTGTCAGCTGATGATATATGTCGTTGGCGGTCACACTGTCCTGTGTGCGCCTTCCGGAATCATCTGTCTCCTTGTAGCAGATAAACACATCAAAGGGCTGTTCATTGCGCACAATTGCAAGAATATCCCTCTGAAGCCGGTCGATCTCCTCTGCCTCCTTTTCGTAAAGATCACGCTGCACGGCATCGGCGTGTTCCAGTGCAGCACGGTAGTCCACATCTGTCTTTACGGACTCCAACTGCGTTCTGTGGCAGGTAGGGACCTTGCGGAAGGTGGCAGGGTCCTCCACATATTCAATGCCATATTTGCACAGCACCATGCCCCAGTACGCCTCTGCCTCGTTGGGGTCGCTGTTTACGATCTTTTCGTATATCTCCTGTGCCTTGTCAAATTCGCACCTGCTGCGCAGGTTGTTGGCACGGTTGAAAAGATTTGCCGCCACATCGTCACGGGTTTTAGGAATAGTTTGTGAAGTGCCGCAATATTCACATTCGCAGACGGTGACACCGTCGCTTACCTCCAGCGAACCGCCGCACATTTTACATTTAAAAACAGCCATTATCAAAGCCCCTTTTCTTAATTTATCGGATTTTCTCAGAACAAGTCTTAAAAGAAAGAATTTTGTTATACATATTATACCATTGTCTTACAAAAAAGTCAAGTGATTTATTTGTAAGACAAAAAGAGTGTATAATATAGGTAGTTTCTATGAAAGGACGACTGCTTATGAGGAAAGAGGTAGCTTTTAAAAACCGTGACAGATTCATTCAGCTTGGCATTGCCATATCTTCTCTGCGCAAAGTACGGGGACTATCTCAGGAAAAGCTGGCAGAGAAAGCCAACATAAGCCGTTCACTGCTGAGCATTATTGAAGCACCCAATGCCGCCAACAGTTTTTCACTGGAGGTTTTATATGATATTGCAGACGCCCTGAACGTTGCCCCTGCTGATCTTATTAATGCGTCCATGTTTCCTGATGAAATTATCAGCAAAACAGGCAACGCAGAATGAATTTCAAGCAGATTTTCCGTGGCAGCGGGAATTTAACAGTCCTGAGGACAACGAAAACAGCGACAATAAGCTGTAAGGGCAGGCACTTTTCAATTGAAAAGCTCCCTGTCTTTTTTGTCATTTTTTAAGTAAGTATAAGTAAGAGGATCTCAGAAATTTTTGGTATAAACCGTCCGTAAAGGTGCAGCCTTCGGACGTTTTTTTGTCGTAATATGTGACGGATATCGCCTGATGATTTCATGCATATTGCTCCCGTGCTGCGAATAGAATGTACAAATGAAAGGAGCGGAAAAATGCTATGGATATTAGTTCGGCAATACTCAGATATTTTCCCGGCAGCGTGGGAAAGGCACTTACAGGATTTGAGGGAGAACCCTTTGAGATCCGTCTGAGGACAAACAGACCGTTAGCTGTGCTGACAGGTGACAAAACTATCTTTCTGCGTGAGGACGGCAGCACCGCACAGCTCCCCGCTGAGGGTGTTACGGTCACCGCAGAGGATATAAGGCGCACCTTTGAAGCGGTCACACGCTATTCGATCCATACCGTGCAGGGTCAGATCGCAAAGGGATTTATCACCGTTGCAGGAGGACACCGTGCAGGACTCAGCGGAACGGCGGTCTATTCGGCGGAGGGAAGACTCGAAAACCTGAGATACATAAACGGTATAAACTTCCGTATAGCACATGAAATTCACGGCGCTGCCGATGAGATAGTGAACAGGATAATGGCGGGAGAGCCGAAAAGCGTGCTTATTATCGGAGAGCCTTGCTCGGGAAAGACTACCGTGCTTCGTGATCTTTGCCGTCAGATAGGAGATCGTTTTCCTGTTTCACTTATTGACGAAAGGGGAGAGATCGCTGCCGAAAGCGGAGGAGTACCGCAGAATGATGTGGGCGCAGGCACGGATATTTTCAGCGGATTTTCAAAGCCTGACGGAATAATCTCGGCGGTAAGATCCATGTCGCCCCGAATGATCTTCTGCGATGAAATAGGCTCAGATGAGGATCTTGCTGCACTGGAGCTGGCTGCAAGGAGCGGTGTGCGGGCTGCTGCCACACTTCACTGCGACAGCACCGAGCAGCTTATGCGCAGACAGAAGATATACCGTCTTGTAATGAGCGGAGTATTTGAATACTGTGTTCTGGTACAGCAGCGCAGAATTGTACGTATAATCCGCAGTGAGGAGCTTTCTCCTGCCGCACATAAAAGGAGTGAGAGCAGATGATAAGACTTGCGGGAATACTTCTTCTGCTGTCAATGTCTGTTCTTACGGGGTGTATCGCCGCCCGTGACCTGAAAGCACGGGTCAGGGCGGTGCGGGAGATACGGTTTCTTATTGAGGAGCTGCGTCTTATGATAAGATACGAAGCTCCCGAGGTGTCAGAGATTGCCCGCAGGCTGAGTGAGGACGATAATTTTCATGAACTCGGCTTTTTACGGCTTCTTCCGGGATATGCCGAAGCCTCTCTTTCGGGAGGAGGTACTTTCCGTGAGGCGTGGACAAGGGCGCTTTCTGAGGAACGGGGGTATCTTTCGGAGGAGGATGTCTCTCTTCTTGAAAGGACAGGCAGTATTTTAGGCTCATGCGACTGTGAGGGACAGCTTTCTAAGCTGTCGGTATGTTCTGCTGAGGCGGACAGGCTCTGTGAGGAGGCACGTGAGCAGTACAGCGCAAAGGGAAGACTTTACAGGTCGCTGGGAGCAATTGCGGGGGCGCTCATAGCGGTGATCGCAGTATAATAAGGGAGGACGGCAAAAGTGGAAATAGAGCTTATCTTCAAGGTGGCGGGCGTGGGTATTATTGTGGCTGTTCTCAATATTCTTCTCAAAAAAGCCGAGAGGGACGAGCAGGCACTTATGACTACTCTTGCGGGACTTGTTGTGGTGCTGATGATGCTCATTCAGGAAATAGCGGAGCTTTTTGAGGCTGTCCGCACTGCCTTCGGGTTATAGCCATGACGGGGGACAGACTTTTACTTATTGCTGGGGTCTGTATCGTTACTGCGGCTCTTTGCAGGGTGTTTGACAATTCCGCAAAGGAATACGGCGTGATGATAAAGACCGCAGCTGCTGCGGCGATCATGGCAGCGGTGATCTCGGGACTTGTACCCGTTCTTGAACGGGTGGAGGCTATGTACAGTGAAACAGGCGGAAACAGTGAGTATCTTACCGTACTGCTCAAAAGTCTGGGGATATGCTTTCTGACGCAGCTTGCGGCTGATATCTGCCGTGACAGCGGAGAGGGTACGCTTGCTTCTCAGGCGGAAACAGCGGGAAAAACTGCGCTGCTTATTATCGCACTTCCCCTTTTTGAAAGAGCGGCGCAGCTTGCACGGGAGCTTATATTATAAGGTGCATCGGCTTTGTACGGTGTTTCTTAAAAAAGACGGTCAAAGGAACATAAAGCTATGAAAAGGATACTGATGTTTATAACGGCAGCGGTGCTTTCACTGTTTACGGCATTTGTCGGGGCGGTGAATGTGTATGCCGAGGAGGAACAAGATGAGATAATAGCCGGACTTGCAGAGGATTACGATCTCGATTCGGCATATGACGGACTTGATTACGATGCGGCTGAGTTTCTGCGTGAGAACGGCATCACTCCCGAAAATGCAAGCGGCATAACAGAGCTTTCACCTAAAACGGTACTGAGCTTCATCATAGAAAAGCTGAAAAACGGAGCGGTAAAGCCTTTACGCATATTCGGAATGATGCTTTCGGTCATAATACTCTCTGCTGCTGCGGGAGCGGCATCGGATACCGTCAGCATGGGAAGTGAAAAAACATTAAGGCTCATAACGGTGCTTATTGCCGTATCCGTTGTAGTGCCGCCGCTGGAGGACTGCTTGCTGACTGCGGCAAACATAATTGAAAAGGGCGGAAATTTCATGCTCGCATTTGTCCCCGTTTTTGTGGGAATATGCGCTGCATCAGGGAACGGCGCTTCATCTGTGGGATACAATCTTATTGTGCTGCTTCTTGCGGAATCGGGAGTAAAGATCGCTTCATCGGTGATAATGCCCGTTATCTCGGTGTGTCTTGCCATGAATATAATAGATGCCATAAATCCGACATTCAGCCTGTCGGCGGTGACGGGGCTTTTTAAAAAGTGGACAGCTTTTTTTATGGGTCTTGTGATGACTGTTTTCTCGGGTCTGCTGTCGATCCAGAGCATAGTGGGAGTTTCTGCTGATACTGTAGGGATAAGGGCGGCAAAATTTGTGGTATCAAATATTGTACCCGTAGTCGGAAGTGCCGTTGCGGACGCTTACAGCACAATGCGCTCGGGACTGGGACTTTTAAGGGGGGCAGCAGGTGCTTTCGGGATAATTGCTCTTGCTGTTCTGCTTCTGCCGCCGATAATCGAAACGGGGTGTATGTATCTTGCCATGACTGCGGGGGAGTCCATAGCCGAAATGTTCGGCGTAAAGGAACTGGGAACGCTTTTCAGGGGAGCGGCGGCGGCACTTTCGCTTGTAAGTGCAGTGCTTGCCTGCTTCGGAGTGATGTTTATTGTTGCAACCATTATACTTATGGCTGCGGGACTGGGAACGGGTGCGTCATAACGGGAAAGGAAAAATAAAATGGATATACTTAAAGGATCGGCTGCGGCAGCCTGTTTTCTGGGAATGATCTTTTCCATTCTCGGAAATATGGTACCGTCAGAAAAATTTTCACGTCAGATAAACATAATATTTGCTCTGATAATGGCACTGGTGATAATTCCTCCCTTTATGGGTTTACAGCCCGAATTTCCCGAGCTGTTTGAGGAAAATGACAGTGCGCCCGATACCTCCGATATAATAAACTATCGCATGAATGAGGAGATATGCGGCAATATCTGCGACAGTCTGGCTGATATTCTCGGTGATAAGGGGATATTTCCCGCAGAAATTTCGGTAGAGATAAATAATTCCGCTGACGGGAGCATATCTATTACAAAGGCGGAAATTACCCTGACGGACAGTACACAGGAGGATAACGCCCGCAGGATCGTTTCGGAGGCTCTGGGCGGAGCGGAGGTGACGGTAAAAATCGAAGGGAGTGAAAGCTGATGGACTTTGACAGGATCAAGGAAAGAATAACAGGGCTTATAAACAGGCTCACAGGCAGCAAACGGGCAATGACTATAGCAGCCGCTCTCGGACTGCTGGGAATGCTGATGATCCTTTTTTCGGGAGGAGGAGACAATGAAAGGGATAAGGAGATCCAAGTCCCCGCCGACACCGACACAGACGAACGGTGGGCAGATTACAGACATCGTGAGGAGGAGGAGCTTGCATCAATACTTGCCGCCATAGACGGTGTGGGAAAGGTTCGGGTAATGATAACCGTAAGCGGTTCAGAGGAATATGTCTATGCCGAAAGCATAGATACAGCCGAGGAAAAGGAGGAGCATGAATATGTGATACTTAAAAAGGGATCTGAGGAGGAAGCATTGGTGCAGACAGTAAAGGCACCTGTTATAAAGGGGGTAGTCGTTGTCTGTGAGGGTGCTGATTCCGACAGGGTCAAGGAAAGAGTTTACAGGGCGGTTACGGCGGCGCTTTCCATACCTACAACGCTCATCTATGTAGCACCTATGGAATGATCTAAAATAAAAAACGGAGGAATTTATTATGCGTAAACCAAATCTTATTATCGGAAAAAAACAGCTTATCCTTGCAAGCCTTACGCTTGTACTGGGGATAGCGGTGTACATGAATTATGTTTTCTCTGAGGTGGAAAACGAGCTTGCGGCAGATGCTGATGCGGAGCTTACCGAAAGCACACAGGTAAACTACGGTGATGCCGCTTTTGTTAATGCGGACGGCAGCAGCGCTGCACAGCAGGTGGATACGGCTGATTACTTTGCACAGGCAAGACTTTCGAGAATGACCTCCCGTGATGATGCGGTGCAGACACTGTCGGCTATACTGGGAGGCGGCGATCTGAGCGACGAGGAGAATGCTGTATACACTATTGAAGCAGTGAATCTTTCTCAGCTTTCAGAGAGTGAAAGCAAGATAGAATCTCTCATAAAGGCACAGGGTTTTGAGGATTGTGTTGTCTACCTTGACGGGGAAACTGCAAGTATTGTTGTAAGATCCGAGGGGCTTCTTGCTGAGGAAGCAGCTCAAATTAAAGATATTTTATTAACAGAAGTGACAATTCCTGCAGAAAATATAAGAATTTTTGAGGTAAAGTAGTTGTTTATTTTTTAAAAGTATGATATAATAGAAATATATACCGCAAAAAGCCTTTCGGACGCCGAAAAAAAACGGCGCTCCGACAGGCTTAAAGGCGTTTATGAAATCTGAAAACAGAAAAGGAGCTTTCAATGAAAAGAAGTGATATAAGAGAGGCGGCGTTCCTGCTGATCTTTGAAAGAATGTTCAGAAACACAGACAGCATAGAAGATATAATAGCATCGGCAAAGGAAGCAGACGAGTATGATTTTAACGATGAAGCCGAGAGGTTATTCCGCGGGGTAGACGAAAAAACCGAGGAGCTTGACGGTATAATTGCCGTTTTCAGTGAAAAGCGTAAGGTATCAAGAATAGGAAAGGTCAGCCTTGCAATACTGAGACTTGCTGTTTACGAATGTCTTTATTCGGAGGACGTTCCCGTGAATGTTGCGGTAAGTGAGGCGGTGCGCCTTTCCGGGCAGTATTCTTTTGAGAATGACACTCAGTTTGTAAACGGCTTGCTGGGCGCATTTTCAAGGAGCGAAATGATCTCCGGAAAAGGTACGGAGGGTGAGGGCTGATGCCGCTTTACTTAGGAGTTGATACAAGCAACTATACCACATCAGCAGCACTCTATGACAGCACATCTCAGAAAATGTACTCGGAGATAATGCCGCTGCCCGTAAAAAAGGGAGAAGCGGGGTTAAGACAGAGTGATGCGGTATTTCATCATACAAGGCAGCTCCCTGTTGTGATGAGGACGCTTTTTGACAAGGCGGGAAAAGGAGAGATGATCACCGCTGCCGCAGCCTCCGTGCGTCCTGTAAATGCGAACGGCTCATATATGCCGTGCTTTCTATGCTCTGCGGGAACGGCTCAGAGTATAGCAGCTGCAATGGGGATAAGGGTGTACAGTACCTCTCATCAGATAGGACATATTCTGGCAGCCCTTTTCGGCGGGAACAGTCTTTCGCTGCTCTCCTCGGATTTTATCGCCGTTCATGTAAGCGGCGGCACTACCGATTGTCTTTACTGCACTCCCGATAATGAGGAGCTTATAAAGGTAACACGGATAGGCAGCTCTCTCGATCTTAAAGCGGGACAGCTTATTGACCGCACGGGTCTTATGCTGGGACTTGATTTTCCCTGCGGTGCAGAGCTTGAAAAGCTGGCGTTTTCCGCAGAAAATAAAATAAGACCAAAGGCTGTTATAAGAGACGGCAGCTGCTGCCTTTCGGGATTTGAAAACAAGGCAAATGAGTTAAAGGACAGGGGAGCGGCTCCCGGGGATATTGCTTACTTTGTTCTTTCCGCCGTCAGCAGTACGGTGTACGCAATGATAGGATATGCACGTGAAAAATACGGAGAACTGCCCGTTATCTGCGCAGGCGGAGTTATGTCTGATGTACTGATAAAGGAAGATCTGGAAAAGCGGTTTAAAAATATTTTCTTTTCAACGCCGGGATTTTCACGGGACAATGCCGCAGGGGTGGCATTATACGCTTATTATATGAATGAGGTCAGAAAAATATGAATGCGGTTTTAACGGTATCACAGCTCAACAGGTATATGGCATTTAAGATAAAGGAGGACATAAAGCTCAGAGGCGTACTTATCAAGGGTGAGATATCGGGCTTTTCACATCACAGACCGACAGGGCATTTCTATTTTACGCTCAAAGAGGGCGGTTCGGCTGTCAGGGCGGTAATGTTCAACAGCTTTGCATCAAGGCTCGGCTTTATTCCCGAAAACGGCATGAGCGTGATCGTTATGGGAAGTATTCAGGTCTTTGAAAGAGACGGAGTATATCAGCTTTATGCTACAGATATACAGCCTGACGGACTGGGAGCGGCTTATCTTGCTTTTGAGCAGCTGAAGGAAAGGCTCAGTGCCGAGGGACTGTTTGATGAGATCCATAAAAAGCCTCTGCCCGCCTTTCCGTCAAGGGTAGGCATAGTGACTGCCAAGGGGGGAGCCGCTTTACAGGATATACTTAATATTCTCACAAGACGCTATCCTCTTTGTGAAGCGGTGATATTCGGCTGTCTTGTTCAGGGTGAATATGCGCCGTCATCTATCTGTGAAGCTCTTGAAACGGCAGACAGGAGCGGGTGTGATGTTATTATCTGCGGACGAGGGGGAGGTTCTCCCGAGGAGCTTGCGGCATTTAACAGCGAAAGTGTCGCAAGGACTGTTTTTGCCATGAATACGCCTCTTATATCCGCCGTGGGACATGAGACGGACACCACTATAATAGATTTCGTTTCCGATCTGAGAGCGCCTACTCCCTCTGCGGCGGCAGAGCTTGCAGTACCCGATATACCGGGACTTCTAAGCTCCCTTGGCAGGGAGGAGAAAATGCTTGCAAATGCCTTTATATTCTGCCTTGAAGAAAAAAAGCACAGGATACGCACACTTGCGGCAGCTCTTAAAGGAAACAGTCCCGATGCAAGGATATCCGCAGTCAAGGAAAAGACATTGTTTTCAGAAAAGGCTCTGGACACCGCTATGGAGCATTTCATCAGCATGAAAAAAGCGCTGATCGCGGAAAATGCGGCACAGATTGACGCACTGAGTCCGTTAAAGATCATGACAAGAGGATATGCTCTTGTTTACAGCGGTGAAAGGCTTGTCAGATCCGCAGAGGATACAAAAAGCGGAGATAAGATATGCATAAAATTTTCAGACGGAGAAAAAAATGCAGTCATATGCTGAAAAAGGGTGATAATATGAATTTTGAAGGGTCAATAAAAAGGGCTGAGGAGATCATCGAAAGGCTTTCCTCGGGGGATATACCCCTTGACGATGCGATAAAACTTTACAAGGAGGGCGCAGAGGAGCTTGCAGCCTGCCGCAGAATGATAGAGGACGCCGAAAAAACTGTGATGAAGGTCACAGAAGCGGAGGATTTAGAATAATGGAGGAGCAGCTCGGTAAATACGTTCTGAAAATCAATAAGCGCCTTGATGAGATAATAAAGGGTCTTGTACCCGAAAATTCGCTGAGAGGTATCTGCGCTGAGGCGATGGGGTATTCTCTTTCGGCGGGAGGAAAGCGTATCCGTCCGGTGCTTGTCATGGAGTTCTGCCGTATTCTTTGCGGGGACGCAGACAAAGCCCTTGATACAGCCTGCGCTCTGGAGATGGTACATACCTTCTCTCTTATTCATGACGATCTGCCATGTATGGATAATGACGATCTGCGCAGAGGAAAGCCCTCCTGTCACAAGGCGTTCGGTGAGGATATCGCTCTGCTGGCGGGAGATGCACTGGAAAATCAGGCTTTTGAGGTAATTGCCGCAGATGAAGGACTTGCTCCCGTGCAGAGGGTGTCGCTTATTGCCGAACTTTCCCGCAGTATAGGCGTTTCGGGAATGATCGGCGGACAGATAATTGATGTGCGCAACACCCGGGGCGTTCTGAGCGGCGATGAGCTTCTGGAAATGTATTCCATGAAAACAGGCGCTCTTATACGATGTGCCTGCAAAATGGGCTGTATCTGCGGGGGAAGAGAGGATATGATCCCTGCGGCATCGGAATATGCTGATGCGCTGGGTCTTGCCTTTCAGATAAAAGATGACATTCTTGACATTACGGGGGACGAAAAAATTCTCGGTAAACACGTCAGAAGCGATGAGGAGCTGGGGAAAGCCACATATCCCGCTGTTTTCGGACTTGCGGCATCTGAAAAAAAGCTGGCGGAGCTTACAGATATGGCGCTTGACAAACTGGACGCCTTTGAGGATAACGTTTTTTTGCGGTCTTTGACGGAATATCTGCTAAGGCGGAGCTGTTGATTTTTTTGAAAGGACGGATACAGGGGATGTACAATTATATTCTGGTGACCTCGATTCTCGGCTGGTGCATAGCACAGTTTATCAAGACGGTCATCAATCTGATAAAATACAGGAAATTCAGCGTGGAAAGGCTTTTCGGAGCGGGAGGGTGGCCCAGCGCACATTCTGCCATGGTCTGCTCTGCGGCGACGGCGGTATTTCGTGTGGAGGGCGGGCAGTCCACAATTTTTGCGGTAACCTGCATTTTCACTCTTATAACAATGTATGATGCAATGGGTGTGCGCCGTGCGGCGGGGCAGCACGCTAAGGAGATAAACCGCATTAACAGGGTCGTTGAAAACATTGAACAAAACGAGATCCCCGCTCTTTTTTCGGGAAATTCTCCTGAGGATGCCGTAAATTCCGTAGAAAGACAATTTGTGGTACTAAAGGAGCTTCTGGGACATACGCCCTTTGAGGTAGCAAGCGGCGCACTGCTTGGTATCGCTTTAGCATTTATCATGCCAATGAACATAGTATAAAATCGAAAGCGGGTCATTCGGATATGAAAGACAATCAAACGGTAAAGCTAAAAGAGCTGAAACTCCCTTACGATCTGAAAAAGCTGTCTGTACCTCAGTGTGTGGCACTTTGCAGAGAGATAAGGAGCATACTTATAAAAACGGTGAACGAAAACGGCGGACATCTTGCCTCAAATTTAGGAACGGTGGAGCTTACAATGGCGCTCCACAGAGTTTTTGATTCTCCGTATGATAAGATCGTCTGGGACGTGGGTCATCAGGCGTATACCCATAAAATACTTACGGGCAGATTATCGGAATTTTCTACTCTACGAAAGGAAAACGGGATCTCGGGGTTTGCAAAGCCCTGTGAGTCGGAGCATGATGCTTTTATTTCGGGACACAGCAGCAATTCCATTTCCGCAGCCTGCGGTATAGCAAATGCAATGCGCTTAAGGGGTGACAAGCACCATGTCATTGCGGTGATCGGCGACGGCGCTCTTACGGGAGGACTTGCCTTTGAGGGCCTTAACAATGCGGGAAAGGGCGGGGATAATCTCATTGTTATATTAAACGATAATGAGATGTCCATTTCCAGAAATGTAGGCGCACTGGCAAAATATCTTTCCTCTATAAGAGGTAAAGAAAGCTATATGGAAACAAAGAAAAACGTGGAGGATTTTCTCGATAAAATGCCGCTTTTAGGCGCACCTGTCAAGGAGCTTATCGTAAATTCCAAAGACGCTGTCAGATGGCTGCTGTATCATTACGGAGGATATGAGCAGGGACCTACCATGTTTGAAAATCTGGGGTTTGCATATCTCGGACCTGTGGACGGACATAATATTGCCGCTATGGAGGAAACTCTCAGAGCCGCAAAGGCGGTAAGAAAGCCTGTGCTTATCCATGTTCATACCGTAAAGGGAAAAGGCTTTACTCCCGCAGAAAAAAATCCGGGTGCATTTCACGGTCTTTCTCCTCTTGCCATGGAGAACGGAAATCCCGAGATAATAAGTGATGACAGCTTTTCAGCCGTTTTCGGGGAGGAGCTTACAAGGCTTGCAGACAGTGACAAGCGTATCTGCGCTGTAACGGCGGCAATGAAGTACGGAACGGGGCTTAATAAATTCTGCACCGCTCACCCTGATCGCTTTTTTGATGTGGGGATCGCTGAGCAGCACGCAGTTACCTATTCTGCGGGTATGGCGGCTGCGGGAATGCTTCCTGTATTTGCGGTATATTCGAGCTTCTTGCAAAGAGCCTACGATCAGCTTATCCATGACACCGCAATTTGCCGAACACATATCGTTCTCGGCATTGACAGGGCGGGTATAGTCGGGGAGGACGGCGAAACACATCAGGGTATTTTTGATGTTCCAATGCTTACCTGCATACCCAATACGACTGTTTTTTCTCCCTCGGATTACAGTGAGCTAAAATTATCACTGCGAAAGGCGCTTTATGATACTCCCGCAATTGCGGCTGTCCGTTATCCCAGAGGAGCGGAGGACGAGACTGTAACTATGGAGCTTGACAAGGACAATATGCTATGCTATGAAAAGCACGGAGGACGTGTCCTTATTGCAGGATACGGAAGAACGGCTCTTTCTGCTGCTGCGGCTGTAAGAAATAACGGACTGCCCTGTGATGTGCTTAAACTCGTAAAGATATTCCCCATTGAAGGTGCGGTCATTGATATCTGCATGAGATATGATACTGTGATCTTTGAGGAGGAGGGATATAAAAACGGAGGGATAGGTGAGCATCTGAACTTTGAGCTTTACCGCAAGGGCTATAAGGGAAAGGTCAGGGTAAATGCTCTTACAGGATTTGTCCGCCATGCAAGTCCGGAAAGTATTCTTCACAGGTTCGCTCTTGACGAGGCGGGAGCGGAAAGGCTCATAAGAGAAGAGCTCGAAAAAAGGAATGAAGCATATGCGCCTTGACGTGTATCTTGCGGGGAGCGGCAGTGTAAAAAGCCGTGAGGCTGCAAAAAGGCTGATAACGGGCGGGGGAGTATCGGTAAACGGAAAAACCGAGAAAAAGCCCTCTGCTGATGTGAATGAAAACGACACTATCGTCATTACGGCAGAACCTCCCGCCTATGTGGGCAGAGGCGGCTATAAGCTGGAAAAGGCACTTTCTGTGTTTGACATTGATCTTAACGGGCTTGTGTGCATTGATATAGGAGCGTCTACGGGAGGATTTACAGATTGTATGCTCCAAAATGGAGCGGCATATGTGTATGCGGTAGATGTGGGTCACGGTCAGCTCGATAACAGGCTCAGGGAGGACAGCAGAGTTTGTTCTATGGAGGGAGTAAATATAAAGGATCTGTCGGCGGCGGACTTTTCCCGCAGGATCGGTTTTGCGGCGGCTGATGTTTCTTTTATCTCCCTGACAAAGGTCATTCCGAAGATAGCGGAGCTTCTTGATGATAATGGTCGGGCGGTAATGCTTGTAAAGCCGCAGTTTGAGTGCGGCAGAGGAGATATCGGAAAAAACGGAGTGGTAAAATCTTCCACTGCTCATGCAAGAGCAATGCAGAATGTTTTTGCAGCCTGCACCGCAGCAGGACTTGGCGTCTGCGGCGCAGATTTTTCTCCCATAAAGGGAGGAGAGGGTAACATTGAGTATCTTTTCTGTGCGGTAAATGGCGGCTCGGGAAAAATGTTCAGTTGGGAAAAAATTGCCGAAGAAGCGGCAAGGGTCTTAAAGGAGAGTAAAGTATGAAGGCAGCTGTCTACCCTAATTTTTCAAAGTCAAATGCTTATGAAACTACCGGCAAAGTCTGCTCAATGCTCCATAATATGGGATTTACTGTCTATGCAAGAGAGGAGCAGGCAGAAAAATTTCCGAGGCTTTCCTATATGCAGTTCGGAAAAGCAGAGGATATCGTTTCGGAATGTGATGTGGTAATTGCCATAGGAGGCGACGGGACGATACTTGAGGCATCGGCAGCGGCTGCTGAATTTAACAAGCTCCTGTTAGGTATCAATACGGGCAGACTGGGGTTTATGGCATCAATGGAAGCCACGGGGCTTTATAATCTTTCACGGCTGATGAGCGGCGATTACAGGGTAGAGGAACGTATGATGCTCGACTGTACCTTAACGGGAAACGGTGATGTCCCTGTTACTTATACAGCTCTGAATGATGTTGTCTTTGCTGGGCAGTATTCCCGCCTTGCGGAATTTAATGTTTATCTGAACGGTACACAGGTCAGCATGATAAGAGCGGACGGTCTTATCTTCTCCACACCTACAGGCTCTACCGCCTATGCTCTTTCTGCGGGAGGACCGATACTTTCACCGGGGCTTAAATGCATTCAGATGACACCTATCTGTCCTCATTCTCTTTTTTCAAGGACTATGCTGTTTGATGCGGAAAATACTCCTGAGGTGAGCTTCTGCGAAAGAGATGCAAAAAATATTTATCTTACTGTAGACGGTCAGATAATAGAAAGATCCCTTGATGGAGTTAAGATCATGATATCACGTTCCAAAAAAACGCTGCGGCTTATAGATATAGGCGGAAATTCCTTTTTCAGCGCTGTGAACCGTAAGCTCATGAGTCCTTTAAAGGACGTATAGGGAGGAGACCTTTATGAAGAATGAGCGACATAACACGATAATAGAGATCATCGGAGAAACACCCGTGTATACACAAGAGCAACTCAGGGAGTGTCTTATCAGACGGGGAGTATGCGTTACACAGGCTACCCTGTCAAGGGATATGAGGGAGCTGGGGCTTATCAAAGGGGATAAGGGGTATTATCTGCCCGAGGTAAGCACTGTGCTGCCGCCCCTGCTTTTTGAATCTGTAATCGGCATAGATCATGCCCTGAACACCGTTGTCTTTCGTTGCAGGGCGGGTATGGCAATGGCTGTGTGCGCTACCTTCGACAGCCTGATGTATAAAAATGTAGTGGGTACTCTGGCGGGAGATGATACTATTTTTGTTCTCATGCGTTCCGAAAAGGACGCCGCCGCTCTTGAAAGAGAAATAGGAAATTTAATTTTTGGCAGAAAAGGTGATGACTAATGCTCTGCGAGCTTTATATAAAAAATCTTGCGATAATCGAGGAGGCGTCTATACCCTTTTCGGACAGCTTTAATGTGTTCACGGGCGAGACGGGTGCGGGCAAATCCATACTTATAAACGGAATAAATTCCGTGCTGGGACAGCGCATAACAAAGGATATCGTTCGTGCGGGCTGTGATAAGGCGGTGGTCACTGCGCTGTTCACACATCTTTCGGACAGTGTTAAGGAAAAGCTCGTTGAGCTTGGCATTTCCTGTGAGGACGATCAGATCACTCTTACACGGGAGATAAGCGCAGACGGAGGAAGTGTGGCAAGGGTAAATTCCAGAGCCTCATCGGTGTCGGTACTGAGGGAGATAGGGGAGCGGCTGGTAAATATCCACGGACAGCATGACAATCAGATACTTCTCGACCCCGAGAGACATATTTCCATTCTTGACAGTTTCGGAGATCTGGAAGGTGAGCGTGAGGAGTATCATGAAACGTTCAAAAGGCTTCAGGAGGTATCAAGAAGTCTCAGAAAAATGACTCTCGAACGCAAGGAACGGCTTTTGAAGGAAAGCACTCTCAGAGCTGTCGTCAAGGATATAGGAGATCTGGAGATCGGAGAAAACGAGGACGAGGAGCTTGAAGCGGAATTTAAGATCGCTCAGAACAGCGAGGATATGCGTATGGGTCTTGCCGAAGCTCATATGTTTATTGACGGTTCGGAGGATGCCGACACTCCGGGAGCATTGGAGCTTATAGGAAATGCCTGTGAGGAGCTTTCCGCACTTTCGGAATATTCCGTGTCTGTGGGCAGACTTGCGGAAAGGTTGGAAAATGTAAGGATAGAGCTGGAGGATATACTGGGTGAGATAGGCTCAGAGCGTGACGGAGTGGACACAGACCCGGGACGTTATGCCTATCTGAACGACAGGCTGGGAGAGCTTAACAGAATAAAGAAAAAATACGGTCCCGAGCTTTCGGACGTTATGGAAGCCTTAAACAATGCACAAAAAGAGCTTGAAGAAATTGAAAGCTCCTCTGATGAAATAGAGCAGACAGCCGCAGAGCGGGAACATCTGCTTGCAGAGGTTTCGGAAAAGGCAAAACGTCTTTCCGCTCATCGTGAGGAGGCTGCCGTTAAATTTTCATCACAGGTTGAGGGAGAGCTTTCCTTTCTTGATATGCCGAATGTGAAGATTTATGTTTCCATTGAAAAGGGAAAGCTGACAGCGACGGGTATGGACAGTGTGGAGATCATGATTTCCACCAACAAGGGAGAGGGCATGAAGCCCCTGTCAAGGATCGCGTCGGGGGGAGAGCTTTCAAGGATAATGCTTGCTTTGAAAAATGTTATTTCTGAAAAGGACGATATCCATACTCTTATATTTGATGAGATCGACACAGGTGTCAGCGGACGTGCGGCGCAAAAGATCGGCATAAAGCTCAAAAGCGTTTCACGGCACAGGCAGGTGCTGTGTGTGACACACCTTTCACAGCTTGCGTCAATGGCTGATAATCATCTGCTCATAGAAAAGCAGACTGTGGGAGGCAGGACGTACACCTCTGTTCACAGGTTGGATTTTGAGGAGCGTAAACGTGAGATAGCTCGTATTATGGTAGGAGAAAATATAACCGAAACAGCACTGAGAAATGCGGAGGAGCTTCTCAGGAGCACAAATCAGACTTCACTTTTTGATTAAAATGCGATCCCGATCGTAAAGCTGCGATTGGGATCGTTTTTTTGCAACCGGAATTAACAAAGTCTGTAAAGAACGGTTGGTTGCCTGCCGCTGTTTTTGGGTGTATAATATAGGAAACGTAATGAAAGGAGGGAACATAATGGGAATAAAGATCAGCGAAAATTTACGGATACTGCGGGTAAAGGAGCGTTATTCTCTTGAAGATGTGGCTGAGATCATCGGGGTGTCAAGGCAGTCGGTGGCAAAATGGGAGTCGGGCGAGAGCTTTCCCGATATTGAAAAGTGCGCAAAGCTTGCAAAGCTCTACAGGGTCACTCTTGACGCACTTGTAAATGAGGCTGTGGACACAGCAGATGAAAAAAACGGTAAGGACGGGAAATTCTGCTTCGGCATTTCTGTTGTCGGTAGTGATAACAGGATAACTCTGCCCTCAGAGGCGATGTCGGTTTTCGGTATCCGTCCGGGTGACGGGATTATTGTTCTGGGTGATACGAATAAGGGACTTGCACTGATAAAGTGCGGTGCGATAAAGGATTTTATTTTTGTGGATAAAGGGGAATGAGCTGTGGATTCTGTTGTGATAAAGGGGCTTACAAAAAAATACAAGGATATTACGGCAGTGAATGGGCTTGATCTGACGGTACGCAAGGGTGAGCTTTTTTCGCTGCTGGGGGTAAACGGTGCAGGAAAGACCACCACTATAAAAATGCTTTCCTGTCTGTGTGAGCCTGACGAGGGGGACGCATTTCTGGAGGGATACAGCATTGTAAGGGAAAAGCAGGCTGTAAAAACGGTAATTGCCGTATCTCCGCAGGAAACGGCGGTAGCGCCCAATCTGACGGTTAAAGAGAATTTAGAGCTTATGTCGGGCGTATGCGGATCAGCCAAAGAGAAAACCGTGAAAAAAGCAACAGAAATGGCAGAGCTTTTCAGGCTTTCGGAAATATGGGAAAAAAGAGCGGGGAGGCTTTCGGGAGGCTGGCAAAGACGGCTCAGCATCGCAATGGCGCTTATTTCCGAGCCGAAAATACTGTTTCTTGACGAGCCTACGCTTGGACTTGATGTGATAGCACGCAGAGAGCTGTGGGACGTGATAAATGCGCTTAAAGGACAGATAACAATAATTCTCACTACCCACTATATGGAGGAAGCGGAATCCCTTTCCGACCGTATTGCCATTATGAAAAGCGGGAGGATACTTGCAGTTGGGACAGCAGATGTGATAAAGGCAAATGCAAAGACTGACAGCTTTGAAGATGCTTTTGTAAAAATTGTAAGGGAGGGAGCATAAGATGAGAAAAGCGGTTTTTGCGGTACGAACGGCAAAGGAGATACTGCGTGACCCTTTAAATATAGCCTTCGGACTGGGATTTCCCATTGTTATACTTGTTTTGCTTTCGGTAATACAGTCAAACATACCTGTGGAGCTGTTTGAGATAGATTCTCTTGCTCCGGGGGTCACAATATTCGGTCTGTCGTTTATGACGCTTTTTTCAGCAACACTTATTTCCAAGGACAGGCAGGGCGCATTTTTGCAGCGGCTTTTTACTACGCCCCTGACTGCGGCTGATTACATAATGGGGTATACTCTTCCGCTGCTGCCGATCGCATTTTGTCAGGGTATTATCTGTTATGCAGCGGCAATTATTATGGGACTGAAAATATCAATAAATATTCTGATTGCGGCTCTTGCCATTATTCCCATATCCTTATTTTTTACGGGGCTGGGACTTCTGTGCGGAAGTGTTCTGAATGATAAGCAGGCAGGAGGTATCTGCGGAGCGCTTTTTACCAATCTGACGGCATTTCTGTCGGGAATATGGTTTGATCTCGATCTTTTAGGCGACCTGAAAGAGTTTGCATTCTGTCTGCCGTTTGTTCATGCAGTGGAGATAGAACGTTCTATTGTTTCGGGAAATTATGACGGCTTTTCGGCTCATGTTTTTTGGGTGGCGTGTTATGCTGTTATTGTGAATATTGTTTCCGTATGTGTATTTACAAAAAAAATGAAATGCTGTTGAAAATATATGTCGGATAATAAAAAATGCAGTCTGTGAAAAATGTACAGACTGCGCTCGGTTGCTCCTCAGCTTTGCCCTCTTTGGCTGCTTCTTTAATATTGTATTTTTTATACTTATTATTGTCAATACATACTGTAAAAAAATCAGATGCTTTTGACCTTGCTGAAAGCCAATTAAAGAAATCACAAATATCGTCTCCCCATTATCATCTATAAAAGTACATATTGATTTTCACCTGTCTCTCCTACATCAACTGGCACCACTGCACAGAGAACGTCTGATGCTCTGTACGGCGGTGCCTTAAATATTCAATAGTTTTATGTGAAAAGTTTCAAGTCGGTATTCAATCTAAAAACCTGATATTGCAGTCGGGGAGGGCGTTTCTGAGCTTTTCTTCCAGTCCCTCATCTTCGGGCGTTCCAACCACTGTCAGACTTTTAAGTGTCTTTATATCTGCAAGCTTCTCTGCATTTTCCACGTTAGTAATGTCAATATAAATTTCTTCCAGAGGAAGCCCCGAAATATTCTTTATATCAATATACATTCTGTCGCCGTAAAGCATGATCTCTTTGAGCTTCGGACAATTGGCAAGATTGTTGTAATCACCGTTTGCATCAAACATTTCATAATAGTATTCCAGTGTATCAGAGCCTTTAAATTTATCGGGTGAACCCAGTATATCCGCTGCGGACGCATATTTCAGATTCGGCATCTCTCCGATAAGTGAATATGTAGTAAGCACATCTGTCATATGCAGTTCTTCAAGCTGTGGCATCTGCTTTATATCCTCGTTGTAGATATCCTCAACATACATAACATTTAATATTTTTACGTTTTTAAGCTCAGACAGAAATTCCCAGTCATAGTTTTCTATTGAGTGGAAAAATAATTCCTTAAGTGATGTTATCTTCCCGAGACAGGATATGTTCTTTACCTCGGTATGAGCATATATTTCAAGATATTCAAGATTTTTCAGCGTTTCCAACGGCTTTACGTCCGGGTCTTCATATTCAAGGGTGAGCCTTTTAAGACCCGTGAGCTTTTGTATGCCCTCCAATGTATCGGGCTTTTCGCTGATAACAAGCTCGGTTATTGCAGGACAGTTAAACAGCGTATCAAGCGGCATTTCTTTATTTATATGGGTAGCAACATTTTCAAGCTGAGGCATTTTTTCAAGAAAGCTGTAGTCATCGTAATCGTCGTAAAGCCGCAGGTTTTTAAGATTCGGCATATCAAGGAACGGTATTTCGTTGTTCGGCTCATCCGAAAAATAGCAGGTAAGCGTTTCAAGCTCAGTCATTTCCTTTAGTGCATCGGTATTTTTGCAAATTGCCCGATATATATGCAGCTCTTTAAGGTGTGGGAGTGACCTTGCTATTTCGGCAATATCGTATCCTGCTGCGATCTCCTCATCGCTTAAACGGTCATGGTCAGGACTGATATAAATTGCGTCCTCGGGCATAAAATATTCGCTTGATCCCATGAGCAACCTGTCGCTGCTCATGCTTGATATACAAAGTTTGTCGGTGTCAGCGGGAATAAATGTATCATACAGTATGATACCCTCTCCGTCCGGTATCGGCAGCTTTTCTTCCAGATATGTGGGGGTATTTTCATCGAATGTTCCACATTTTCCCCACATTACCATTACCGAGATGTCACCGACAAAGGAGGAAAGTTTAATTATATCATCGCTTATGCGGTATGCGTTTGCATAAACTATCACCGATGAACCGTTTTTCAGCGTGTCCTCAATTATCTTATCTGTTTCCGGCTCGCTGTTGAGCCGTTCAAAGATACGCCCGATCACACGGGAAATTATCTGTTCATTTGAATATTTAGTTGTTTCTTCCTCATCAATATAGCTGTAAAAGTTTATGTGATAATAAATTTTTTTATCTCCCTCCTCGTGCGTATAATTCATATAATATTCAAAATCTTCACCAAGGTATTCCTTCAGTTCCTCCTGATAGTTTTCATAATATTCTTCATAGCTTTCATATTCATTTTCCACCGCCATTTCGCAGTATTCCTCATAACCCTCTTCACTGAGGTAATAGGCGATAAGATCATGCATCATCTGTTCTTTGATGTAATAAAGAACATCATATTTACAAAGTGAATAACCTCCGTTTTCATCGGCAGTGAAGATAAAATCCCCGTACATATCATTATCAAGCTTGTCTGAGAGCGTTTTAATAAAATCCTCATCGGGCGGAATATATTTAAGGTCACTGTCTGCTTTAGCGGCAAGCGTTTCCGGCTTGACAGTTGTTTCTTCGGCAGAGCTTGCGGAAGTTTCATTGACATCGGTATCCGCAGGGGTGTCCGATGTGCTGTTGTCCGACACAGTTTCGCTTACAATAATGTCCGTATTTACATAAGTATCAGCGGCATCTGCGGGGCTGTTTTTATCAGTGCAGCCCGTCAGCGCAAAGGTAAGGACAGTAAGTGCGGCAAGGGTGATAATTTCTTTTTTCATGTTTTCCTCCTGTATGGTCGTAGACGAGTGTTTATTTTTTACATTATATCACATTTGTATACATTTGTCAATAGTAAAAAATAAATTTTTTTAATGATATATTTTCGTTTAAAAAAGTATTTTTCGGGACTTGTTCTCGCAGGAAATGTTAGCAGATTTTTCGTTAACAATAAAAAAATCCTTGTCATACTTGTTGTATGGCAAGGATAACGGAGTATATTCAGAGGTAAAAGCTTGTACATTTTCCTATGAAAACATTTTTTACAAAGGGATATTCTGAGTTTGAAAATTTATGCTGCGGCTCATACCCTTTTTGGAATGTCCGCAATGACGCTTAAATTTTTATGCTTATTAATGATAATAAACAGGAATTTAACGTCACAGCCAATGAAAGTTACCGAGTTACTATTTGAAATTATTTTTTCAAAATTTACCAACGACCCGGCAGCGGGTTCCACCCGCAAACAGACATTTTGTCATTTTAATTTCCGATAAGCTTATTCTGAGAAAGGATCTGTTTTATTCCGTCATCAAAACGGGTATGAGGTTTCCAGCCCAGCTCCTCGGTAAGCAATGAGATATCGGCGCACAGGTACATTACCTGTTTTTCACTGTAGGGTACTGCTCCCAATTCAATAGGAGAATCGGGATCGACAGCGTCATGGATAATGCGTATATACTCCATTAAAGGTCTTGCCGTTCCGCTCCCCAGCACGTAAATACGTTTATCAGTGATAAGGGGATATTTTTCACCAATAAGACAAAATGCTTCTGCAGCATCTTTGCTGAACAGATAATCCCACTGCTGCTCTCCTTTTGTAAACAGAGCCTTTTCCTTGCGGCTGAATTTGTCTGTTGCAGACATTACCATGCTCTGAGCGCCGTCATTGGGTCCGTAAATACTCAGTATCCTGACCCATATGTGTTTAATTCCAAGTGAGGAGGCATACTCTCTTGTCATCTGCCCGGCGCATAGCTTTGCCATACCGTAGCCGTTTTCGGGAAACGGGGGAGTGTCGGGTCTAAGAAGTCCCTCCGCTCTGCCGTATTCGGCTTGAGAGCCTGCTCCCACAAACAGCTCGCAGCCCAATTCTTTGGCTGCCTTTACTGCGTCCAGTGAAAATTTTACGTTTTCATTCTGGAGATACATATTATTCCGGGCTTCTCCTGTTGTGCCTTTCCATGCAAAATGGTAAAAAACATCGTATTTTTTCCCCGTTACGTTTTTAATATCTTTAAGTTCCTCCAATGAGCAGTAATGCTTTGTGACGAGGGGGTGAGAATGGATATTTTCATTTCGAGGGGATCCCTTTCTGCAAAGTACAAGCACCTCAACTCCCCTTTGTATCAGTGCATCGACAAGCGCTGTGCCGATCGTACCCGTTGCGCCTGTAATTACGGCTCTTTTCATTGCCATTGCATCATTCTCCTTAAAGAGCCTGTCAGGCATCTTCTGACCGCCTTTTTTGACGGGATTTGCGGATAACTGACAGGCTCTGATTTTTTATGCCTCAAGGCTTTATTCATCAATGAGAGGTATAAACATCTGCTTTTCCAGTTCGCTGCGCGGCAGGAACGGCGCAAGATCTTCAAGAGGCGGACTTACAAGAGTGCCGTCTTCAAGACGTTTAGTACTGCTCTTGGGTTCCCAGACCTGTTCTGTATCTGTGAATATTTCGCAGAATACCGGTCCCTCTGCGGCAAGTGCAAGCTCTACTGTCTTTTTCATCTCCTCATTGCTTCTTGCGGACAAATAGGGATAGCCGAATGCTTTGGCGATCTTTTCAAATTCCGGAAATGACAGGTCGCCCGATTCGGGTCCTATTCCTACCTTGCTGTGCTCGCTGAACAGATTGTTTTGTGTAATGCGAATGGAGTGATAGCCATTGTTGTTGATAAGAAAGATTTTGATAGGAAGCCTGTTTGTGAGAATTGTCTGAAGCTCCTGAAGATTCATCATAATGCTCCCGTCACCTTCAAGACAGACAGTTTCTTTTCTGCCGCCGCCTATACACGTTCCTATTGCGGCGGGCAGACCGTAGCCCATGCTTGCAATTGCACTGTTATTTGCCATGCGGCTGCCCTTTTTTATAATATACGCCTGATTGCCTACAACACAGCAGGCACCATTTGAAACGGCTGTAAGGCTGTTTTCGGGGAGACAGCTGCTAAGATAATCAATGAATGCATAGACATTTGCTGTTTTTCCGTTTTCTTCACGATGGCGGGGCAGAACTGCGGGATAATCATGCTTCCATCTGCGGCAGGTATCAAGCCAGTTGACGCCGTTAAATACCTTGTTTTCTGCTGCTTCTCCAAGCTTTGAAAGAAAATCCTTCGCATCTGCCCATATGGGCATTTCCACGTGAATGGTAGGCTTTTTAAGCTCAGCCTTGTCGATATCTACCATTATTACCTCTGCCGCACGAGCCCATGTTTTCCAGTTATACCCTACCTGTCTTATTGATATGCGGGTCCCCACTGCAAGGATAAGGTCTGCATTCTGTATCGCCCAGTTTCCCGGACGATCGCCCATATTTCCTGCACGTCCGCAGTAAAGAGGGTGATCGTTTTCAATAAGATCAACGGCGTTCCAATAGGTCACTATCGGTATGTTGAGCTTTTCGGCTGTTTTGCGGAATGCTTCATAGCCGCCCGAGAGCCGTATGCCGTATCCTGCATGGAATACGGGACGTTCGGCTTTTCTTATCTTTTGAAGGACGGTCTGAATGACATCATCGCTTACCTCATCAGGCAGAAGTGCGTCGTCCTCTGCAGGATCGTATCCGTGAAGTGCGTCCGTTTCAATAAAGCAGCCCTGAAAATCAACGGGAATGTCTATCCATACAGGTCCGGGTCTGCCCGTTACGGCAAGATGCAGTCCCTTTTCGAGAGCATATCTTATATCCATGGGATCTTCGATCATTACGGCATATTTTGTCATCGGCTCAACAGAGCGGACTATATCGTATTCCTGATCTCCCATTGAACGAAGCGGTGTCTCTGTGTATCTGAGGGCGTATCTTGCCGTGGTATCATACCGCACCTGTCCGCTGATAACGATCATGGGGATCGAGTCAAGCCATGCACAGGCAACACCTGTAATGGCATTAGTTCCGCCCGGTCCTGTGGTAACACACACCAATGCGGGTTTGTTTTCCAGACGGGCATATGCTTCAGCAGCAATGGAGCACGCCTGTTCATGATGATTATAAGTGACTTTAAGTTTGTCATGATGTCCAAAAGCGTCATTAAGATGCATGGCGCCTCCGCCTACAACGCTGAAAACATCGGTTATACCATGTCCAGCCAAAAAATCTGCCGCATAATCTGCAAGTCTCTGTTTCATAGCTTTTAATATCCTTTCAGAAAAATGTTAAATTGCCGCTGTTTGTGACCCCGACATCCTTTAGGACAGCTTTGTTTTTTTAAATACCGTTTTTTGTGAGATACATAAGATAATTTTTTTGAAAAAAATGTAATTTCTTTATAATTATAACATATTCATGTATATTTTTTAAGAGCAAAAATGAATTATTTATAAAAAAATTACATAAATTTAAAGAAACAGAAAAATATAATAAACGGTACTCTCTTTAAACATCATAACGATTCCGTTCTGAATTGGTGTAACATTATTTGTTTAGCATTTTAATTGATTTTGTTTGAATCGAAATTGCTGACGATTATTTTTATAAAGACTTGACAAATTCCTCTGACTGTGATATAATTTCCTTATGAAAAAGCTGTGATGAGGAGGAGTACCGCTCCCGCCCGACCAACAGAGAGCAGACGGCAGGTGCAAGTCTGCGGCGGAGGAACGGAAAGTAGCCTCTGAGCTTCGGGGGCGAACCCTTTAGTAGTCTCCGACGGTTATCCCCGTTACAGGATAATGAGAGCGCATTTTTTATGCGAATTCAGGTGGTACCGCGGATCTTTTCGCCCTGAAACCGGACTATTCGGTTTCGGGGCTTTTTATTGCTCCCTGACCGAAAAACATTTTAAGAAAGGATGTCATTTTATGAAAAAAGAGCTTGCTAAAACCTATGAACCGGGTAAATTCGAGGACAGAATTTACAAATACTGGGTGGATAACGGCTGCTTCAGAGCCGAGGTCGACTCAAAGAAAAAGCCGTATACTATTGTTATCCCTCCTCCGAATATTACAGGACAGCTCCACATGGGTCATGCGCTGGACGAAACCTTGCAGGATATTCTTATACGCTGGAAAAGAATGTCGGGATACAGTGCGCTGTGGCTCCCGGGTACTGATCATGCCGCTATTGCCACCGAGGTGAAGATCGTGGAGGCAATGCGGAAGGAGGGCATTACCAAGGAGGATCTGGGCAGAGACGGATTCATGGAACGTGCATGGAAATGGAAGGCTCAGTACGGCGGCAGGATCGTGGAGCAGCTCAAAAAGCTTGGCTCCTCCTGCGACTGGTCAAGAGAACGGTTCACTATGGACGAGGGCTGCTCAAAGGCTGTAAAGGAGTCATTTGTTACCTATTACAATAAAGGGCTTATTTATCGCGGTGAGAGGATCATAAACTGGTGTCCCTGCTGCAAGACTACTCTTTCCGATGCAGAGGTAAGCTATGAGGATCAGGCGGGGCATTTCTGGCATCTGCGCTATCCGTTTAAGGACGGCAGCGGTTATGTGGAGCTTGCTACTACCCGTCCCGAGACTCTTCTCGGAGATACCGCAGTTGCTGTTAATCCCAATGACGACAGATATAAGGAGATCATCGGCAAGACCCTTATCCTGCCTCTTGTGGGGAGAGAAATTCCCGTTATCGCCGATGATTATGTAGATCCCGAATTCGGAACGGGTGTTGTTAAGATAACGCCTGCTCACGATCCCAACGACTTTGAAGTCGGAAAGCGTCACGATCTGCCAATGATAACCGTTATGACAGAGGACGCACGGATTATTGACGATTATCCCGATTATGCGGGTATGGACAGGTATGACGCAAGAAAGAAGATAGTGGAGGATCTGGAAAAGGGAGGATATCTTGTAAGGACGGAGGATCATGCTCATAATGTAGGTACCTGCTACCGCTGTCACACTACCGTGGAGCCGAGGGTATCGACTCAGTGGTTTGTGAAGATGAAACCTCTCGCTCAGCCTGCAATAGATGCCGTTAAAAACGGAGAGACTAAATTCGTTCCCGAGCGCTTTGAAAAGACCTATTTCCACTGGCTGGAAAATATTAAGGACTGGTGTATCTCCCGTCAGATCTGGTGGGGACACCGTATTCCCGCATTCTATTGTGACGAGTGCGGCGAAATGGCGGTTTCCAAGGAGGATACGGTGATCTGTCCTAAGTGCGGCAAGCCCATGCGTCAGGACGAGGATACACTGGATACATGGTTTTCCTCTGCGCTGTGGCCGTTCTCAACTCTGGGCTGGCCCGAAAAAACCGAAGATTTTGAGTATTTCTATCCTACGAGCACTCTTGTTACGGGCTATGACATAATACTTTTCTGGGTCATGAGAATGATGTTTTCCGCTCTTGAATTTACGGGAAAGGTACCTTTTAAAACTGTGCTTATCCACGGACTGGTAAGAGATGCTCAGGGCAGAAAGATGTCAAAATCTCTGGGTAACGGTATTGATCCTCTGGATATTATCGACAGATACGGTGCGGACGCTCTGCGTTTTATGCTTGCTACGGGCAATGCTCCCGGAAATGATATGAGATTTACCGAGGAAAAGGTAAAGGCGGCAAGAAACTTTGCAAATAAGCTGTGGAATGCTTCAAGGTTTATTATGATGAATCTTCCCGAGGACTTTGTTCTTAACGGACTTCCCGATAACATGACTATTGAGGACAAATGGGTCGTAAGCCGCTTTAATACGCTTGCAAAGGAAGTAGGTCAGAATCTGGAGGCTTTTGAACTTGGTGTTGCGGTACAGAAGCTTTACGACTTTATCTGGGACGTATACTGCGACTGGTATATTGAGGTTACAAAGCCCAGAATACAGGCGGGCGGTGAGACAGCCGCAGCTTCTCATTCGGTGCTTGTATGGGTAATGGAGGGCATTTTAAAGCTGCTGCACCCCTTTATGCCATATATCACTGAGGAGATATGGCAGGCGCTGGACGGCAGCGGAAAGCCCGTTATGCTTGAAAGCTTCCCGGTATATGATGAGGCTCTTGATTATGCTGCCGAGGAGGAGGCATTCGGAAAGATAATTGACGCTATCAAGGCTGTAAGAAACCGCAGAGCCGAGATGAATGTTCCTCCCGCTGTAAAGGCACAGCTGTTTATTGAAACGGCGGACAAGGAGGTTTTTGAGTCGGGCAGAATGTTCTTTGAAAGACTTGCATCGGCATCGGCGGTACGGATAGGGGACAGCTTTGACATTGCCGACAGCGTAACGGTGGTTACCCATTCCGCAAGGATATTTATTCCCATGAGTGAGCTTGTAGACAAGGAAAAGGAGCTTGCCCGTCTTGCAAAGGAAAAGGCGGCGGTGCAGAAGGATATTGATTTTTCAGGCAATAAGCTGAATAATCCCGGATTTATGGCAAAAGCTCCCGAAAAGCAGATAGAAGCGGAACGGGCTAAGCTCGCTAAGGCTCTGGAAAAAATGGAGAAGATCGAACAGTCTATAAAATCATTCGGGGGTAAAGTTTGAAAAAACATCAGACAACTAAAAGAATAAGAAGGGCGCACAAAACCAAGCCATCTGAAAGTGGCTGAAAA
>CANQPL010000003.1 GCA_947625735.1 uncultured Clostridia bacterium
GAAACTGTTGTTTCAGCAGGTGTTGTTGTCTCTGCCGGTGCTGTGGTCTCTGCGGGAGCAGTCGTCTCCTCCGGAGCAGTCGTCTCCTCCGGAGCTGTCGTCTCTGCGGGAGCAGTCGTCTCCTCCGGAGCTGTCGTCTCCTCCGGAGCCGTTGTCTCCTCAGACGGTGTTGTCACCTCGGGAGCAGTCGTCTCCTCCGGAGCCGTTGTCTCTACAGGAGCAGTCGTCTCCTCCGGAGCAGTCGTCTCCTCCGGAGCTGTCGTCTCCTCCGGAGCTGTCGTCTCTGCGGGAGCAGTCGTCTCCTCCGGAGCTGTCGTCTCTACGGGAGCTGTCGTCTCCTCCGGAGCTGTCGTCTCTGCGGGAGCAGTCGTCTCCTCCGGAGCAGTCGTCTCCTCCGGAGCCGTTGTCTCCTCAGACGGTGATGTCACCTCGGGGAGAGTTTCCTCGGGAATCTCGGGATCATCGGGATCGGTAACAAACTCTGCTCCGCATACAGTACAGAATCTGCCCGTTTCATCGTAGCTGTGTTCCTCACCCTGTTCGATATCACAGCCCTCTCTTGTGCAGGAGCGATAATGGAAGCCGTCACAGCCGTCCTCCCACTCACCGAACTCATGAACGGAATAACCGGTGCTTACCTCGTATCCGCATATTGTGCAGAGCAGAGGTGTTGTGCAGTCGCCGTCGTCCTCGGCAAAGCTGTGGGGAACAATCTTTACGCCCACGCAGTTTCCCTTGCAGTTAAGGCAGTGATACTCATGACCCTCAGCAGTAACGGTATAACCGCCGCTGAAATTATGCACGTCCTGTCCGTCAGAAATAACTATGCCGCATACTGCACAGGTAATTGGTGCTGTGCAGTCCGTTCTGTTTTCCTCAGGGATATGATCTCGGCTTAATCCCTCTGTGCAGCCCTCGTTGGTGCAGGGGATAAAATGGGTCACTCCCCAGCCGTAGGGAACGGCTTTGCTTTCGTCATAATTATGCTTTTCTTCTGCATCTATGCCGCTGATACCGCATTCCTCGCAGTAATAGCCCTTTGTGCAGTCGCCGCTGTGTACAAGTGTATGCTCTTTTTTGCCCTCGGTAACGGTGCAGCCTTCATTTCTGCACTCATGCCAATGGCTTTCTTCATCGAATAAATACTCGATGTCAAAATCGTGGGTTCTTGCTTCAACTACCGTTTTACCGCATTCTGAGCAGATAACGGCAGTAGTGCAGTCGCCGTCGTCCTCAAAGGTATGACCCTTTGGAGGAAGTGTTTTTCTTGTTTCTTCATCAATTGTCTCGCAGACCTTACACTGCATATACTCCTCGCCTGCTTCGGTGCAGGTAGGCTCTGATACAACAAGGCTGTAATCATGACCCTTGGCGGGTATAGTCTCTGTTTCGGTAGTACCGCACTCCTCACAGCTTCTTGTCTGAGAGCCGTCATTTGTGCAGTCAGCTTCCTTTGTAACATTCCATTCTGTCCACTTATGCTCGCCTGTTGCGGGAATAGTTTCCCGCTTTACATCTTCGCACTTGCTGCATTTGCTTTCTCTTATGCCGTCCGTTACACAGGTAGCTTCCGAAACGATCTCCCATGCTCCGTAAATATGATCGGGACTTCCGATAACCACATATTCACCGCAGCGATCGCATATTCCCTCGCTGTAGCTGCCGCATACTCCCTCATGTGTTGTGTAGTTTACACTGTGTCCCAGAGGAGGCTTGCGCTCTATGTTAAGCTCGGGATAGCTTTCGGGAGATCTGTAGACTAACGGAAAATCTGCTCCGCAAAGACTGCATCTGTAAACGGAAGCAACCAGCGTTCCCCATGTACAGGTAGGCTCTATTTCACGATATTCTACAAACTCCGCAGCCACATGATCGTGTCCGTCACCCGGAGTATTCGCATACGCAGGAACGACCTCATTGCCCTCATCATCGAATATGGGCAGATCGGGTTCATCGGGAATGATCTCAGAATCGGGATCGGTAATAAATTCTGCGCCGCAGATACCGCAGCTGTTTGTATCCTCATCATAAAGATGAAGCTCGCTCTGTTCAGCGGTGCAGCCCTCTCTTGTGCAGAAACGGTAATGCATACCGTCACAGCCATCCTCCCATGATGTAAACTCATGACCCGCAAAGCCCTCTGTCTGAACATATCCGCAGACAGTGCATTTAACGGGAGTGGTGCAGTCGCTGTCGTCCTCGGCAAAGCTGTGGGGTTCTACCTTTACGCCCACACAATTGCCCTTGCGGTTAAGGCAGTGATACTCATGACCCTCAGCGGTAACTGTATAACCGCCGCTGAAATTATGCACGTCCTGTCCGTCAGAAATAATCATGCCGCATACTGCGCAGGGAATCGGTGCTGTGCAGTCAGTTCTGTTTTCATCGGGGATATGATCCTCACTTTTTCCCTGTGTGCAGCCCTCGTTGGTGCAGGGGATAAAATGAGTTACGCCCCAGCCGTAGGGAACGGCTTTGCTTTCGTCATAATTATGCTTTTCTTCTGCGTTTATGCCGCTGATACCGCACACCTCGCAGTAATAGCCCTTTGTGCAGTCTCCGCTGTGTACAAGTGTATGCTCATTTTCGTCCTTGATAACGGTGCAGCCCTCATTTTTGCACGCATACCAATGGTTTGTATCGTCATAGCACGCCACGGTGTCAAAATCATGCTCCTTTGCTTCGATGAGAGTTTCTTTGCATTCTGAGCATTTAAGAGCAGTAGTGCAGTCGCCGTCGTCCTCAAAGGTATGACCCTTTGGAGGAAGTGTTTTTCTTGTAGATTCATCAATTGTCATGCAGACCGTACACTGCATATACTCCTCGCCTGCTTCGGTGCAGGTAGGTGCTTTGGATACAACGAGGGTATAGGAATGTCCCTTTGCAGGTATAGTTTCTGTTTCGACAGTACCGCACTCCTCGCAGCGTCTTGTCTGAGAGCCGTCATTTGTGCAGTCGGCTGCTTTTGTAATGTCCCGGTCTGTCCATTTGTGTACGCCTGTTGCGGGAATGACCTCTGTCTTTTCCTCGCCGCAGACATCGCAGACTGACTTTCTTGAACCCGTTTCGGTGCAGGTAGCAGCCTTTTCGGTTACCCATTCTCCCCAGCTATGGGTTGCAGAGCCTTCAATGACAACATTTCCGCAGCGTTTGCAGACGCCCTCACTGTATGTACCGCATTCGCCCGTATGCTCTTTCCGGTTTTCCACATCATGGCCAAGTGCTTTCTGATGCTTTGCGGGATCGTCACCTCTCATGATAAGGGGGAACTTTTCTCCGCACAGATCACACAGATACATATAGCCGTTGTAGGAACCTCTTGTACAGGTAGGCTCCAGCCATTCTATTCCGCAAAAATTTCTGCCGGAGCTGATGTGCATATGTCCGTCATCGGGCTTATTGGGATAATTGCTTTCCTCAGCCGATAAGGACACATTCTCCCCTGAAGCTGCGGGTGAATCGGCATAAACAGCGGGAACACCGCTCAGTGCCAATTGCATACTGATGACCATACTCAGCAGCTTTTTTTCTTTTTTTCGCATAAGTCAGACCTCCGATCTTATTTGATTTTCGGGGAAACGCTCTCATGAGCCTTTACATCTGACCCCAAAGAAATACCGTTTGCCTGCGCAAAGGCATTTCCATATGTAAAAATGCCCATACTTCCCCTATTATCAGTATATCACAAATTACGCTTAAAGTCAATTACTACAATAAATTTTACCGATTACTAACATCGGGCAAAAGCTTTATACATATACTTATCATTTTTTTCAATTCTCTTGACAGCACGGCATAAAAGTGATATAATTTTCCAAAAGAAGAACAGACACCCGACTTTTCACAGCCGAATGCCTGTTATAAGGAGAAATATGAAAACCTACAATTTTAGGGAAAACGTCACAGATTTTTTATAAGCTCACCGATAACGCCTTTCAGCCCTTCATCTGAAAGTCCGAAATCCATTGCCTTGTAGCTCCATGCGGCTCTGCCCATGTCAAGCTCCTCGAATGCCTCATGTATAGCCCTGTACCACTCCACCGTATCTTCGGGGGCTGCACGGTCTATAACGCCGTATTCGCCGCAGTAAAGCACTGTACCGTTCTTTGCTGCCGTTTCCGCAGCCTCCTTAAAGCGTCCGAGAAAATATTCACGGTCCACACCGCTTTCCTTGAAGCTCATGCGAAAATCCACAGGCATATCCTTTACCCATGGTGCGCCCTGATGAGTAAACTTTAAAGGATCGTAGCAGTGACAGTTGTATACTACCTTATCATCATAAGGAGGGTCAAGATCCTTTACCGCATCGGGACTGTTCTGCCAGTAGCTGCCCACAAGTATTACCGTATCGGGGGCATATTTTCTGATGCGTCCTATACATTCCCTTACTATGCCGTTCCAGATGCCGCTGACCGACTGCTCTGTTACCTCGTTTAAAAGCTCAAAGCACATCATGCCGCTGTATCCTGCGCAGTGTTCTGCTATCCGCTCCCAGAGCCTAAAGTACCTTTCCTGTAGGAGAGGGCTTTCAAAAAAGCCCTTTTCGCTCTCTCCCTCATCAAAGGAATAGCCTGCGGTCTTATGAAGATCGAGTATCATATTAAGTCCCGCCGCTCTGCACCACTCTGCCGCCCTGTCGATATAGGCAAAACCCTCGTTTACAGGCTCACCGTTTTCAGTTTCAAGCAGTTCATAGTCTATTGGCAGACGGACATGATCCGCTCCCCATGACGCTATTTTTTCAATATCGGACTTTGCTATAAAGTCCTCGTAATGCTCGGTGGTGTGTTCGCACTGGCTGAACCAGCCGCCGAGGTTCACGCCCTTTTTGTAGCCTTTAAATTCTTTCATAATGCATTAACCTCAGAAATTTGCTTCTATCTGACCGTTTATCTCATCAAGGTAGCTCTGAACTGCTGCATTGACTTCGTCTCTTGTAGTGGACCAGTCTGTGCCGTGATAGCTTGCGGCTTTGAGGGGTTCGAGAAGCAGTGCGTTGATGTCGGAAGATGCGCCGGGGAAGTAGTCGATAACAGGATTCTGATTAAGAAGATCGGTGGTTATACCCCACATCTCCATCATATCATCGTCCCAGTGATAGTCCTCACGGTACTGCTTTTCCTGAATTTCAAGAGCCTTTTCGTCCTTGCCCGCCATAAGACGGCAGTTGATGAATGCTGCTGCGCCCTCGGGATTAGGTGCGCCCTTGCAGAGAGTGTATGCATCTATACCCGTTGAGATAGGCAGATAATACTCATCAGCGGAAGGATCCTTCGGCAGGGGAACAAACATTATCTCTCCCTCCTTGCCGAATGCGGAAAGATCGGGTTCGTAAAGCTGCCATACGCCTACAGGGTAGAAAAGCGTCTTGCCCTCGCCGATGCGCTGAGGCTGTTCTTTCCAGCCGAACTGATCTCTGGGGAGGTTAAGTCCCTGCTTGTTGATGTCGAGCATAAAGCTCTGAACGCGCTCCATTTCGCCTGACATAAGGTTGGAAACGACTTTGCCGTTTTCCATGCCCACTGCGGGCTTGCCTGTGGTAAGAATGATATTTGTCTCGAACCACCAGCCGTCAAGAGCATATTTATCCTCATCGGGATCGGTAAATTCCATACACATTTCCTTAAAGGTATCCCAGTTCCAGTTTCCTTCCTTTACAAGCTCAGCAGGATCCTTTAATCCGTTTTCCTCCACCACTCTCTTGTTGTATATGCAAAGGCAGGTAGTGTTTGCCGATGTTACCGCTACGTAGTGCTTTCCTGCAAGTGTCATCTCGTCTGACAGCTTCTTTGAACCGGGCGTCCACAGATCGCTGTCAAAATCAAGATAATCGTCAAAGGGATCGAACATTCCCGAAATTACCTTGCCGGGGAAGCAGTCGATCTCGCCTGCGGGGAAAAGGTCGGGAGATGTGCCGCCCAGCACCTGTGTTGACAGATCGGAAAATCTCGTTTCATATGTAGTGGGGATATACTCGATCTTGCCGCCGTAATTTGTCTCGAAAAGCTCCAGATCAACGCCCTTGGGCTTGCCGTCTGCGGGATTGAGATCCCAGAATGAAAGCCACTTTACAGTGCCGTTTTCCAGCTTCTGAACATCATCGCCCATGTTGATTTCGCTTACTGCCGCAGCGTCCTCCTCGTCAAGCTCTCTCGGGGGCGTGGTTTCTGTAGCAGAGGTAGTTGTTTCGGGAGTGTCGTTTGATGAGGATCCGTCAGGACCCGAGCAGGCGGCAGCTGATGCCATAAGTGAAAGTGCCGAAATAAGCGCAAGTGCTCTTTTTGTGTTTTTCATATAACTCACTTCTCCTTTTTCTGAGAACGCCCTTTCCGTGAGGGTGTCTCTGTGTTTCGTTTTACTGTGATTTAATAATACCATGCATCAACAATAAAAAATATCATATTTATGCTTTTTTTATCAGATATTTGATATAATTATAAGGAGTTTGATAAATATGGCTGATTCGGAAAAAAATCTTTATCACAAAGAATTTCTGAACAGAGAATATTCCCGCAAGCACTCCCCATTTGAGCGTGAATTTGAGTTTTACGACTATGTCAAAAAGGGCGACACGGAAAACGTACTCAGGATAATGACACCTCTCGGAGGTGAGGGTGCGGGAATGCTGTCTGAGGATCCGCTTAAAAATCTTATCTATCATTTTATCATCACAATTGCCATGATGACGCGCTTCTGTGTGGAGGGCGGAATGGAAATGGAAACAGCTTACACACTCAGCGATCTGTATATAATGCGTGCCGACAAATGCACATCTCCCGAGGAGATACACCGTCTGCACCGTGATGCGGTTACTGATTACACTATCAGAATGAAGCGCTTTTACAGGGAAAACATCTACTCAAAGCCCGTACTCACCGCAATGGATTATATTTACGATCATCTTCACGCAAAAATGACCGAAGAGGATATAGCGGCAAGCGCAGATATTTCCGTTTCCTATCTGTCAAGGCTTTTTCACCGGGAGGTGGGTGTCACCATTTCCGAATATATAATGGTAAAGCGGGTGGAGGCGGCGGAAAATATGCTCAAATACTCCGATCTTCCCGCCGTTGATATAGGAAACTATCTTGCATTTTCCTCCCACAGTCATTTTATAAGCTGTTTTAAAAAATATACGGGCATGACCCCGGGAGAGTTCCGCAAAAAATACTTCCGCTCCAACTGGGTGGGGTGACCCCACTTGCAGGTCGTTGGTATGTTTAGCATAAACATTTTATACAGTAACTCGGTAACCCTCATTTGTTCAAATATTATACTCGGCGGCGGTCAGTGACCGCTTCCGGGTCGGCGGGGTGACCCCGCAGGCAAGTCGTTGGTATGTTTAGCATGAACACTTCAATAGTAACCCGGTAACCCTCATTTGTTCAAATATTATATTCGGCGGCGGGGTGACCCCGCAGGCAGGTCGTTGGTATGTTTAACATAAACATTTTATACGGTAACTCGGTAACCCTCACCTGTTCAAATATTAAATTCGGCGGTGGGGTGACCCCGCAGGCAGGTCGTTGGTATGTTTAGCGTGAACACTTCAATAGTAACCCGGTAACTCTCACCTGTTCAAATATTTAATCCGATAAAAAAATCCGTCCCGCAGGACGGAACGAAACAAAACAACATCTGATTTTTATTGACCTGATAAACCGCTCTCTCCGTCCGCTGTGACCTGTGAACGGGAGCGTTTTTTCAGAGGCAGGAAATAAACCAACATCATAAATAAGGGCTGCTGCCATGACAAGAGGAGAATATATCCCGTCATACGGATATCCGTAAGCACTATCGCAGCTGCAAAGGCAAGCAGGGACGAAAGGGCGATAAGTATTCCCGGGAATTTCACCTCAGAGCTTAAAACAGCAGCCTTTTTTCTTATTGTGAGCCGCAGCAGGAGGGATAAAATGACTATGAACAGTGTCTCTGTAATTATATATGACCCCAAAGTTAAAATAATTATAAATCCGTTTGTACCCGCTGCCGCAAGCTCTGCAAGGGGCGTAAAGTCCGTGCCGTCAACTATTATTTTCCCCTCCGTCTCTTCTATCGGATAACCCCCGCACATAAGTCCGTACAGCTCATAACTGTATCCCACGGAAAAATAACAGCAAGCCGCCGTAATTACAGCAAGCATTACACGTCCTGATATGCTTTTTTTCATAAATTACCACGCCCCGATATGCAGGCTTATTTTTTATTCTCCGATATTTCTTCCAGAAGCTCCGCAAGGGCGGCAAGCTCTCCGCTGTCTGCGGTATAGCCGTATATTCCGTCACCGGTGCGGATAACAAGCTGCTTCTGACCCACAGCAACACGCACCGCTTCTCCCGAATCATCGGTAAGATCCGCAATATATCTGCCCTGTGAGCCGGATACGGACGCAGGACTGCCCTCCCGCACTATTTTATGTACGGCGGACATTATCTCACCTATAACATTGCTGTCGGTAACGGTAACAGGATCGTTTATCACTATCCTGTCGCTCTGTGTGTCATATCCGCCTGTGGTGTCGGTAACGGTCAGGGACGTATAATTTCCCGTCAGAGCCGACACATCGGTCTTAGCCGTATCCTTTGCATATTCACTGTATATTACCTCGTCAACTCCTTCACCTACCCACACATTTTCCGCAGTTATACTATCTTCATTTTCATTTAATATCTCATCGTTTTCCGTGACATTTTCTTCTGCGCAGTCTCCATTAGCACTCCCCTCTCCCGCAGGAATATCCTCTGCGAACGAATCTTCAATAATTTCATCGCCTGCCCCGTCTGCTCCCCCGCTTGCAGGGACGGGGATATTTACACCGGGTACGGGAGGCATATATACCGCCTCGCCCCAGATATATTCCTCCGATGTCGTTTTGCCCGTGACACTTGCTGCGCTTTCCTCATCACGGATACCCTCTTCCGCAGGTTCCGTATTTTTCGCAGCAGTAAGGGCAGCAGTTTCGTCATATACATTCTCCGTCTCCGTATGAACGGCTGCATTTTCCGACACGGCTGTTTCTGCTTCTGTCTGAACAGCTGTATTTTCCGTTATGGTTTCTTCTGTCTGAACAGCAGTATCCTCCGTTACGGCGGTAACCGTTCCTGTTTCTTCTGCTGTCGGCAGAGCATCTCTCTGTCTTTGCGTTTCCTCTCCGTAGGATATGTCCGTCTCAGTTTCGCTGACAGCTTCGGTAACATCTTCCATAATTTCTAAAGCCGTTACGGGAGCTGTTTCCTCTGTAATAACACTTTCGGGGATATCCTCAAAAGCGCCCGTTTTCCCCGCAGCTATGACTATTGCAGCACACGCAGCCGCCGCAAGGGCAGCCGAAGCCCCTCTTGTCACACTGAAACGGGGAGTTTTTTTGTCCCTTATATCCTGCATTTTTTTCATCGTGCGCTCTTTAAAGTCGGGAGATATCTCTGTTTTCTCCAGCGCACTCTTATATTCATGGGAAAAATCAGACATGATATCCACCTCCCAGCTTTTTTCTCAGAAGCTCTCTCCCCCGTGCAAGCTGCGTGCCTACCGTGGAGGGACTGAGCTTTTTTACCTTTGCAATCTCCGATATGCTTAGCCCCGTATAATAATACATATGTATAATTGTACGGTATTTAACGGGCAGCGACATAACAGCGGAAAGCACAGGACTTTCCCCCTCGCTGCCATTTTCCTCGGGCTGTGCAATGCTCAATAGCTGTTCCTCGTCAAGAGAAACGGTTTTCCGCACCTGTCCCGATCTCAGATGATTTTTACATTTGTTTATTGCCGTCCTCAGAAGCCATGCCTTTTCATGGTCGGCATTTTCAAATACCGGTCTGCGCTTTACAAGCTCGCAGAAAACGTCCTCCGCAATATCCTCCGCATCGTGAGCGTTTTTCACATAGGACAGGCAGAGCTTTACTATCATGTCAGAGTAGGTATCAAGCACATATCGGATGTATTCATCGTCAAAGGTACCTTTTGACACGGAATACATTTGATGAATGTTCCTCCTCTCCCCTGAGCTGCTTTACAGTCTTTAATAATAATACAAAACAAAGTCTGTAAATTTCTCATTTTTCATAAATTTATTATAACAAATATCAACGAAAAATAATAGTGAAATTTGTATAAAATTTATAAACAAAACCCCTTGACAAATCTGTTAAGATATGTTATTATTATAAGGCTGATTAATATCAAGTCGGCAGCTATCATATTCTAAAGACAGTCGGTGGGTGTATGCACACTGTAAATCCGACCGAGGAAAGATCGCTGTACTAACACTTAAACGTACACCCTTTCCTTGCTTTGAGGAAAGGTTTTCTTTTTTTGAATGGATAGCATAAATTTTTTTCGGAGGTGAAATTTATGCCAAGTGAAAAGGCTCTTGAATCAAAGAAAGCAAGAGTGGCAAAGGTAGAGGAGCTTTTAAAGACCTCCTGCTCAGGCGTTCTTGTTGATTACAGAGGTATCACCGTTGAGGAGGATACAAAGCTCAGAAAAGAGCTGAGAGAGGCAGGAGTTACCTACTTTGTAGAGAAGAATACCCTGCTCCGTCTTGCGTTCAAAAACACAGGTCTTGACGGTCTTTGCGACGTACTGGAGGGCACAACGGCTCTTGCAGTAAGCGAAAACGATCAGACAGCGCCCGCAAGAATACTCGGCAAATTTGCTGAGGCTCACGATGACAAATTTGAGCTTAAAGCAGGATTTGTAGAGGGCGAGCTTTACGATGCAAAGGGAGTAGCCGCACTTTCCAAGATCCCTTCCAAGGAGACACTGCTTGCACAGCTGGTCGGCTCTCTTCAGGGACCCATGCAGAAGCTGGCTGCAACACTTCAGGCACTTCAGGAGAAGAAGGCTGCCGAAGAAGCTGCATAACGATCATATTTATGCAGTATAAACACATATTTTACAGAAAAAGGAGTTAATTATCATGGCATCTGAAAAGATCACAAAGTTTATTGAAGATATCAAGACCCTGTCCGTACTCGAGCTTGCAGAGCTTGTAGACGCTATCCAGGAAGAATTCGGCGTTACCGCTGTTGTAGCTGCTGCAGGACCTGCAGGCGGCGCTGCACCCGCTGAGGCTGAAAAGACCGAGTTTGACGTTGTTCTCACCTCCTACGGCGAGAAGAAGATGGACGTTATCAAGGCTGTTAAGGACGCTTGCGGTCTTTCTCTTAAGGAGGCTAAGGAGGCAGTTGAGTCTGCTCCCAAGACCCTCAAAGAAGCTGCTCCCAAGGCTGAGGCTGAGGAACTCAAGACCAAGCTCGAAGCTGCCGGCGCAACTGTTGAGCTTAAGTAATTAAGCAGACCAATAAAAAAATCACGGCACCGGAACAGGCTCAGGCTTGTTCCGGTGTTTTTTGGCGGCGTGACGCCGCTTGCAGGTCGTTGGTGAATTAAGCGTGAACATCTCAATAGCAACCCGGTAACTTTTGTTTACTGCGGTGTTTAATGAAATTTTTTTAGCGTTGGAGAATTTGGCTTAAATTTTTCAGATAGCAGCCCGGTACCTTTTGTTTGTCGTTTGACCGCAGTCCCCTCGCCCAAAAATTAAGTGTAAATATTTTAATAGTAACCCGGTAAATTTTATTTGCCTGTAATTGACCGCTAAATCATAAATCAAAGGTCGGAGAGTAATGCGCTGATCAGCAGATATGCACATCTATCCTCTATCTTCTATCCTCTATCCTCTGATTCGCTTCTCTCTTAAAATTTTATTGAAAATGGTATTGACAGAGGGAAAAATTTAGGGTATAATAATAGCATGGAATACTTTTTGGCAGAGGAGAATTATTCGGTGCTTTAAAGTGCAGCAGTATTTTGCAGAGCATATCACTGCGGAAACGCTATCGGAAAGCGCTTCCCGTTATTTATGCTTTATTTTGCAGGATAAGCCTGCACCGATCGCATCGCAAGGCTGTTTTTCTGTTAAAAAAATCTTTGATAAAGGAGATTTGCAATATGTCACTTACTAAAAATCCAAATGTACTCAAGTGGGTCGAGGAGATGACAGCACTTACCAAACCCGACAAGGTAGTATGGATCGACGGTTCCAAGGAACAGCTGGACGCTCTTACCGATGAGGTCTGCTCTCTTCCCGAGGGCAACTGGGACAAGATGTACAGACTTAACGAGGAAAAGCTCCCCGGCTGTCTGTATCACAGAACACGCCCCAACGATGTTGCACGTGTTGAGGACAGGACATTCATCTGCACACCTACAAAGGAGGAGGCAGGTCCTACCAACAACTGGTGCGATCCCGCCGAGATGTACGCAAAGCTCACAAAGCTCTATGACGGCGTTATGAAGGGCAGAACCATGTATGTTATCCCCTATTCCATGGGTCCTATCGGTTCTCCTCTTGCAAAAGTGGGCGTTGAGGTCACCGACTCTATCTATGTTGTACTCAACATGAACATAATGACAAGAATGGGCGCACAGGCTTTCGAGAATCTGGGCGATACCTCCAACGACTTTGTAAGAGGTCTCCACTCCAAAGCAAATGTAGACCCTGAAAACAGATATATCGTTCAGTTCCCGCAGGACAACACTATCTGGTCTATAAACTCCGCTTACGGCGGCAACGTTCTTCTGGGCAAGAAGTGCTTTGCACTGAGAATAGCTTCTTATCAGGGCAAGAACGAGGGCTGGATGGCAGAGCATATGCTTATTCTGGGCGTAAAGAAGCCTGACGGCAAGGTAGTTTACATTACCGCCGCTTTCCCCTCCGCCTGCGGCAAGACCAACCTTGCTATGCTCATTCCTCCCAAAGTTTACAAGGATATGGGCTATGAGGTGTTCACCGTTGGTGACGATATCGCATGGATGAAGCCCGGCGAGGACGGCAGACTTTACGCTATCAACCCCGAAAACGGTTTCTTCGGCGTTGCTCCCGGCACAAATGCAAAATCCAACTTTAACGCACTTGCATCGACCTCCAAAAATACTATCTTCACAAACGTTGCTCTCAACAATGCGGACAACACCGTTTGGTGGGAAGGTCTTGACAAGAATCCTCCCGAGGACGCTACCGAGTGGAAGGGCGCTAAGGTCAACGGCAAGGAATTTACTTCTGTTATGGGCGCTGACGGCAAGCCTCAGAAGCTCGCACACCCCAACTCCAGATTTACCGCTCCCGCAGAGAACTGCCCCTGCGTAAGCCCCGAGTTCAACAACCCCAAGGGCGTACCTGTTATGGCAATGATCTTCGGCGGAAGAAGAGCCTCCACAACTCCTCTTGTATATCAGTCCTTTGACTGGGTACACGGCACATACATGGGTTCCGCAGTTTCCTCCGAGACAACGGCTGCCGCTACAGGCGCAGTAGGCGTACTCCGTCACGATCCTATGGCTATGAAGCCTTTCATCGGCTACAATGTAGGCGATTACTGGGCACACTGGCTTGAAATGGGTGAGACACTGGGCGACAAGGCTCCCAAGATCTTCAATGTAAACTGGTTCAAGCAGGACGAAAACGGCAACTTCATGTGGCCCGGATTCGGCGACAACATGAGAGTTCTCGACTGGATCATCAAGAGATGCGAGGGCACTATTGACGCTGTTGAAACTCCTATCGGCTATCTGCCCAAGAAAGAGGATATCAACCTTACAGGCATTGAGGACGAGGTTACTCCCGAGATCATGGACAAGCTCCTTGATGTTGACAAGGATCTCTGGAAGAAGGAAATTGCCGAGATGCGCAGATACTACGATGAGGACATCACCGCAAAGGGCGGTCATATCCCCGCAGCACTCTATGAGCAGCTTGACAAGATCGAAGCAAGACTTGGCTGATCAGGGCGATAATATATGCTGATTCCTACGGGGCAGAGTGTGCGCTGCATATTCTGCCCTGTTTTTTTATAATTTTTTCAGAAGATTTACGGAAAATGCATGACCTGCGCATAATACAAATGCGCCGCACATATAGCACGGCGCATTTTTTTCGTTATAATTATATATCAGAAGTTTTCATCAATAAGTGTTCTGATAGTCTGCGCGTCCTCATCGGACTTTATCTTTTTGAGTATGCGGGAGTAGAAATTCTCGGGGACGTCCCAGAGTACGGGTATAAATCCGTAATCCAGCTCCATTTGAAGCATAGTTTCAAGACACTCTGAGGAATTGGTAGTATCGGCATCAGCGGCGAAACGCTCCTCCTCATAAATAGATGTGCATTCGCCAACGAACACCTGTATACCCTTATCGGTAAATGCACTCTTCAGCAGCTCACACTGGCTCTTTGCATAATCAAGCCATTCCTTGCCGCCTATCTTGTTGGACCAGTACATGGCATTGTCAACGTAATGGACGGAAACCATTATCCTGTCGGATGCCTTGTCCTCGGGGATAATGAACCGCTCATCTGTGGTAAGGTCTATATTTGTCCAGTAGCCCGAAATAATCAGCATTCTGTTTTTGTTATTGCCGCCCGTACCTCTTACGGTGTCCACAAATACCTTATTCATGGCATTTACATAGTCAAAAAGCTCGTCCTCGGTATATGTGTCCTCCTCACGCTGAGAGCCGAGATTCTCATTGAAGCCCTCAAAAATAACATAATCGGAGTAGCGTTTGAGCCTTGTGGCTATCTGCTCCCAGAGATTTTCCACAATGTCAACTGCCTCTTCTCTCGGGTAATTCTTTATTATAAATTCATCATAATGATGAATATTGATAACCACATAAAGCCCGTCATTGCGGCAGTAGTTGAGTACCTCCTCCACTCTGTCAAAATAAGCTTCGTTGATTTGGAATTTTCCGTCGTCCGACATCATATTGCCCCAGTAAACGGGAATACGCACAGTTTTAAAGCCTGCGTCCCTTATTCCGTCAATGGCTTCCTGAGTAGTTGCCGTTGCACCCCAGCACCGTTCATAGTCCTCGGGAGTATTGCCGCCTATGACAGAAGCTCCGGAGGTTTTGTTGTCCTCAGAGGACCAGAAAGCCTCAAAGGTGTTGCCAAGATTAAGCCCGATCCCCATATCATGAGCAAAATCGGCACTGCTCATTGTGGTGCGCATATTTCCGTCATCAACAGTTTCAATGTCCGATGCGCCGCTGTCGCAGGCAGTAAGGGACACTGCCGTCATCACTACAGCCGTGACCAGAGAAATGATTTTTTCAAGCATGATAGATCTCCTTTTACTATAGTATATTTTTTATCCAGCGGATACACTGTTCCGTCCAGCCCGAACAGTATTCGCCGCTTTTATCCACATTTTCGGGCTTGTCGCAGGTTTCGTCACAAAGGGACAGACCATGCCGTCCGTAGGGGTATATATGCAGCTCTGTGGGAATGTGCTTTTTCCTCAGAGCAAGGGCAAGCTCAAGAGAATTTTCCGCAGGAACAAGACCGTCCTCATCGGTGTGCCAGATAAATGCTTTCGGCGCATTTTCCGTCACTGCCTTTTCAAGGGAAAGCTCCGCCGCTCTTTCCTCGGAGAAATCCTCACCTAAAAGATGAACAAAGCTGTCCCTATGAGCATTCTCTCCGTAAATTATCACGGGATAACAGAGGATCATGCCGTTGGGACGATTCTCCTCTCCCTTTATTCCGAGAGCAGTCTTTACAAAGTCCTCCTGCCACATAAGAGCAGCGCTTGCAGCCGCATGACCGCCCGCTGAAAATCCCATAACTGCGATTTTGTCGGAAAGAATATGCAGTCCTGCCGCATTTTTGCGGATATACGCCACTGCCGCCGAGACCTGCAAAAGCTGATCGGGAAATTTTGCCCCTCCGCCGCAGGAATACCGCAGAACTGCTGCTGCAATGCCCTTACCGAGAAAACGCAGCGCCGCAGGCTCAGCTTCCCTTTCGGAGACCCATTCGTATCCCCCGCCCGGGCAGATTATAACACATGGAAAATTGCGGCACAGATCTATCTCGGAACTGAGTCCCGGTATATACAGCGTCAGCTCGCAGTGCCTGAGTGCGGGGAAATGTTCTTCAAGAGATATTTTGTCATATATCATGTTTTTCGTTTTCCTCCTTGTTTTCATTCTGTGTTATGTCCTCGTTTACGTCATCGGATACAGTAGGCGCGTTTTGGTCATTATCTGTCTCCTGCGCCTGATCGGGTTCGTTATCCTCATTCTGCATGATACCCTTGCCGATATTTTCAGATACCGTAAGCTCGGGAATGTCCTCTTTATTATCTGCCTCCTGCGCTGCGGCAGCCTCTTTTTTGTCCTGTGACCTGAGATATATAATTACCAATACTGCAAAAAGTCCCGACAGTGAGCAGATAATCCCCGTACCCAATCCCTCGGGGAAGAATGTCATTTCTATCTCATGCTCTCCCGCAGTAAGCTCTACGCCTATAAGGGCATCGCAGAGCTTTACGGGTTCTACCTCCTTGCCGTCTACCTTTACAGTCCAGCCCGGTTCATAGCTTATGGTAGTAAACATTATGCCGTCCTTTTCGGCAGTGATAGTACCCTTGATGTGATCCTCCTTAAATTCGCTGATGTTAAGAGGATGCTGTCTCAGAGTATCCACAGCCTCGTGAAATTTTTCCTCATCAAGATAATAGAACAGCTTGTCCTTAAACAGCACCTCATTTTTATCATCGGTTATTGTGGTGATAAGAGAAACTTCTTCTCCCGGAGAAAATCTGCCGAGAGTCTGTACAACCATATTTCCGCCCTCAAAATAGTAGTCAAGGAACTCCTTGTTGAGCCAGAGATTCACTCGCCTCTCATAGCTTGACGGCATATAGAAGTAGACAATATCATCAGTAGGCGCATTGAATATAAACTCGATATGGGAATTTTTTCCTGTTTCAATAGGCGTGTACTTTGTATGAGTGCCGTAACTTGACTGCTTGGCATTTTCGGGAATTGTCGACAAAACGGGTATTTTCTTAAAATACTCCGTATATTCATCTGATACAAGATAGCTTAAAAGCTGATTCTGATTCTCAAAAGGATTGTCAAGATCGAAGCTGGTGCCGAGTATAGCATCGTCCGCCATAAATGCAAGGGGCAGCGCATTGGGATTTTCGTAAACGGCAAAGACATCTTTCTGATCCTTTTCGCCGTTGTTAAAAGCCGATTCGTTTGTGAGTATCAGCTTATCGTAGACCTTGCTTTCGGGTATTTTCATCTCGTCCTCAGAGCCGATATCCACTGTTTCCTTTTCCATGACATACTTGATTCCGAGAATTGCGTCCGTCACATAGGTAGCGCCCTTGTACTTGATATAATGACCGCCGTAGGAAAAGCCCATGCGCCTTAAAAACTGTATGGGGGCAGCGTTTAAGGTGGAGCTGGAATGAGAAATACCGAAATTTCCCATAGCCATAGCATCATTTACAGTACGGTGATAATTTTTTTCTATACGGTAAAATCCGCTCTGCTCAAAGGGATCGGTTTCATAGATCATGTTTACGGTATCTCTTCCGAATGTTATATACCTGTTATATGACGAATACTTTGAGTAGGTAACATCATCATCTATGGCATTCATCATGGCAAGAGATGAGCCGAAAAGCTCTCCCACAATAACTATACCCATTGTATAGGTAAGCACCCGCCTTGCGTCACGCTTTGAGAGCTTTACCGCCCTGATAAAAAGGCAGTATATAAAGGTAAATATTACAGTGTACCATGATGTGAGAAGAAGATCTGTGCCGTCAAAGCCCTGTTTGCTTACATGAAAGGCATAAACAGCGATAAAAAGTCCCGTAAGTCCCAGATCTTTAAGAGTGATCCCCTCCAGACGCTCAAAGGCAAGCGCACCCATTATCAGCAGTATAAAGCTGAATGTAAAGCTGTAGCGGTAGGGGAGCCAGTTCGGAACCTGAAAACCATGCCATGCAAGATCGGCAGTGGAAAGGTACATGGAAAGCAGTATGGTCATCAGCACTGCCCCGAAGCCTATTTTATGTCTGAAGCGTATCCTTGAATTAAGGAAATAAAGAGGAGCGAGTATAATTGTTATAACTCCGCAGTAAACCACGGGCGAACCCTCGGGACGGCAGGTATCGTAGGTGTTGGGGAGCATATTCTTGAAGAAATCAAGAAAATCAAACTGTGTTTTCCACTCGTAGCTGGGTTTTGAAAAATCAAACTTGCCGAGTTTTAAGGAGTAATACAGCGGGAACAGCACCCACGCCGCACAGAATGCCGCCAGCACTCCCCCGCAGGCAAATTTTATCCCCGATCTGAAAAAGCTCCTAAGGGACAGCTTATATTCCCTCTGTCCCGCAAAATAATAGTACAGAAAGTAGATAACAGCGAAAAAGGTTATCATCCAGCCAATGTAAAAATGCGCCATGTACATAAGTGCAAGGGGGATTATAAAGTGCAGCCAGCCGTTTTCATCAATTATAAGTTCAATTCCCCTGATGATAAGCGGCAGATAAATGAGCCCGTCCAGCCACATGGGGTTCATAAGCTGCTCCACCATGTAGCCCATAAGTGAATATAGCAGGGAAAAAATAAGGCATACCGGATCGCTGCACCCCTTTGAGTGCCTGAGATAATAAAAGAATGTTATCCCCGCCGTGCCTACCTTGCAAAGCTGCATGATAAGCAGGGATTCGGTCATCATTGAGCGGGGCAGCACCATTGGTATGAGAGTAAAGGGGCTTGCCAGATAATAGGCAAACATACCCATTATCTCACCTGAAAGATTTCTGCTCCAAGATATAAAGGGGCTGCCGTTTCCGTGAAGTACATCTCTCAGATTCTCGAAATAGTAGACATACTGACCGTTAAGGTCAAGCACCAGCACCGACATATCTCCGAAGGGGTGTACCCCGAACACCGCATAGGCTGCAAAAAGCACCGCTGCGGGGAGGAAAAATATAAGGATATACATTTTTTTATCCTTGATAAACTGCAATACAGGGTTTGTTTTAAAGACCGATCCTCTTTCCCTGTCATCGGAAGTTTCATTCACCGTCAAAGCGGCTCCCGATGAAGAAATATTTTTCGCATCTTCCATAAAAATCTCCGTTCCTGCGGACAAACCGCTAAAAATAACAATACATTTTTATTATAATATTTTTCCGTGAAAATTACAAGTGATTAGGGCAAAGTTCTGCAAAATTTTTTTCTTTCCCGAGCGGCATTTTTTGTGTAGTTTATACTATAAAAGGAAGCGGAAAAAGACTTTTTAAGCCTCTCTCCGCTCCCTGTTACTGCTCTTTCTTTTTTCTTCCCCGTTTCTTTGCGGGCGCACTGCTCACAGAGCGTCCAAGCATGGGCGCAAGATACCTGCCCGTATAGCTTTTTTCGCAGCCTGCTATCTCCTCGGGAGTGCCGCAGGCAACAACGGTCCCGCCCTTGTCGCCGCCCTCGGGACCCAGATCGATTATATAGTCCGCACACTTTATCACGTCAAGATTATGCTCTATGACAAGCACCGTATTTCCCGAATCGCACAGCTTCTGAAGTACTTCAAGCAGCTTGCTCACATCTGCCGTGTGAAGTCCCGTGGTAGGCTCATCAAGAATATATATGGTCCTGCCCGTGGAGCGCTTTGAAAGCTCAGCAGCGAGCTTTACCCTCTGAGCCTCTCCTCCCGAAAGGGTAGTAGCGGGCTGACCTATCTTGATATAGCCAAGCCCCACCTCTCTGAGGGTAAGGAGCTTGCGGTAAATTTTCTGATGATTGGAGAAAAACTCCACGCCCTCGTCCACCGTCATTTCCAGAACATCATAAATATTCTTTCCCTTATATCTGACCTCCAGAGTTTCACGGTTATACCGCTTGCCCTTGCACACCTCACAGGGAACGTAAACATCAGGCAGAAAATGCATCTCTATCTTGATTATGCCGTCTCCCTCGCACGCCTCGCAGCGTCCTCCCTTTACGTTAAAGGAGAATCTGCCCGAGGTATAGCCGTGCATTTTGGCGTCATTTGTCTGAGCAAACAGATCCCTTATATCGTTGAACACGCCTGTATAGGTGGCAGGATTTGAACGTGGCGTTCTGCCGATAGGCGACTGGTCTATAGCTATCACCTTGTCCAGATTTTCCATGCCCTCCATATCGTCAAAATCTCCCGCTCTCGTTCTTGCACGGTTGAGCTTTGCCGCAAGATATTTATAAATTATCTGATTTACAAGGGAGCTTTTTCCCGAACCCGAAACACCCGTAACACAGGTAAATGTTCCCAGCGGCAGGGATACGGTGATATTTTTGAGATTGTTCTCTCTTGCGCCCTTTACTGTAAGGAAATAACCGTTTCCCTCTCTGCGCTTTTCAGGAACGGGAACAGATCGTCTGCCCGACAGATAAGCTCCCGTAATTGAGCGTTCGCAGTTCATCACATCTTCAAGAGTACCCGCACAGATGATCTCGCCGCCGTTTACCCCCGCATATGGACCCACGTCTACTATAAAATCGGCAGCTCTCATTGTATCCTCGTCATGTTCTACCACGATAAGGGTATTTCCCAGATCACGAAGCCTTTTGAGCGTATCTATCAGCTTGTCATTATCCCTCTGATGAAGTCCGATAGAAGGCTCATCAAGTATATACAGCACTCCCACAAGTGAGGAGCCTATCTGAGTGGCAAGCCTTATCCGCTGAGATTCGCCGCCCGAAAGCGTTCCCGCCGAACGGGAAAGGGTAAGGTATTCAAGTCCTACGCTTCTTAGAAAATTCAGACGGCTGCCTATCTCCTTGACTATTCTCTCTCCGATAAAGCGTTCTCTTTCCGTAAGGGGGAGATTTTCAAAGAAGTCACAGCAGCGGGCGACGGACATATCCGTGACCTCGGCAATGTTCTTGTTTCCGACGGTAACTCCCAGTATCTCCTTTTTCAGACGCTTGCCCTTGCAGGCAGGACACTCCTCCTCGCTCATATACTGCTCAATATCCGCCTTGCTCCACTCTGAGCTGCTGTCCCGATAACGTCTTTCCAGATTGGGGATAACGCCCTCAAAGGGCTGACTGTATACCCCTCCGCCGTAGGAGGTGGCACGGTGCAGCTCCAGCTTTTTTTCTCCCGTTCCGTAAAGAATGGCATTTACCGCCTCATCGCTCCAGTCCCCTATGGGAGAATCAAGGCTTTCCCCGTACATATCGGCTATACCTTTAAAGTACATCATGGCTATGGAATTATCGTCCGTAGTTGACCAGCCGCTTGCCTTTACTGCGCCCTGTTTTATGGAAAGATCGGGATTCGGTATTATAAGGTCGGGGTCTATCCTGCGGAAAACGCCAAGTCCCGTACACTTTTCACAAGCGCCGTAAGGGTTATTGAAGGAAAACATTCTCGGAGAAAGCTCCTCCATTGAAACACCATGCTCAGGGCAGGCGTAGTTCTGTGAGAACAGAAGCTCCTCCCCTCCGATAACATCGGCAATAATGACACCGCCCGATATTCCTGCGGCTGTTTCGATGCTGTCTGCAAGTCTTGATTCTGTTCCGGGCTTTACCGCAAGCCTGTCCACCACAATTTCAATGGTATGCTTCTTATTTTTTTCGAGTTTTATCTCCTCGGAAAGTTCATAAACTATGCCGTCAGCTCTCACACGTACATAGCCCGATCTTTTGGCTTTTTCCAGCTCCTTGACGTGTTCGCCCTTTCTGCCCCTGACCACCGGAGCGAGTATCTGAAGTCTTGTACCCTGCGGCAGAGCCATGATACTGTCCACTATCTGATCCACAGTCTGCTGTGTGATCTCTCTGCCGCAGACGGGGCAGTGAGGTATGCCTATGCGGGCATAAAGCAGTCTGAAATAATCATAAATCTCCGTTACCGTTCCCACAGTGGAGCGGGGATTTTTCGATGTGGTTTTCTGATCTATGGAAATGGCGGGAGAAAGTCCCTCAATGGAATCCACATCGGGCTTATCCATCTGACCGAGAAACATTCTCGCATATGATGACAGACTTTCCACATATCTTCTCTGTCCGTCTGCATAAATGGTATCAAACGCAAGAGAGGACTTTCCCGATCCGGAAAGCCCCGTCATTACAATCAGCTTATCGCGGGGCAGTTCAAGATCCACATTTTTAAGATTATGCTCCCTTGCACCTTTGATAACTATTTTATCTATAGGCATAATATTATCCTTTCCTGTCAGTCAAAAATACCCAGATCACCGTTTTCTCTCATGGAATAGATCTTGTCCTCACCGAAGATAAGATGATCCATAAGTCTTATTTCCAGCTCATCAAGCACTCTTATTACTTTTCTTGTAAACGCAATGTCATAATCGCTGGGATCGCTGCCCGAATTCAGATGATTATGAGCAAGTATCGCCATTGCCCCTCTGCTGTCCATAGCCGCATACACCATTTTTCTCATTGCCACAGGAGAATATACGGTGCTGCCCCTGCCTATCTCGGTGATTTTTATAAGCCGCAGCTTTTCATCAAAGCAGCCGAGAAGCACCTTTTCGGTCTTTTCTCCCACAAAATAGGGCTTTATCAGATCGCACAGCTCATTGTACGTACCTGCCTTAACGCTGTCCTCCCCCTCATATCTGCAAAGATAGTACATCGGCAGCAGCTTTGGTATCAGCTTGAACAGTATAGCCGTATTTTCCGTAACGCCCCGCACAGCGGTTATTTCCTCTATCGGAGCATCAAAAATGCCCGAAAGCGTGCCGAATTTATCCAGCAGCTTATAGGCGATGAGCTTTGTATCTCTGCGGGGAATGGTAAAAAACAGCAGCATTTCCAGTATCTCATGAGGTGCAAGAGCATTTTCTCCTGCCCGCAGAAAACGTTCTTTGAGTCTTTTCCTGTGACCCTCGTAATATTTTTTGTCCTCGTCCTCGTTCTTATCCTCGTATTTTGCTTCTTCCTGTGCATCAATGCTTCTGAGCAGAGCGCTGACCGCCTCCACCGCACGGTCAAGCTCCTCCTCTCCCACCGAGCGAGCCGCTCTTTCATGCTGTTCTTCCATATGAACGCTCCCGCACGCCTGTCATGCATAGACAGGCTCAAAATTATTCCGACACCCGCACAATTGCTCTGCGGATCGTTCTGCCGTTTTCCGCCGATACACACCCTTGCATAAGCACCTCTGTGACCGTGCCGCCCTTTACGCCCGACACGCTGCGATGGAGCTTTTCATCGAACGGATCTCCCTTTCTGACCGTCATGAGCATACAGACAGGATTTTTACATGAGGCATTGACGCAGGAGAGCAGATATGAATAAAGCTCGTTTAAAACGGCAATATCCGCCTTTTTTTCGCCGCAGTCCTCCATAATGAGCCATTCCGTAATATTTCTCAGTCCCGAAAGGTTATCCCTCTGAACGCCGCTCATAAATACGCCGCTGACGGTAAAATTCGGAAAACATTCCCGCAGGTCATCAAGTGTCTCATCAGAAAGGGTTCTGAGCTTTTCAAAGAGGGCTATCTGCATGGCAAAGCCGCTGCAATACTCATCAAGGGAGCTTTTATAGCGTTTTATCTCCCGTGCGGCTGCGGCATTTTCGCCCTGAAGCCTGCTGACCCCCGGTTCAAGAAGAGCGATCTTCCGTGAGAGGAAATTATTTTCCGCAGCAAGAGCAGAAGCGTCTGTTCCGGGAAAAAGCTCTGTCTGTCCCTCAAGATGATCCTCATCTGCCTTGCCCGCCGGTATCCCTATCAGCTCCGCCTTGATATTTTCATCTGCAAGAGCCTCTGTAAACAAATTCATATATTTTTGACGGCTTCACTTATGTCTCATGCGCCTTTCCTGCGAATCTGTTGAGCCTTTCGTCATATACATAGCCTGCATTCCCGAGGGTATTTTCCAGCTCCTCTTTCGGGATATCCAGATCATCGCAGAGTGCGTCAAGATCGCAGTAGGTATCTCTCAGCCTTGTGTTTATGACGCTCATAAGCATTATGGGATCCTTCGGAAGCATTTATTACCTCTCCTTTGCGGAAATTACAAGAAAATTATATCATATTTTTTCACGAATGTCAAGTTTTTTTATCGGTAAAATTTGCCGGAAAACTTGCGCGGATTTTTTATTTTGATTGCCCCATTATTTTTTGGAGGAGTATTTCCGATTTTTTCGTCTGACGGCGAATGAACGATAAGCAGGCGGGAATTTTACGGATTGCAAAATGTTTTTTATAAAGTGCAGATTTGTTTATCGGGATTTTTTATTTTGTTTACCCCCGTTTTTTATGGCACTGATGTGCCGTGCAGACTTCTTTACGTCAGCAGATAACCGCCGCATTTTTTTAACTCCCCCGATTATGTGGTATAAATTTGTAGGTAAGGCTCTCCCCGTGTTTCCTCGTGCGGCGGTTATCCCATCCCCCGTTTATCCGCTCCCATGCTTGATTGTTGAGATTTGTTTGTTATGTTTCTCCTTTGCCGGGGGTTCACCCCAGACCCCACGAGGGCGCTGCCCCTCGACCCTGCAAGGGCGCTGCCCTTGACCCGCAGCCTTTTGAAAAAAGGCTGGCGAAAACTTTACCTTGTGTTTGTTTTGCTTAGATTTTCTTTTTTTGCGTCCTTACCTTTGACTTTGCCTTGTGTTTGGTTTGCTTTGCTTAGATTTTTTCTTTTGCTGCCACCGTTTTTTCCGATCTTCCCCTTGACATTAATTATCTTATCTGCTATAATAAGACAGAAGACGATTGCTGCCGATCTTTTTCGGCAGTCCGTCTTAACTTAAATTTGAAATGAGGAAATCTTAAAATGGCTGCTAATATCGTTATCGGGACCCAGTGGGGCGATGAGGGAAAGGGTAAGGCGATTGACCTGCTCGCCTCCCGTGCGGACGTGGTTATCAGAGCGCAGGGCGGAAATAATGCGGGACATACCGTTGTCGCTGACGGTGAAACTTATAAGCTCCACCTTATCCCCTCGGGTATTCTTCATAAGGATACACTTTGTCTTATCGGTGCAGGTGTTGTTATTGACCCGAAGGATCTTATCGGAGAAATAGAAGCTCTTTCGGAAAGAGGACTTTCCTTTGAGCATCTGCGCATCGACCCGAGGGCGCATATCACCATGCCGTGGCATATCGCTCTTGACGGTCTTTCCGAGAAATTCAGAGGTAATAAGGACATCGGCACTACTCACAGAGGAATAGGTCCTGCTTATATGGATAAGTATGAGCGCAGCGGAATACGCTTCTACGATCTTACACACCCCGAAATTTTCAGAGAAAAGGCAAAAACTGCGGGTGAGCTTAAAAATGCCATTATCACAAAGGTATTCGGCGGAGAAGCTCTCGATCTTGATGCAATAATAGAGGAATATACGGAGTACGGCAGAAAGCTCGCTCCCTATATCGGTGATGTGTCCGTCCTCACATATGAAGCTGTAAAGGCAAAAAAGGATATTCTTTTCGAGGGCGCTCAGGCAACGCTTCTTGATATTGATTTCGGAACATATCCTTATGTCACAAGCTCTCACCCCCTTTCGGCGGGCGTGTGCATAGGCTCAGGAGTAGGTCCTATGGTCATTGACAATATTTACGGCGTGGCTAAGGCTTATACTACAAGAGTAGGCAAGGGTCCTTTCCCCACAGAGCTTGAAGATGAAACGGGGGACTATATCCGCAACAAGGGCGGCGAGTTCGGTACTATCACGGGCAGACCCAGAAGAACAGGCTGGTTTGATTCGGTGATCGTCCGCCATGCTGTAAGAGTAAACGGTCTTTCCGTACTTATGATAAATAAGCTGGATACACTTGCGGGACTTGATAAACTTAAAGTATGCACAGCTTACAAAAAGCCTGACGGCACTGTTATAAAAGACTTCCCGCCCGTTCTTGAAGAGCTTGAGGGCTGCGAGCCTGTCTATGAGGAGTTTGAGGGCTTTACCGAGGATATTTCCTCCTGCCGCAGATTTGAGGAGCTGCCCGAGGTATGCCGCAAATATATCTCCCGTCTTGAAGAGCTTTGCGAGTGCAAAGTTGGCATGATAGGCGTAGGTCCCGGCAGAGAACAGATTATCGAGCGCAGCTGACGCTCTCCTTTCACGGGCGAGGTACAGGAAAAGCAGATACAGCTTTTATGTACTCCTCCCCCGTCAGACCTCCGTAAAGATCTCCGCAGTGCTGTACGGCACCCATGTGTCGGACAGCACTTCACGGATTTTTGGGGCAGGTCTGTTATTTTTTGTGTATATTTCCAAAAAACGCCGCCTCTTTGCTCCGATTTTTTACTTATGCAAAATCACGAAATAAAACAAAAATTTTTTATGAAGAAATTTTAAAAAAGTGTTGCATTTTCTGAAATGATGTGTTATAATTGTTTATAAAGGCAGTGTATTCTGCAAATATTATGTAAAGGAGCAGCGTGTTATGGATAACAGGATCGCTGACATCACAGACCCGTCTGTCATTGTTGCTGCAGATAACTGCACAGACCTGTATTTTAAGCTATTTAATAATATGTATGACGGTCTGAGCGTTTTTGAGTATTGCGGCAGCAAGGTGCGTGCGCTGTACCTTAACGAACGGTATTTTGAAAATGTGGGATATACAAAGGAGCAGTACCGCCCCTATTATGACAATATTACCGTTACCCTACTTGAAGAGGACGAAAAGAAAATTTTTAAGTGCGTTAATGACTGCATGAAAAGCGGAAAGGATATCCGCTGCGATGTGCGGGGCTACAAGGCTGACGGCTCTGTAGGCTGGTTCTGCGTTAAGGCACGTCCCGTGGATTTTATCAAAAGTGCAAATCCCGTATTTCTTGCCACTATCACCGATATTACGGAAAGAAAGCAGCTTGAACTGGAGCTTATGATAAACAGTGAGCGCTACCGTATACTGAAAGAAACAGTTTCGGCACTGCTGTTTGAGTATAAGCCCTTTGATGACCGCATGATCTTTTCCCATGGTGACATCGGGGAATATGTTATCGAAAATTATACCGTTTATCTGAGAAAGGGCAACAGGATCCACCCCCATGATGTAAATTACTATTTCAACACCCTGTCAAGAGCGTGCAGGAAAACTTCAAAGGGTTTTATTGATCTGCGTTCCTACTACTCTGCGGAAAACGGCTACGCTCATTACAGAGTGTTCTACTCCAGTATTGCCGATGAATACGGGAGCGTGATAAGCGTAGTAGGCAGGGTAGAGCCTATCAGCAGGGAAAGAGGAACTCAGCCTGTTTCCGTACGGCAGGACAGCCGTGAGACTTTCGGTCTGAGTACCGCCCATGAGGGTATGCCTCTTATTGAAAGCAAGATAGCTTCCTCAAATTCAACGGGCTTTCTCGCAATAATTGATGTGGACGATCTTTCAGAAATAAACGAGAAATTCGGCGAGGAAACGGGAACCCGCATAATCAGAACCGCAGCGGGCATTCTTTCGGATATATTTACTGATGCGGTAATATTTCGCTATTACGGAGATGAATTTGTAGTCTACATCGAAAATATTACCGAAACACAGCTTTTTGAGATGTTCGACAGGCTTCTGCTTGCCGCAAAAAATACCGCTCTCAAAGATAATATACCCGACTTTACATTCAGCGCCGGCTTTGCGTATGCAAAAAACAATCCCGAAAAGAAAATTCAGGTAAAGGATTATTTCATCACCGCAGACAAGGCTCTTTTTAAAGCTAAACAGGACGGAAAGAACAGAATGTATTCCGAAAGGGTCATATTCTGAATGCTGTTCTGCGGCAGTGCCGACCCTGACTGTATATAGAAATTTTCCGAACCGATTTGTTAAAATCAACCGTTGCAAAAAAACGGAATTTATGATATAATTATAATACAGTGCCTGACATGGTGCTGTATTTTTTGTGAAGAACAAAAGGAGAGATGTTAAGATGAACAAAAAAGAGATAGGCGAGCTTAAAAAGAATTTTTCCGAGGACTGCGGACTTTTTTCCCTTAACCGCATTCTTTATACCTATGCAGACGCAGAAAAGAATATAAAGTACACCGAATCAAAGGGTTACGGCGTTTGTCCCGAGGAGGAGTGCGCTGTGGTAATGGAAACTCTCAGAAAGACACTCAGCGGAAGTCTTGGTAAAAATCTTACCGAATATTCCTTTCCGAACGAGTCCTATGAGGAGGGCGGCGCTCAGAATATATTGTATGCCGCTTTAAAGGGAAAATTTGAGGACGAAGAGGCAAATAACGCCTTTATCAGACGGATAACTGAAAATATCGGTTACGAAACAGCCTTTGCGGTAATCGCCGCCCATTGTACATACAGCGTTCTTGTTAAGGATAAAAATGATGAGAATACAGGCGAGGGCGACAGGGAGTATAATTTCATTATCACTGCCATATGCCCTGTCAACACAGGAGATGACGGGCTTTTCTTTAACAGCGAGACAGCCGCAATCGCCAAAAAATCAAATACCGATATGATAATTGCCCGTGCGCCGCAGGACGGCTTTCTGTTCCCCGTTTTTTCCGACAGAGCTCCCGATGTGAACAGCGTTATGTACTACACACGTTCACCGAAAAAGCCCTGTATTTCAATTATAGAGGACGTTCTTGACTGCCGCTTTGATTTTACACCTGACGGCGAAAAGGAGCGTTTTCATGCACTGCTGACCGATGTATGCGGAGATGATCTTGATTATACGGTCATAACCGAGGTAAACAACATTATTACAGAGATAGTGGAGCAGAACAAAAACGAAACCGAACCTCCCGTTATTGACTGCGCAAAAATGAGGCGGATATTATCCGATGCGGGAGTGGACTCCGAAAAATTACAGGCTATAGACGCAGTCTACAACGCAGATGTGGGAGAAAATGCCGTACTCAGGGCATCAAATCTTACAGAAAACAAAACCGTTCTCAGCATTCCCGAAATAACCGTAAATATAAGCCGTGATGCCGCAGATAAGGTCCGCACCTCTGTTATTCAGGGCAGAAAATGCCTTATAATCGACCTTGACGATCCTGCTGTTACCATTAACGGCATAGAAACAACCATTGACACAAAGGACAGCGGAGCAGCAGAGCAATAATTAAGTTCTTTCATAAAAAGTTTATTAAAAATTCACAGAATATCCTGCTAAATCCATTGACAAGCAGGATATTTTTTTATATAATTTAATTGTACTCAATTGAATTTGAAACAATTAAAATTCGGGAGGAAAACGGCAATGACTGTATATGATTTTAAAGTAAAGGCTCAGGACGGCAGTGAGGTGTCCCTTTCGGAATACAAGGGAAAGGTGCTTCTCATTGTGAATACGGCTACGGGCTGCGGTTTTACGCCCCAGTACGATGATCTTCAGGACATTTACACCGCACACCGGAAGGAGGGCTTTGAGATCCTCGACTTTCCCTGCAATCAGTTCGGGGGTCAGGCTCCGGGCGATGATGAGGAGATACACTCCTTCTGCACAGGGCGTTACGGGATCACATTCCCTCAGTTTTCAAAGATAGATGTAAACGGTGAAAACGCTGCTCCGCTTTACAACCGGCTCACCGAAAATACCTCCTTTGAGGGGTTCGGAAAGGGACCGAAAGCACTTGCCATGAATGCAGTGCTTAAAGCTGTGGATAAGAATTACAAGTCCGACAGCTCCATAAAATGGAATTTTACCAAATTCCTTATTGACAGAGAGGGGAACATTATCGGAAGATATGAGCCTACAGAAAATATGAAAAACGTTGCCGCAAAAATCGAGGAGGCTCTCAAATGAGATACGAATACAAAACCGAAAACACCTGTTCTCAGCTTATCAGTTTCGATATTAACGGGAACATTATCACCAATATACAATTCATGGGCGGCTGTAACGGCAATCTTAAAGCCATTCCCCTGCTTTTAGAGGGTCAGACAGTGGAATATATCGAAGAAAAGCTGTCGGGTATACTTTGCGGCAGACGTCCCACATCATGCGCCGATCAGCTTGCAAGAGCGGTAAGAACGGCTTATGAACAGCTTAACTATAAAACGGAGGTACAGCAATGAAAACAGCAGTGCGCTATTATACAAGATCGGGAAATACCCGAAAAGTCGCTCATGCTATCGGCAATGCGCTTTCCCTGACGGCAGAGGACGTATCAACAGCACTTGATACAAAATACGATGTGGTTTTTCTCGGCAGCTCCTACTACGGATTTGATGCTGACAGCCATGTAAAGGACTTTATCACAAAAAACAGGGATAAGATCGGCTGCATTGCAGTGTTCGGAACGTCCGCTTTATTAGGGTCAACAAGGGGACGTCTGAAAAAGACCTGCTCTGAAGCGGGTGTTAAGCTGTTGGACACGGAATTTCACTGTGCGGGATCGTTCGGACCAATGCACAAGGGCAGGCCCGATGAGAACGACCTGAAAAATGCAGCAGAGTTTGCCGTCCAAACCATGAAATATCTCGGTAAAAAAGCAAATTAAAAAAGCAAATTAAAAAATCTAAGCAAAACAACCGCAAGGCAAAACCAAAGTCAGAGGCACAAAAAAGCAAGTCTAAGCAAAACAAACACAAGGTAAAGTTTTCGCCGGCCTTTTTTCAAAAGGCTGCGGGGTCGAGGGGCGGAGCCCTCGCGGGTCAAGGGCAGCGCCCTTGCGGGGTCGGGTAGAACCCCGGCAAAGGAGCAGCACAACAAACAAATCTCAACGATCAATCATGGGAGCAGATAAACCGGGGAGGGATAACCGCCGCAAAGAAAAACACGAGGAGAGCCTGATCTACTAATTTATAATAGTATAAACGGGGGAGGAAAAAAATGCGGCGGTTATCTTGCTGACGTAAACAAGTCTGCACGGCGCATCAGCGCCATAAAAACCGAGGAGCAACAAAATAAAAAGTCACAATAAACAAATCTGAACTATAATAAAACCATTCCCGTCCGATAAAAAAGCATTAGCCCCTTATCCCGAAAAACATCTGTATATATCTGCCTGTAACACAAAAACATATCTGCAAATAAACAAGGGATCTGCCCGAATGAGCAGATCCCTTAACTATACCCGTTATTCCTTTGTATACACCTTTACTATCTCGCCGATATAAGCCTTGTGCATATCACCGTCGCCGTACCAGTGCTTTTCGCTGTCACTGAGGAGAGAAATGTCCATTTGCTGTGAATAGAGCTTTCTGCACACAAGAACTGTCTGCGCCTCCTCAAAGGCGGGAACGCCGTCAAGCATACAGGGGGTAAGTCCTCCCTCCTTTGCCTTGTCGCAGTCACGTCCGGAATGAGAGCCGAAAAAGCTGAGCGCCTTTTTGTACTCCTCGGGATAAAAACTAACGGTGAAATATTCGCTTTTCTCCATAAATTCATAGGTGTAACGGCTTTTGCGGATTACCGTCTCAAATACGTTCTTTCCCCACATTACGCCCATAAATCCCCATGATACGGTCATGGCATTGGAGCTTTTTTCATCTCCCGCCGCTACAAGCGCCCATTTGCTGCCTATCTGATCAAAGGGATCAAGTTTAAGCTCCGAAAGTGCGATTTCTTTGAATGACATATGCATTACCTCCGTAAATATTAATATTTGTTTTTATAGGAAATATGTGAATTAACTTGGTGACTTTTGTTTGCCGTGAAATATGATGTTGGCATACTAATTATTATTTGCGCCGTCATCGGCAGGTATACCTTGTGTGTCCGCAGGCTTTACCGCCTGCTGCTGTACGGCGGGAAGTGCGGCTGTTTCCCCCTCAGATGTGACGGGGATCTGTTTGGGCGGCGCTGCCTTTACCGCACTCCTCAGCACATCGGAAACTTCGGTAATGGTAACATATGCGGTGGGATCCTCCTCGGTGACTATTGCTTTGAGCTTGCCTATCTGAAAACGGTTAACTACAAAGTATACCATTGTCTTTTCTGTACCCGAATAAAAGCCGTTTGCCTTGATAAGTGTAACGCCGCTGCCAAAGCTTTCACAAAGACGGGAGCTTATCTCATTGGGCTTATAGGTGATTATCATGGCTGCTTTTGCCTTGTCAAAGCCCTCCACAATAAAGTCAACTGCTTTAAGAGCCGCCGTGTAGGTGATGATCGAATAAAGAGGAAGTATCCACGACCCCCGCACGATCCCTATTACCGAATAAAGTATTACATTGTAGATCATGACAAATGTGCCTACGGTAATGCCGAGCTGCTTTGCAAATATTACACTCATTACCTCCACTCCGTCAATTGCCCCGCCGAAACGTATGGTAAGACCGCTGCCTATCCCCGAAATAAGTCCTCCGAATATCGCACAGAGCAGCAGATCATCCCCCGCAAAGGGCGATGATGCGGAAACATCAACGGGAATTATATCGGTTATCAGAAAGGACGCCGCAGAGTAGACAAGCACTGCATATACAGAACACACCGTAAATGCCGCTCCCTGACGTTTAAGCCCGAAAAGAAAAAACGGAATATTCAGAATTATAAGATATGCCCCCAGCGGCAGAGACGTTACCGAAGAGAGAAACATTGCCGTACCCGAAAATCCGCTGTCAAAAAGATTTACGGGAGCAAGGAACATAACTATACCCACTGCATTTATACAGCCCGAAACCGTAAGCATGAGAAAATTCAGGGGTGAAAGGTCTTTGAGCCTTGAAGATTTTTTTTGAGTCATATTAAGATACCTGCCTCAGAGCTTTTTTTCATAAACGGCTCTTATCTTCCGTCTTGCGACAATAAAGCATATCACATGAGCCGCAAAGGTTATGAACCATGTTACGGGATAGGAAAAATATACCGTTTCTATTGTATGATACTCAGGTATTTCAAATACCGTTTTTACCCAGAGTATCCGCAGCGCACAGGCGCCTATAAGGGAAACTATCATGGGCATTACGGAATATCCTATACCTCTGAGCGCTCCTACCATAACGTCCATCATGCCGCACAGGAAATAAACCGTACAGATATATTTCATTCTTACCATGCCTGCCGCTATTACATCGGGACTGTCCGAATAGATCCCCAGAAGCTGTTCTCCGAAAAATACCGCAAGATTTCCCAGAAGAAGCCCCGTCACGAACACGCAAAGCTCTCCCCTTAAAACAATGGGGTTTATGCGCTTGTATTCGCCCGCTCCGAAATTCTGGCTCACAAAGGAAATTGTCGCCTGATAGAAGGAGTTCATCGCCACATAAACAAATCCCTCAATATTGGCAGCAGCGGAATTTCCTGCAACTACCGTTTTCCCGAAAATATTCACCGAGGACTGTATCACCACATTGGAAAGGGAGAATACCACTCCCTGAAATCCTGCGGGAAGTCCCACACGCAGTATCATTGTGAGCTTTGCGGGGTCTATTTTCAGCTCCTTTAAAATGAGCTTTATATCTCCGCTTTCACGCATAAGACATCTTACCGTAAGGACTGCCGAAATTGTCTGTGAAATTGCTGTCGCAAGAGCCACTCCCGCTACATCCATGTTGAATTTTATGACAAACAGGAGATTCAGCAGAACATTCACCACTCCTGCGGTGAAAAGATAATAAAGAGGCCGCCTTGTATCTCCCACAGCCCGCAGCAGCGCACTGCCGAAATTGTAGATCATTGTTGAGGTCATTCCCAGAAAATAAATGCGCAGATAAAGGGAAGCTTTTTCAATAACTCCGTCAGGCGTGGACATAAGCTCTAAAAGTACCCTTGCCGCAGATATTCCGAGAATAGTAAGGATAAGCCCGCTTGCCACGCTCAATGACATTGCAGTATGTACTGTCTTTGAAAGCTCCCGCCCCTGCTTTGCCCCGTAATATCTTGCCGCCACAACGCTTGCTCCCACGGAAAGACCTACAAAAAGGTTGGTGAGAAGATTTATGAGCGCACTTGTAGAGCCTACAGCCGCAAGTGAATCGTCTCCCGCAAAACGTCCTACCACTACAATGTCCGCCGCATTAAAAAGCAGCTGGAGTATGGACGAACACATAAGCGGGAGAGTAAAAATAAGTATCTTGCCCAGTATGGGACCCGAACACATATCCATTTCATATTTTTTGCTGTCAGCCATTGATGATCTGCCTCCTTATAGAAATCAAGAAGCAAGAGGCAAGAAGCAAGAAAAATTTTCAAAAGCATTTCCTTATCTTGTCTCTGAGGAAATCAAAAATTGATTTTCCGTGCCTTGCCCTTATCCTGCCTGTCTTTTTCTTTTAAATTCCACTCTGAGCTGTCTCGGAAGAAAAAGCTCCACACCGTCAAGTATCTTTTCGGAAGGCGTGAAAATTATCCGCACATTGCCCGCAGTTTTATGAACAAGATCGGCATAGTATTCGTTTTTCCCCGTGCCGTCCGCTGCAAGCACTGTTGTGCAGCTCTCAGGCTCATCAGGAGCATCGCTCAGTCTGCCGAATGAGGTAAATTCCGATATTTCCGCAGTGATAAGCCTTTTACGCTTGCGCTTGCCCATTATCTTATCCACATCAAGCTCACCGTTTGTCAGGATATATTCGTATTCAACGTCCATTCCCGTAATAATATAATATGCGCCGTATACCACTGCAAGTGCTATGAGCGGTCCTACCAGAAAAAGATACATCACCGCAAAAAATCCCAGCAGCACCGCAAGCACTCCTACGGCTATCTTCTTTGCAAGCACTGCTCCTCCCGATGTCCTTGCCACAAGACATTCGGCATAAAAATCAGTATTCATATGTGTACTCCCTTTCTTTTTATCGGATATTATATTATTATATCATAAAAAAATGATAAATTCAAGAAAAAACACTTGCATTTTCCAAAATAATTGTGTATAATATTTTTAAGTAGTTAAAAACTGTACTTCAAACGCAGAGATCGGGCACAGTAGCACTGTGAGGAATACGCATTTTACAGAGAGAAGAGCTGCGGCTGAAAGCTCTTCATGCGTACACGGCTGTGAATTTCACCCGTTAGCGGCTGCTCGGAACGTTTTGCGGGAGCATTACAAGTAGGAGCTGACGGACGCACTACGTTACGGTGCAAGGGAATGTCGGTTCCCGGTCAATGTGCAGGTGGTGCAGAGTTTTTCCTGTCCTGTCATGAAAATGTGGGACAGGTTTATTTTTTATGAAAGGAATGAGCAAATTTGAAGCAGAAGCTGGAACAGATACTTGCTGCGGCACAGGCGGAGCTTGAAAGCTGCGGCGATCTGAAGGTCATGGAGGAGCTGAGAATAAAGTTTCTCGGAAAAAAAGGTGAGCTTACCTCTATCCTCAAACAGATGGGAGGACTTTCACCTGAGGAAAGACCCGTTATCGGCGGTCTTGCAAACAAGGTAAGAGCAGAGATCGAGCAAAAGATCTCCGAAAAGACTGAAAAGCTCAGAGCCGATGCTGCCGCAAAAAAAATGGCTGCCGAGGCGCTGGACGTTACCCTCCCCGGAAAAGCCCCCGAGCCGGGCAGACTTCACCCCCTTACCGCCGTACTGGAGGAGGTCAAGGAAATATTTCTCGGCATGGGCTTTGATGTTGTGGACGGTCCCGAGGTGGAAACGGATCACTACTGCTTTGAGGCTCTCAATATGCCCAAACACCATCCCGCAAGAGATACGCAGGATACCTTTTACATCAATGACAATGTAGTGCTGCGTACCCAGACCTCCAGCGTGCAGATACGCACAATGGAAACAAGAAAGCCCCCTATCCGCATAATCTCTCCCGGCAGAGTGTACCGTTCGGACACGGTGGACGCCACTCATTCTCCCCTGTTTCATCAGATAGAGGGACTTGTTATCGACAAGGGCGTCACACTGGGCGACCTGTACGGAACGCTTGAGCTTCTTATGAAAAAGCTGTACGGCGATCAGGCGAAAATAAGACTGCGCCCTCACCACTTCCCCTACACAGAACCCTCCGCAGAGGTGGATCTTGTATGTTTCAACTGCGGCGGCAAGGGCTGTTCCATGTGCAAGGGCGACGGTTATGTGGAGCTTCTGGGAGCAGGCATGGTACACCCGAAAGTGCTGGAGGAGTGCGGCATTGACCCCGATGTATACAGCGGCTTCGCCTTTGGAATAGGTCTGGAAAGAATTACTATGGGCAGATATAACATAAACGATATGCGGCTGCTTTACGAAAACGATATGAGATTTTTAGGGCAATTCTGAGAATATGCACTGCCCGTGTCCTGCCGTACACGTTTTTTAAGAAAGGTTGAATACAGTAATGGACAGAACAGATTGTCCCATATATACAGAATCAAAAAAATGCTTCAAAAGCCGTAAGAGTGTATTTATCTGCATATGCGGGTGGGGCGTCGGACTTTTTATGCTGGCAGCAGGACTGTTTCTTTCCGATGAAATGGGCGCTGTAACATCATTTCTCGGCATTATCATGGGAATATTTCTGATAGTACTTCCTTTCGTTCACATAAAAGAAAAAAAGAACAGATTGGAAATTCTGCTTGACACTCTCTGCTCCCTTTCAGCAGAGGAATACTCTGCGCTGTGCAATGAATTTTCCCACAGCACAAAGGCGGGGACAAATTCGCTGTATATAATGTCCCACTGGATATTCTGCGGCGATGAACCCTTTCTTATGCCGTTAAAGGAGCTTAAAAACTTTTCCATAAGACCTGTTTACCGTGAAAACGGCGGCAAAGTTGAAAGTTTTGAACTGAAATTTCATTCTGACGGAAAGACGTTTACCTTAAATTATCCCGCAAACAGCGGCATAGACCCGCAGATACTGGGTACAGAGATACAGCGCAGACTGGACGAGGCAGTAAAGGAGGCGGCAAACGCTGCACCACTTTACCAAAGCACGGGATATACTGCCGCAGAAAGTAAAAGCACATCATTTATCCCCATGAATTATGAACGGAATAAATGTCCTGTCCTTGCAAAGTGCAAAACCGAGGGATTATTCTCTCCCATGAAAATTTTACAGATATTCATACTCGGGCTTTTTACGGCGGGAAGTCTTTATGTGACAGTAAACACCGAATCAACAATTTACATGATCGGCATGGGTCTGATTGCCTGCGTTTCGGTCATCGGTATACTGTGGACTATATTTTACAGCCTGAGAGGATATTCCGAAACAAAGGCATTTCTCTCCTCACTTTCCCCCGAGGATTACGGCAGACTTGTTTCTTCATTCAGGTCAGCCGACGGCAAAAGTGCTGTCATGCTGCTGGACGGTTTTCTGCTTGTACCCTCTCTGCCCCTTGTCTGCGCTTACAAGGATATTGACGGCGTGAACATTACAAAGCTCTACTACAACGGCGTAAAAAACGGTCACAAGGTAGAGTTTAATGTGAAAGGAAAGAAAAGAGAAGCAACATTCAACAACATGGCTGAATTTGATCCCGATTTCTTTAAAGAAGAACTGAACAATAAAATGCAAATGATGAAAGGATAGATTTTACAATGGATCTTTCAATGAGATGGCTCTCTGATTATGTTGACATCGGGGAGATGAGTATAAATGAATTCTGCTCGGGCATAACCATGAGCGGCTCTAAAGTTGAAACTCACAAAACCGAGGGCAGCGAAATTTCAAAGGTGGTAGTGGGAAAGCTCCTTGACGTAAAGCCCCACGAGAACTCCGATCACCTTATGGTCTGCCGTGTGGACGCAGGAACGGGTGAGCCGCTTCAGATAGTTACGGGTGCGCCAAATATCCGTGAGGAAAATATAGGCGATCTTGTACCCGCCGCTCTTGACGGTTCCACACTGCCCGGAGGAGTGAAGATAAAAAAAGGCAAGCTCAGAGGTGTTGTATCTGAGGGTATGCTCTGCTCTCTGGGTGAGCTGGGCCTTACCACTCATGACTTCCCCTATGCCATTGCAGACGGCATATTTATATTGAAGCAGGAAACGGACAAGCCCCTTGTCCCCGGTATGGATATAAAAGAGGCTCTGAGGTTTAATGATACAACTGTAGAATTTGAAATTACCTCCAACCGTCCCGACTGTATGTCGGTGCTGGGTCTTGCAAGAGAAACAGCAGCTACCTTTGATCTGCCCCTTAACATAAAGGAGCCGTCATTCAAGGGCGCAGGGGGCGATATCAATAACGACCTTAAAGTGGAGATAGTAAACAAGGATCTTTGCTCACGTTACTGTGCAGGCGTTGTAAAGAACGTTAAGATAAAGGAGTCACCTCTGTGGCTCAGGGAACGTCTGCGTGCAAGCGGCGTACGTCCCATAAACAATTTTGTTGATATAACAAACTTTGTTATGCTTGAATACGGTCACCCCATGCACGCATTCGATATCCGCTATATTGACGGGCGTTCAATCAAAATAAGAAGTGCCAAAGAGGGCGAACAGATCACCACTCTTGACGGTGTGGAAAGAACTCTCACCGATAAAATGCTGGTTATCGCAGATGAGAAAAAGCCTGTTGCCGTTGCGGGAGTTATGGGCGGAGAATACAGCGGTATCATGGACGATACCACAGATGTGGTTTTTGAAGCCGCCTGCTTTGACGGGGCAAGTGTGCGCACCACAGCAAAGGCTCTGGGAATGAGGACAGATGCCTCCTCACGCTTTGAAAAGGGTCTTGACCCGAGAATGTGTATGCCTGCACTGCTAAGAGCATTTGAGCTTGTGGAGGAGCTGGGCTGCGGCGAGGTGGTAAGCAATGTGATCGACTGCTCAAACGGTGTGGATACGCAGAAGACCGCTCCCTTTGACCCTGAGTGGATAAATAATTTCCTGGGTACCGACATTCCCGAAGCCGATATGATAAGATACCTTGAAAAGCTGGAAATTAAAGTAAAGGACGGCATTGCCTATGCGCCTCCCTACAGAATAGATATTGAAAGAGGCTGCGACATTGCCGAGGAGGTAGCACGTCTTTACGGCTATAACAATATCCCCAAAACCATTATCAGAGGAGTTGCAAGCGGCGAGCTTACCCCCGAACAGAAATTTACCCGCACAGTCTTAAACACTGCGGCGGCACTGGGGGCAAATGAGATAACCACATTCTCCTTTATCTCTCCGAAATATTTTGATAAAATAAGACTTCCCGATGACAGTCCCCTGAGAAATACGGTTGTCATAACCAATCCTCTGGGAGAGGATACCTCCGTCATGAGAACAACTCTTCTTCCCTCAATGTGCGAGGTGCTTGCCCGCAACTATAACAGCAGAAACGAACGTGTCTGCCTTTTCGAGATAGGAAACGAATATCTTCCCGGAGAGGGCGAGCTGCCCTGTGAACCTGCAAGGATAATGTTCGGTATGTACGGCGATGAGTACGACTTCTACAGCATAAAGGGAATTGCGGAAAGACTTCTTGATGTCTGCGGTATCCCCGATGTAAGCTATGAGCCGTGCAAGGGCGTTTCGGAAACATTCGGCGAAGCTCCCGCTTTCCACCCGGGCAGATGTGCGGAGGTATTTGCAGGCGGAAAGGCAGTAGGCATTTTAGGAGAGCTGCACCCCGAAACAGCGGAAAATTACGGCATCGGCACAAAGGTATATGCCGCAAAGTTCAATATACCCGAGCTTTTCGGACTTACCCGTCAGAAAAAGTATAAGCCCCTGCCTAAATTCCCTGCCACTATGAGAGATCTTGCCGTTGTATGTGATGATGATATACCCGTCGCTCATCTGGAAAAAGCAATTTCCGAGGGCGTAGGGAAGATACTCGAAAGCGTAAAGCTGTTCGACATTTACAAGGGCAAGCAGATAGCAGACGGAAAGAAATCAGCCGCATTCAGCATTGTTATGCGTTCGGCAGAGGGTACTCTTACCGATGAACAGGCAGACGCTGCCATTAAAAAGGCTCTGAAAAAGCTGTCAGAGCTGGGAGCAGAGCTGAGAATGTAAGTATGCTATTGACATTTTCGGGAAAGTAAGCTATAATACTATTGTGAGGTGAGTGTGAGTGGATATCCTTATCCCGCAAAATATACGTGCCGTCCTTGACAGGCTTGAACAATGCGGATATGAGGCTTATATTGTGGGCGGCTGCGTGCGGGACTCTCTTATGGGACTTGCCCCGAAGGACTATGATATTACCACAAACGCCTCCCCCAATGAAACTGTCAATTGCTTCAGGGACACTCACAGAGTGATAGAAACAGGCATAAAGCATGGTACGGTAACGGTGGTAAGCGAAGGCGAAAACGTAGAGATCACCACATATCGGGTAGACGGCAGCTATTCCGATCACCGCCGTCCCGATTCGGTGAGCTTTTCCTCACGTCCGGAGGACGATCTTTCACGGCGTGATTTTACCGTAAACGCTATGGCGTACAACACAAAAAACGGTCTTGCGGATCTTTTCGGAGGACGAAAGGATCTTGAAGCTAAGATCATAAGATGTGTGGGCGATCCTTTTAAACGCTTTAACGAGGACGCTCTCAGGATAATGAGGGCTTTAAGGTTTTCTTCAAGGCTCGGGTTTTCCATACATGAGGACACCGCCCGCGCCATGCACGAATGCAGGGAGCTTTTAAAGGAAATTTCAGCAGAGCGGATACTAAGTGAGCTTACTCTCTTTCTCATGGGAGCAGCCCCCTGCGCTCTTATGACGGAATTTGCCGATATTTTCGGCGTTATCGTACCCGAGGTCATTCCCTGTATAGGCTTTGAACAGAAAACCGATTACCATATATATGACGTGTGGGAGCATACCGCAAGGGCGGTGGAAAACGCTCCTGCCGAAAAATATGTGCGTACAGCCCTGTTTTTCCACGATCTGGGAAAGCCCGCCTGCTTTTACGAGGACGAAAAGGGCAAGGGACATTTCAAAGGTCATGAAGCTCTGGGCGCTTCAATGGCAAGGGATATCCTTAAAAGAATGCATTCAGACAACCTCACCGTAAAAAATACGGAGCTGCTCATACGTTACCACGATACCGACCCCACCACCGAGCTGCCCGCTGTGCGCAGACTTGCAGGCACTCTGGGCTTTGAAAATTTATTCCGTCTTATGGAGGTCATGAAAGCCGACAACAGCGCAAAGCACCCCCGATGCCTTGATCGTGTGGCGGCTCTGGAGCGTATGGAAAAAACAGCCCGTGAAATACAAAGGCGGGGCGACTGCTGTACACAGGCAGGTCTTGCGGTTACGGGAAACGATCTTATTTCACTGGGGATAAGGGGCAAGGCTGTGGGAAACATTCTGTCAGAGCTTCTGGAGCTTGTAATAGAAGAAGAGCTTCCCAATGAACGGGAAGCCCTTAAAGACAAGGCTATGAATCTTTTTTCAGATCGGAAATGATGTCGAGAAAGCATTCCACATCGTTAAAGTCCTTGTTTACCGATGCAAACCTGACATACGCCACCTCGTCCAGCTTTTTCAGACGTTCAAGCACAATGTCGCTTATCTCACGTGTGGAGATAGAGTCCATCATGTTGTTAAGACAATAATTTTCCACATCATCGGCTATGGCGATTATCGCCGAACCGGGCACGGGACGCTTTTTTACCGCAAAGGAAAGTCCCTGTATCAGCTTATTGCGGTCGAACGGCTCATAGGTGTTATCCTTTTTGTTGACCAGCAGTTCGGGACGCTCAACCATTTCATAGGTGGTAAAACGCCTGTCACAGCCTGCACAGCGGCGTCTGCGGCGTTTCTTGCCGTCTATAAGGCGGGAGTCAATTACCTTTGTATCTTCATAACCGCAGTAGGGACATTTCATAGTTAACACCTCTCTGTTTTAAATCAATAATTTACTTATATTAATTATACAATAAATTCAAAGATATTTCAATAATATTTTGTAAACTTCCATAATAAAATAAAAGAGGAGATTATTTTGAATAACGGGAAGAAAAAAAGTACCAACGGAGTTAAAATTTTCTGCGGTTCAACCGTGATCCTGTTTCTGGCGGTGTATCTTATGTCGGGTTTACCGAAAATCAAGACAGTTCCCGAAAATGAGGACGATCTGACTGACCCTTTGGGGACGGACGTTCAGACAAGCGAAACGCTGCCCGTTTCCCCCGAGGACGAAGCGGTCACAATGCCCAATGAAAATTATACGGGAGAGGACGATCCCATGCAGACGGAAATGACCGATGAAAGCTCAGAAGAAGAGGAAGCTCTGCCGGAAGATGACGGCGAGCCTAAGCCCCTTGCCGATGATGCGGACAATACATGGGCAATGTTCCTTGTCAATCAGAAAAATCAGGTCCCCAAGGAATACAGCGACGGCATCGAAACTGCCCGGGTGTATGAAAACTCCTACAGATCATATGAAATGGATTCGAGAATGAGCGAATTTTTAAAGCAGATGATATCCGCCGCCGATGAGGACGGAATACAGCTTATCGTCATGTCCGCATACAGAAGCTACGAATATCAGCAGAACAATTTCGACAACAGTGTGCAGCAAAGGATAGACGAACGTGGAATGACCCGTGAGGAGGCGGAGGCGGACACCCTCAAGGAAGTGCAGCTCCCCGGGTTCAGCGAGCATAATGCGGGCATTGCGGCTGATATAATGTCAGTCGAGGAGATCAGCATGGACGACGACAGATTCAAAAACACCGAAGCCTATGCATGGCTTTCCGAACACGCCGCCGAATACGGATTTATCCTCCGTTATCCCGAGGGCAAGGAGGACATTACGGGTATAGTGTTTGAGCCGTGGCATTACCGCTTTGTGGGCGTTTATTACGCCAATCTCATAAAGGATAAGGGCATAACTCTGGAAGAGTTTTTTGAGGAGATGAACTGGGTGGACGAAAACGGCAAGGCTACCTGTCACCTGCCCGAGCTTGAATAAGGATATTAAAATGAAAGGAATCAAAAATATGAAAAGCAAAAGAATACTTGCGGGAATAATGGCTGCCGCTCTGTCGCTGAGCCTGTTTGCAGGCTGTCAGAACAACAGCGGGGACACTCCCTCTCAGACAGCTGCCGAGGACACCGCCGCTGTTGCCGATGCCGATACAGCAGTCCCCTCCACGCCCGAAATGTCCCCTATGAGGGATATAAAATCAATTGATCTTATCAAGGAAATGCGTATCGGCTGGAATCTGGGAAATACCCTTGACTCCACTATCACAAACCCGGACGGCAGCGAAACTCCCGAAAACTGGGAGACCGCATGGGGTCAGCCCGTTACCACAAAGGAAATGATAGATCAGGTCAGAAATCAGGGCTTTAATGTGTTAAGAGTTCCCTGCACATGGGAGGGCAAATTCGGCGAGGGTCCCGATTACACCATTGACCCCGCATGGCTTGCAAGGGTAAAGGAGATAGTAAATTACGGCATTGAAAATGATATGTTCGTTATACTCAATGTTCATCATGAGGAATGGCATATGCCTACAAAGGACAACGAAGCCGCCGCACAGGAGATACTCTGCGCCCTCTGGGGACAGATAGCCGATTATTTTGCGGATTATAACGAAAAGCTCATTTTTGAGGGCATGAACGAGCCTCGTCTTAAAGGCACGCCTATGGAGTGGAACGGCGGCAACGAGGAGGCAAGAGAGGTGATCAACCACTGGAACGCCGCTTTTGTGGAAACCGTCCGCTCAAAGGGAGGAAATAATGCTCTTCGTCACCTGATGATCCCAACCTATGCCGCATCTACCTCACAGCAGGTACTTGACGATTTTGTTATTCCCGATGATGATAAGGTAATAGTTTCGGTACACGCATATCTTCCCTATACCTTTGCGCTGGCAGAGCCTGCACAGGCTACCGATCAGTGGAGTGCGGACAATGCGGCAGATACGCGTGACATAGACTACCTTTTTGCAAATCTTAACGATATGTATATCAAGAACGGCAGAGCGGTAATTGTGGGCGAGTTCGGAACAAGGAACCGCATGAACACCGCCGCAAGGGCAGACTGCGCCCGCTACTATATCACCAAAGCCTCCGAGGTGGGTATCCCCTGTATCTGGTGGGATAACAACGCCTTTGTGGGCAACGGCGAAAATTTCGGTCTTTTCGACAGAAAGACCTTTGAGTGGAGATATCCCGATATAGTCACCGCTCTTATGGAGGCAAGCGAGGATAAATAAGGGCAGGAAAATGTCCTGTAATAAACAAAACGGGCTGATGCGCATATCAGTCCGTTATTTTTTTACCCGCTCGTTTTTCTCCCGCAGAAAGCACAGAAATCAATTTTTGATTTTCCCATAGGCAAGATAGGGAAACGTTTCCGGATATTTTTACATTTTACTGCTTTGCGGATATTTTTTTCTTGCCTCTTGCCTCTTGCTTGCGTAAATCAATTTTGCAAAAATTGATTTACGCAAGCAGAAAGGGAAATACCTCCTATATCCACCGTGGCAGCAGCATTAAGGCTCTCGTCCGCCCGTCTGCCGTTTATAAAATCATAATACCCCTGACAGGCGATCATAGAGCCGTTATCCCCGCAGAGAGAGAGGGGCGGCATAAAAAACCTTATCCTCCGCTCTGAACATTCCTTCTCAAAAAGTCCCCGTACGCCCGAATTGGCAGCCACTCCCCCCGCAAGGGCGATTGTTTTGTATCCGTACGCATCTGCGGCGGCAATTGTTCGGGAAACAAGTGTTTCCGAAACAATTTTCTGAAAGGACGCCGCAAGCCCCGCCTTGTCGATCTCCTCGCCCTTCTGAGCGGCATTGTGGGCAATATTCACCACTGCTGTTTTAAGTCCCGAAAATGAAAGATCAAACTCGTTTCCAGTTACCTTTGGAACGGGCAGCTTGTACCTCTCCGGATCTCCCTCCCTTGCCGCCCTGTCCACATGGACACCTCCGGGATATGGAAAGCCCAGCACTCTTGCACATTTGTCAAAGGCTTCTCCTGCGGCATCGTCCCTTGTCCTGCCTATGACTGAAAAATCGGTGTAGCTCTTTACCTCGATAATGTGGGAATGTCCTCCGCTTGCAACAAGGCAGATATAAGGGGGCTTAAGCTCCTTGTGAGCAATATAATTTGCCGCAATATGCCCCGCAATGTGGTGAACGGGTACAAGAGGGATATTTTTTGCCATGGCAAGACCCTTTGCAAAGCTCGTACCCACAAGAAGCGCACCGATAAGACCCGGCGCATAGGTCACAGCGATGCCGTCCAGATCGTCAAGAGTGACCCGTGCTTCATCAAGGGCAAGGCGCACCGTTTCAAGAATATTTTCGCAGTGTCTGCGGGAGGCTATTTCGGGAACAACGCCCCCGAATTTCCCATGCTCCGCCGCCTGTGAAAATATCACGTCCGAAAGTATGGTCCTGCCGTCTACGGAAACAGCCGCTGCCGTTTCATCGCATGAAGTTTCTATACCTAAAATAGTTACGCTCATTTTTCCCGTTCCTTTCGCTGTTATCCTCTGCAAACGCCCTTGTCCCGTTGGGCGGCATGATATTTACGGAATTATTCTTTTTCAAGTCTGAGTATCATAACAATGCCGTCCTCCGCAGGGGCGGTATACAGTCCTTTCCGCACTCCTGCCGCCTTAAATCCCATGCTCTCGTAAAGTCCCCTTGCCGCAGAATTGGAAACACGTACTTCAAGAGAAACAGTCACGGTTTTTTCGGAAAGACCGTTTATAAAAGCGGTCATAAGCGCTCTTCCCACGCCCTGCCGTCTTGCTTCGGGTGCTGCCGCAATATTGTCGATATATGCAGAAAATCCGTCGTCACTGCCCACAAGATAGCCTGCGGGCATATCATTTTCGTCCGCAGCCGTCAGAAAAATTTCAAATTCGTTTTTCAGCGCAGACATAAGGGCGTTTTCCGACCATGGATCGGTAAAGGAATTTTTTTCTATCCGTGCTATGGCGGGTATATCCCGTTCACAGGTTTTTCTTACATTAATATTCATCTTTGCAGCTCTCCCAAACCGCTCTTATAAGCTCCCGCAGATCGGAAAGGCTCGAAAGAGAGCCGCATTTTCCTCTGTAGGCAGCCGCATTTTTCATTCCCCGCAGATAAAATGCACACTGTCTGCGGCACTCCGCCATAGCGGTGCGCTCCCCCTTAAAGGAAACCGCAAGCGCCGCCTGACGATACATGGTTTTCAGCTTTTCATCAAGAGAGGGAGGAGGAGGGAGAGTGCCTGTTTTAAAAAGCTGCCGCACTCCTGAAAATATCCACGGATCCCCGTAGCTCCCCCTGCCTATCATTACAAGGTCAACGCCCGTATCACTATACATCCGGACAGCCTCCTCGGGAGAGGTTATGTCCCCGTTGCCGATAACGGGAATTTTTACGGATTCCTTTACACTGCGGATAACAGCCCTGTCCGCTTTTCCGTGATACATCTGCACCTTTGTCCTGCCGTGTATGGTAAGTGCCGCTGCTCCTGCCGATTCCATAGCCCGTGCAAATTCAGGGGCGTTAATATGCTCCTCGTCCCAGCCCGAGCGGAATTTAACGGTCACGGGAACGGCGCAGCCGTCCACTGCCGCTCTTACAATGGAATAGGCACGGTCAATATCCCGCATAAGGGCGCAGCCGCTGCCGTTCCCCGCAATTTTCGGCACGGGACAGCCCATGTTTATGTCGATGATGTCGGGCTTATATTTCATGACAATGCCCGCAGCTTTTCCTATAAATTCGGGATCTTCACCGAAAAGCTGGACAGCGTAGGGGCGTTCCCTGTCGTCAACGGTGCAAAGCTCAGCGGTGCGGCGGTCACTGTAGCACAGTCCCTTTGCGGAGATCATCTCCGACACCATATACGCCGCTCCCTGTTCCTTGCATATAAGACGGTATGCCCTGTCCGCAACCGATGCCATAGGGGCAAGGGCGGCAGTCTGTTCTATGGCAACATTTCCTATAGTAATAGTTTTCACATTTTCTCCTTTTCCAACGAGGTGCAAATAGGTGACCCTAAAGGTCACCCCGCCCCGCAAATAGTACTTTGTCAATTTTTCAAATGAAAGTTACCGAGTTACTATCTGAAATATCACTGCAAATCATACCAACGACCCGGCTGCGGGTTCCACCCGCTCCTTTGCCCGTTTTAATACAGGCAGCTCTCTGTTTGCAATAAGCCTGCCTAATTTCGTATCGGAACACTTCTCGTACTCTCTGACCGCATCTTCATAATTCATTTTAAGCGTGGATAAATGAAAGCACTCTATTTCGTCCTGCGTCATATTCTTATTTCCAAAGGCTGTGACCCTGCAAAGATAATAATTGTTGATATTATGTCTGTGTATCAGATTGTAATAATCACTTACAACTCCTATCCTGCAAATAATTTCCACCTCTGCGCCCAGCTCCTCTTTAAGCTCTCTCCTGAGCGCCGTAATATGATCTTCTCCCTTTTCCACTCCCCCGCCCGAAGTTTCGATCAATACGGCTTTTCCGAAATCATCATCACGCAAAACCCTTACAAAGTAGAAATATCCGCTGTCATCATAAACTATTGCCCTGACTATATCCCTGTCATGATCCGTATACTCAAAATCCCATTCGGTATCCCGAAGCTCTATTTTAATTTCCTCTGAATTTTTCATACTTTTCTTCCTTTTTTACCGTTCAATGCAGATTTGTCAAGCATATTACTTCACAAAACAATTATATCATAACAAACAAATCATGTCAAGATAATAAAAAGATACCGCTTTTTCGGACGGTACCTTATAACACATCAAAATTATACCTCTCCGTAAACGTGAAGTTCAGGCACCGCCGCACAAAAAACGCCTGACGGCTTTGCAGTTTTTGAAAGAAAGTCTGTTTACCTTAGGTGTGTTATGCTTTAATTAAAGTCTTTTGTCCGTATATTGTTTGTAAATCAGCATCAGACAAATCTGCGAAGCGGGGGCAGCCAACAAGGGTTCGCCTCTAAGCATTTTTCAGAATAAGATCATTTATCTCCTCCAAAGTCGGCGGAGCAAGCTGAATCGGATAATGCGAGACAGCCGCCGCCGCACAGCCGCTTGCAAATCTCACAAGCTCATCATCGCTCATACCTGCGGCAAGGGCATATGTGCAGCCCGCCTTGAATGTATCTCCTGCCCCCAAAGTGCTTTCTACCTTTACCCTGAAAGGCATAAATGACTTGACAGGCTGTCCCTTTCTGCCGTAATAAAATTTATTTCCGCCGTTTGTAATTATCGTAAGACCCTCGCTGTTTTCCTTGTAATACTCCATCATTTCTTTACGGGTACTGCCTTTATAGAAATTTTCTATCCCCTCGCCGGAAATAACAGAAACGGCAGAATGTTTATGTAAATATCCGTCATACCTGCAATCAATTGTTACATAGGGTCTGCCATGTTTAACACACAGCCCTGCCGCAAGCTCCGAATCCTCCCAAAAGCAATCATCAACAGCGGCGGCATCACATTCGGCGATAATATCCTCCCTCGGCTTGTTCCAATGCCTGATATTATTTTTAAATGCATCGGAAAAGAAATGTCCGAATGTTCCCATAGGAGTTCTTTCACTGCCCGAAATGATCACATAGTCCTCAAGTCCCTCAAAGCTGCCGTCAAAGGTCAGGAGACTCAGGTCAACAGATCTGTTCCTGTAAAAATCCTTAACAAGCTGCTCAGAGTTCTTTCCGATATGAGTACCGTCCATTATGACATCTGCTCCGAGTGACGAAAGCACCGTCCCGCAGGTGCCTGTTTCTCCTCCGGGAAAGCGGTACATCTGCTCAATTTCCGAATATTCATCGGGAGTGGGAAAAGCGTTCAGCTTAAAGCTGTTTGTAATGCATATCATTCCATAAAGATAAATTTTCATATATATCCGCCTTTAAATAATTATTGCGCTTATACAGCCGACATTGACCGCAGATATTTTTTCTGCTGACAAAAAATTACGGGACAGCTCCGGTATTCACGCAAAAACAGCTCTTTTCCGTGAAAGTATTTTACCGCATTTCTGACGGCAGCAGACAATTCACTCCCCGCTTACCTCCGTAATATTCATGGCAAGCTGCGCCCTTGCAAGATGAGTTTCCTTATCCCCGTCAAGCAGAGTGATGTGGCGTCCGTTTGAAATAATAAGCCGTCCGTCACCGCAGACGGTATAATCCAGCACGCCCTTTTTGAGTACCGTTTCTCTGCCGTCCGCCTCACGCTTTACCAGCTCCCGTGACAGGGGCATAAGTCCTGCGGGATCGTCATCTTTGAGCTGTGCCTCCTTTGCAAGCTGCTCCGCCTTGATGATATTCCCGTCAATAATAATATCCCTCTGGGAACGGTTTCTGCCCTTTACTCCTCCGGGCAGTCCCGTATCTCCCTTTTTAAGAGGTTCTCCTCCCCATATTGTACTCATAAAGCTGAGCCAGCCGAACAGGGCTTTCAGAATACGCACGGGAAAAAGCAGCACATCGCCGACAGTAACGCCGCCGCCCTCCGTCTGCTCCTCGTAGGGACGGCGTATATAGTAGATATTCCCGAATTTATCGTCCTTTATTTTAAGATAATCCGTTTTCGGGTCGGATAAAAACTCGCAAAGCTCCCCGCCCTCCGGGTCTATGTATGCTCCGCTTCTGGGAGATACCGCTCCCACTGCGCCGTACTCGTTGCGGGCATTTCCAGCCGTTGAAAAATATATCCGTCCCTTTTCGTATCTGCTGAGCCACGGATCCTCCTCCACCGTGTCCCCGTCTGTAAGCTCCGTATAATCCGAAGATGGCGGCTCCATAACCGCAATGTGCAGATCGTTTACACTGCTGCCCATGCTGACTGCCAGCTTTCCCTCCAGACTGTCAACTGCTCCGAATGTAAAGCTGTTTCCCGAAAGGATAAGACCCTCATTCATATCCTTGCGGTCGGTGCTTCTCTGATAAAGAGCCGCCGAACCGTCCAGCCGCACCGCATAGATAAGCCGCTCCCCGTCAAAGCTCAGTCCGCTTATCCTTGCCGTGATATTCTCCTCATCGGGGGCACCATTTTCAGCCATACCCATAAACTGCGCCCCGCTGCCTGTGGTTTTCCACTCTGTGCGGCGGCGTATGCTGTCGAGAGCCTCCTTGTATTTGATTATCCTGCCGCATGGTATTTCGGTTTTATTTCCGTTTTCCAGTAAATATATCTTATTTTCCGATGTGTACGCTATACGCATATTTTCGCTCATGATATCCTCATTTCCTTGTCAGACGCACTGCCGCCCAGCCGTCACATTCCTTTATTTCCTCCGCATAAAATCCGTTTTTCTCCATTGCAGAAAGCACTTCGTCACTGCGCTCTGTAATGATACCCGAGATCATCAGTTTTCCGTCCTTATTAAGAAAATCCCCGAACAGCCCCGACATGGCGATAAGCACGTCCGCTACAATATTTGCTGTAATTATATCATATCCCCCTCCGATACGTTCTCTCAGAGCGGGGTCGTCAATGATATTTCCGTTTAAGGTAATATATTTTTCGGGAGGGATATAATTTTTCAGGGCATTTTCTCCCGCAATTTTTACGCTGTTAAGGTCTATATCCACAGCGCAGGCATATTCAGCCCCCAGAAGCACCGCCCCTATGGACAGTATACCGCTGCCGCAGCCGATGTCAAGCACTCTGCCGCCCGTTTTTATCACCTGTTCTAAAAGCTCCAGACACAGCCGTGTGGTGGCGTGCTGACCTGTGCCGAAGGAGGAGGCGGGGTCTATTTCGAGAATGGTCTTTCCCTCTGTGTTTTCGCAGTTTTCCCATGAGGGCTTTACAATAAGCCGCTTACCCACGTTAAAGGGCTTGAAATACTGCTTCCAGTTATCCGCCCAGTCCTCCTCACGGACATTGTTTATCTCAATTGCAAGTCTGCCGAATTTCTTTTCGGTGTCGTAGGCTGAAAGCTCCGCCATTTCATTTTTCACAAGTATAAAGGTATCCGCTCCCTGAGAATTATCCGCAAGATAAAAGGTAACACAAGTTTCACAGCTTTTAAGTCCCATAAGATCATCATCTATATAGTCCCAGTTACCCGTTTTATTTTCCAGAAACTCCTCAAAATCCTTTGAGTCCCTTATCACAAAGCCCGTTACCCCTACTACCATAAGACGCCCGCAGACGGGTTCAACACCCTCGGAAGATGTGTATATTTTTACCTCAAGCCAGTTCATATTATTTCCTCCCCTTTTATTTTCACTTATTAAATTATAGCACTGCAAATGTTAATTGTCAAGAAAATATCCGCATTTCATTTGCAGGCAGGATACTTATGACCGCAATTGAGCAGTTCGGGTAAAAATGCACAAATTTCCCGAAAAAATTTCATTATAAAGTCAATTGAAAAATGATCCCGTGAATGTTAATATAAAAATATACTATATTTAATCCGGGAGGAATGATAATGAAGAAATTTCTATCCCTGCTGATGACGCTTATTCTTGTACTGGGCTGCTTTACCTGTACGGGCGTTACGGCATCGGCAGCCGAAACGCAGATATCCCTGCCCTACAAAAATGTCACCATATCAAAGGGAAAAGCCGTTACGCTCAAACCCACAGTCAAGGGTCTGTCAAAGTACACTCTCCAATGGAGCAGCAGTGACAAGACAGTTGTAAGCGTATCTTCAACCGGAAAGGCTTCGGCTCTGAAGGAGGGTACTGCAACAGTTACCGTTAAGGTGAAGGGTACAAGCTCATCTGCATCGGTTAAGATTCACGTGGGAAAAAGGATCACTTCGGTTGATCTCAGCGACAGTAATGTCACCTTGAAAAAGGGCGATACCTACAAGCTCACTGTAAAGCTTAGTCCCATAGATGCGGCTTATATGGGCTACACCTTTTCCGTTTCTGACAAGTCGGTTGCAAAGATAGACTCAAAGGGTACTGTTACCGCACTGAAAAACGGAACCTCAGAGATAACAGTAAAAGCCGCTGACGGCTCGGGTGTAAAATCTGTCCTTACCGTTACCGTAAGTGACAAGGCTCCTGCGGATAACAGCGGCAAGCCCGCCGCAAAGGGTTTTGACACCACAAAAACCGCCTTTGATATCACAAAGGCTATGAAGGTAGGCTGGAATCTGGGTAACTCCCTTGACGCTATAGGCGGCTCAGGTCTTTCCTCAGAAACAAGCTGGGGAAATCCCAAGACCACAAAGGATATGATAGACGACATAAAGGATAAGGGCTTTACCTCCATACGCATACCCGTTTCATGGGGCATACACGCAGACTCCAAAGGCAATATCAACAAGGAGTGGCTTGCCCGTGTAAAGGAAGTTGTTGACTACGCCTATAATGACGGAATGTACGTTATACTCAACTCTCACCATGACAACGCCTACTACGATATCGGCGGCTGCGGCGCAAGCGACAAGGTTCTTGAAGCTAATCTTGCAAAAATGACAAATCTGTGGACACAGATAGCGAATACCTTTAAGGATTACAGCGAAAAGCTGGTTTTCGAGACTCTTAACGAACCCCGCACCGAGGGCAGTCCCAACGAATGGAACGGCGGTACGGCGTCCGAAAGGGAGATCGTTGCAGCATTTAACGATGCCATTGTAAAGGCAATAAGAGCAACAGGCGGAAATAATGCCTACCGCTTTATTATGGTGCCTGCCTATGCGGCTACAAGCAGCACGAATATTCTCCGCTCAATGGAGATCCCCGATGATGACAGAGTAATAGTTTCCGTCCATGCATATTCTCCCTATCTTTTCGCAATGGTGGGAAATGCTTCCGCAGAGCTTTCAGATTCCGACCGTGTAGAGCTTGACAGATTCTTTGCAACTCTCAACAGTATTTTCATAAGCAAGGGCAGAGCTGTTGTGATTGGCGAAATGGGCTGCACAAATAAGGATAATCTCCTTGAACGCTGCGAATGGGCTGACTATTACGTAAGAGGTGCCAAAAAGTACGGTATCCCCTGCTTTGTATGGGATAATAACAGCAAAACCTCTGTCGGAAGCGAGTGCTTCGGGCTTTATGACCGCAGCAAGGGAGAATGGGTATTCCCCGAAATCGCAGAAGCAATGATAAGCGCAGCAAAGTAATGATAAATAAACTTGCATTTGAAGAAGCCTGCCGTCGGGTCGTCACCGGCGGCAGACTTGTTAAGGGTATAGGTACAATGGGCGAGGGAACTGTCCATGCGGTGTTAAAAAATTATTATGAGCCGTTCCTTGATTCACAGGAGCGGAATATCGGCGGATATGTGGCAGATATTGTGGGAGAGGAGGGCATTATCGAGATACAGACGGGGAATTTTTCACGGTTAAAGAAAAAGCTACCCGCTTTTCTCGGAGCGGCAAGGGTCACGGTGGTATATCCCGTTTATACAAAGAAAAGGATAGTCACATTAGACAGCACCACCTACGAAATAAAAAGCAGACGCACATCTCCCCTCAAAGGCTCGCCTTATGATATTTTCGCCGAGCTTTTTTCCATATCGGAATTTCTCACAAATAAAATGCTCTCCATAAGGATAGTTATGCTCGAATGTGATGAGTACCGCATATCTCCCGAAAGTCTCGGAAAAAGGAAAAACAGATACGGCAGACTGTCGGTATGCGACAGAGTACCTACTGCGCTTGTTGATGAGATACTTATTTCCTGCCCTGATGATTGGGCAATTCTTATTCCCTGTCTTTTTGAAAAGGATCACACTTCGGCAGAGCTTGCGGCAGCGGCGCACATCTCACCCGACACCGCCCGCACTGCGCTTGCCGCTCTGTACAGGGGCGGAATACTTGAACGCACGGGAAAAAAGGGAAACGCCTATACATACAGCCTTGTCACGGCAAGGTAAGCGGCGCTCCGACAGCCCCATATAAGACCTCCCCGCAAAGCAGCAATTATCCGCTTTACGGGGAGGTCTTTTTTATCCATATCAGTCAAGTCCGTATTCAAAAAGCAGCTTCTGAACGCCTTTGAGAGCATCTCTGCACTCACGGTAATCGGGGATCACGGCGCTTACACTTTCCCAGAAAGCGGGGCTGTGATCCATGTGCCGTGTATGACACAGCTCATGTACGATCACATAATCAATGAGTCTCTGATCTGCGGCGATGAGCTTCCACGAAAGGTTTACCGTCCTTTTTGAAGAGCAGCTCCCCCACCTTGTCTTTGCTGAATTTATCTTAACACCCGCTATTTTCACGCCCATGCGGTCAGCGATAAGGCGTGTGCGGCTTATGAGCGTATCCTTTGCAATGCCTGCATACAGCTTTCTGAGATATGGCAGCAGCTCCTCCAGTGAAGCCGTCCCCGGCATATGAAAGCTGCCGTCAATATATCCGTAAGGCTCATCGTGAAGTACGGGTATCATTTCTCCCAGAAGTGGCAGCGATTCGGGAGGCACGGCAAGTCTGGTAAGCCTTTCGCTGCTGCGTCCGGCTGCTGCGCCTGTGTGCTTTTCCAGCCAATCGGACTTTGAACGTACAAATGCATCTATCCTCTCCCGCGAGAGCTTCAGAGGGGCACGGACTATCACCCGACCGTCCCTGTCCACTGTCAGCGCCAACGTTCTGCGGCTGCTCCGCACTATTTCATAATCCAAGGATACCGCCTCCGAAAGATAATGTATACCAAATTAATTATATCACATCTTGCTGTATTTTTTATTAAGATGATGTTAATTTAAAAATATTTCTTTTGTTGAAATTACCTTTTTTATATGTATTATGTTGTGCATAACGCAGAATTTTTTATGAAAACATATATATATTCTTGACATTTATTACAATAAGGAATATAATAAGAATAGGAATATTCTGCACACAATGTCTTTACATATTAATCTGAGAGGAGAATGGTCATGGAAAAGAAAAAAGAATCTTCCAAAGAAATTATTTACAGGATTTTTAGTGTGATCGAGTTTACGGTAGTCTTTTGCATGGCTGCTGTATTGGGTCTTGCGGCGATCATACAGTATCTCTGAAAGATAAGTGTTCTTGTAAAGTCCGAATAATACCGTTTCAGGTAAAGTACCATATCCCTTTGCCGTATGGCAGAGGGATATTTTTAGGAAAGGACAAAAATTATGAAAAAAAGACCAATAATGCGCATACTTTCGTGTATCATGGCTCTTACCTTTACAGCCTGCGGGCAGACAGCTCCTCCCGAAACTGAAAGCACGGACATTTCGGGAACCACCGTCACCGCCATTGAAAGCACTGCCGAGGAAACACCTCCCCCCGAGGAGACGGACGACAGCGCAGACTTTTTCGATGAGGACTACGATCCCCTGAATGACGATTACGACCCATACGGCGGAGCGGGCGTTTCCACCTCTGCGGCAGTTTCGGTAAGTCTTAACGCACCTGCGGAGGAGTTGCCCGAAGATACAAAAGCGCCTGCGGAAAGCACCTCCGCCGTAACAACAACAGTTTCAAAGTCAAAGGAAACAGAACAGTCAGCCGCTTCTGCCCCTGCGGAAAGTAAAAAAGCCGACAAGACCGCTTCTTCTGAAAGCAGTGAAAAAGCCGATGCGGAGCTTATAATTTCCGTTCCTAACGGCTGGAATGACGGCACAAACGATTTTTCACAGATAGACGGCACGGTCAGAAACCACGGAAAAGCCAATATTGAAAGCTGGACTGCCACCATTAAAGCGGGGAGCAGCGCAAGTATAGAGCAGTCATGGAACTGCGGTATAGATCTGAAAAATGGTGTGCTGACAATTACACCTGTTGACTATAATACAACTGTTTCCCCGAACAGTGAAGCGACTTTCGGCTTTATACTTAAAAACCCGGGGAAAATAGACCCGGAAGAAGCAACTCTTGAATGCACCGCAGGCACGTACACTGCCACAAACGGCAATTCTGTACAGGGTACGCCTCCCGGAGCGCCCGTTTATGCAAAGGACGTTCCCGAACCCACCACCGACGACTGGCTTTCGGTAAAAGGTAACAAGATAGTTGACAAAAACGGCAAGGAAGTATGGCTTACGGGGGTAAGCTGGTTCGGCTATAACACGGGTACGAACACCTTTGACGGTCTCTGGACCTGCGACCTGAACACCTCAATTGCGGCAATTGCCGATCACGGCTTCAATCTGCTGAGAGTTCCCATTTCTGCGGAGCTTATCAACAACTGGGCGGCGGGGAATTATCCGACTGCAAACTTCAATCAGGCTACAAATTCCTATCTTGTGGGAATGACAAGTCTTGAAATATTTGACTACGTTATCGGTCAGTGCAGGGCAAACGGTCTTAAGATCATGATAGATATTCACAGTGCAAAAACCGATTCTATGGGACATATGAAAAATATGTGGTACGAGGGGGACGTTACGGAGGAAGATTATCTTGCCGCTCTCTCGTGGATGGCGAAGCGTTATAAAGATGATGACACCATTATCGCCTATGACCTTAAAAACGAACCCCACGGAAAAGCCAACGAAAACCCCAGAGCAAAATGGGACAGCAGCTCCGATCCCGACAACTGGAGATATATTGCCGAAAAAGCCGCAAATGCGGTGCTTTCTGAAAATCCCAACGTCCTTGTTATGGTGGAGGGCATTGAGATTTACCCCACGGATATAAAAAGCAACGGCGATTTCTCTTCCACAAACCCCGGCGATTATTTCAGCACATGGTGGGGCGGAAATTTGCGTGGCGTGCGGAACGATCCTGTTGATCTCGGAAAATATCAGAACAAGCTTGTTTACTCTCCCCATGATTACGGCCCTGCGGTATATCAGCAGGAATGGTTCAAGGGCGACTACACCTATGAGTCCCTTTATGAGGACGCATGGAAAGATAACTGGCTCTACATAAGCGAGGAGGGCATTGCTCCCCTGCTCATCGGCGAATGGGGCGGCTTTATGACCCAGCCCAATCTTAAATGGATGACCTATCTCAGACAGCTCATCAAGGAAAAGCGTATTAACCACACATTCTGGTGCTTCAACGCAAATTCGGGAGATACGGGCGGTCTTGTAAAGGACGATTTTGTTACATGGGATAATGAGAAGTATGAATTTGTAAAGGAGGTCCTCTGGCAGGAGGACGGCAAGTTCGTAGGTCTTGACCACGAGATCCCACTTGGTGAAAACGGAAAAACTCTCAGCTGACAACACATCAAACCATTATCCGAAAGGAGAATAAACCATGCCCGATGAGATTATTCTCAGAGCAGAACATTTATCAAAAGTATACGGAAAGGGTGAATCCGCCGTCAAGGCTCTGGACGACGTGAGCCTTGAAATAAAAAAAGGTGAATTTACAGCCATTGTGGGACAGAGCGGAAGCGGAAAATCCACACTTCTCCACATTCTGGGAGCAATGGATACGCCCGATTCGGGTTCTCTTACAGTGGAGGGGCAGGATATCTTTTCATTAAAGGACGAGCAGCTTGCGGAGTATCGCCGCAGAAAGGCGGGATTTGTATTTCAGTTTTTTAATCTCCTGCCCGTTATGACCGCAAGGGAAAACATTCTTATCCCCCTTTCCCTTGACGGAAAAAAGCCCGATGAGGAATACCTCAATGCCCTTGCGGAGGCTATGGGAATTTCCGACAGGCTGTCCCACTATCCCCACCAGCTTTCGGGCGGACAGCAGCAGCGTGTCGCCATTGCACGAGCCATGATCGCAAAGCCTGCTGTTATCCTTGCCGATGAACCCACAGGAAATCTTGACTCCACCTCGGGAAAAGAGATAATGTCACTGCTGAAAAAAACGATCAGACAATTCAATCAGACACTGATACTCATTACCCACGACAATTCAATTGCCGCACAGGCGGACAGGATAATTTCCATAAAGGACGGGAGAATAAGCTCATAAAAAACGCTCCGTATGAATTTCATACGGAGCACTCTTTTTTTGTTAAGATATTGTTCAGACAAGCTCAATAACTGCCATTTCGGCAGCGTCTCCTCTGCGGGGACCTATCTTCACAATTCTTGTGTAACCGCCGTTTACATCGGCATATTTGGGGGCTATTTCATCAAACAGCTTCTTTACAACTGACTCCTTTGTAACGTAGGCAAGCACCTGACGCTTAGAATGGAGATCGTTGGTCTTTGCTGTTGTAATCATTTTTTCAGCCATTGAACGGACCTCTTTGGCTCTTGTAACTGTGGTCTCGATCCTGCCGTTTTCGAGCAGGAAGGTAACCATTGCCCTGAGCATAGCCTTTCTGTGGTCGCTGGTACGACCGAGCTTTCTGGAACCGGGCATTATGATCACTCCTTACCTAATAAACTTTACCGGTCATTCTTCCTCGGAGCTAAGCTCGAAGCCCAGAGAATTGAGCTTCTCCTTAACCTCATCAAAGGATTTCTTACCGAGGTTTCTTACCTTCATCATTTCTTCTTCGGATTTGCTGATAAGATCTTCAACAGTGTTGATCCCCGCACGCTTCAAGCAATTGAAAGATCGTACTGACAAGTCAAGTTCCTCAATGGTCATTTCAAGGATCTTTTCCTTACCCTTGTCGTCCTTTTCCACCATCATCTCTGTAATAGCGGACTCATCGGACAGATTGCTGAATGACTTCAGATGCTCAATGAGGAGATTGGCTGCCTGACTTACTGCTTCCTTTGCTGATACGGTACCGTCTGTCCATACCTCAAGGATTAGCTTATCGTAGTCTGTAACCTGTCCGAGACGAGTATCCTCGACACGGAAGTTTACTTTCAGTACGGGCGTGTAAATGGAATCCACCGCGATCACATCAAGACCGAGATTGAAAAGCTGCTTGTTCTTTTCGGCGGGAACGTAGCCCCTGCCCCGGTCTATGGTGATCTCCATATAAAGCTTTGCGTCCTTGCCGAGAGTAGCGATATGCATATCGGGAACAAGGATATCCACCTCGGAATCGGTTTTGATGTCACCCGCAGTGACCTCGCACTCGTCCTCGGCTTCAACGTAGATAGTCTTGGGACCCTCTCCGTACAGCTTTGCGGTAAGACCCTTGAGGTTCAGGACGATCTCTGTGACATCTTCCTTTACCCCGGGGATAGTTGATAATTCATGGTGTACGCCGTCGATCTTTACAGACGTGACAGCAACACCGGGCAGCGAGGAGAGCAGTACACGTCTGAGACTGTTGCCCAGCGTTGTACCATAGCCGCGCTCTAAGGGAGCAAGAACGAACATACCGTAGGTGCCGTTTTCAGCCAGCTTCACGGTATCTATTTCCGGCTTTTCGATTTTTTCAAGCATTAATAAAACCCTCCTATATTCGCAGTATGACGTGTATTGCAGTGTTTATCGCCGTGGGGACAATTACTTGGAGTACAGCTCGACGATAAGGTGTGTTTCTGTCTCGTAATCCAGATCCTCTGTCTTAGGACTTCTTACAACCTTTGCAGAGAAATTGTCCTTGTCGGATTCCAGCCAGAGAGGAACAACTCTGCCTGCATTCTGCTCGATTATCTCCTTGAACTTCGCACTGTCACGGCTGCCCTGATAAAGAGCGATCACATCGCCCTCCTTAACACGGTAGGAGGGAATATTGACTCTCTTGCCGTTTACGGTGAAATGTCTGTGGGAAACAAGCTGACGCGCCTCACGTCTGGTAAGCGCATAGCCCATTCTGTAGACAACATTGTCAAGTCTGGATTCCAGTACAGTGATAAGGTTATCACCTGTCTTGCCCTCCATCTTTTCGGCAATGGTGAAGTAATGACGGAAAGGCTTCTCCAGTACACCGTAGATGAATTTCAGCTTCTGCTTTTCCTTGAGCTGGATACCGTACTCGGAAACTTTCTTTCTTCCGCCGTTGCCGGGGTTTCTGTTGGACTCCTTTGATACGCCCATTACCATGGGGCTGATACCCAGATATCTGCATCTTTTAAGGATAGGTTCTTTATTCAAAGCCATTTGTAATCACACCTCCTGTAAATTAGACGCGTCTTCTCTTGGGAGGACGGCATCCGTTGTGGGGAATAGGAGTAACATCTTTAATAAGTCTTACCTCAAGACCTACGCCCTGAAGCGCTCTTATTGCAGCCTCACGTCCTGCACCGGGACCCTTTACATAAACCTCAACGGTTTTAAGGCCATGCTCCATAGCTGCTCTTGCGGCAGTTTCTGCTGCTGTCTGAGCGGCAAAGGGAGTGGACTTCTTTGAGCCTCTGAAACCGAGACCGCCCGCTGATGCCCATGAGATCGCATTTCCCTGTGTGTCTGTGATTGTAACTATAGTATTGTTGAAAGTGGACTGGATATGAACAGCTCCATTTTCAATGTTCTTGCGCTCTCTGCGCCTTCTGATAACGGTCTTTTTTCCCTTAGTCTGAGCCATTGTTCAATCCCTCCTTACTTCTTCTTGTTAGCGATCGTCTTTACAGGACCCTTGCGTGTTCTTGCGTTTGTCTTGGTTCTCTGTCCTCTTACGGGCAGACCCTTGCGGTGACGAACGCCTCTGTAGCAGCCTATCTCCACCAGTCTCTTGATGTTAAGAGCAACATTTCTTCTCAGGTCGCCCTCAACGATCAGATTGTGGTCGATATAGTCACGAAGCTTTGCTACATCGTCCTCGGTAAGATCCTTTACTCTTGTATCAGGGTTTACACCTGTGCTTGCGAGTATTACATTCGCAGATTTACGACCGATACCGTAGATATAAGTAAGTCCGATCTCAACTCGCTTATTCTTCGGAAGGTCAACACCGGCAATTCTTGCCATTTCAAAATACACCTCCGTATTATTCGGGGACATAGCCTGCCCCCCGGCTTTATATGGTATCCTTATTTCATGCACCGTTTGCCAGGCGCAGCAGCATTATCAGCCCTGACGCTGTTTATGCTTAGGATTTTCGCAGATTATCATGACCTTGCCTTTTCTTTTGATTACCTTGCACTTTTCGCAGATAGGCTTTACCGAAGGTCTTACTTTCATTATATTTTCCTCCTTTTTATGAGGTTAAATGTTTTAGCTGAAGGGGCATCTCACTTGGCGCGCCATGTGATCCTGCCCTTAGTGAGATCATACGGGGACATTTCAACAGTTACCCTGTCTCCGGGAACGATCCTTATATAGTTCATTCTCAGTTTGCCCGATACATGAGCAAGGATCTTATGCCCGTTGGCAAGCTCTACCTGAAAATTGGCATTGGGGAGAGCCTCTATAACTGTACCCTCGATCTCAATAACATCTTCCTTAGACAAGCTGACAGCCTCCTTAGGGTAATTATTCCGACTCTGTATTCTCCTTTGAGCGGGGCAGCGTGTAATCGGAAATTATCCGTCTGAGCCCCTTATCGGTGAGAGAGTCTGCATCAATTACAGTATTGGTAACTTTTATATGCTTTATTCGCTTTTTTTTGGGTGAAGCGATAGGGCGTTCCTTACCGTCTGCAATGTAGACGAAATCTCCCTCCCTTGCAAGGATCATGAGAAACTTCCCCTTGTCCCTGCCCGCCGCACTGCGGACGATCATTCCTCTGACCGGTTCCATTTTCGTTCACCTTACAGGGTGGGACGTGTCAGAAGCACAGGTCCGTTGGGTGTGATCGCTACTGTATGCTCAAAATGAGCGGAGAGTGAACCTGATCTTGTGAGAACGGTCCAGCCGTCGGGAAGAACTTTCACCTCTGCGCCTTTTCCGTTTATCATCGGTTCAATGGCGATAGTCATTCCGTTTACAAGTCTGGGTCCGTGTCCCGCCTTGCCGAAATTCGGCACCTCGGGGGCTTCGTGGAGCTTTACCCCCACGCCGTGACCCACATAATCCCTGACCACGCCGTATCCGTGAGCCGTGCAGTGTTCCTCAACCGCATGGGAAATATCCCCTATGCGATGTCCTGCCACTGCCTGTTCGATGCCCTTGTACAGGCTTTCCTCGGTGACCCTCAGAAGCTCTGATGCCTCATCGGAGATCCTGCCGACAGCAAACGTATAAGCCGTATCACCATGAAAGCCGCCGATAAACGCTCCCACATCTATGCTTACGATGTCGCCCTCCTTGATTATCTCCTTTTTTGAGGGGATACCGTGGATCACCTTATTGTTAAGGGATATGCACGCTGAGGCGGGGAATCCGCCGTATCCGAGAAAGGAGGGTGTGGCGCCGTGCTTTACGATGTAGTCGTGTATTATCTTGTCAAGCTCGTAGGTAGACATACCCGGCTTTATTGACTGTCCGCCGAAGTGGAGCGCATTTCCGGCAATTTCACCGGCAACACGCATTTTTTCCAGCTCGGACTCAGATTTCACACTTATCATTGCCTGTGACCTCTTTTACCCGTTCACTGCCTCAAGCACGAGTTTCGTAGTATCTGCAACCTCCTGCTGACCCTCAACAGTCCTGAGCTTGCCCTTACCGCTGTAGAAGTCAACCAGAGGAGCAGTTGCCTCATGATAGGTTCTGAGTCTGTCGATGACAGTCTCGGGAGCATCGTCCTTGCGCTGTACCACATTGCCGCCGCACTTATCGCACTTGCCCTCGACCTTGGTGGGGTTAAATTCGATATGATAGGTAGCTCCGCAGCTTTCGCATACTCTTCTGCCGCCCAGACGAGCCTTGATGCTCTCATCGGGAACGGAAATTTCAATTACCTTGTCTATTTGAACTCCCATAGCCTCCAGAGCCTCTGCCTGAGGTACTGTTCTCGGGAATCCGTCAAGAATGAAGCCGTTTTTGCAGTCGTCCTCGGCGATCCTGTCCTTGAGGATACCGATCACGACCTCATCGGGAACAAGTGCGCCTGCATCCATATATTCCTTTGCTTTAAGACCGCACTCGGTGCCGTTCTTTACTGCTGCTCTGAGGATATTGCCTGTGGAGATCTGCGGGATATTCAGGGTGGAGCTGATGACCTCAGCCTGTGTACCCTTGCCTGCGCCGGGAGCGCCTAAAAGTATAAGATTCATAGCGAGTCTCCTTTCAAGTCGTTGATGTGGTATTACTCAAGGAAACCTCTGTGATGACGCATCATCATCTGAGATTCGAGAGTTCTTGACGTTTCAAGTGCAACGCTTACTATGATGAGTATGGAGGTACCCGCCATTGAGAGCCTCATCTGAGGAACAGCCATATTAAAGAATATAGGCAGTACAGCGATGATACCGAGACATACCGCACCGATAAGTGTTATCTTTGAAAGCACCCTTGAAATAAAGTCACTGGTGGGCTTGCCGGGTCTTATACCGGGTATGCCGCCGTTGCTCTGACGAAGATTATTCGCTATCTCAATGGGGTTGTACTGCATTGAAACGTAGAAATAGTTGAATGCGATAATGAGGATAAAGTAGATTACAGCATACCATATGCCGTTGAAGTTGAAGAAATTCAAGAAGCCGTTATAGAAGCGCTGCCAGAATGTCCAGTCCTCCACATTGCCTGTAGGTCTTGCAATAAACATTTCCAGCGTCTGAGGTATGGACATGAATGCCATTGCGAAGATGATAGGCATAACGCCGCTCATTGCGATCTTTATGGGAATATGAGTGCTCTGACCGCCGTACTGCTTTCTTCCTACGATCCTCTTTGCGTACTGAATGGGGATACGTCTTTCTGCATTGTTCATAAGCACGATAAATCCTATCATGACAACATAAATAAGGAGAATGACGAGCATCCAGAGGTAATTATTCTTGTCAGCCTTGCCCTGTTCCATCATAGTTCTCAGGTCTGAGGGGATCCTTGCAACGATACCCGCAAAAAGGATAATTGAGATACCGTTTCCGATACCGTTTTCGTTGATAAGATTGCCCAGCCATACTATAAGGTTAGAGCCTGCTGTAAATACGCTGATGATAACAATAGCTGTAAACACGCCCTCGAAGCCCGAGGTGTAAAGCACAGCTCCCTGATTGCGCATTGTGAGGTAGTAGGCGTAGCTCATAACAAGGGAAATACCGAGAGCCACAAATCCTGTGATCTTCTGAATGGTTTTCCTGCCCTCCTCGCCCTCTTTCTGGATATTCTCCAGATAGGGAATGGCGTAGGTCAGAAGCTGCATTATGATAGATGCATTGATATAGGGCTGAATGGAAAGTGCAAATATTGTTCCGTTTGAAAGAGCGCCGCCCGAAAGCATATCAAGATAGCTGAAAATGCTGCCGCCCTCCGCAATGCCCGCAAGCTGTGAGGGATCAAGAAAGGGTACCGGAATAGCGCAGCCGAAACGGAAAATGACAATGATCAGTAATGTGTATAAGAGCTTTTTTTTCAGCTCAGGAGTTTTCCAAGCATTACGCAAGGTCTGAAACACATTACATCACCTCTGCCTTCCCGCCTGCTTTCTCAATTTTTTCCTTGGCGGAAGCAGAAAAAGCTGCTGCCTTAACGGTAAGATTCTTTGTAAGCTCACCGTTTCCAAGGATCTTGACGCCGTCATTTACCTTCTTTACAAGACCGCTTGCACGGAGAAGATCGGTATCAACAACAGTGCCGTCAACGAATCTTTCCAGATCGGAAACATTCACAACTGAATATTTTGTAGCGAATAAATTGTTGAATCCTCTTTTAGGGATTCTTCTTGTCATGGGCATCTGACCGCCCTCGAAGCCGGGTCTTACGCCGCCGCCCGAGCGTGCATTCTGTCCCTTATGACCCTTGCCTGCGGTCTTTCCGTTGCCGGAGCCGTGACCTCTGCCTATTCTCTTGACTTCCTTTGTGGAGCCTGCGGCGGGAGAGAGTTCATATAACTTCATTTTAATCGCACCTCCTGTATTTTAAGCGTTTGTAACTTCTATGAGGTGGGAAATCTTTTTGATTTTACCCTGTACTGCGGCATTATCCTGCTGCGTTGTAGTATCGCCGATTTTTTTTAGACCGAGAGAATGAGCTGTAGCGATCTGGTCCTTCTTGCAGCTGTTAAGACTTCTTACAAGCTTAATATTAACCATTTCGTTCATCCTCCTCAGCCTAAAATTTCCTTGACAGACTTGCCTCTTACAGCAGCAACTTCCTTTGCGCTGCGAAGTCTGGAAAGACCCTCAAGAGTAGCTCTCACAACGTTGCACGCATTGTTGGAGCGAAGGGATTTCGTTCTGATATCCTTGATACCCGCAACTTCAAGCACCGCACGGACAGGACCGCCTGCGATAACACCTGTACCGGGTGCAGCGGGCTTCATGAGAACTCTGCCTGCGCCGTATGCACCGATCACCTCGTGGGGAATGGAAGAACCTCTGAGAGAGATCTTGATGAGATTTTTCTTTGCGTCCTCGATACCCTTACGGATAGCATCGGGAACTTCTCCGGATTTACCGATACCGAAACCTACCGTACCATTGCCGTCGCCTACGACCACGAGAGCCGCAAACTTGAAGATACGTCCGCCCTTAACGGTTTTGGAAACTCTGTTAATGGCAACGACCTTTTCGGTAAGCTCGAGATTTGAAGCATCTATCTTAGCCAAAAGTGTGACCTCCTTATTAAAAGTGATCCGACCCGTTTACGGGATCAGAAGTTAAGACCGCCCTGTCTTGCACCGTTTGCAAGCTCTGCCACTCTGCCGTGGTAGAGGTAGCCTGCTCTGTCGAATACAACATCGGTGATGCCCTTTTCCTTGGCAGCAGCAGCGATAGCCTCTCCTACCTTGAAAGCGCCCTCCTTGTTGCCGCCGTTGCCCTCGAAGCCCTTATCCATAGAGGAAGCGCTTGCAAGAGTAACGCCTGCTGTATCGTCAATGAGCTGTGCATAGATATGCTTTGCACTGCGGAATACATTGAGTCTGGGGCAAGCAGCCGTGCCGCTTATCTTATAGCGGACTCTTGCCTGTCTCTTTGCTCTTGATTCCTTTCTGTTTATCTTTTTTACCATTAGTTTCAACTCCCTTTCAAACCGACGAATGGTAGTAATGGCACTGTCCCATTCGCCTACGTATTGACGGATCCATAAAATAACGCCCGAAAAGCGATTACTTCTTGCCCTTGCCCGCTTTACCTTCCTTGCGGATTATTCTCTCGCCTGTGTAGCGGATACCCTTGCCCTTATAAGGCTCAGGGGGCTTCTTCTCACGGATCTCGGCAGCAAACTGTCCTACGACCTGCTTGTCGATGCCGTTTACCACGATCTTGTTGGCTGCGGGTACATCAATGGTAATGCCGTCAATCTCGGGAACGATCACCTGATGAGAGTAACCCAGATTCATAACAAGATTCTTGCCCTGCTTCTGCGCTCTGTAACCTACGCCCTCGATGTCGAGGGATTTGGAAAAGCCGCTTGTAACGCCGTCAACCATGTTGTGAACGAGCGTCCTTGTAAGACCGTGAAGAGATTTGTGGAGCTTATCCTCAGAGGGGCGCTCAACGATTATCTCGCTGCCCTCCAGCTTTATTATCATATCCTTGTGAAAGGTTTTTTCCAGTGTGCCCTTGGGACCCTTTACGGTAACGGTTGTGCCGTCGATCTTAACATCAACGCCCGCAGGAACAGCAATGGGCTTTCTGCCTATTCTTGACATTGTACGTTCCTCCTTACCATATGAATGCAAGGACTTCGCCGCCGACATGAAGCTCTCTTGCCTTCTTGTCGGTCATGACACCCTTTGAGGTGGACACGATGGCAATGCCGAGGCCCTTCATGACCTTGGGCATATCCTCGCAGCTTGAGTAGATACGCAGACCGGGCTTTGAAACTCTGCGCAGTCCCGTAATGACCTGAGATTTGTTTTCGCCGTACTTCAGGGTGATCCTGATGATACCCTGTCTGCCGTCATCTATTATCTGATAGCTCTTGATATAGCCTTCATCAACAAGGATCTGTGTGATCGCTTTCTTGATATTGGAAGCGGGAACGTCAACAGTGGGGTGCTTTGCGGTGTTGGCGTTACGGATCCTGGTGAGGATATCAGCGATTGAATCGGTAATTTGCATACCTGTAACCTCCTTATAAACTCAGCAGCTTACCAGCTTGCCTTCTTAACGCCGGGGATCTGACCCTTGTGAGCAAGCTCCCTGAAGCAGATCCTGCAAATGCCGAACTTTCTCATGTAGGAATGAGGTCTGCCGCAGATCTTGCATCTGTTGTATTCTCTGGTGGAGAACTTCTGGGGTCTCTGCTGTTTGATTTTCATTGAAGTTTTAGCCATTTTAATGATCTCCTCCCCAAAATTACTTTGCGAAGGGAGCGCCCATCTGAGTAAGCAGCTCTTTCGCTTCTTCATCGGTATTGGCAGTGGTGATGATATTGATATCCATGCCTCTTACCTTGTCGATCTTATCGTACTCGATCTCAGGGAAGATAAGCTGCTCCTTGATACCTGTGGAGTAGTTTCCTCTGCCGTCGAAGGAGTTTCCGTTTATTCCTCTGAAGTCACGTACACGGGGGAACGCAACATTGAAAAGTCTGTCTAAAAATTCGTACATCTTTTCGCCTCTCAGAGTGACCTTTACGCCGATAGGCATACCCTCACGGATCTTGAAGTTTGCCACCGACTTTTTAGCACGGCAGACAACAGGCTTCTGTCCTGTGATAAGGGAAAGGTCGTTTACGATAGCGTCGATGATCTTGGAATTGTCTTTAGCCTCGCCTGCGCCGACGTTGATAACTACCTTGTCGATCTTAGGGATCTGCATAACGCTCTTGTAGCCGAACTTCTTCATAAGCGAGGGAGCTACTGTGCTGACATATAACTCTTTCAGATTTGCTGCCATCTTAGGTAACTCCTTTCATCAATAAGCTTTGCCGCAGTCTGCGTGCTTGCAGACTCTGGACTTTTTGCCGTTCTCATCGAATTTGTGAGCAAGTCTTGTGGGCTTGCCGCAGTGAGGGCATACAGCCATTACCTTGCAGGCATACATGGGAGCCTCGCACTTTACGATGCCGCCCTGCTGTCCCATCTGACGGGGCTTTACGTGCTTTGTAACGATGTTGAGTCCCTCAATGATGACCTTCTGCTCCTTGGGAGATACCTCAAGCACCTTGCCCTTCTTGCCCTTATCCTTGCCGGAAAGAACGATAACGGTATCGCCTGTCTTAACGTGTAACTTCTTGTTCATCTTAGCCGCACCTCCTGATCAAAGGACTTCCGGAGCAAGGGAGAGGATCTTTATATAATCCTTTTCTCTGAGCTCTCTTGCAACAGGTCCGAAGATACGAGTTCCTCTGGGGGTCTTGTCCTCTCTGATGATGACTGCCGCATTTTCGTCAAAACGGATATATGTTCCGTCCTCTCTGCGAAGTCCCTTTGCCGAGCGAACGATGACTGCCTTTACAACGTCGCCCTTTTTAACAACGCCGCCCGGTGTTGCTTTTTTGACCGAAGCAACAACAACGTCGCCGATGTTGGCATATCTTCTGCGTGTACCGCCCAGAACTCTTATGCACATCAGCTCCTTGGCGCCTGTATTGTCAGCGACCTTCAAATAAGTCTGCATCTGTATCACAGCGCATTAACTCCTTCCTTTTAACAGCGAATAACGGTATTCGACAGTTTTCGCCCGTCGGATACCGGTCATCACAATAAAATTTTGATCACCTTACACGTCGCCGTGCGTTTCCTGCGCCATTCCGCAGTTACTTGCACGACAACATATAAGATTATATCATATAAGATCACGTTTGTCAAGGGGAAAACGGAAAATATTTTTTATAAATTTTCCTGTTCTCTTTCATCAAAAAGTGTACATAAGCAACAATACCGCTTATTACTTAGCCTTTTCGATGATCTCAACAAGTCTCCATCTCTTGTCCTTAGAAAGAGGACGGGTCTCCATGATCTCAACTCTGTCGCCTATATTGCAGACATTATTTTCATCATGAGCCTTAAGTCTGATGGTTCTCTTTACGATCTTCTTGTAAAGAGGGTGCTTCACATTATCCTGAATGGCAACCACGATCGTCTTATCCATTTTGTTGGAAACGACCTTGCCTACTCTTGTCTTTCTCAGGTTTCTTTCAGTATCAGCCATTGTAATGTCCTCCCTTCCTTACTTCTTGAGCTCGTTTTCACGAATGATCGTCTTAACTCTTGCAATATCCTTTTTTACGTCCTTAAGGCGTGCAGGATTTTCGAGCTGGTTCACGGTATGCTGAAAACGAAGGGCAAAAAGCTCCTTCTTCAGGTCAACGAGCTTGTTCTCCAGCTCTGCGGCAGTCAAATCTCTGATCTCAGAAGCCTTCATCAGTTGCTCGCCTCCTCTTCCTTAGCAATGAATTTGCACTTGATAGGCAGCTTGTGCATTGCAAGACGCATAGCCTCTCTTGCAGTTTCCTCGGGAACACCTGCGATCTCGAAAAGAACTCTGCCGGGCTTTACAACTGCTACCCAGTACTCGGGTGAACCTTTACCTGAACCCATTCGTGTTTCAGCGGGCTTCTCGGTAACGGGCTTGTCGGGGAATATCTTTATCCAGACCTGACCGCCTCTCTTGATATAACGTGTCATGGCGATTCTGGCAGCCTCTATCTGATTTGCGGTGATCCATGCGGGCTCAAGAGCCTGTAAACCGTACTCACCGTTTGAGACCTTATTGCCTCTGAGAGCCTTACCGGTCATTCTGCCTCTCTGGACTCTTCTGTATTTAACTCTCTTCGGAAGCAGCATTATGCATTACCTCCTTCACGCTTATTGCCGCGGGATCTGTTGCCGTCTCTGCGGTCATCACGGCGTCTGCCGTTGTCTCTGCGCTTTCTCTCAGGCTTCTCGGCAGGTGTTCTGTTGACTCTTGCAGCAGATGCCTCACCCTTTAAGATCTCGCCCTTATAGATCCATACCTTAACGCCCAGTCTGCCGTAGGTGGTGTGCGCCTCAGCAAAGCCGTAGTCAATGTCGGCACGGATAGTCTGAAGGGGAATTGTTCCCTCATGATAACTCTCGGCTCTTGCGATCTCGGCACCTGCAAGACGTCCGCCGACTCTTACCTTGATGCCCTTTGCGCCGAACTTCATAGCTCTGCCGATAGCCTGCTTCATAGCTCTTCTGTAGGAAGCTCTGTTTTCAAGCTGAGCAGCGATGCTCTCTGCAACGAGAGTAGCGTCCAGATCGGGTGACTTTACCTCAACGATGTTGATGTAAACGGTCTTGCCCATCATCTTTTCAACTTCCTGACGGAGCTTCTCGATGTTTTCGCCGCCTCTGCCGATAACGATACCGGGCTTTGCGCAGTGAACGTTTATTCTTACCTTATCGGCATATCTTTCGATCTCCACCTTGGGGATACCTGCCGCATAAAGGCTTTTCTTTATAAACTTACGAACGTTGTAATCCTCAACAAGAGTATCGCCGAAGGATGCCTTTCCGGCAAACCAACGAGAGTCCCAGTCCTGGATCACGCCCACGCGAAGACCGTGGGGATTCACTTTCTGTCCCATAATTTACCTCCTCCTTCGACTTATTCTTTTTCGGCTACAACGAGAGTAACGTTAGATGTTCTCTTGTTGATGCGGAAGGCTCTGCCCTGTGCTCGAGGCATGATGCGCTTCAGGATACGTCCGGGGCAAACGTAGCACTCGGATACGATAAGGTCTTTGCTGTCCATACCGAAATTATTCTCTGCGTTTGCGACAGCAGACTTCAGAAGCTTCTCCAGGTATTCACAGGCAGCCTTGGGGGTATACTTTAAGATCGCCATAGCGGTCTCCACGTCCTTACCTCTGATGAGGTCGAGCACGATCTTCACCTTTCTGGGAGAAATGCGTGCATTGTTCAAAGACGCTCTTGCTTCCATTTTAAACTCTCCTCTCTGCCTTACTTTCCGTTATTGGATGTCTTCGAGCCTGCGTGGCCCTTAAAGGTCCTTGTGGGAGCGAACTCGCCCAGCTTATGACCTACCATATCCTCCGTAACATATACGGGAACGTGCTTTCTGCCGTCATGAACTGCAAAGGTGTGTCCTACGAAATCGGGGAAGATAGTGGATGCTCTGCTCCATGTCTTCAAAACCTTCTTCTCACCTGCTTCGTTCATGGCAATAACTCTTTTAAGAAGGACCTCCTGTACGTAAGGACCTTTCTTGATACTTCTGCTCATTGGTTTTCCTCCCCTCTAAGATGTTTAAGAGGCAAGAGCCTGCGCTGACAGAGGCAAGAAGCAAGAGGCAAGAAGCAAGATCTCTTACCCTGCTCAGACACTCCGTAATGCCTCATACCCTGCACAGAATCTCCTCTTTACGAATCCTATGAGTATCAATATAATATTATTATTTGCCGTTTCTTCTTCTGACAATGAACTTGTCTGAACGGTTGTGGTTTGCTCTGGTCTTGTATCCGAGAGCGGGCTTGCCCCATGGTGTAACAGGTCCGGGACGTCCGACAGGGGATTTGCCCTCGCCGCCGCCGTGGGGGTGATCGCAGGGGTTCATTACCGAACCTCTTACGGTAGGTCTGATGCCCTTATGACGTGTGCGTCCTGCCTTGCCGAGGTTTACGTTCTCGTGGTCGATATTTCCGACCTGACCGATAGAAGCCATGCAGTTTACGGAAATTCTTCTCATCTCACCGGAGGGAAGTCTTACCAGTGCATAGTCAGACTCCTTACCCATGAGCTGTGCCATATTTCCTGCCGCTCTTACAAGCTGAGCGCCCTTGCCGGGGTAAAGCTCAAGATTGTGGATAAATGTACCCACGGGAATATCTCCCAGTCTTAAAGCGTTGCCGGGCTTAATGTCTGCATCAGTACCCGCTCTTACAACATCGCCTACTTTAAGACCGTAGGGAGCGATGATGTATCTCTTTTCGCCGTCCTCGTACTGAACAAGAGCGATGAATGCGCTTCTGTTGGGATCGTATTCAAGAGTCATGACAGTAGCGTTCATGTTCTGCTTGTCTCTCTTGAAATCTATTATCCTGTATTTTCTTCTGTTTCCGCCGCCTCTGTGACGAACCGTGATCCTGCCGTAGCTGTTTCTTCCCGACTTTTTATCGAGGGGAGCGAGCAAGCTCTTCTCGGGAGCGACCTTGGAAAGCTCGCTGTAATCGGTAACGGTCATCTGACGCCTTGACGGAGTAGTAGGCTTATATGACTTGATAGCCATTTTATTTCACTCCTTGATCTGGTTTTGCGGAGATGTACTCTCCATACGTTCCGACAAACGGAAGCTCTTACATCATACCGTCAAAAAATTCAATGGTCTTGGAATCTGCGGTAAGTGTAACGATCGCTTTTTTCCATGAGGGTGTCATGCCGCTGTTCAGACCCATTCTCTTCATTCTGCCGCGGCAGTTCATGGTGTTGACCTTAGCGACCTTAACGCCGAAAAGCTCCTCTACAGCCTTTGCGATCTCTATTTTATTGGCGTTTTTTGCGACCTTGAAGGTGTACTTGTTATTCTGGAGACCGCTCATGCTTTTTTCAGTGATGATAGGCTTGATAATGATATCCTGTGCGATCATTATGCATACACCTCCTCGATTTTGGCAACTGCTTCCTTTGAAACAACGAATTTATCGTAGTTTAAGATATCGTAAACATTGATAGTGTTTACAAGTGCAGTCTTTACGCCGGGGATATTGGAAGCGCTCTTTATGACCTTGCTGTCAGGCTCAGCCATAACGATGAGAGCCTTGCTGCCCTCTGCGCCGATAGCGCCCAGCATTTTTATCATATCCTTAGTCTTGTACTCGTTCATTGTGATATTATCAACAACGATCATTTCGTTTTCAAGCACCTTTGAAGAAAGAGCGGACTTCATAGCAAGTCTTTTCAGCTTCTTGTTGACAGTGAAACGATAGCTTCTGGGCTTGGGACCTAAAGCAATTCCGCCGTGTGTCCACTGGGGAGCTCTTGTTGAGCCCTGTCTTGCATGGCCTGTACCCTTCTGTCTCCAGGGCTTCTTGCCGCCGCCTCTTACCTCTGTGCGGGTAAGGGTAGACTGTGTGCCTTGTCTCTGATTTGCAAGGTAGTTCACAACCATTGTGTGCATTGCTGCCACGTTGGGAGTAATACCAAAAACACTGTCGGACAGCTCAACCGAAGAAACCTCGTTGCCTGCCATATCTACAACCTTAACATTTGGCATTATAGCTTCCTCCTTTACGTTAAGCCTTCTTCACGCAGTCAACGATAGTTACTATACCGTTCTTGGGACCGGGAATGGCGCCCTTTACTGCGATAAGATTGTTTTCGGTGTCGATCTTAACGATCTCCAGATTCTGTACTGTTACCCTCTCAGCGCCCATATGACCGGGAAGTGCCTTGCCCTTGTAAATTCTCGAAGGGGACGAGCACGCGCCCATAGAGCCTGCATGACGGTGTACAGGACCTGTACCGTGAGTTTCCTTGAGTCTTGCATTGTTGTTTCTCTTGATAGTACCCTGAAAGCCCTTACCTTTGGAAGTGCCGCATACATCAACGATGTCGCCCACCTCAAATGTATCAGCTTTCAGTACATCGCCCACGTTCATAGACTCTGCATTTTCAAGTCTGAACTCCTTGAGCGTTCTTTTGAGAGCCACGTCAGCCTTAGCGAAATGACCCTTCATTGGCTTGTTCACAAGCTTCTCCCTGATGTCGCCGAAGCCGCACTGAACTGCGCTGTAGCCGTCATTCTCGACGGTTTTCTTCTGAACTACAACACACGGACCTGCTTCAACAACGGTCACGGGAATGACCTTTCCGGCTTCGTCAAAGATCTGCGTCATGCCGATCTTTCTGCCGATGATCGCCTTTGTCATTATATGACCTCCCTTGGTTAATTGGTTGACAAACGTCTGTCAACATTGACCCCACATTGCCGCATCTTACGTTCGTATGCGAACGGCGAAGATCACTTGATCTCCATTACGATGTCGACGCCTGCGGGAAGCTCAAGACCCTGAAGAGCCTCTGTAGTCTTTGCAGTGGGTCTGAGAACGTCGATAAGTCTTTTATGGGTCCTCATCTCAAACTGCTCACGGCTGTCCTTATACTTGTGTACCGCACGGAGGATAGTGATTACCTCTTTATCGGTAGGAAGGGGTATAGGACCCGAAACTCTTGCACCGCTGCGCTTTGCCGCATCGACGATTTTTGCCGCTGCCGCATCAACTACAGCATGGTCGTAACCTTTGATCTTGATCCTGATCTTTTCATTGACTGCCACTTTTTGATCGCCTCCTGATAAATTTTGCTGCTGGGGGACGAGTTTGCATTACCGTATGTGAGCATCGGTCATGTTTTTCCGATACACACCCCGCCGTGCGTTTCGCTCAGATCGCCATAAAAAAATCCCTCAAAGATACTTCTCGGGGGACAGGCACAAACACACATCTTACCTGCGGGCATACACCCGCGGTTTAAGACACACACAGTGTCCGGTATTGCAGCCGCCCGGTTTAAAATCGGACATACTCTGCGGAAATTCCCCTGCACACCGCAGGCAACCTTCCGCTTCATCGCATATCATTCGCAGTCACGCAAGAGTTATTATAACACATTTTTCCTGATTTTTCAAGGGGATAAATAAATTTTCCTGCCGAATTTTCAGCATATTTTTCTCTAATTTTTATTTATTTTCAACAAAATGAGGATCGTCCGACCCATTATCGGACGATCCCACCTTTTATTCGCCTGTACTTTCTTCAAGAGTAAAGGTTATCTCAAACTCCTCAACATCACCCGTAATTGATTTGCGGTATACATTTGCAGTCACCTTATCTCCCGGCTTATGACTGTCACGGAAATTGTTGACATCTGCCGTTGAAAGTATCTGCACACCGTCAAGCTCGGTGATGATATCGTCCTTTTTCAGCCTTGTCTGTGAGATATCGCAGTCATCGGAAATGCTGTCAACAAGCATTCCGGGCTTTACCTGAAGCTCGTTTGCCATATCGGGAGTTATGAGCTGATAGGTAACGCCCACTCTGGGTCTGCCCGTCACATAGCCCTTCTCGATGATATCCTCAACAATGGGAACAGCAAAATCCGTCATAATGGCAAATCCCACTCTCTCGTCCCCGTCAAAGCTGTACTTGCTTGTGACAATGCCTACCACCTGACCGTACATATTCACAAGCGCACCGCCCGAGTTGCCGAAATTAAGCACCGCATCTGTCTGGACGCATTCCACCTTGCCGCCCGTATAGCTTTCTATCTCTCTGCCCACATATGACACGCAGCCCGTGGTCACCGTATCCGAAAAGCCGCCCGCATTGCCGATCGCCATGACCTGTTCGCCCGGGGAAAGATCCTTTGCAGAGCCGAGTACTGCGGGGGTCACATTCTCCGCCTCGATCTTCAGCACCGCAAGGTCTGTTTCCGTATCATATCCCACTATCTTTGTTTCATACTCGCTGCCGTCGGAAAATATCGCCTTTGCTGCGGTCAGTTCCTCTACTGCATGAGCATTTGTGATGATATATCCGTCCTCCGAAATAAGAACGCCCGATGCCATATTATAGGGGGTAATGGTAGTAGTTGTATAGCCGTAGATGTTTACCACCGAGGGCAGAACGGTCTTTGCAGCCCCCTCAGGAGTAAGCAGACCCGTTTCCTTGTTCTGATAATACTCGTCCCCCTCAACAGGCTTCGGCTGAACGTTTATGACAACATTTACGGGAGAGGCGTTTTCCTTATCATCTGCTCTTTCAAACATGGGATAGCTGTTCTCCGTCTGTATGCCGCCGTTTTCCGCATTCCCCCTGTTTCTCAGGGCAAGCAGCACCATGACCGCAGATACCGCCAGCACAAGGGCAATTATCATAGCGGCGATCCACCCCGCAGATGTCTTTTTTACCGTCCTTTCCTCGGAGGGAGACACCTCGGGTATTATCGGCTCACGCTGCGGTTCGGGGCTGTATCCTCCGTATGTGCTGCCCGGACCGTACCCCCCGCCGCTGCGGGCATAGCCGTTCTGTGGAGCATAGCCGCCCGGATTGTATCCGTTCTGACCGTATCCGCTCTGTGAATATCCTCCGGGGGAATAGTAATTATAGGGCTGATAACCTCTGTAAGTCTCTCCCCTGCTTTCCACGCTCCCGCGGAAATTCGGTTCATTCATTTGCGGCAGCGGACTGCCGCCGCCCGGATATCCGCCCTGTCCCCCGGGAGCAAAGCTCTTTTCGCCGAAAACTCCTCCGTCTTTGTTAAGGACGCTGTCCTTATTAAGGACACTTTCTTTGTTAAAAGTATTGTCCGTTTCCGTGTACGTTCCCGGATATTCCTCCCTGCGGGCGGCAGGCTCGGATCCACCGGGCGAAACAGTATCCGGACCGCTTGTTTCTTCGGTCGTTTCATTATCCTTATTCTCAAAATCTTCCATTTAAAAATGCCCTCCGGATAAAAAATCTGCAAAAAAGGCAGGCGCAGACCACAGAGTTGCCCCTCGTCTGCACTGCCCCTTATTTTACATATGTCTTTCTTTTTTACTCCCGACGGGGATAGTAAACTCAAATTCGGTATATTCTCCCTCGGTGCTGCGAACCAGCACCGAACCGCCGTGGAGCTTTACAATAGAGCTGACTATAGACAGACCCAACCCCACACCGGTTTTATCCTTGCCTCTTGAAGCATCGGTTTTGTAGAATCTGTCAAAGACCTTGCTCATCTCGTTTTTCTTAAGACCCTCGCCGCTGTTTTTCACGGTAACGGCTGCCATATCTCCTCTTACCTCAAAGCCGTAGGAGATATATCCTCCCTTATTCACGAATTTCACGGCATTTTCCGTAAGATTATAGATCACCTGCTGAATAAGATCCTTATCTGCATTTACAAAGATCCTGTCCGCGTCAAGACCGACTATATCAATATTTTTATCCTCAATGCGCTTTTCAAAGAGGAGAACGGTATTTACCGTAAGCTCGGTAATATCAAACTCCTCAGTCTGAAGCTCCATTTCCCCCGCCTCGTATTTGGAGATGTTGAGCATACTGCGTACAAGCCTTGCAAGGCGGTTTATCTCCTCCGAGACAGTGCGCAGGTATCTTTTATGATCCTTTTCGGGGATCGTCCCGTCAAGGATACCGTCCACAAAGCCGCCAATAGTGGTCATGGGGGTTCTGAGTTCATGGGAAACATTTGAAATGAAGCTCTTTCTGTTTTCCTCTATCGCATCAAGAGAGGCTGCCATATCGTTTAGTGTATTCGCAAGGAAACCCATTTCGTCCTGATCTCTTATTGTAATTCTCGGGGAGAAGTCGCCCTCTCCGTAGCGTTTTGCCGCAATTGTCATATCTCTGACGGGACGCATGGTCCTGTTTACGGTAAAGGATATCACCTTGTATTCGAGAAATCCCAGAAAAAGCGTGATACATAAAAACACCGCAGCCATATTTCCCAGATAGGCAAAAAGCCCGTCTGTCGGCATAAATATAAGCAGACAGCAGATGCCGCGGGGAGAATCAATATTTTTTGCCATGCAGATCCTTGCCTCTTCAAAAAAACCGTCAAGAGAGCTGATAGCTGCATTTCTGCCATTAAAGATTCCTGTCAGGACATCACTGCTCAGAGTTTTTCCCTCATACGGACAGGGAGACTCCCCGGAAAAACCGAGAATGCCGCCCTCATCGTCAAAAAGGATAAATTCCGCTCCCGGGACACGAACTCCTCCCGCAAGCAGTCTGTCAAGAGCTTCACTGTCAGGCTCCTCCTGCTCCGAGAGCATTTGCTCAAGATCGGGAAGAAGTCTGTCTACCGCATCAGACATCATGTTCCTGCGGTCATTCCTGTAGACAAAGATCGAATAACAGATAAGTACGGCAGCGATACAAAGTACCGATGAAACTATAAGCGCAATGCACAGGTCAACATATTCCCTGGCAATGCTTTTACGCATTTTCTTCTTCTGCTTCGAACTTGTAGCCTACGCCCCAGACGGTTTTGAGCGCCCACTTATCCGAAACGCCCTCCAGCTTTTCTCTCAGTCTCTTGATATGGACATCAATTGTACGGGAATCGCCGTAATACTCAAAGCCCCATACCTCATCAAGAAGCTGATCCCTTGTGTACACTCTGTTGGGATTTGAAGCAAGGTAGAACAGAAGCTCCAGCTCCTTGGGAGGAGTATCCATTACCTTACCGTCCACTCTCAGCTCATAGCGTGTCATATTGACCACGAGCTTGTCATACTTGACCTCTCTTATCTCGCTTTCGGAGGAGGACTGTCCGATCCTTCTTGATACCGCCTTTATCCTTGCGATTACCTCTTTGGTATCGAAAGGCTTCACGATATAATCGTCTGCGCCAAGCTCCAGACCCAGCACCTTGTCAAAAGTCTCGCTCTTTGCTGTGATCATAATAATAGGCACATTGGACTTTTTCCTTATCTCGCGGCATACCTGCCAGCCGTCCAGACCGGGAAGCATTATGTCAAGAAGAACGATATCGGGCTTTAAGGTGGTAAATTTCATTACAGCCTCATCGCCGTCATGTGCGATCATGACTCCATAGCCGTCTTTTTCAAGATACAGCTTAAGAAGTTCGCAGATATTGTTATCATCGTCAACAACAAGAACCTTTCCAAGTGACATAGCATTTTCCTCCTGCTCCTGAATTTTTTCTGCGTTGTACACAGCCCTTTAAATAATCTTGCTTGTTCTCTTTATTATAACTTATATTGACATGATTTTTATTGCAAAAATATAAATATTCTATTAATTTTTTGTAAATTTCATAAAATCAACTTTTAAAATTTAAATTAGTTTAAAATAATATTCACTATTGTCTGTTCTGCAAATATACTCTGTCGGATATTTTTAATAAAAAAATTTCCAAAACTCTCTTGTTAAACGCTGCAAAGTATGGTATAATATAATAAAGTAAGAAAAAGGAGCGCAGCAATATGCATCTGAATGAAAAAACCGTTGAAAAAAAGATAGTATTTGAGGGAAAGATCATAACCGTGCGCAAGGACAAGGCAGAGCTGGAGGACGGCTCTGTGGTGCCGAGAGAGCTTGTTATACATTCGGGAGGTGTATGCGTTGTACCTCTGACAAAGGAAAACAAGGTGATAATGGTACGCCAGTTCAGATATGCATTCGGCGAACCTCTTCTCGAGATCCCCGCAGGAAAGCTGGAGGTAGGTGAGGATCACCGCAGCGCAGGTCTGAGAGAGCTTTCAGAGGAAACAGGAGCTGAGGCGGAGAGCTTTGAGTATCTGGGAGTGTGCTACCCCTCCGTTGCATATCTTACGGAAAAGATCCATATGTATCTTGCAAGGGGGCTTACTTTCGGAGATACCCACCCCGATGAGGGCGAATTTATCGACAGGCTGGAAATACCCCTTGATGAAGCAGTCGAAATGGTCATGGACGGCAGGATACCCGATGCAAAGACTCAGCTTGCCCTGCTCAAAACCGCAAAAATTTTAGCTTCTGAAAGAAACGGTTAAAAACAAACGTCCACACCCGACAGAAACAGAGTTGCCGGGCATGGACCTTAAGATCAAGCCGTAAACGCCCCTCCCCAAAAAATAAGCAGTACTGCGGTTTTCCGGGAGGATCACATATTAATCTCAGAGCAGTCCTGCTTCCTCAGCTTCAGCCTCAGCCTGCATCATTTCGATGTGACGGGTATAAGCGTCAAGGATCTGGCTCTCAATGGACTGTCTTGCGTCAGGCGAGATAGGATGAACGATATCTCTGAAAACGCCGTTTTCGTCCTTTCTGCTGGGCATTGCTACAAAGAGTCTTGCATCGCCCTGAACGACCTTGATGTCGTGGATAGCGATCTGGTCGTCAACTGTGATGGAGATCACCGCTCTGAGACGGCCGTCGGGAATGATCTTCCTGATTTTGATGTCTGTGATAGTCATTTTTATGTCCTCCTTAATTTTAGTGGAACGGATAAAAATATTATTGATAGTATCCGACCCATTATTCATGACATCGGGGAAAAATGAAAAATTTTCCTCCGTATCTCCATTATAATATAATTCTCTTAAATTATTCTTAACTGAGGTGAAATTTTTGAATAACTTTATTAGAAAATTTGATGATAATATATTAACAAACAAAAAACATATTCACATGATAGGTATAGGCGGCAGCGGAATGTACCCCTTAGCACAGATACTCCACTCAGACGGATACTTTATCACAGGCTCAGACAACAACGAGACCGATACCTTAAAGGCTGTTCGTTCCATGGGTATACCCGTATATCTGGGGCAGAGAGCCGAAAATATAGAGGGAGCCGATCTGATAATCCGCACGGCTGCCATTATGAGCGATAATCCCGAGCTTAAAGCCGCCGAAGAAGCGGGAGTACCTCTGCTTGAACGCAGCGACCTGCTGGGCCTTATCACAAGAAAATACAGCAACGCCGTCTGTGTCAGCGGCACCCACGGAAAGACGACTGTCACCTCCATGATAACCCAGATACTCAAAACAGGCGGACTTGACATAACTGCATATATAGGCGGCAAGCTGCCGATCATAGGAGGAAGCGGCTGCGTGGGGAAAAGCGAAACAATGGTCTGCGAAGCGTGCGAGTTTGAGGATCATTTTCTGAAACTCTCCCCCGATATTGCGGTCATTACCAACATTGACGCAGATCATCTTGATTATTTCGGCACTCTCGAACACATCATTGCCTCATTCAGAAAGTTTGCAGCAATGGCAGGTACCGTCATAGCAAACGGCGACGACCCGAACACAAAAAAAGCACTTGAAGATGTAAAAGGAAAGATCATCACCTACGGCATTTCCCATGACAATGACTGGTACGCCGACAACATCTCCAAAAAAAGCGGACTTGTCACCGAGTTTGACATCTGTCACCACAAATCCTTCTATGCCCATATAAAACTGAACGTTGCGGGAGAGCATAATATTGCAAATGCAGTGGGCGCAGCGGCAGCGGCGTTTCTTTCGGGAGCGGACGGAAAAATGACCGAGGAGGGTCTTGACTCTTTCAGAGGTGCCAAAAGGCGGTTTGACAAATACGGCGAAGTAAACGGCATTACCGTTTGTGACGATTACGGTCACCACCCCACAGAGCTTACAGTTACCCTGAAAGCGGCAATGGGAATGGGGTTTAAAAGAGTGTGGGCTGTTTTCCAGCCCTTTACATTCTCCCGTACAGCGCTGCTTCTTGATGATTTTGCCCGTGCGCTGTCCATACCCGACAAATGCGTTATCACCGCTATAATGGGTTCGAGAGAAAAAAACACCTACAACATCTATGATAAGGATCTGGGAAATAAAATAAAAGGTGCCGTCTGGTTTGAAAACGAACAGGACCACGATAAAAATTTTGAGCTTTGCGCAGAGTATGTGGCGAATAATGCAGGACCCGGGGATCTTATCCTGACAATGGGCTGCGGCGACATCAACAAATGCGCTCACCTCATACTGGAAAAGCTCAGAAAGGCATACGAGTGACAGTTTCCCGAAAGCCGATGGGAGGCGGATACTATGAAAGAGATGCATAAAAGGATCTACGAGTATATCAAGCAAAGAACAGAGGACGGCGTATCTCCCACTATCAGGGAAATTTGCCGAGATCTGGGAATTGCCTCCACCTCCACGGCATCACGGTATGTAAATCAGCTTGTGGAGGAGGGTTACCTTGAAAAAAAGGATAATATGAACCGCACTCTCAGGCTTTCGGGCAGCGGGGCGGTGCGTCTGCCCGTAGTGGGGCTTATCACTGCGGGACAGCCCATTCTTGCGGTGGAGGACATCTCCGAATACATCTCATTTACGCCGAGAAAGAATTATTCGGGAGAGCTGTTTGCTCTGCGCATACGGGGCGACAGCATGATAAACGCGGGTATCTTTGACGGTGATTTTGTTATTGTGGAACGCACCTCCTACGTAAATAACGGTGAAATAGCCGCCGTTCTGGTAGACGGCGAGGAGGCAACGGTAAAGCGCTTCTACAAGGAAAAGGGTCACTATCGTCTTGAACCCGAAAATGATGATATGGACGACATCATCGCCTACGAATGCTCCATTATCGGCAGAATCGTGGGCGTTGTAAGATATTTGTAAAAAGAAAGGCGAGGTAAATGGAAAATCAATACTACGGCGGATACCCCTCGGGCGGGTATCCCGGATATGAGCCGTACGGCTATCCCCCGGGACGGGAGCTGTTTGCTGTACAGCCTGCCGAAAAAAAGGCTCTTAAAAAGCAATATGCGGGCACATTTGCAATGGCGCTCATTCACGGCATCGGCAGCTTTATACTGGCGCAGGTACTGTTTATCGCATTGGGATTGTCGGGCTACGAATTCAGATATACAGACGACAACACCGCCATTATCGACTGGCAGTATGAGATATGCGGCAGCCTGCCCTCCATACTGTTCGGCATAGGCATATTCCTGTTTGAGATGCTCCGTTCCCGCACACCGCTCAGCGAATATTTCAGAACGGACAGGATATCGGGAGCATTTGTGCCGGGATATTTCGGAGTGCTTGTCTTTTCCTACGCTGCGGCGATAATACTTCAGAACATATTGATAACGGGAATGTTTTCGGCAGGATTTTCTCCCATAAGCGAGGATTATCTTTCCGAAAGCGATATCACGCCCGAATATCTTATAGCCACTGTAATATTCTCTATGATCCTTGCCCCCATAGCCGAGGAGCTGCTTTTCAGGGGCGTTATACTCAGACGTCTTTCGGTGATAAGTCAGAAATTTGCGATCTTTGCATCGGCAGCCATATTCGGCATGATGCACGGAAATTTTTTACAGGCAGTGCTGGGCTTTATTGTGGGAATAGTTCTGGGGTATACAGCAGTAAAAACGGGTTCGCTTGTGCTGTGCATTGCGGGGCATATGTTTATAAATACCGTTGCATCCTCCTCGGAATTTGTTGAGTATTTTTTTGACGAGGAAACATCGGCTTCATATTATAATGTGATAATAATACTTTTCCTGTTGATAGGTCTTGTATCTGTTATAGCGGCAGCCGTCAAGGGAAGTATCAGGTTCCCCGAATACACCGAATATCACAGCAAACGCACCTTTCCTGTAATTGTTACCTGTGTATCATTCTGGATTATGATGATATACTATGTAACGGATATCCTTTCAAAGTTCGGTCCTGTTACCGATAAGCTCCTTGAATAAATCGATCTGCCAAAAGAAAAAGCAGCCGTGACGTGTGCGCCGCGGCTGTTTATTTTAATTAAGATATAATTTAAGCTCAGTCATTCCCCATAAGCTCATTTACTGCGGCTTTCAGCGCATCAACCCTGTCCGTTCTTTCCCATGCAGAGCCTAACTCCTCACGTCCCATATGACCGTAAGCGGCAAGCTTTCTGTACTGGGGCTTTCTGAGTTCTAAATCCCTGATTATCGCAGCAGGACGCAAATCAAAGACCTTGACTACCGCACTTGCGATCACATCATCGGGAACGGTTCCCGTACCGAAAGTATCCGCCATTACCGAAACAGGCTGAGCCACACCGATAGCATAGGCAAGCTCTATCTCGCACTTATCCGCAAGTCCTGCGGCAACAATGTTTTTAGCCACATACCGTGCGGCATAGGCAGCACTGCGGTCTACTTTTGTAGGATCCTTGCCCGAAAAAGCACCGCCGCCATGACGGGCATATCCGCCGTAGGTATCGACGATTATCTTTCGTCCCGTAAGACCGCTGTCGCCCTGCGGACCGCCTATAACGAAACGTCCCGTGGGGTTCACAAAATATTTTGTATCACAAAGCAGTTCGGGAGAAATGACCGCCTTTATTACCTTTTCTATAATATCCTCTCTGATTTTATCCTGAGAAACCTCGGGAGCGTGCTGCGCAGATACGACAACAGTATCGACCCTTACGGGCTTCCCGTCCTCATACTCAACGGTGACCTGAGTTTTGCCGTCAGGACGAAGATAAGGCAGAAGTCCCGTTTTGCGTACCTCGGTAAGACGCTTTGCAAGCTTATGTGCAAGCGAAATAGGAAGCGGCATAAGCTCGGGAGTTTCGTTGCAGGCAAATCCGAACATCATGCCCTGATCGCCCGCTCCCGTATCAAGCTCTTCATTTTTCCCGCCGTCTCTGTATTCAAGGGCAGAGTCAACGCCCATTGCAATATCGGGGGACTGCTCATTGATAGATGTCACCACAGAGCAGGTGTGACCGTCAAAACCGTACTTTGCTCTGTCATATCCGATATCAATAACCACCTGTCTTACTATCTTAGCTATATCCACATAGCAGCTTGTGGATATCTCACCCATGCACAGCACCATGCCCGTAGCAGTGCAGGTCTCGCAGGCAACTCTGCCGTCGGGGTCCTGTTCAAGAATTGCATCAAGAACAGCATCTGATATCTGGTCACAAATTTTATCGGGGTGTCCCTCGGTGACAGATTCCGATGTAAATAATGTTTTAGCCATTTTAAAGCTCCTTTCATTTTTTGTAGCTCTCCGAAAACCGCAGCACACCACAGAATGGCTGCCGTAAAGGGTTTTTACGGAGCTTTCCTTTTGCCTGTAAACAAGAAAGGCGGTCATTTCCGACCGCCTTTTGATTTTCCGTGAAAACAAGCTCCTCATCTTTCGGAAATATCCGCAGGATTTAGCACCTTGTCCGCATCGGTAAAATGCAGATCAGGTTGCCGGGCTTCACAGGTCCAGTACCTCCGCCGCTCTTGATAAGGCAATCATATTAATTACATTATAGCACGTCTTTTTTCGTATGTCAATAGCCCTACAAAATTTTTTGTAAAAGCCTGTCAGCCCAGATATTCTTTCTGCGCCTCGGTAAGAGTATCTATCTCAATTCCCCATGCGGAGAGCTTTCTGAGGGCGATCTTCCTGTCCACCTCGGCGGGGACGTCAATTATCATGCCGTCAAGCTTATCCTTATTTTTAACAAGGTAAAGCGCACTCATTGCCTGCACCGCAAAGGACATATCCATTATCTCGGCGGGGTGACCGTCTCCTGCCGCAAGATTCACAAGCCTGCCCTCGGCGATAATATAAATGCTCCTGCCGTTTGAAAGCTGATAGCCCATTATATTATGCCTTGCCTCCCATGAGCGCACACAATTCGCCCTGAGCCATGCCACGTCCACTTCACAGTCAAAATGCCCCGCATTGCAGCAGATAGCACCGTCCTTCATATTCATAAAGCATTTTTCGGTGATAACATCATTGCAGCCCGTAACGGTCACAAAGATATCGCCTGTTTTTGCGGCGTCCTCCATTTTCATAACCTTAAAGCCGTCCATTACAGCCTCCATAGCCTTAATGGGGTCTATCTCGGTAACGATAACGCTTGCACCCAGACCCTTTGCTCTCATGGCAACTCCCTTGCCGCACCAGCCGTAGCCTGCAACCACAACATTCTTGCCTGCAACGATAAGATTTGTAGTTCTGTTGATGCCGTCCCAGACGGACTGACCCGTTCCGTAACGGTTATCGAAAAGATGCTTGCAGTCGGCGTTGTTAACAAGTATCATTGGGAATTTAAGCGTTCCCGCCCTGTTCATGGAAATCAGTCTGTTAATGCCTGTAGTCGTCTCCTCGCAGCCGCCTATCACATTGGGGATAAGATCGGGACGTTCGGTGTGAATGAAGTGTACAAGATCGCCGCCGTCATCAATGATAATATTGGGAGCAGCCTCGATGACCCTCCCAATATGGCGGTGATACTCCTCATCATCTGCGCCGTACCATGCATAGACACGCAGTCCGCCATGAACAAGAGCGGCTGCAACATCGTCCTGAGTGGAAAGAGGATTTGAGCCTGTAATAAACATCTGCGCTCCTCCTGCGGCAAGCACTCTGCAAAGGTAGGCAGTTTTTGCTTCAAGATGAACGGAAAGCGCAATACGCAGTCCCTCAAAGGGCTTCTCAGCCGAAAATTCCTCCTCAATTGACCTGAGCAGCGGCATATTCTGCTTTACCCAGCTTATTTTTCTTTCGCCGCTTTCCCACAAAGATATATCTCTTATTTCGCTTTCATGTATCATATATTAAAACTTCCCTTCCCGCTGATTTGGTATTTTCTTAAATTATAGCATATTCTGCGGAGCATTGCAAGAGGAAAGAGAATAAAAAACTGTGCCGCACCCCCGATTTTTCCGGGAATACGGCACAGAATTATTTTTAAGATAAGCTCCGGAATCCGTAAAAACCGCCCGCACAGAAGCCCTGCCAACTGACAAAGCAGCACCCGGCGCATTTCACGGTTATCCTCCGGAGGTATTATTTAATTCTTTGCTAAACATGAAAATCAATTTTTGCAAAAATGATTTCCTTAAAACAAGAAACAAGAAAAATTGTCCGCAAATCGGTAAAAGGTAAAAATTTTCAAAGTCATTTCCTTATCTTGCCTCTTGCCTCTTGTTATCTTGCCTCTTGTTATCTTGCCTCTGTTACTCAGACACCGTATTTCTGGGTAGCTACACGAATGCCCACGCCCATAGTAGAAGCGACTGTGCAGGATTTGAGATATGTGCCCTTTGCAGCGGCAGGCTTTGCCTTAACGATAGCTTCAAGAAGAGTCTCAAAGTTCTCTGCCAGCTTCTCTGCGCCGAATGATACCTTTCCGATAGGGCAGTGAATGATGTTGGTCTTATCAAGACGATACTCTATCTTACCTGCCTTAGCCTCTGTAACAGCCTTGGCAACATCGGGAGCAACTGTACCCGCCTTGGGGTTAGGCATAAGACCTCTGGGTCCTAAGATCTTACCGAGACGTCCCACAACGCCCATCATATCGGGAGATGCGATAACCACATCGAAATCCATCCAGTTTTCTTTCATGATCTTGTCCACATACTCCTGTGCGCCTACATACTCTGCGCCTGCTGCCTTGGCAGCCTCAGCCTTGTCCTCCTTGCAGAAAACAAGCACGCGAACATTCTTACCTGTACCGTTGGGAAGAACGACTGCACCTCTTACCTGCTGGTCTGCGTGACGGGAGTCAACGCCCAGACGGACATGGACTTCAACAGTCTCATCAAACTTAGCCTTTGCATTCTTGCAGGCAAGGTCAAGAGCTTCAACGGTCTCATATGCTCTGTTTCTGTCAACGAGCTTTGCGCTTTCGTTATATTTCTTACCGTGTTTCATTATAAATTCCTCCTAAAATAGTGGTTAAATCGGAAGAGTATCCTCCCACTTTGCAAAAAGGGCATCAGTCAACGACTTCTACACCCATGGAACGAGCTGTTCCTGCGATCATGCTCATAGCGGACTCAACGCTTGCAGCGTTCAGGTCGGGCATTTTGGTCTCTGCGATCTTTCTGATCTGATCCTTTGTGATCTTGCCTACCTTAGTTCTGTTGGGAACGCCCGAACCGCTCTGGATATTGATAGCCTTCTTGATAAGGACTGCTGCGGGAGGAGTCTTTGTAATGAATGTAAAGGAGCGGTCTGCATATACTGTGATAACAACAGGGATAATAAGACCGATATCGTTCTTTGTTCTTTCGTTAAATTCCTTGGTAAATGCCATGATATTAACGCCGTGCTGACCCAGCGCAGGACCAACAGGGGGAGCAGGTGTAGCCTTGCCTGCTGCGATCTGAAGCTTTATCAAGCCAACAACTTTCTGTGCCATAATGCACACCTCCGTAAATCGTAGCCGCATCTTTAAATAAATGCGGGGAAATTTTTTAATAGTCTTCGGCGATCTTTACCTGACTTGCCTCTATAGTGGCAAGCGTTTCTCTGCCGAACATGGAAACAGATACGTCCACAGTTCCTTCCTCGGGATTGACAGCCTTGATCTCACCGATAAAGCCCTCCATAGGACCTGACGAGATCTTTACCCTGTCGCCTGTTCTGAATGTGATCTCGGGAGCCTTGACGGCTGCTTCGCCGTTCATGCCCAGAGCCTCCACCTCACGGTCGCTGAGCGGTACGGGCTTGCTGCCCGGTCCTACAAAGCCCGTAACTCCTCTTGTGTTGCGGACGATGTACCAGCTGTCATCTGTGAGGATCATTTTTACAAGAACATAGCCCGGGAAAATTTTACGCTCCACTTCACGGTTCTCGCCCTTATCGTTAAGCTCGTTCACTCTTTCGGTAGGGACACGAACCTCGGGGATAAGTCCGTGGAGCTTACGGTTTTCCACTACCTTGAGGATCGTCTGAGCAACCTTGTTTTCATACCCCGAATATGTGTGGATAACGTACCATTTTGCTGCTTCTGACATATTGTATCTCCTTTCGCATCATGAAAACCGTTTCGCCGTCAGGAAAGCATACCCAGCAGATTGCCGAGCATCAGCTCACCGAACACATAATCCATTACAGCAATTGCCGCACCGCTCAGTACCATGACCGCGATCACCACGACGGTATTGTTTACGACTGTCTTTCTTGACGGCCATACCACCTTTTTGAACTCGCTTTTAAGATCCTTGAAGTACTTTGCTACCTTGCCGGGCTTTTTAGGAGCGTTCTTTGCAGGCTTTGCATCACTTTTTACGGCAGGCTTCTTCTCTGCACCCTTTGCGCCCTTGCTGTCGGCTTTTTTCTTATCCGAGCTGCTTTTTTCTGCATTGACGGCGGACTTTTTTTCTTTTTCTGCCATAGATGTCCCTCCGTCTTACTTAGTCTCTCTGTGAAGAGTATGCTTCTTGCAGAACTTGCAGTACTTGTTCATCTCCAGTCTGTCCGGATCGTTTTTCTTGTTCTTCTTGCTGTTGTAGTTGCGCTGCTTGCACTCTGTGCAGGCAAGTGTTACCTTTACTCTCATATCGGCACCTCCTGTTATTGCCGCTTTCACGGCTGTTCGTTCTTCGCGGAATTACCCTGATTAGGAAATTCCCATTGCCTCCCTCTCACCCATGCAGGTCTGCGGGGCGGCGCCCGTAAAAAGGCGCACAAAAATTACCCCATAAAAAGAGGTATAATTATTGTATCACAATTTCCGCCGCTTGTCAAGGGTTTTTTTGAAATTTTTCCGTTTTATGCACTTTTTACAGTATCTGACGTATACATACAGAGAGTTTGTCTGCAAAAAGACAAAACTCCGCAAAGGATACAGTCTGCACCTATAATCATAGTATAAGCAGTTATCTTCAGGAATCAAACCCCGTAAACAGCAGCTGTAATGTGCATAACAGGCTCTGCAAATGCCTTTTTCTCAGCATGATTGTTAAAAATGCACAAAACATCATGATTTTTTCTCCGAATTTTCTACCCTTATATTTCCGTTTTTTCGTCCTTCTCCTCTTGACAAGGCGAAAAAATCGTGTATAATAGAATTAGCACTCAAGAAACATGAGTGCTAACACCCGACAATATCAAGTGCTAACAAAAGTATTCTGCTTTGCTTTCCATACACGCACTCTGAAAATTATCGGAAACGGGAGAAAGGAGCGTGCAGCCTTGCTTGACGACAGAAAGCTCAGGATACTGGCGGCTGTGGTAAACGAGTACATCGTCACAGGCGAACCGGTAGGCTCTAAGACCATTGCCGCTCTCCCCGATATACGCGTTTCTCCCGCCACTATAAGAAATGATATGGCTATGCTCGAGCAGCTGGGCTACTTAGAGCAGCCCCACACCTCAGCGGGACGTATCCCCACCTACAGCGGCTATAAGCTGTATATTGAGCAGCTTATGCCCCAGAGAAAGCTCTCACCTGAGGAAACGGCAATGCTTGATGAGGTTTTCAGCATTGACGACCCCACAGAGGACGCACTTATAGAAAGCGCCTCAAAGGCACTCGCACAGATAACAAACTGTGCGGCGGTATCTGCAAATCTTTCCCCCCAGTTTTCGGTCATTGCAAAGGTAGACGCCATTCCCACGGGAAAGCATATGTATGTTCTGCTGATGATAACCTCCTCGGGAAATATACGCAATAAGATGTGCAGGCTGGAATTTGATCTGACAAACGATCAGCTCAGCTTCTTTACAGAGTATATGACAAAAAATCTCAGCGGTGTAAGCGTTGACAGTCTTTCCGAGGAAACTATTGAAAAACTCGCTCAGGCAATGGGCGCATATACCGTGACACTTACTCCTTTGATGAAAGGTATCATTGAGCTTGCAAAGGGCTTTATGAAAAGCGATGTCCATGTGAGCGGTGAAAAGAATCTGCTGGCAAGGACGGATATCAGCGCAGAGGACGTTATGGATTTTCTGGAGCAGAAAAATGAATTTTCAGAGCTTTTGGGTCAGAGCTTCGGAGATCTTAAAGTGCTTTTCGGTGAGGACGGAAATTTTGTCATATCCAATTCCAGCATGATAGTTTCACCCTTTAAGAAAAAGGGCAGGACCGCAGGTACGCTGGGGCTTATAGGTCCGCTGAGACTTGATTATGCAAAGGTCATTCCTTATATAGAGTATCTTACGGAAAAAATAAGTGATTTTTTATCGGAGGATACCGATGATGTTCTTCCTGCGCTGGAAGATAAGGACGGAGAAAATTAGCGAAAGGTGGTCATATAAATGGAAGAAAAGGAAAAGGATATCCCCGCAGAGGGGGGCGAAGGTGCAGCTTCTCCGGAAGAAGCCGTTTCTCTTGAAGAAACACCTTCTCCCGAAAATGCCGCTTCTCAGAAAGAAGCGCCTTCTCCCGAGGAAGCAGGGCAGTCCGAAGCTGCGGCGGAAAATGAGTTATCCCCCGAAGAAAAGCTGCAAAAAAAGGTAGAGGAGCTTGAAAAGACTCTTGCGGAGGAAAAGGAAAAATATCTCCGCCTTGATGCGGAATATTATAATTACAGACAGAGAAGCGTAAAGGAAAAGGCTGACGCCTACGACAGTGCGCTGATAAATGCGGTCACCGAAATACTTTCGGTGGTGGATAATTTTGAAAGAGCCCTTGCCGCCCATACCGAGGACGAAAACTTCAAAAAGGGCGTGGATATGATATTCCGTCAGTATATGTCCATCCTCGAAAAGCTGGGCGTTAAGGAGATAGACTCACTGGGAAAACCCTTTGACCCCAATTTCCACAACGCAGTAAGTCAGACAGAGGACGAAAATCTCGGTGAAAATACGGTAGCTGCCGTTTTGCAGAAAGGCTACATTCTCGGCAAAAAGGTTATCCGTCACGCAATGGTGACAGTGGCAAATCCGTAAAATATCCCTTTAAACCGAAATAAAAACAACGAACCGCCAAGTGCGGCAATTACAGAAAGGAAGATTTATTATGGCAAAGATCATAGGTATTGACCTTGGTACAACAAACTCATGCGTATCCGTTATGGAGGGCGGCTCTGCCGTTGTCATCGCAAATTCCGAGGGTGCAAGAACAACTCCCTCCGTTGTGGGCTTTACAAAAACAGGCGAAAGGCTTGTAGGTCAGGTGGCAAAAAGACAGGCAGTAACAAATGCTGAGAGGACCATCTCCTCTATCAAGCGTCACATGGGCAGCGATTATAAAGTGGAGATTGACGGCAAAAAGTACACTCCTCAGGAAATTTCCGCAATGATACTCCAGAAGCTGAAAGCCGATGCCGAGAGCTATCTCGGCGAAAAGGTAACAGAAGCGGTAATTACCGTTCCCGCATACTTTACCGATGCTCAGAGACAGGCTACAAAGGACGCAGGTCAGATCGCAGGACTTAACGTAAAGAGAATAATCAACGAGCCTACCGCAGCCGCTCTTTCCTACGGCATCGACAAGGAGCAGGATCAGACCGTTATGGTATATGACCTGGGCGGCGGTACTTTCGATGTATCCATTATCGAAATGGGCGACGGCGTGCAGGAGGTAAAGGCAACAGCGGGCAACAACCGTTTGGGCGGCGACGACTTTGACCAGAGGATAATCGACTGGATGGTAAGCTCTTTCAAAGCCTCTGACGGTATCGACCTTACAGGCGACAAAATGGCTATGCAAAGACTTAAAGAAGCTGCGGAGAAGTCAAAGATCGAGCTTTCCTCCACTCCCTCTTCTATGATAAATCTGCCCTATATCACCGCAGATGCAACAGGTCCCAAGCATCTGGAGCTGACTCTTACAAAGGCTAAATTTGATGAGCTTACCCACGATCTTGTGGAATCCACTATGGGACCTGTACGTCAGGCACTTTCAGATGCAGGTCTTAAACCCTCCGACATAAGCAAGGTGCTTATGGTGGGCGGTTCTTCCAGAATTCCCGCCGTTCAGGAAGCAGTCAAGAAGTATATGGGCATGGAGCCGTTCAAGGGCATTAATCCCGATGAGTGCGTAGCTATGGGCGCTGCACTTCAGGGCGGCGTATTTACAGGCGATGTAACAGGCATGGTTCTCCGTGACGTTACTCCTCTGTCACTGGGTATCGAAACAGCAGGCGGCATCTGCACAAAGATGATCGAAAGAAACAAGGCTATTCCTATAAAGCATTCTCAGGTGTTCTCCACCTATGCAGATAATCAGACAGCCGTTGACATCAACGTTCTCCAAGGCGAAAGAGAATTTGCAAGAGACAATAAGCAGCTGGGTATGTTCCGTCTTGACGGCATTGCACCCGCTCCGAGAGGTATCCCTCAGATCGAGGTAACATTCGATATCGACTCCAACGGTATAGTTCATGTTTCCGCAAAGGATCTGGGTACGGGCAAGGAGCAGAATATCACCATTCAGTCCTCTACCAATATGTCCAAGGAGGATATTGACAGGGCTGTTGCCGAGGCTGAAAGATATGCCGAGGAGGACAAAAAGCGCCGTGAAGAGGTGGATATCAAGAATCAGGCTGAAAGCCTTGTATTCCAGAGCGAAAAGGCTCTCACCGATTTCGGCGACAAGGTAAGCGAGTCCGACAAGGCACCCGTAAAGGCTAAGATAGATGAGCTTAAAAAGGCTATTGAGGGCGGCAATACCGCAGATATGAAGGCAAAGACCGATGAGCTGCAAAAGGCAGTCTATGATCTTTCTTCAAAGGTATATCAGGCAGCAGGTGCGGCACAGCAGGCAGCACAGGGCGGCGCTTCACCCGATCAGGGCGGCAGTAACAACGGCGGCAACGACAACAATGACGGCTATGTAGATGCCGATTATACAGAAGTCTGAGATGATAATGGGGACATTCCCCGAAAGCACATTTTACCCACGGGCGGGCGGCATATGCCGTCCACCCTGTTGTGGTTTTTATATGGGGTTCTGAGGAAAACGGGGCAGGAAAAGAAAATGCTGCCGTTAAGGAGTTTTTCAGATGCCCCCCAATTCTCGATGGGAAGAGGCGTTATTTATGGCTGACAAAAGAGATTATTATGAAGTGCTGGGGCTTACCAAAGGTGCCTCGGACGATGAGATAAAAAAGGCATACCGCGCAGGTGTCAAGAAATATCACCCCGATCTTCACCCCGACGACAAGGAATGTGAAGAAAAGATGAAGGAGATCAACGAGGCATATGAATGTCTTTCCGATCCCGACAAAAAGGCTCGCTACGATCAGTTCGGCCATGCAGGAGTAGATCCCTCCTACAGCGGGGGCGGGGGATTCAGCGGATTTTCGGGCTTCGGCGATATGGGCGATATCGGCGACATTTTCAGCTCCTTTTTCGGCAGCGGATTCGGCGGCAGCGGCATGAGGAACAACCCCAATGCCCCAAGACGAGGTCAGGATATACAGACGGAAGTCACTATTGACTTTATGGACGCCTGCAACGGCAAGAAAGCAGATATCCGCATAAACCGCATGGAAACCTGTCCGGACTGCAAAGGCTCGGGTTCAGCTCCCGGTACATCTGCCGATACCTGTCCCGACTGCGGCGGCACGGGTCAGGTCAAAACGGCGCAGCGCACACCTTTCGGCATGATCTCCTCTCAAAGACCCTGCACACGCTGCGGCGGCAAGGGCAGGGTAATAAACAATCCCTGTCCGGGCTGTCGGGGTACGGGACGGAAATCTGTCCCCAAGACTATCAATGTAAATATCCATGCGGGCATTGACGACGGGCAGACCATTCAGCTCAGGGGGCTGGGACATCACGGCATCAACGGCGGTCCCGCAGGGGATCTGTATGTAACGGTACACGTTCGTCCCCATGCCATATTTGAGCGTGACGGCTACGACATCAACACCGAGTTCCCTATCACCTATATGCAGGCGGTGCTGGGCGATGAGATAACCGTCCCCACAATTGACGGTCAGGTGAAATACCCCATTCCCGAGGGTACTCAGTCAGGCTCTAAATTCCGTCTTAAAGGCAAGGGCATTAAAAAGCTCAACCGCAATGAGCGGGGCGATCAGTATGTGACCGTTACCGTTGAAGTTCCCAAAAACCTTAACAAGAATCAGAAAGAGCTGCTCAAAAAGTTCGAGGAAAGTCTGGGCGAAAACAACTACAACAAGCGCAGGAGCTTCTTTGACAAGATAAAGGATATCCTCAAAAGTGAGATATGACCTATGGTAAGGCTTAAAATTCCCGCCACCAGCGCAAATCTCGGCGCAGGCTTTGACGCACTGGGACTGGCACTCGATTACTTTAACTACGTGGAAATGGAGGAATGCGAGGGGTGTATCATCACCTCTTCGGACAATACTCCCATTCCCACAGATGAAACAAATCTCATCTATCACACGGCAAAAACTGTCTTTGACATCTGCGGCAAGCCCTTTTACGGACTGCGGATAGGACAGACCAACAATATCCCTATGGCAAGGGGGCTGGGAAGCTCCAGTGCCTGCATTATCGGAGGACTTGTGGGGGCAAATCACCTTATGGGCGAGCCTCTCACCCTTGATGAAATGGTCGATCTCTCCGCTCAGATAGAGGGACACCCCGACAATACCGCTCCTGCCCTGCTTGGCGGGATAGTCACGGCAGTATTTGACGGAAAAAGCGTCCACTGGGTAAAGCAGGAGGTATTTACCACTCTGAAATTCATTGCAATTATCCCCGATTTTGAGCTTAAAACCGAAAAGGCAAGAGAATGTCTGCCAAAGGAAGTATCCCACAAGGACGCAGTATTCAATCTGTCAAGAGCGGCGCTGTTTTCCGCTTCTCTGCTGACGGGAAAGTACGAAAATCTACGTTCTGCCGTCTGCGACAGACTGCATCAGCCCTACCGTCTGGAGCTTATACCCCATGCCCGTGACATATTCGATACCGCCTATGTAAACGGTGCCTATGCCTGCTACCTCAGCGGCGCAGGTCCTTGTCTTATGACTGTTGTGGACGCAAATAACAGGTTTTTCGGCGGCAAAATGCGCTTTGCTCTTGATAATATGGGACTTGACACATGGCAGGTAAAGGAAATGCACATTGACAACAAGGGTACACGCATAACCGATGAGGAGTAATACATATGGTAAATTTTGGAAACGATTGGGACGAAATAATGGCAGGGGAATTTGAAAAGCCCTACTATTTACAGCTCAGGGAATTTTTAAAGCGTGAATACTTCACCCGTGAAATATATCCCGATATGTACAATATCTTCAACGCCATGAAGCACACTCCCTACAGTGCTGTAAAGGCTGTTATTATCGGGCAGGATCCCTATCACGAGCCGGGACAGGCGCACGGACTGTGTTTTTCGGTGCAGAAAGGCTGTCCCATACCGCCGTCTCTGCAAAACATCTACAAGGAGCTGCAAAGCGATCTTGCCATTCCTCCCGCCTCCCACGGGGAGCTTTACAAGTGGGCGGATAACGGAGTGCTGCTTCTCAACACCGTTCTCACCGTCCGCAGAGGAGCGGCAAATTCTCATCGGGGACAGGGCTGGGAAACTTTTACGGATAATGTTATCCGCAAGCTCAACGAAAGGGAAAAGCCTGTGGTTTTCCTGCTCTGGGGCGGCAATGCAAAGGCAAAAAAGCCCCTCATCACAGAGAAAAGACACCTTATACTTGAAGCTGCGCACCCCTCTCCCCTGTCTGCATACAACGGCTTTTTCGGTTGCAGACATTTTTCCGCCTGCAACCGTTTTTTACAGGAAAACGGCATAGAGCCTGTGGACTGGCGTATCGAATGACATTGTAAACGAAAATAACAAAGGGCAGATCTGTGCGGTCTGCCCTTTTGCTGTACATATTTAATTAATAATTCATTCTCGTGTAGTTAAAATACAGATCAGCCTTAAAAACGTGAATTGAGCGTTACTTATTAGCCGCAAACACCTCCACCGCCCGCTGCATGATCTGTGCGGGATCGTCCTTTTTAGTAATTCTTATGGCGATAAAGGGCTTCTGCGCCGCTCCGTCCGCTGTTACCCTGCCCTTGAACTCGGTAACGAGAGCCTGTATCTGATCGAGAGAGGCAGTTTTTACAAAGAGCAGCAGCGAATCACTCCTCTGTGTTATCTCCTTTATACCCGAAGCACTTGCAAGATTTCTTGTCAGTGCCACGGTAATAAGTCCCTGAATGGCTTTCGGAGGATCGCCGTAACGGTCAATAAACTCATCAAGGAGATCAACAGCCTCCTCCTTAGAGGATACCGCGGCTATTTTGCGGTAAGCGTCCAGCCTGCCCGACAGGCTCTCGATATAATTATCGGGAATATGCGCTTCAATTTGCAGATCAATAAGGCAATCCTCGGGCGAGGGGGGCGGTGCCTGCCCCGTTTCCTCGGCTATAGCTTCATTCAGGAGACGAATGTACATATCATACCCCACCGCCTCCATATGACCGTGCTGCTTGCCGCCCAGAATTGAGCCTGCTCCTCTTATCTCCAGATCACGCATGGCAACACGGAAACCGCTGCCGAATCGGGTAAATTCTCTTATGGCGTCAAGCCTTTTTGCGGCTACCTCGGAAAGCACTTTTCCCCGTCTGAACGTGAAATAAGCAAAGGCACGGCGGTTTGATCTTCCCACACGCCCCCTTAACTGATAGAGCTGTGAAAGTCCCAGATTATCGGCATCTTCAATTATCAGGGTATTCACATTGGGAACGTCTACACCTGTTTCAATAATGGTAGTGCAGACAAGAATGTCTATCTCATGCTCCACAAGCTCCGTCCATATGTCCGACAGCCGCTCCTCGGTAAGCTGACCGTGGGCAACGGCAATACGTGCATCGGGGATAAGCTCGGAAAGTTTCGCCGCACAGCCGTCAATGGATTCCACACGGTTATGGATATAGTAGACCTGTCCTCCCCGCCGCAGCTCCTTTGTTATCGCCTGGATTATGACACCCATGTTATGTTCGATAACATATGTCTGCACGGGATATCTGTCTACGGGCGGTTCTTCAATAACGCTCATGTCACGGATACCGCTCATCGCCATATTAAGGGTACGGGGTATGGGCGTTGCGGAAAGTGTAAGTACGTCTACCCCCGCAAATGCCTCCTTGAAACGCTCCTTATGGGCAACGCCGAAACGCTGCTCCTCATCAACTATGGCAAGTCCCAGATCCTTGAAAACCACGTCCTTCTGAACAAGGCGGTGTGTTCCGATGACCATATCCACAGAGCCTATTTTAAGCTGCTTTAATATTTCCTCCTGCTGCTTCTTTGTGCGGAATCTTGACAGCAGCTCAATTGTAAACGGGAAATGCTCAAACCTTTTTATCGCACTCTGATAATGCTGCCATGCAAGTACAGTCGTAGGCACAAGAATGGCACACTGCTTTCCGTCAAGCATGGCTTTAAAGGCTGCCCTGAACGCCACCTCAGTCTTGCCGAAGCCCACATCTCCGCATAAAAGTCTGTCCATAGGGACAGGCTTTTGCATATCCTGCTTTATCTCCTCAGTACAGCGGAGCTGATCGTCAGTTTCGGTATAATCAAAACGTGCCTCGAAATCCGACTGCCAGTCATTATCCTCTGAAAAGGCAAATCCCTTTGTCTGACTGCGCTTTGCGTAAAGAGCGATAAGCTCGTCTGCCATATCCTTGACGGCTTTTCTTACCCTTGAACGTGTTTTCTGCCAGTCATTGGAGGAAAGCTTGTTGAGCTTTACCCCCGTATCGTTCCCGGGACCGATATACCGTGAAATAAGATCCATCTGGGTAACGGGAACATACAGCACATCTGTACCCGCATATTTTATAGTTATATAATCCTTGACTATTCCCTCCAGCTCCAGCTTGCGTATGCCCTCAAAACGTCCGATGCCGTGCATGGAGTGTACAACAAGATCTCCCGGAGTAATATCCTCCAGCGAGCGGATCTCCTCGCCCTTTTTCCTTTTCGGAGGCTTTCTTTTGGCGGTCATTGCCTTAGCCTGCGTAATAAGAGCAGTTTTTATATCGGGATAATCATACCCCGAGGAAAGGCTGCCCGTTGTGATAAGCACCCTCCCGCGGGTAAGAACCGAGCTGTCGGTCATAACATCGCAGGAAATGCCCTCCTCACGCAGATCACGGGCGATGATAGGCAGAGTTTTTTCCGACCCCGCAAGGACTATGACCGAATAATCCCGTTGAGTAAAACTTTTAAGATCCTCAATAAGCTGACGGATTTCACCGCCCCATGGGGAGGTCTGATAGGCAGTGATATTCAGGAGCTTTTTCGTCCTCACCTCAGAGGAGCGCAGAAATGCGTCCATCAGCAGACAGGGAAATCCCTCTGCCCGTGCGGTAACATCGGAAAAATCCGTGTAATACCCCTCCAGCCCTCTGCAAAGCTCTCCCTGCTCCAGAAGCACCTTTATATCCTCATTATGCTGAGCGGTGACAGCCTTTCCCTTTTCAGAGCAGCTGTGATGCTCGCTGAAAAGCACTGCACTGTTTTTTTCAAGATGATCAAAAATAAGAGCGGGCTTTTCATAGGCTATAGGGAGATATTTGTCTATATCCGACAAACTCAGTCCGTTTGCCGCATCGTCCGCATCACGGGAGAGATTTTCCCTGATAAGCTCCGCCTTTTTCCCCCTGAGTCCTTTCATAAGAGCCTTTATTTTTTCGCTGAGAGTGTCATTATCCTTAAAAAGTATCTCGGAAGCGGGGGGGATAATAAGCTCGGTGACGGGTTCTGTACGTCTCTGGGATTCGGTGTCAAATCGGGACATGGTGTCTATCTCGTCGCCCCAAAGCTCTATCCTGACAGGAAACGCCTCCTGCACGGGAAAAATATCAATTATTGAGCCTCTCACCGAAAACTGTGATGGTGCGTCCACCATATCGCAGCGCACATATCCCGCAGCAGAAAGCCGTGAAACAAGGTCGGATATATCTATGCTGTCAGATGAGGTTATCTTTACTGTATTGGCTCTTAGCGCATGGGGCGGGATAGTTTTCTGCATGACGGCTTCCGTACCCGCACATATAATGGGAGCTTTGCCCTGTGCAATAAGAGAAAGCACCTTAAGACGCCGCTGCTCATATTCCCGTGAAACGCTTTCCACCCTTGCAAGGGTAAGTTCCTTTGCGGGATAGACATATGCGCTGTCGGGGAGCATTTCGTTTATATCCGCACAAAGTCTTGATGCGCCCGACTCGTCCTCGGTAATTATCAGCATGGGAACAGGCTTATCCCCGTACATATATCTTCTCACCGCAAGGGCAAGCTGCGCCTGATGTATGCGCGAAAGCCCCGAAGCGGCTATGGGCGTAAAGCCCCGCTTCAGGGTATCGCAGATATTTGCAATATCTCCCTGTTTTCCGATAACGGGGAGCATTTTATCAAAAAGAGTTTCAGTCATTGCATTGCTGCCTTTCCTTTAGTTGAAACGGTTCATTGCCTTATCTGTTTCGCCCTTTACAATAAGCTCCACAGCCTGACAGGCATTTTCTGCTGCTTCTCTTATTTTCGGTATATCCTCCGAAGAAAAGCAGCCCAGCACCCATGCCGCCAGATCGTAGTCCTTATTAGGCTTTGCTCCCACGCCCAGCTTCACACGGGGAAATTCATCTGAGCCTGTAAGATAGATAATGGACTTTATCCCGTTGTGACCGCCGTCACTGCCCTTTCGCCTGATACGCAGCTTTCCGGGCTCCAGACTGATGTCGTCATAGCAGACGATCACGTTTTCAATGGGTATTTTAAAAAAGCTCATTGCCTCGGTCACTGCCTGTCCGCTGTTGTTCATGTATGTGGAGGGCTTCATCACAAGGCATTTTTTCCCTCCTATAACGCACTCCCCCGTAAGAGATTTGAATCTGAGCTTTTTCATGGAAAATCCATGCTTCTCCGCCAAAGTGTCTACAGTCATAAACCCAGCATTATGGCGGGTATTTTCGTACTGCGCCCCGGGATTTCCCAGTCCCACTATAATAAATTCGGGAGCGCCCGGGGGCAGTTCGGTTTTCTCGCTGCTTATTTTGTCGAATATATCAAAAATACTCATAGCTTCACCTTAACATAACACCACAGCCCCACTGCACACACAGTACAGTGGGGAGCTGCGTTTTTTCTTTAATGCACAACTAATACAGATCACATTATCAGCATGATAACGCAGACCTTGTAACGGAGATCACTCCTCGCTGCCCTCATCAGAAGCAGCGCCCTCTTCAAGGACTGCCTTTATAGAAAGGCTGATACGCTTCTTCTCAGGATCGATCTCGGTGATCTTAACGGTCACATCATCGCCCACGGAAACAGCGTCCTTTACGTTTGCGACTCTCTTGTCTGATACCTGAGAAATGTGGATAAGACCGTCAATGCCGTCCATTATCCTTGCAAATGCGCCGAAAGGAGTGATAGAAACAACCTTGCAGGTGACAACATCGCCTACCTTGTAGGAATTTTCAAACTTGACCCAAGGATCGTCCTCAGACTTTTTGTATCCTAAAGAGATACGTCCCTTTTCACGATCAAGATCCTTTACATATACTTCCAGCACATCACCCACCGAAACTACCTCAGCAGGATTCTTTATCCTGCTCCAGCTAAGCTCTGAAATGTGTACCATTCCGTCCACGCCGCCAAGATCTACAAATGCGCCGTAAGAGGTCATAGACTTGACTTCGCCCTTGAAAACGTCGCCCAACTGAACGTTTTCCCAGAACTTTGCCTTTGCCTCTTCCCTTTCAGCAGCAAGTACGGCTCTTATTGAGCCTACCGCTCTGCTTCTTGATTCGTTTACTTCGAGGATCTTGAATTTTACTGTTTTCTTTACCAATTCCTCGAGCTTCTCGTCTCTCCTGAGAGTAGCCTGAGATGCGGGGATAAATACTCTTACCCCGTTTGTGCGTGCGATAACGCCGCCCTTTACCACATCAGTAACAACGCCCTCCAGTACAGAGCCGTCCTCCTTTGCCTTGATAACATCATCAAGACCCTTCTGTGCATCGACCTTCTTCTTAGAAAGCTGAACAGTACCCTCCGCATCGTTTATCTTCAGAACGATAAGGTCTACCTCGTCTCCGACTTTAACCACGTCACAGGGCTTTAAGGACGGATCGTCCGTCAGCTCGCTGAGAGATACATAGCCTGTGTGCTTTGTACCCACATCAACAATAGCTTCTGTATTGTTGACAGCAGTTATGTATCCTTTCACCCTGTTACCGGTATATATTCTTTTGAAGGAAGCGTCGATCGCCTCTTCAAAGTTAAAGTCCTCTTCTGTGTTCATGATTTTCTCGCTCATCTGGTTTTTAACCTCCTTGATTATATGTGCCGGTGTGGACGCCCCGGCAGTAATACCCACACGGATATCACATTTATCAGAAAAGCCTTGCGGCATTTTCAGCTCTTTTATATCCTCTGCATTTTCAATGCAGAATGTATTTTCGCACCGCTCCTTACATATGGTATACAGTTTTGCGGTATTGGAGCTGTGCCTGCCGCCTATGACTATCATCATCTGATTTTCTTCCGCAAGCCTTGCCGCCTCCTCCTGTCTTTCGGAGGTAGCAGTACATATAGTGCGGTATACCTTTGCCTCGGGGTAAGCGGCGGCTGTCTCTGCGCATTTTCCCCATATATTTATATTATACGTTGTTTGCGCCATAATTGCAAGTCTTTTTTTGAATTTTTGAAAATTTTTTTCTAAAAAATCCTGTAAAGCCCTTTCATCGGGGAGAATTACGGCAGCCCCGCCTGCGTGGCTCGCTATTCCTCTGACCTCGGGGTGATCCTTATCCCCCATTATCACGGGAACAACGCCCTCCGCCGCACATTTTGCCGCAAGCTCACGAATGCGCTTTACATGGGGACAGGTGCAGTCCTCACAGGTCACACCCTCACTGCGGCGCTTCTCAAGCTGACGGTACACATCTGCACTCTCGCCGTGAGCGCGGATAAAAACGATCTCACCGGGCAGAGCATCGGCGGGCGAGGAGATAACTCTTACCCCTCTTCTTTCCAGATCCCCTATAACATCGGGATTATGGACAAGCTCTCCCAGCATTGCAGCCCCCAAACCGCTGTTTAATTTATTATACACCTTTTTTACTGCGCTGTCAACACCAAAACAGAAACCTGCTGTCTTTGCAACGGTAATTTTTAAATTTTTCATAATTTCAAGCCGTCTTTTAGTATATTTTTACCGAAAAAAGCCTGTTTTATTCACTGTCAGAGGCAGAATCGGGCTTTTTCCCCTCCACCAATTCGGTTATGGCGTCCATTATGGTTTTCTTGACTCTTTTGAGCTCCTTCGGTGAATCCCCCGTAAGAGCAAGCTCCTCCGCCCTTATGAGCTTTCCTATTTTCAGCCGCACCTTTGAGCGGAAGTGCAGCTTTTCTCCCTCAAACACAACGCCCATAGGCAGCACGTCCGCTCCCGATTTTGCAGCGATCATCGCAACGCCCGTTTTTCCTCTGCCCACTTTATTTTCCTTGGAGCGTGTACCCTCGGGGAAGATAACAAGATTTTTCCCGCTTTTGAGTATCTTCACGCAGTCGTCTATCACCTGCATATCTCCCGCTCCTCTTTTCACGGGAAATGCCCCCAGATCGCTTATGAACCACGCAAAAAATTTATTCCTGAAAAGCTCCTCCTTAGCCATATAGGTAACGGGCTTTCTCATAGGCATGGTCACAAAGACGGGATCGGCATAGCTGCGGTGGTTGCAGGCAATTATCACGCCCTCTTTTTTAGGGATATTCTCCCGTCCCTCTATCTTAAAATTATAAAACAGCTTGTAGACAAGAAGTCCCGTATAGCGTACCAAAGCGTTCAAGCCCTTGTCCCTCCGTTTGACATAACAGTTTTCCTTATAAGATCGGTCACCTTTTTTACAGACTGATTGAGAGTAAGCTCTGTGGTATCGCAGAGAACGGCATCATCAGCCATTTTAAGCGCTCCCACCTCATGATGAGCATCTGTATGATCCCGCTTGTTCACATCATCAAGCACCTGTTCATAGGTAATATACGGATCCTTTTCTTTAAGCTCATTATAACGCCGCTGCGCCCTTACCTCAGGAGAAGCGGTAAGAAATATTTTAAGATCCGCATTTGGGAGTATCACCGTGCCTATATCCCTGCCGTCCATGATAACATTATTTTCCCTTGCAAGCCTTCTCTGAAGCTCCAGCAGAAATTCCCTTACCTTCGGATTTGATGCCACTGCACTTGAAGTAAGCATGGAAACCTCGGGAGTGCGTATCTTATCCGAAACGTCCTCGCCGTTTACGAAAACGTGCTGAACGCCCTCAATAAAGCCCAGTCCCGGCTTTATCCCGGGCAGAGCGCTTTCAATGGAAGCAGGATCGGACATATCAACTCCGTTTTTCAGACAATAATAAGTAACGGAACGGTATATAGCCCCCGTATCCACATATATAAAACCCAGTTCGGCGGCGGCTTTCCTTGCTATGGTAGACTTGCCTGCCCCCGACGGACCGTCAATTGCAATATTTATCCCCATTTTAATACACTTTCCTTTTTAAAAGATCAGAATATACCGACAAAACGTCAAGTCGGAATATGTATTACTCAACAGTCAAGCTCCTCGTAGTCTATCCGCTCGCTGCGGTAGAAAAATTCCCTGTCCCTTTCGCCTATCTGACGCATTACTCTGCATGGACTTCCCACTGCCACGGTATCCGCAGGTATATCCTTAGTGACAACGCTCCCCGCTCCGATAACCGAATTATCTCCGATGGTGACGCCCGGAAGTATGATGCTGCCCGCACCTATCCACACATTTCTCCCGATATGAACGGGCTTGTTGTACTGAAGCCCCTTTTCACGCAGCACGGGGAGTATAGGGTGACCTGCGGTGGCAATGGTCACATTAGGACCTATCATTACCTTGTCCCCGATAATTATATCTGCATCGTCCACAAGGGTCAGGTTAAAATTCACATACACGCCCTTTCCCATGTACACATTCTTGCCGCCCCAGTTTGCATAAAACGGCGGCTCGATATAGCAGTCGTCCCCCACAGCCCCGAGCATCTTTGCAAGAAGCTGCTGTCTTTTTTCCAATTCCGAGGGACGGGCAGCGTTATAGTCATAGAGCATTTCAAGCAACCTCTGCTGTTCATCACGCAGTTCGGGGTCAATGGGATCGTATATAAGACCTGCGTCCATTCGTTCTCTCTGTGTCATGCTGCACCTCTCAATATGAGCCGTCCGGGCTGTCCATATCATCAAACAGCAGCGGCACTTTCTCCTGAAACTTACCCAACAGCATAAGTGCAAGCTCCCTCATCTGCGGATGCGCTCTGCCCGATGTGCGGAGCCTGAAAAAATGCCGCCATTCCCTTATATTCATAGTAACGATTATCTCTGTCTTGAGGGAATTCGGCAGGATACTCCTTGCCTCCTCGGGCTTTGCGCCCATTTCAAGCAGAGCAAGATAATTTTTCTCGATATCCGCCATTGTGCTTTTCCAGACGGCGTATTTTTCATCGTCCTCCGCCCAGAAGCACGGGCGGATAAAGGTTATCTCCCCGCCGAATTTATCCTTGCTGTAGTTGCAGTAGCGGGTGCTTTCCTGAGAATAGCTTGCAATGCGGTGACGGACTATCTCATGGGACACGCCTCTGTCGCAGATAAAACGGACGGTTATCTTCTCATGCTCCAGCACGGATTCATGACCGCTTTTTAATATCATTGCGATAAATTTCTTTGCGCTGTCGGCGGTTATCCTGTCCTCGGACTTGTAGCAAACCCGCCCGCAAAGCTCTATATTTTTTATCATTTTCTCTCCGTTTATGGGAGTAAGTATCTCACAGTCCGGTGAAATTATTTTCATAAGGCTGCTCCTTTTTTTGCGTTAATTTTTTATCTGCTCCGCACCTTTAAAATGGGATAACCCTTTTCATAGGGCTTGACAATGGCGGGATTTTTATCGGCTTCGGCAAAGATAATATCCCCAAGTCCCCTTTCAAGCTCCTCTGTGATTATTTTCAGCGGCATTGAGTATATCTCGGGGCAGATAGATGCAACGGATATGACCTGTATGCCGCCCAGCTCCATGACCCTGTAGGGCCATATTTTGCAGTCAAAGGGCTTATTTTCGCCCAGAGTGCAGCCCTTTTCATTATCCAGAGCGGGACAGAAAAAAAGCTCCTTTTTCTCGTCCCGGTTGTTTTCCATATTAAAAATGTATGCGCCCGTTTCGCCCTTTGAAACGAATTTAAGATCGTCCCTCTCAGATTCGATCGCCGCTTTCAGTTCACTGCTTATAACAGGCGTTTCCCAGACATCGTATTTGTCGAAAATACAGCAGATGCGGCACTCAGCGCAGGTTTTGGGGGATAGTATATTTTTAAGCATAATTAAGCCTTTCTTGCAAGAATATTTTTTTACCGCCCGCAGATAATATAATAGTACGCTTTATTGTACAGAATATACAAAAAAAGAGGAGAATATATATGAATATTACGCCCAAGCAATACGGGGAGCTTGTAAAAGAAGCCTCTCCCAATTCAAAAAGCGTTGTTGACATACCCTGTGCCTTTCTTATCGGTGGACTTATCTGCGCCATAGGACAGGGCTTTACAGAGCTTTACAAAGCCATAGGCTTTGATGATGCCACTGCATCTGCATGGTGTACAATTACACTTGTATTCCTGTCTGTGCTGCTGACGGGATTGGGGCTGTATCAGAAGATAGCAAAGCACGGCGGAGCGGGGACACTTGTACCCGTTACCGGCTTTGCAAACGCCGTGGCATCTCCTGCGGTGGAATTCAAGTCCGAGGGATATATTTTAGGTCTGGGAGCAAAAATATTTATTATTGCAGGACCTGTTATCCTTTACGGTGTTGCCGCTTCGGTGATATACGGCATCATATACTATTTTATAAGATGAATATATGGGCAGGAGGAAAGTCCTCCCCCAGCCTGTGGGAGTAATATCCTTACAGGCTCTTACATAGCCGAAATGCCCACGACTGTAATATTATCGGGACTGCCGTTTCGCATTGCCGCTTCGGTGAGCCGCCGCAGACGTTTGGCAAGATTCATTGGCAGGGAGAGTATCTCCTCAAATTCCCCTCTTGTGATATAGTCGGAAAGACCGTCTGTACATATGATAATGACCTCGCCCTGTCTTATGCCGCCGTCTATCTCCCTTATCTCGGGGGAGGGATCATCGGCTATATTTCCGATAACGGGAAAGATCAGATTTCTGTGAGCATGATTCCGTTTTTCGTCACGGGTTATCCTGCCCTGTTCATACAGCATCTGCACCAGTGACTGATCTGTAGACAGCTGTCTAAGCCGTCCGCCTCTGAACCGGTACATTCTGGAATCTCCTACATTTATAAGGTAAGCCTTTCCGCTTTCCTTGACCGCCAGAGCGCAGAGGGTAGTCTGCATATTGGCTGAATTGTCATGGGTCATGCCGTAACGGCGCACCTTACGGTGAATGGAAAGTATCTTGCCGTTCATATCGGTATTTTTGCCCGGTCTTACCGAGCTTAACAGTTCCAGAGCAAGATGAGAAGCCACCTCTCCCTTGGCTTCACCGCCCACCCCGTCAGCAACTGCCGCAATGAAAGGGGGGCGTATCTCGCTTTCTAACTGCGCTTGTGAAAGCACCAGTTTATTTATAAGGTAGGCGTCCTCATTGTTGTCACAGACTGCGCCCTTGTCTGTTATTCCGCAGCAGTAAAACATCCTGCTCCTCCGTGAAAATAAAAAGAATAAAGCGTTTCTGAAAACTCACGCACAATATAATTATACCATTATTATACCTTTATTTCAATCAGCAATCTGCATAATTATCAAAGGTTTTTTTTGCCGTTAAGGCAATACCGCACAAAATTATGTGGTTATCAGACAACAAATGACCCTCCGTTAAACCGAAAGGGTCATTTTTTCACACGCAAATATCATAAGAGCATATCCCGGGTAAACAAACTCTGTTTTCCCGTCCGCTTATTCGCCAAGGTCATAATTTTTAAGATCGGGCAGCTCATCAAGGGTAAGCACTCTTTCATGATTATACGCCTTTGTAAGCAGCTCAATAGTGGTGTACTCATCATTGATGACAACGCCCATTTTCATGGTGAAGGGATCGCTCCATGTCCCCCAGAAAAGCCACCTTGCATTATCGCAGAATACCTTATCGGGATCCATAACGCAGCCGTTTTCCGTAAGTGCGATGAGCTTTGTTTTGCTGCCGTAATTTCTCGCCATATCCGCAAAACGTCCGCTCTGTGATGTGTCCACATGATTGCCCGCATAGATATCCCAGCCGTTTATATCCACCGTATCGTCTCCGGGGTACCATGCAGGATCCTGACCGTTCCATATCCATATAAGATTGGTAAGATTATGCTCATTTGTCATTTTATCGTACATCACGTTCCACAGCTTGATATAGCTTTCAGGCTCACAGTTGCCCCACCAGAACCAGCCGCCCGATGCCTCGTGAAGGGGTCTCCAGAGTACGGGAACGCCCTCATCTCTCAGACGTGCAAGCTCATTTGACATATTGTCAATATCGTCCATAAGCAGCTGATATCCGACCTCGTCCTCACCGTTCATTATCTTGTCAAGGTCAAGCTTTGAACCCTCCTTGTAAAAGGAGCTGTACCACATATTGTCCCCCGAATTTACCGCATACGCCTCGGGAGATGTCCAGTGCCAGCAAAGCTGTACTATGCCGCCCGCATTCTTGTACCAGTCATAGGCATATTCTATTGTGGAGGATTCGCTGCCGTGTACCTTGCTGCCCAGGCTGTAACCGCTCACGTCCATACCCAGAACAGCAAAGGACTTGCCTGTTTTTGCGGTTATCTTCTCAAACTCCGAGGAGGCTCTGCCCTCATCGGCATACTGCCCCGCCAGAGAATATTTGCCGTAAATATCACAGAGAAACTTGAAAAGCCGCTTTGTGTTGTCGTCTGCATTGGGATTTGTAAGCGTCGGCTCTACCTTGTAATCATCGGCGGTAATGGGCGATGCCGCAGCCTTTATTTTCAGGCAGTCTATATCTATATACCCCCAGCTCGGGGTTATGCTTATCTCGTGAGTACCCTTTTCCAGATAGATGTTGTTAAGGGGCGTGTCCGCAAAGAATACGGGATCCATAGTAGTAATATCCCCTATCTTCATTCCGTCAAGCAGAACATTGTTTACCCGTCCTGCACTGCCCATAGTAAGAAAATCCAGATCGTAAAATCCCGTATATTCTATCTGAGCCGTGAGCTTTAACTCATCGCCCTCCACATTGACTCCGTTAACAAAGCCGCCTCCGGACGCCTCGGGCAGCTCATGAGCGGCAGCACTTCCCGAAAAAGCACCGCTTTCCGCTTCTATAACAAGCTCAAAATCAGCAGGCACTTCGGATTCTGTAAGAGGATAGTCCGAAAGATCGAGAGAGGTATTGAATTCTGTCCGCACCTCACCGTAAATGGCATTAATCCCGCTGCTTGTCTGCTCCTGCTCTGCGGGAGCAGTGGTGACCGCAGCGGCAGTATCCTCCTGTGTACCTGTGCCGCTGTCGCTGCAGCCTGTAAGCACACCTCCCAGCACTGCGGCAGCTGCCGTAAATGCCATGGCTTTTTTAATTGCTCTGTTCATTGGGATACTTCCTTTCGTAAACAGTCTTTCCGTCAATCATTGTCATAATAATGTCAGAGCGGATATCCAGAGGATCTCCGTCAATAAGTATAAGATCGGCGTCCTTTCCGCAGGCTATTGAGCCGACCCTGTCTGCTATGCCCCCAAGCTCGGCGGCATCTGTCGTTACCGCTCTGAGAGCCGCATCATAGGGCAGACCGTTTTTAACACAGTAAGCCGCTCCCGCAGTAAAAAAGCCGATAGGAGTTTCGGGGTGATCGGTACACAGAGCGATCTTTACTCCCGCCCTGTGGAGTTTTGCCGCATTTTCAAGGCTTGCCCTCATAAGTTCGGGCTTGCCCCTGTCGCAGATAATGGGACCCACCGCCGCACCTGCCTGCCTTTCGCCCAGAATATCCGCAATAAGATACCCCTCGGTGCAGTGGATAAGCAGCGGACAAAGCCCGTATTCATCGCATATCCGCAGCGCGGTAAGAATGTCGTCCGCCCTGTGGCAGTGAAAATGTGCCTTCAGCTCTCCTTTTAATAAAGGTATAAGAGCCTCGCTTTTTATATCATATTCGGGATAATCGGAAATATCCTCGGCATTTTCGCAAAGCACCATATAACGGCGTGCCTTTTCAAGCGCCTCTCTTATAAGGGCAGCTGTCGCCATGCGTGTCTGGGGAGCTTCTTCCTTGTCATTATAATAGGACTTTGGATTTTCCCCCAGTGCAAATTTTATTCCCGCTCTGCGGATAAACGCTTCATCAAGGCAGCGCCCCGCAGTTTTGACGGCGATCATATCCCCGCCTATGGGGTCAAGAGAGCCTACGCCCGTAATTACCGAGGTAACGCCCGCTCTTACCGCATCATTAAAATAACCGTCATAGAAATTAAGTCCGTCCACAGTCCGCAGATGAGGCATTACAGGATCGCTGCCCTCATTGATGTCTATGCCCTCCTCGCCGCACCCGTCACCTATAAGACCCATGTGGGTGTGGATATCAATAAATCCGGGCATGAGAATATTACCCTTGCCGTCAATATCCCCCATTCCGATATCCTCGGGAATGCCGCTGCCAACCTCGGCAATACGTTTTCCCTCTATCTTAACAAATCCCCTGTCGACAGGCGGAGCGTCCATGGTAAGGAGCTTTACATTATAAATGTACATATCAGCCCAACCCGCACTCGTCGTAGTCCTTCCAGCGCTCGTTATAATTATAGTTGCTTACCATGCGGTATGCAATATACGCCGCAGAGAGCATAAGCACAAACAGTGCAGTCACCACGGGGATCATGGTGCGGATAATGTCTCTGTCGTCTGATCTTCTCACATTCTTTTTCATATTCATATCTGCGCCTCTTTTCCATATTCTTTGGTGTCTCTCTTTGATCTGCACTTTTATTATATAACTTTTCGGGACATTTTTCAAGTGCAAATCAAAACTTTCTTTCCATTTTAAAAAAATAAGCAAATTTCAGCATATTGCATAATTTTAAACAGATTTTTTATGCGTTTTTTCAATAGCTTTACTGTTTGAATGAACAAAGTATGTAATCGTTTAACATAAAAGATGAAAATACACACTATTTAACATTATACAAACTGTATTTTTTCAGCCGACTGAAATGTGCATATACGATTTGTAGCTTCTTACAAAAAAATTTGTCTGATTTTGAAAAATAAAGTCGTATCCGCCTTTAAAATCGCCTTGTTTGTGAACAAAATCGACAATATTTAGTCATTTTGCACAATTTTTCATAAAAAATTTGCTTTGACAGAAAAAAGAAATTACGGTATAATTACAAAGTAAATTGATTTTGTAACCGTTTTGAAACCTTTTTGATGAGTCAGGCGGTTCAAAAAATTTTTCTTGTAAGAAAAAGCTGAGTTATCCGTAAAACATTTTCGTCGTAGTTCATACAGGGAATTAACTTTGAGTAAATTTTTCGGACAGCCGTATTCGGAGGGAGAATAAAAATGGATCAAAATACAAGCAAGAGAAAACATATCCTGCCCGCAGCGGCGCTTGCCATTGCAGTGCTTGCAGGTGCGGGAATATATAACAGCGCAGCAAAGACAAGTACCGCTGCGGACATGACAGATACGGTCGTTCCCGAGCAGATAGGGGCGGCAGCATCTGAAAGCCTTTCAAGTGAGATAGGCACGGGTAATATACTGGGTGAAAGCTACATAAGAGTAACCATCTCGGCAGACGGTGAAAAAATCCCCGTTTATGCGGCAGCGGGAGCAGATGTAGAAAGCATTCTTGACAAGGCAGGCGTTGTTATCGGAGAAGACGATATCGTTTCGCCGCTCCCCGATGAGAAGATAGAAGAAAGCTGCACTATAACGGTACAGCGTGTAAGCTACCGTGAGGATACACATATCCGTTCCTACGATTTTAAAACCGAATATATAGAGGACGACACGGTTTCCGAGGACTGCACACGGACATTGACCGAGGGCGAGTGCGGCGAGGTAGTGATAAAGACAAATACAAGGTTTGTTGACGGCAAGGTAGATGAAGTTGTCGTAACAGACAAAGACATTACCAAACCCGCAGTAAACGAGGTCATTCTGAAAGGAACGCTCAAAGCGTCCGCCAATCCCGCAAAGGGTAACATTATAAGTGTTATGCCTCCCATGCATTCAGAGGACGGAGAGGAGATCATTACCGAAGAGGATATGTTTGCCCGCATTTCTGAAGAAAGTGAAGAAGCAGATGAGGGCGTTTACAGCCCCGATTATGCCTCAAAGCTCACCGTTCCCGAATGGCTGGAGCTTGACGAAAACGGTCTGCCCGAAAATTACAGCAAGGTACTTACGGGACGTTCCTGTGCATATACAGCCGAACCCGATGCGCTTATGTCAACGGGCAAGGAGGTTTTTCAGGGGTATGTGGCAGTTGACCCCAATGTCATTCCCTACGGCACAGAGCTTTACATTGTTGCCGATGACGGCGAGGTCTACGGATACGCCATAGCTGCCGATACGGGCGGAACGGTAAGAAAGGGACGCATTATTGTTGACCTGTTCATGAATGAGTATGACGACTGTATACAGTGGGGCAACAGAGCCGTTTCGGTATACGTTCTCGATCCCACTGCTCCCGATGCAGTGGACGAGGGTTCGGTCATTGAAGAACCTGTGGAAGTCAGCGAAGTGACCGATGTACCTCTCTGGTAAATTCAGCGTAAGCATTACAGCGGCACAGTATTGATTTGTTTACATATAAGGCGGAGAATTTCAGCTTCTCTGCCTTTTTTATTTTGGTTTTCCTTGAAAAACTGTTACCGTCAGTCCTTTTGCACTTCGTCAAAACAAATTCAAAAAATTTTTTTACAATAATTATTTTGAACAGCTAAACAAAAATCCATTCCGCAAACTAAGTTTATCCCTTTGATTTCCACGGATAATGCGCCGCTTAAAGTAAATACTGATAACAAAAGTATTTACTGAAAGGACGGTCAAAATGGCTGAAAGAATATCAAGAAATACATTTATCATGGATTCTCCGCCCCTTATCCGCAGCTATGCGGCAATAGGCGGAAAAATGGAGGGCGAGGGACCATTATCCAAATGCTTCGATCAGATCTATGAGGACGCCTATTTCGGACAGGAAACATGGGAAAAGGCGGAGGGTGAGCTTATCCGTCTTACGGTGCTAAAGGCTCTTGAAAAGGGCAATCTTTCAAAGGACGATATAAATTTCATGATCGCAGGGGATCTTATGAATCAGTGTACCACCACATCATACGGTCTGAGGGATCTGGAAATACCCCTTATCTGCGTTTACGGGGCTTGCTCAACTATGTCGGAAAGTCTTATGCTTGCGGCTCTTATGACCGACAGCGGCATCGGCGGGAACGTTGCGGCAGCCACCTCCTCACATTTCTGCTCTGCGGAAAGGCAGTTCAGATTCCCCCTTTCCTACGGAGGAGTAAGGACTCCCACCGCCCAATGGACCTGTACCGCTTCGGGCGCCTGTGTTCTTTCTCCCCATGAGGAGGGAAAAGGTCCTGTGGTAAAGGCTGCCACTATCGGAAAGATCATTGATATGGGCGTTACGGACGCCAACAATATGGGGGCTGCTATGGCTCCCGCTGCTGCCTATGTGATAAAAACACATCTTCAGGACAGAAAAATGTCCCCGGAGGACTTTGACCTTATCGTAACAGGCGATCTGGGCAGAGTGGGCGGCACTCTGCTTATAGAGCTTCTGGGCAAGGACGGCATTGACATCGCTTCCCGCTACAAGGACTGCGGCACTATGATCTACAACACTTCCGAACAGGACGTCCATGCAGGCGGCTCGGGCTGCGGCTGCAGCGCCTCGGTGCTTTGCGGATACTTCCTTGACAAGATAAAATGCGGAGAATATAAAAATATCCTTTTCTGCGCTACAGGAGCGCTTATGTCGCCCACTCTCACACAGCAGGGAGAGAGCATTCCGGGCATTTCTCATGCGGTACACATCGGCTGCTGACGATGCAGACTATTTCCTAAGAAAGGAGCAGATATTTATGTTCATGAATTATCTTTGGGCATTTATCATAGGAGGTCTTTTCTGTGCAGTAGGACAGATCCTTATAAATTACACTAAGCTTACCCCCGCAAGAATACTTGTTGCCTATGTGGTGGCAGGCGTTATACTGGGAGCGTTCGGACTGTACCGCCCGATCATCGACCTTGCGGGAGCAGGTGCGGCTGTGCCGCTTACAGGCTTCGGAAATGCTCTTGCAGAGGGCGTGAAAAATGCCGTAGACACCCGTGGTCTTATAGGCGTTATAACGGGAGGTCTTACAGCCGCTTCTGCGGGTATTACCGCAGCTATCTTTTTCGGACTGTTAGCGGGGATATGCTTTAAATCAAAGGAAAAGCCGTAATAATACAACTGTAGACAAAACGGAAAAAGCCCCAAAAAAAGAGCAGGAGTGCCGCCGCACAAAGATCGTGCAGCGGCACTCCGTTTTTTATAATGGGGAAATGCACATTATTTTCCCGCTGATGCATAGTTTCTGTACTCACATCTGTCTATCCTGTGTTCAATGCTCATTTCTCCGAATCCCATTGCAGAATAGAACGGCATACATTTTGTTTCCTCTGTGTATTCGCCGTTTTCGTAGCTGTAATCGGATATCCATGTACAGTCCACATAGTACCATTCCCCGTCAACAGCGACAGCATTCCATTCATGGTTGGCAGGGGCATCAAGAAGCTCGCTCCTTGACCACCCCTCGCTTGAAGTGCCGCCTTTCATATTAAGACAGTATATATCCTGCGTAAAGCACAATGCCGAAAACAGGTTGGAAAATCCCGCACAGGTGGTCTTAAAGCCGTTTTCCGTCACCGCTTCAAGACTTATGACCGAAAGAGCATACACATCGCTCTGAGCGGTGTCCATATCATAGGCTACATTCTGCCCTACCCACATGGCAAGGGCGGTCACCTTGTCGTAATCGTTTTCAATGCCGTCACATATCTTATCCGCAAGTGCGGCGACATTCTCCATGATCTTCACAGCCTTGTCGGCGTCCTCTGTGGGGGTTATATAGTCAAGAGCCGCTTTCCCCTCGATAACCGAGGGGTGAAGCGTCATGTACTCATTTCTTTCAAGTACCTTTTCTATCGGCTCAAATGTGCCGAATGGCGTTGTATAGGTGTCGGATCTTAAATATGCTACCTTTTTCGGTATGCCCTGCTCCTTCGTATATCCTGCCTTTCCGGTGTTGTCCTCCTCCATAGTTCCCGCATATGCTATCACTGCCGATGCGCCCAGAGCAAGCATTAACAGCACGGTAACAAAAATTACTATTCTTTTGTCGGAGCCTGTCATATTGCTAAATTCAGCCTTTCTGTTTCAATTACTATACCTATTATATACCATAATTATTATATCTGTGTGAATAGGATTCGCAGTTTTGGAAAATTCTATGCCGCAGCGGTCAGAAAATAACAAAAGAATACTATTCAAAATGCAGAATTATACAGCTTTGCATATGCCCCGTCCAGTTTAAGAAGTTCCTCATGCCTGCCCCGTTCGATTATTCTGCCGTCTTTCATAACAAGTATCATATCCGCCTCCCTGACAGTGGAAAGACGGTGCGCCACTATAAAACAGGTCCGCCCTTTCATCATCTCGTCAAAAGCCCTTTGTATGCGTACCTCCGTTCTTGTATCTATGGAGCTTGTCGCCTCGTCAAGTATAAGCATGGGCGGCAGACGGAGCATTACACGTGCAATGCAGAGAAGCTGCTTTTGTCCCTCAGAAAGACTGCCCCCCTCCTCGCCGATAACCGTATCATACCCGTCGGGGAGACGCTTTATAAAGCTGTGGGCGTGCGCCGCCTTTGCTGCTGCCCTTATCTCCTCATCGGTGGCATCGGGATAACCGAAAGAGATATTCTCCCGCACAGTACCCGTTTTGAGCCATGTATCCTGAAGCACCATGCCGAAGTTTTTTCTGAGGCTTGAACGAGTGACTGCGGATATATCCTGCCCGTCAATAAGTATCTCTCCGCCCGTTACATCGTAAAAACGCATGAGCAGATTTATTATGGTAGTCTTTCCGCAGCCAGTAGGACCGACTATCGCCACTCTCTGACCCCTGTCTGCGGATATGTCAAGCCCCTCGATAAGAGGTCTGTCGGGCTGATAGGAAAATGACACATCGTTAAAACGTACATCTCCCTTTGCATGAGGTATGTCAGCATTCCCGCTGTCGGACTGCTCGGAAGTCTCCTCCAACAGCTCAAAAAGCCTTGATGCACAGGCTAAAGCATTCTGAAGCTCGGTTATTACGCCCGATATTTCATTAAACGGCTTAGTGTACTGGTTGGCATAGGAAAGAAAACAGGAAAGCTGCCCCACCGTAAAGGGCGCTGCACTGCCCGCCGTTGAAATGCATATCAGCGCTCCCGTAAGAGCCACTCCCGCATATATGCAGTTGTTTAAAAATCTTGTGGAGGGATTTGTGAGGGAGGAGAAAAACGTTGCACTCATGGAGCATTTTTCAAGACGTGTGTTTATCTCGTCAAACCGGATAAGGTTCTTTTCTTCTCCCCCGAAAGCGGCAACGGTCTTGTGACCGCTTATCATTTCATCAATAAAAGCAGTCTGTTCCGCCTTTGTCCGTGAGCGGAGGAGGAACATATCATAGGTGCGCTTTGCTATAAATTTTGCGATAAAAAGGGACAGGGGGGTGAGCAGTATAACAACAAGAGCGATATGCACATTTATGGAAAGCATAAAGAAAAGCGTTCCCACAATAGTCACCGCTCCCGTAAAAAATCGGGTAAATCCCATAAGAAGTCCGTCCGAAAACTGATCTGCGTCCGAGATAAGACGGTTGACCGTTTCCCCCGCAGGGTGAGAGTCAAGATAGGAGAGGGGCAGAGTGTTAAGCTTTTCAAAGGCTGAATTTCTCATATCCCGCACCACACGGCAGGTCACACGGTTATTGATAAGGTTCATGCACCATTGGAGCGCCGCAGCACCCGCCGCCGCAGCAGCCGTTTTCAGCAAAATGACCCTTATCCCCGTAAAGTCAACTCTGCCCGCTCCCACAATAAGGTCAATGGCTTGTCCGATAAGTATGGGTACATAAAGAGAAAGCCCCACCTGACACGCCGCCATTATGACCGATAACACCATTGGAAAACGATAACGCCCCACATAGGCCATTATCCTTTTGAGAGTGCTTTTTCCGCCCTTTGCCATTATACCGCCTCCTTTCCCAGCTGTGAAAGATATATCTCCCTGTAGACATCGCAGCTTCCCAGCAGTTCCTCGTTTGTTCCTATCCCCGCTACCATGCCGTCATCAAGAACCACTATCCTGTCCGCATGGGCAATAGATGCTATTCTTTGTGAAACTATGAACACCGCAGGGGAAAAGTCCGTTTCACGCAGAGAACGGCGCAGTGCTGCATCGGTTGCCTGATCGAGAGCTGAGGAGCTGTCGTCAAGGATAAGAATATCGGGTCGGCGCACAAGCGCCCTTGCTATGGTAAGTCTTTGCCGCTGACCTCCCGAAAGATCTCTGCCGCCCGCCTCGATCTCACCGTCAAGACCGCCCTTGACCCTTATCACGTCAAGAGCCTGAGCCGTTTTTGCAGCAAGCATTATTTCCTCATCAGAGGCGTTTTCGTTTCCTCTGAGAAGATTTTCCCTTATTGTTCCCTTAAAAAGCACAGCCTTCTGGGGAACGATGCCGATACGGCTCCGCAGACTTTTAAGATCCGCATTTTTCACATTCACGCCGTTTACACGCACCTCTCCCGAACAGGTATCGTAAAATCTGGGTATCAGATTCACAAGAGAGCTTTTTCCCGAACCCGTACCGCCGATAATGCCGATAGTTTCGCCCTTTTTAACGGCAAGCGTCACATCAGAAACAGCATTTTCAGCCGCGTCCTTATATCTTAATCCCGCACCAATAAACTCCACCGCATAGCCGCTGTCCGCAGGTACAGTCCCGCTGCCCGAAATAATGGAGGAGGGAGTATCAAGCACCGCCTGAATGCGGTTCCCGCAGGCTATACTCTTTGTCAGACTGATTATCATATCCGCCAGCTTTATGACCTCAACCAGTATCTGACTCATCAGATTATAAAGCGCTACCACCTCTCCCACAGTAAGATCTCCCGTTTCCACACGCAGTGCGCCGTTATGCACAAGGATTATCACCGCAAGATTTATGATTATATAGGTAACGGGGTTCATCATCAGAGAAATATTACCCACAAATTCCTGAGCGGCGCAAAGACCGGCGTTTCGCTTTCTGAAATCCTCGGTTTCCTCCTTTTCCCTGCAAAAGGCTCTTATCACCCTTACCCCCGTCAGATCCTCCTTTGTAATAAGAGTAACGCTGTCCAGCTTTTTCTGCACCTTTTTATACAAAGGTATACATATAAGCATGATAGCAAATACCACCGCCAGAAGAATAATCGTCACATACAAAAAGATCATGGCGCATTTTCTGTCTACCGTAAAAGCCGTTATCATTGCCCCGAACACCACAAAGGGGGACCGCAGAAGAAGTCTCAGAGTAAGATTCACGCCCGACTGTACCTGTTCCATATCACCTGTCATACGGGTAATGAGCGTAGATGCGCCCAGCTCGTCATGCTCGGTAAAGGAAAGCTCACCGATATGCTTAAAAAGAGCGTGCCTTACCTTTGTAACAAAGCCCACGGACGCTTTTGCCGCAAAATACTGGGCTGTCAGGGAAAAAGCAAGACCTGCCGCACCGAAGCCCACAAGCAAAAGGCACATTCTTACAGTATAGCTTCTGTCTCCCCGGGCGATACCGTTATCAATGACCGCTGCCACAACAAGAGGCACAAGCAGTTCAAGAAGTGCTTCAAGGAGCTTGAAAAGGGGTCCGAGAATACATTCTTTAATATATCCTTTCATGTATTTTAATAATTTCTTCAAATATATCTCCTCCTTAGGGACATTGTAATAATTATAGCATATATTTCCGGAAAAAGCAACAGCCAAAGGCAGAAGCACAAAAAAAGAAATCAAAGCAAAACAAACACAAGTTAAAGTTTTCGCCGGCCTTTTTTCAAAAGGCTGCGGGTCAAGGGCAGCGCCCTTGCGGGGTCGAGGGGCAGAGCCCTCGTGGGGTCTGGGGTGAAACCCCAGCAATGGAGCGCATAACAAACAAATCTCCACAATCAAGCATGGGAGCAGATAAACGGGGAGAGGGATAACCGCCGCAAAGAAAAACACGGGGAGAGCGTGACTCCGGATTTATAGCAGTATAAACGGTGGAGTTAAAAAATGCGGCGGTTATCTTGCTGACGTAAAGAAGTCTGCACGGCACATTAGTGCCATAGAAAACGGGGAGAAGCAAAATATATTACCCCGATAAACAAATCTGCACTTTTAAACAATTTAAGGCAACACCACACAAAGAACGCTATACGGCTTTGTGCGGTGTTGCCTTAAAAACATTTTCAAAAGTCACACAACTCCCGCCCCCTTGTCAATTGCTCTTCATGCCCCGCCGCACAAAAATCTACAATAAAATTGAATCATAGTAAAAATCTGCGGCGGTTATCCAAAATAAAAATACTAAAGAACAGAATATACTTTCCCGATAAACGAAACCTCAATGCATGAGTATCACATAAAATTTACCCGTTAATTTTTTTGAGGATTTGTGCATATAGCTATTGCAAAATCTGTTGAAATGTAGTATAATAATATAGAATAGGTGTTTTTTACATTAATTTTCTGCGGAGGTAATCGCAAATGGCGCAGCGGATAAATAAAAACGATCGTTACAGGGAAAAGAGAGGACGCCGTCCCGCTCCCGATAAGTATACCGAAAAAGTGCGGACAAAGGACGCCGCCGATACAGAGGAAGCGCCCGAGGGTCTTATAATAGGCAGGAATCCCGTGCTTGAGGCTCTTAAAGCGGGCAGACCTATAGATATCCTTTATGTAAATTCAAATGCGGGCGGCAGCATGGGTTCTATTGTCAGGATCGCAAGGGAGCATGATATCACCGTTAAAAATGTCAGCGACGAAAAACTCACAAGAATGTGCGGGACAAGCTCTCATCAGGGGGTCATAGCATCAGGTGCCTGCGCCGAATATGTGACTGTGGAGGATATCCTTGCCGTTTCCGCAAAAAAAGGCACTCCTCCGTTTATAATCGTATGCGATGAGATAGAGGATCCCCATAATCTGGGCGCTGTTATCCGTACAGCCGAGGCTGCCGGTGCTGACGGCATAATTATACCGAAAAGAAGAAGTGCCTCGCTTAACGCCACAGTCTTTAAGACCTCTGCGGGTGCGGCAAGCTGGCTCCCCGTGGCAAGAGTCCCGAATATTCCCGCCGTCCTCGATAAACTCAGACAGAACGGCGTATGGATATACGGTTCGGACGCAGGCGGCAGCGATTACAGGACTGTTTCTCTTACGGGAGCGGCAGCACTCGTCATAGGCTCAGAGGGCAGCGGCATGGGCAGGCTGGTAAGAGAAAAATGCGACTATATCGTAAGTCTCCCGATGTTTGGAAAAATAACCTCCCTTAACGCCTCTGTGGCTGCGGGAATACTTATATATGAAACAGTAAGACAAAGAACAGGCGTATGATATACTGCCTTTCGTTGGTACTGTACCCGTAAACGGCAGTTAACGTGAGACTTCTCATGGACTTTGAAAAACTTCAAGGAGGCATGGATCTTGTCGGAAAATAAATATTCTCTTGACGATATACTGAGCGAACACCGCTCCGGAAGCGGCAGCAGCTCCGATCTTGACGATATCCTGAACAGCTATCCCGCAACACGGAATTTTGAGGATTCGGGGCTTGGCGATATATTCGACAGCCGCAAATCCACTACAGATATAGACCTTAGTGAAATAAATATCTCCCTCACCTCCGATTATCCCACTATAGCTGAGATAAGAAAGCGGGAGGAGGAAAGTGCAAAAGCGGCGGGCGTTCCCGAAGAGGAGGAGCTGTCCGAAGAGGATAAAAAGAAAAAGATAAAGCAGATAGATTATGAAATAATAAGCGGCGACTATGACCGCAAATTTATGCCCGATGAGCTGAAAACCTCGGCGGAGCTGAAAGCCGAGGAGGAAAGCCGCAAAAAGGAAAAATCAAAGAAAAAAGTAAAGGTAAAGCCTGCGCCGAAAAAGTACGGGCTTGATCTTGCAGATGATCTCAAAGGCATACATTCCTTTGATGATGAGGACGATTTTGACCGTAAATACGGCAGCGCTCCCCTTATCTCGGAGGAGGCGGCTGCCGAGATATTAGACAATGAGGACGAAATTTTCCCCTCCGCTCCGAAAGCGGGTGCCAGCTTCTCCGAAAAAATGGAACGTGAGGAGGAATATGCCAGAAAGTACCATGACAATGCACAAAAGGAGCATATAAAGGTAAAGCCCGAAAAAATATCCTCCAAAAATCAGAAAAAGGACTCCAAAGACCCCTTTGATAAATATTCCTCTCTTGACGATATTGACAGCATACTCGATCAGTACGAAAAAAACAGAAAACCGAACCCTCAGCCGGCGACAGATACCTCTCCCCTCAGAGGATTTACGGATATTTTCAATAAGCTCCTTGCAAAGGACAGCTCGGGCGGAGAGGGCTCGGAACTGCTGGAGGGTGCGAAAAAAATAAAAAAACTGCCCCCCAAAAACGGCGTAGCTCCCATTGAGCGCAAGCATATTTCCGATCTGGATATTGACCTTTCGGACAAGCTCATTCAGGATACAGCTCAGCTTAACAATCAGAGAGCAAGCGCAGAGCTTAAAAAGCTCAACGAACTTAAAGAACGCCGCAGCGATAAGGTGAAAAATTTCCACCTTATCGGCGATGAGGAGGAGGCTGCCGAGGAAACAGCCCCGGACGATGACGACGAGATCGAGGATTACGAAAAGCTTGATGATGCCCCTTCCATTTCCGCTCACATAAGCGGTCAGAAAAACAAGCTTGCGGTAAGACTTCTCATACTTATCGCCTGCTTTGCGGTAACGGCATATATTGCGGCGGCAAACGACTATTCGCTGCCTGTTCTGCAAAAGGTGACTATGATAAACAGGACAGCAGAACCGGGGGAATTTCTCTTTATTAACAGTATATTCGGCATTATTGCGGGATTTTTTGCCTATCAGACGGTAACAAGCGGCATAGGAAAACTGCTGTCGGGAAAGGCTGACTGTGATTCCCTTTCAGCACTCTCACTGGTGACAAGCCTTGCTACCTCAATGCTTGCCATTGCAGGGGATACAAATATAATCCGCAACGGCTTTGCCTATGTTTATATGCCCGTTGCAATAGGCTCTCTTATTTTCAACACTATCGGAAAGCTGCTTATCGTCAACCGCACTCAGCGCAGCTTCTCCCACATTTCGGGGGATACCGACCACTACGCCCTCTTTATTGTGGACGACGACGAACGGGCGCAGAATTTTACAAGAGGTTCTGTCACCGATATTCCCATACTTGCGGGTATGCAGAAAACCGAAGTCATTTCGGATTTTCTCAAAACCTCCTTTTCGGGGGACAGCACAGACCGTTTCTGCCGTATAGTTGCGCCTATAATTACAGGAGCGGGTCTTGCGGTGGGAGTGATAGCAGGACTTATGTCCCGCTCCGAGTACGGCACTCTTGCAGGTGTGTGCGTGGGGCTTTCGGCATTTTCCGCCTGCGCCGCCATATGCTCATGTTATGCCATGATGTTAGTTGTAAATCTCCCCATGGAAAGAGCGTCCCGCAAATATGCGGAAAACAGAGGAACGATACTGGGCTTTGACTGCATAGAGGAATTTGCTGATACCAACAGCATACTTGTAGATGCAGCGCAGCTTTTCCCTCCCGGAAGTATTACTCTTAAAAATATCAAATCCTTCCCCGATACAAGCATAGACGAGGCAATAGTTGAAGCGGCAAGCCTTACAAGCCAGTCGGGAAGTGTCCTTAAAAGTATGTTCTATGACATCATCGTGGGAAAAACAGAAATGCTCAATCCCGTTGAAAGCTATCTTTATGAAGATACCATGGGTCTTTGCGGCTGGATAAACAACAAAAGAGTGCTGCTTGGAAACAGAGAGCTTATGCAGAACCACAGCATAGAGGGACTGCCCTCTGCCGCAAAGGAAAGCGAATATACAGACGAAAACAAGATCGCCGTTTATCTTTCAATTTCCGGTCAGCTTTCGGCAATGTTTATAATAGAGCTTACTCCCGTATTCAGGATCGCACAGGCTCTTAAAGAGCTGGAGCACAGAGGTATATCGGTCATGATACGTTCGGTGGATTCAATGCTCGATGTGCAGAAGCTCTCCGCCATGTTTGAAGTGTCGCCGTCCATGTTTAAACTGATACCGTTCAGGCTTCACAGCGATTTTGAAAAGACAACGGAATACTGTCCCAAACGCCCTGCGACACTTGCCTGCTCGGGCAGCTTTGCGGCGTTCTCTCAGCTTATTCTGGGGGCGGGACGTCTCAGAAGCACCATAAATGTGGGACTTGCCATGCAGGCAGCGGCTATTCTGCTGGGAATACTTCTCACTCTTACAATGGTACTGCTAAAGTCCATACAGGAGCTTACAGTTACAAATGTACTCCTTTATAATCTGGCATTTGTGCTGATCTACTGGCTTTTCCAGAAATTCAAAAAGCTGTGATATCAGAGGCAAGAGAATAAGAAGCAAGAGGCAAGAAAGTAAATTTGATTCTTGCCTCTTTTTTCTGTATCTGACAGGGGAGGAGCGTTTCCTATTGCAATTTATAAATATGAAAAAAGCAAAAAGAAGCGGGAGCGGGATAATTTTAATTCCCGATCCCTGCTTCTTAAAATTACTGACTTTTTTTATTTTATAACAGAGCCGATTTTATTCTTCTTATCCGCATAAAGAGCCTCGTCCGCTGCAAGAAGCAAGATAATAAGAAGCAAGAGGCAAGAAAGTAAATTTGATTCTTGCCTCTTTTTTCTGTATCTGACAGGGGAGGAGCGTTTCC
>CANQPL010000004.1 GCA_947625735.1 uncultured Clostridia bacterium
ATCTGCTTTTTCTTTTGTTTTTCCTGCTCTCTTCAATTTTTCTGCCTTTGAGTTCGGTGTTTTGCTCTACTCTAAATTTTAACATTTTCTTTACCATGATTAAAGATTCTGTAAAAATATTTTTGTAAATAAAATGTAAATCAAGCCTACAATACAATTATTATCTTAGTGCCGTAAGGATAATTGCATTAAAAACATAAAAAAATAATATACCCTACTTGAAATCATGGGAAGAATGTGGTAAAATAATAATATAACAGCAGTCTTATGAACAGACTGCAGGAAGATTGCGGAGGATCGAAAAATGGCTGAAAATAAAGAATCCAATTTTAAAAAGAAAAATGCTCCGAGCAGGGATAACCGCCCGGTGTTTCCGAAAAGAGCCGTCATTACAGGTGGTATGCCCTACGGCAACAAGACGCTGCACTTTGGTCATGTGGGAGGAGTTTTTGTTTTTGCGGACGTTTACGCCCGCTTTTTGCGTGACAGGATAGGCAAGGATAATGTGTTATTCGTCTCGGGGACGGACTGCTACGGCTCCCCTATCGCCGAGGGCTACAGAAAAGCCTGCGAGCAGGGATTTGAAGGCTCTATCCGTGACTATGTTCAGAAAAATCATGATGCTCAGAAAAAAACTCTTGATGATTATGATATATCCCTTGATCTGTTCGGCGCATCGGGTCTCGGCAGAACAGCCGAATGGCATAATATGGTCTCCGATCGCTTTATCAGACGTCTTTACGAAATGGGTCATCTAAAAAAGATATCAACTGCTCAGTTCTATGACGAAAAGGCAGGTATGTTTTTAAACGGCAGACAGGTGGTAGGCAAATGTCCTGTGCAAGGCTGCCCCTCGGAAAAGGGCTACGCCGATGAATGCGATCTGGGGCATCAGTATATGCCCTCCGCTCTTATCGACCCGAGAAGCACGCTGACGGGGGAAACGCCTGTTATGAAGGATGTGGTAAACTGGTATTTCCGTCTGCCCGAATACAGCGATCATCTCAAAGATATGGTGGCTATTATGGAAAAGGAGGAAAATATCCGCCCGGTCGTAACAAAAACTATCAAAGAATTTCTGGAGCCTCCCGCTATCTATGTAATGAACAGCTACCTTGATACTTACAAAAAGCTTGCTCCCGAAATGGCAGAGCATACCTTTGCTGAGGGAAAAACCTCATTTACCATTACTTTCAGGGAGCTTTCCGAAAGAGATGAAGCGTGCAGACTGCTTAACAGCAGAGGTGTACGATTCAGAGAGAGCAAGACACTTGTCCCCTTCCGCCTTACGGGAAATATCGAATGGGGAGTCCCCGCTCCTGAGCTGGAGTGCGAAAAGGGGCTGACAGTCTGGGTATGGCCCGAATCTCTCTGGGCGCCTATCTCATTTACCTGTGCAGCGCTTGAAGCAAAGGGCAGAGATGTCTCCGAATGGAAAAAATTCTGGTGCGATAAAGATGCAAAGGTGTATCAGTTTATCGGTCAGGATAACATATATTTCTACGGTATTGCCGAAACTGCCATGTGGATGGCTTTCCAAAGCAAGGAGCTATCCGAAATGTCTCCCGAGGATACAGGAGATAACCTTACTATGCCCGTGCTTGTGGCAAATCACCACATTCTTTTTCTCGATAAAAAGGCGTCCTCCAGCGGAAAGGTCAAGCCCCCTATGGCTGCGGAGCTTCTTGATCTCTATACAGCCGAACAGCTCAGAATGCACTGGCTGGGACTGGGACTCGGCATGAGAAGCGTTTCTTTCCAGCCAAAGCCCCTTGATCCCTCCGCCCGTGAGGAGGACAGCGATCCTGTTACAAAAGAGGGATTTCTTCTCTCCAACGTGTTCAACAGGATAATTCGTACCTGTTTCTATGACACCCAAAAGTATTTTGACGGCGTTATGCCCGTAGGAAAGGTATCACCGGAAATTCTTGCAGAAGCGGAAAAAGCCGTTCTCGAATATGAAAGATTTATGTACAAAACAGAGTTTCATCAGGTAACATATGTCCTTGATTACTATATCAGAAAAGCAAGCAAGACCATGAACAGGCTGAAAAACGAAGCGGACAAGTCTGAGGGGACTGACATTAAAAGGCAATACCTTATTGACTGTTTCCATATGATAAAAACTGCGGCGGTTCTCCTCCACCCTCTTGCCCCGCAAGGCACAGAGATGATAAGAGAATATATGCAGCTTGATGAAAACTTATGGTGCTGGGACAATATCTTCTCTACTCTTGAAGAGCTGACAGGCTCAGATCACAAGCTTGTATTCTTAGAGCCGAGAGTGGATTTCTTTAAAAAGCACCCCTCTCAGCTTGGACAAGGCTGACGAATGTAAAAAATTATACATTATTATTGCAAAAATTGTCGATAATAAACTGTTGACAGAAAGCATAGATATATACTATAATTATAATAGATGCAAACTTTACAGGATACAAAACCGCTGCAAAAAAAGGGGAAGTGAATTAAGAATTGAGCAATAAAACAACTCCGCCCGGACCTGTTATCTCAGAAGAAGAAAAGGCAAGAAGGGCTGCGGCAGAGAACGCACTTGACAACGATCTTAAAGCCGCAAGAGCAAAAAAAGTCAAGGAACAGGAATATTACCGAAAAAAACGTGAGGAAGAAAACAAGCGTGAGGAAGCCCGCCTTGAAGAAGCAAGACAGGCTATGGAAAGACATCGCAAGGCGCAGGAAACAGAAAAAAAGGTAGAGGCTTACCTTAAAGAAAAAGCCGAAATAGAGGCTGCCCGGAAAAAAAAGGAGAATGAAGCAAATCAGAAAAACGGCAAGGGCAGGAAAAAGAAAAAAAGCGCAACTGTCCGTTATTTTAACAATTCTCTTTCCTCTATGGAGGCAAGCAGGGCTCTGGCGATATTTATTGTGGTGATTATCGTTGCCTATGCAGGCGCACATATCTACATCGGAAGTCTTAACGATAAATTCTATAAGGACATAGATCTGCGCCTTACAGGTCAGAGCCGTCAGGTAACAGATGCAAGTATCCCCTATACCACTCCCTCGGTAAGTCCCCTGTCTCAGACAGAAAAAGAGAATATGGGTCTTTCCATATGGCTGTGTGATACGGATATGGACGGGCTTTCGGATTATACGGAGCTGGAATCTACCTTTACATTCCCCTCCATTGCCGACAGCGACGGCGACGGCGTTAATGACGGAGCGGAAATAAGAGCGGGTCTTGACCCTATGGCAGAAATGACGGACGGTTCTACACCCGACAGTCAGCTTCTTAAAGATGCAGTTGTTTCTTCAGATCAGGTCATTGCAAGGGTAAGAGGTGTTTCAAAGAGCGTTGAACCTTACCTTATGCGTATCGAAAACAACAGTATACAGGGAACTCCCGGTCTTATAGGCTATGCAACGGAGTTTTACTGTGCAAAGGGCTTTGACAGCTGTGAGCTTACATTTCCCTATACCGATGAACAGCTCTCGGAAAATGGTATATCGGAAAACGATCTTTCCGTTTTTTACTTTAACCCCGACTCTCTGGAATTTGAAAAGGTCACAAGTGAGCTAAATTCAAAAAATAACAATGTCAGCGCATTTATTAACGAAAACGGCATTTACGCTCTCTGCGATGCCTCGGTCATCTCCCAATCGGGAAATACAAATATATTTTTCCTTATTGATAATTCAGGCTCAATGTACCCCGAGGAGCAATGCCCCGGCTCAGAGGAAAATGATGTGGAGTTCAAGCGCCTTGACTTTGCCTCTGACCTCATTGATATGCTGGGAAAGAACGCAAAATACGGCGCAGGTGAGTTTTCGGGCAGCTATGCAAATATTGCTCCTATCTCCTCCGATCATGAAGCAGTAAAAAAGAAGATAAGCGATATACGGAATAAAAATCAGATCTTTTCGGGTACTGAGATCGCAGGAGCTATTACAGGTGCTGCCGCCGAATTTTCGGGTGTGGGCAAGCATGACAGAAATTATCTTATCCTCCTTACGGACGGTATGCCCTCACAGATAAATGAAGCAAAGGAATCCGCTGCGATAAATGCCGCAAAGAAGGCAAATATTACTATCTTTACCATAGGTCTCGGAAAATATATTGATTCCGATTATCTTTACGGGATCGCCGCTCAGACAAACGGGCAGTTCTTTCAGGCATCAAATGCGGACGCACTGGAAAATATCTATGAAAAGATAACCAGCTTTATGTCCTATAATCAGGTAACTCTCGAAGAGGAAACAGGTAAAAAAGGCTATATTGTAGCAGATTCGGGCTTTAACGTATTAAAGGACGGTTTAGGATACTCCAATTTCAGAGCTGATTTTGCACCGAACGGCGCAGATGTGGGAATTGCAGGACTTATAAGGGCATACTACACAGGTGATTTCAACACCAAGGAAACGGGCTATATCGACAAAAACGGCAGATCGGTCCCCGGTTACGATATAACCGTATTTGAGGACTTAGCTGACGGAAAAGCCGATCTGAAAAATATCGAGTTATCCGTTCTGAAAACCTACAACGAGTATATGGCTATGGATAACAAATGGGATTACAGACATATAAGCAGTGACGGACTTCTCAATTACACAGATGATGCACGGAAATTTATCTATGATGCGGGTCTTAAAATATTCAGCGCAGATTATGATTTTACCTTACCCGAAGAATCGGACTTTGTCAATATCCTGAGACATATCACCTTTAATAATATTAAGCCCTTTTCAAGCTATGAATGTGTACTTATTGACAGCTCCACCTGTACGGGTACGGACGCTGCGGCTATGGATATGCTCAGGTGGTACTGCTTTATCCCCAATACCGAAAATAAATGCAGGATCTACGACTTCGGCTATGAGGGAGATGCTGCCTTTGAAGCGCTGTTAAGTGAGCTTTCAACGGGAAGTCCTGCTGTGATAACCTACGGCGGCTCTGCAATGAACGCTATCAGAGTGCTGAGAGATGCGTCCGACCCCAACAGCTTTATTCTTGACGCTTATGACAGCAACTCTCCGTCAAGGACTACAAGACTTTATCTTACACGCACTCCCGTATATGAAGACGGCAGCGTTTCCTATCAGTATACCGCCTCCAGAAAAGGCGCAGGAAATGAGCCGCTCAGAGTTTTCATTATGGTATAAGTTTATTACACTCCAAATTGCATTCGACAATTTGGGGTGTTTATGTTGTCAGGCAATTTTCGGATAATAAAATATTTTGCAATTATTTATAAAAAATCTACTTTTGCATTATAGTTTATAAAAACGCTCCCCCGTTCGTTGGACTTATTTACGGTATATCTCTACCGCACTATCCAACAAAAGGGGGAGCTTAAAACTCTGAAATAACTTTTTTATTCAAGCAAGGATACTATACCGCCGGAAATTGCCTCCTCACTGCCGTCATCTTTACGGATAAGGAGCTTTCCGAAGCCGTCTATGCCGATACACTCTACATTCTCGGTAATTTCGTTTCTGGTAAGGCTGATCCTTTTGCCTATGAGAATGGATCTGCGCCTGTATTCCGACAAAAATTCCTGAGATGTTATATTGTCAAGATGATATTCAAGGCTGTTAAGTATCTCTGCCGCAAGCTGGCTGCGGTTTACATTCTTTCCCGTTTCAGCCCTTATGCTTGTGGCTATGTCCTCAATATCCTTGGGGAAGATCATATTAGATACATTTATTCCGATGCCGATAATGGCATATTCAAGTCCCCCCTGTTCAACTCCTATGGCAGCCTCTGTCAGAATGCCGCAAAGCTTTTTACCCCCCGCATATATGTCATTGACCCACTTTATACCGCATTCCAGTCCGCTGACAGTCTCTATCGCTTCTGCAACTGCCACTGCCGCACAGGACGTTATCGTCATGGCATAATCCACCGACAGCCCGGGACGAACTACTACACTCATATAAATTCCCTGATTATTGGGTGAGTAAAACTTCTTCCCGTGGCGTCCCCTGCCCGAAGTCTGCTGCTCTGCAATAACTGTCGTACCGTGTACCGCACCAAGCTGCGCCAGACTTTTTGCAAAGCTGTTGGTGGAGTCAACGGATTTGAATACGTCCATTTTCCTGCCGAGCCGCTCAGTCCTCAGATAAGAATAGATAGACGGTTCATTAAGAATATCGTTGTCACTGGTCAGGCAATAGCCGCGGTTTGTAACAGCAGTGATGGTATAACCCTCCTCCCGAAGCTGCTTTACTGCCTTCCATACTGCGCTGCGGGTCATTCCGAGAGGAACGGCGATTTTATTTCCCGAAACACTTCTACCCCTGTTTTCTTCAAGTATTTCCAGAACCTTATCTTTTAAAGGCATATGACCATTCCTTTCATCACAGTCACTTAATTCCAAATTAATTAACGGAATTAAATAAGTAATTAACCAAATTAATTTAACTGAATTTAACTACTGAAAATCAATAGTAATTCATACTAAAATGTTACCATAAATGCTGAAAAAAGTCAAGCATAATAACTATTTTTTTTGATAAAAACGAGTTAACAGTATGTTAATTTTGATGATATTGTCGTATTTTAATCTTTATTTTAGTTATTTTGTATAATTAAACGTTTAAAATTTAGTGCATAACGCAAGAATTGATTTATTTAACCGGCTGCTGTTTCTTCATAAACTGCATTCAAAAAAATAATATTGAGAGGATAAATGACCTGAAAATTTAAAAAGAAACGATTAAAAATGATCGGGCAAACAGCAGGATACTCCTTTTATTTCAAGGAGAATCCCGCAAAGCACCGTGCAAAACAAATTCTCGGAAATTACCATGCATTTTCCCTGACACGCCTTAATGTAACCCTTTTTCTTCCCGACGCATATCATAACGTAACAGAAAAGGGGATGATTATGAAAGAACTGTTGATCGCTGCCGCTGCCTCGGCTGACATATTTGCAGCAGTGCTGGGGCTTAGCGTATCGGGCATCAGGCTGCCGCGGTGTTCGGCGGTTATGGTAGCTCTCAGCGGAGCAGCGGTACTCTGGGCGGCGGCGCTCTGCGCATCACGGCTTACGGGAATATTCCCATCATGGACTGTAATGCTGCTTGCAAGGGGGATACCTGCGGTAATGGGCATTCACATGGTGCTTGGCGGCATACGGAGAAGAAAATGCCCGCACTGCGGACACGGTGTGCTTGACGACCCCGGATCTGCCGATCTTGACCGTTCCGAAAGCATTTCCCTTAAAGAAGGGCTTTTTATGGGACTTGCGCTGTCTGCGGATTCGGCGGCAGCGGGTGTAAGTGCGGGAATGTCGGGTTCGTCACCGCTGAGAATTTTTTTATATGCTTTTTTCTGCGGAACAGCTGCCGCAGCGGCAGGAGTAAAAGCGGGAAAGACACTTCATAAGAAGCTTCGTAAAAACGTTCCCGCCGATATTGCCGCAGGAATACTGCTCATTATAATAGCCGCAATGGGAATATAGCCGGGTTTTCCTTAATATAAGTCTATCCCGTTTGCTATAAAGGCAGCTCTGCGGTCACGGCAGGTACCGCAGACACCGCAGGGAGAATCTCCCCCCTCATAACAGCTCCATGTAAGCTCATAAGGAACTCCCAGCTCCTTACCCTTTGCTACTACTGCGGTTTTGTTCATACCTGCAAAGGGGGCATCTATACGGCACATTCCCCCGCTCCCCTCACGCACCGCCCTGTCCATTGCATTTACAAAGTCCTCCGAACAGTCGGGATAAGCATTTCCTGCGGCATCATCGGAATGTGCGCCGTACATTATCACTGAGCAGTCCTTTGAAATCGCCACACTTGCCGCTGCTGACAGGAACAAGCCGTTTCTGAAAGGCACATAGGTGGAAACGGGAGCGCCGTTTGTTGTTTTAAGCTGCTCCCCGTAGCTTTCATGAGGGATCTGTCTCTCTGAACCCTCTAAAAGCGAACAGTCCGAATAACGGAATATCATTGACAGATCCATAATGATATGCTCCGTTTTATAGTATGCCGTTACCGCACGGGCTGCTTCAAGCTCCTTTTTATGCTTCTGCCCGTAAAAGACAGACAATGCCGTCACATTTTTACTTCCGTATTTTTCCGCAGCCATTGCAAGCAGAGTAGTGCTGTCTACTCCCCCGCTTACAAGGACAAGCACCTTTTTATTATCCATTGCGATCATTCCTTTACTTCGGGCTGATGTCAAGTATTCCGCCCGGGATCAGCTTTATTGCATCGGGGTCATGTGTGGAGGCTATAATTGTTTTGCCTGATGCAAAGTGTTTTACGGCAGCGGCAGTTTTTGCCTTGCTTTCCTCATCAAGTCCCTTAAAAGGCTCGTCCATAAGAATAAGCCCTGTAGAGGGAACAAGAGCTCGTACAATAGCCGCTCTGCGCTTCTGTCCTCCCGAAAGTCCGCTCATGGGACGGCATATCTCATCTTCGGTAAGTCCCGTCATAAGAAGCGCCTCCCTTACGTCAAAGCAGGGCTTTCCACGTGCTGCAAGATAACAGTTTTCCAATGCACTGAGCCATGTAAGAAGTCTGTCCTCCTGAAAAACAAAGGCTGCCGTTTCGGAGGGTCTGTCGGTTATACTGCCCTCAAAGACTTCAAGACCTGCAATTATCCTCAGAAGTGTGGTTTTTCCTGCACCTGAATCTCCTGTGAGCCATGTTGTTTGTCCGTTTGGAAAATATGCCGTGAAACCGCTGAATACTCTTTTCTCACCGTAAAATTTGGTTATATTATCCAGCCGCATTGCTTCTTGCTCCGTTTCCCCCGCCGATTATCCTGCGAAGGGTTTTAAGCAGCGCCTTGAGGTTCAGCACACCCATAATACAGAAGCACAGCACAAGCCATATTCCGTACACGGGAGGCTGCTCTGCGGAAACATAGCACATGAGAGTCAGAAGCAGCGCATTTATTACAATGCGGGCATATTCAACCTTAAAGAAAATATACCTCCTTGCATCTACGATCCTTACAATAAAGCACACCCCATAGGAAACAGCCGTTGCAATTGCCGCCCCCCAGTATCCGTGAACTGGTATCAGTTTTGCATTGAGTATAAGATTGACTACAGCCGCCACAAGTGCGGTAAGACAGGAATTGACTGTCTTTTTTTTGGTGGTGTATACCGTTGACAAAAACTGGCAAAGACACTGAAAAAGCACTGCCAGCACCAGTATTGGCGTAAACTCATAAGAGATATAATACTCATTTCCGCTTGTAAGAATGAATATAAGGGGACGGGCGATCATGATAAGTCCTGCCGCCGCAGTGAACATGACCGACGAATAGGCGTTAAAGACATTTTCGTAAAATTTATTTAGAGTTCTGCTGTCACGCTCCTCCACGCTTGACATCTGCCACGCATTATAGAACATTGTGGTAACAAGCATAATAAGTCCCGGCAGCTTGTTGCCAAAGGAGTAGATGCCGTTCTCGGTCCTGCCTACCATGGCGATAATAAAGAATCTGTCGGAGGCGGCTGTGATCCACCAAAGAATATATGCGGGGATCATAGGCAGAGAAAAGCGCAGCATTTCCTTCCACAGCTTCATATCAAGAAAGCGTGTATCAAGATATTTTTCAAGATTTGCAAGAAGTGTAAGACCGCATATGGAAAGAAAATCCGACAAAATTATGGAAAGAACATATCCCGTAACGCCCCAGTGAAGTCCCACCATAAATATGAGATTGAAAACAAGCTGCATAAATATAGAAAACATTCCGTCAGCAATGTACAGCTTTACATATCCCTTTGCCCTTACAAACTGACTTGCCATCTGTCTGAAACAGGAAAAATAGCAGTATACAAACAGAAGAAAGGTGTAATTTCCGATAGTCGGTATATTGTTGATAAGGGGAGTGAAAACAGCATAGAGCAATGCACCAAGCAAAACGCTGAAATTAACATTTGTATAGACCTTCCGGCTGTCATAACCCTTATCCATTCCGAAACGGATAATAGCGTCCGACATACCCAGAGTAACTATGGGAAGAAGTATGTTTACCGCATTGTAAAGAATGTCAACATCGGAAAAATCTTCGCTGACAATGATATGCGCATAAAGTGCGGTCAACAAAAAGCTGATGATCTTTGAACCGATCTGCCCGATGCCAAAGATCAGAGTGTTTCCCATAAGTTTTTTATATTTATTCATTTTATTCATCTCTCCGAAACGCTTTACACATATTCAGAGCAGGCATTGCTCCGCATACCCGCTCTATTTAATTATAACACATTTTTCTGGAAAATGGAATAGAAAAAACAAAAAAAATTGAAACATTTCTCACTTTCTGACGTAACCGCTCTGTAATCGTTTTGTAAACTTATAGATCATCAGGAATATAAAGTTACACCGCCTGCCGACTGCAATCATAAAAAATGATCCGTTTCCCAAAAAGGGGAAACGGATCGCATTAATATTATTTTCCGCACAAATTAATGCTGTGCGGTCAACGTAGGTGCAATTTATCCGATAAAGATTTTTTACAGATAATGCGCAGCCTCTTATCATTATTTTTGGAGTTTACGATCTGCAAAATTTTGAACACTCTCCCCCGTAAAAGACGGTTGAAAGGATTTTTTCTGCCCTCATAACTTCCGTTATCCGAAAATTTTACTTTACAAACTCCGAAATATCCGGAACGGTAAAGGGTTCGGTCTTTACAGGCTTTCCCCGATACTTTTTCCGCTCCTTCTGAGCCTTGATGACTTTCTGACGGGAAAATTCCTCCCTCTCCTTTTCCTCAAGACTGTTTTCAATGAATTTAACGATCCCCTCATATCGGGGGATAACGATATTTTTTAATGCATTTGCTCTTGTCTGCGTTTTCTTTATGGCACTTGCCAGTCTGAATACGCTGTTGTCTACCTCTGCAAGCATGGCTGTCATCTGCTTTACCCTATTAAAGGAAATGTATGCTACGTCCACATTGCCGTCTGTATTCTCAAAACCGTAGGTAAGCTCGCTTTCTGAGGTGTCAAGGGTGACCTTTGGCAGCTCACAGCCCATAACACTGCGGTAACTGACACTCACACTCTCGTCTATCGGCATTCCCTCTGCTACACGGCTGATAAGTCCCATTGTGATATTTGCCCTTTGCAATGCGGCATAGGCGTCCTTATAGGTGTCGGTGATAGAGCCTCTGAGTGCCTTTGCGGCGTCTACCATCATCATAAGCTCACGGATAAGCACATTCCTCTTGCGGTCAAGAAGCTCGTAGCCTACTTTTGCAAGTGAAAGAGACTTTTTTACGTTGAGCAGATTTCCTTTGGTTGGAAATACCTGATCTGCCATCTGCACACCACTCCTTTCGGGCTGAATTTATGCTCATAGCTCCTCTGCGAATCTGCTTTCTGCTCCCTCCGGATCATATTTAACATCAAGCAGCTTGTCGTCCACACGGTCAAGGGCGGAGCGAGGCAGCGTGGAAAGCAGCAGCCAGCCGAGATCGAGTGTTTCTTCAATAGAACGGTTTTCGTCAAACCGCTGATTAACAAAATGCCGCTCAAACAGTCTGCCGAACCGCAGATATGCTTTATCAAGGGGAGATAATTCGTCCTCACCTATGACAGATGCAAGGGATCTTGCGTCCTGCACCTTAGCATATGCCGCAAAAAGCTGATTTGCACAATCGGAATGATCGGCTCTTGTGTACCCCTCACCGATACCGTCCTTCATAAGACGTGAAAGACTGGGAAGCACCGACACGGGGGGATATATACCGTTCTGATCGAGACTGCGGTCAAGAACTATCTGCCCCTCGGTAATGTAACCCGTCAGGTCGGGTATGGGGTGTGTGATATCGTCATTAGGCATGGTGAGGATAGGGATCTGGGTAACGGATCCCTCCGCTCCCTCCACAACCCCCGCTCTCTCATAAAGAGAAGCAAGATCGGAGTAGAGATATCCGGGATATCCCTTTCTTCCGGGGATCTCTCCCTTTGAGGAGGAAAATTCTCTCAGAGCCTCTGCATAGCTGGTAATATCTGTAAGAATTACAAGAATGTGCATATTCTTCTCAAAGGCAAGATATTCCGCTGCCGTCAGCGCACATCTGGGTGTCAGTATCCTTTCAATGATCGGGTCATTGGAGAGATTTAAAAACATAACTACCTTTTGCAGCACGCCGCTTTCCTCAAAGCTGCGGCGGAAGAAATCGGCAACGTCATTTTTTACGCCCATTGCGGCAAAAACCACCGCAAAATCCTGTCCGCTCTCATCGGCGATCTTTGCCTGACGTACGATCTGCACCGCAAGCTTATTGTGGGAAAGTCCCGATCCCGAAAATATTGGCAGCTTCTGCCCTCTTATAAGGGTAGTAAGGCAGTCTATAGAAGATATGCCCGTATTGATGTAGTTTCTCGGATATGAGCGGGATACGGGATTTAAGGGCTTTCCGTTGATATCCTCATATTTTTCCGCATAGATATCCCCAAGTCCGTCAATGGGTCTGCCCGCACCGCTCATTACTCTGCCCAGTAGCTCCTCCGAAAGAGGCATTTCCATAGGCTTGCCCGAAAAACGGGTACGGGTGTTTTTAAGGGACAATCCCTTTGTTCCCTCGAACACCTGCAAAATGGCACGGGAACCGTCTATCTGTACCACTCTGCCCGTCCTCTCAGTGCCGTCGCTCAGCTTTATCTGCGCCACCTCGTCATAGGCAATACCCGTAACGTTGTCAAGGGCGATAAGAGGTCCGTTTATCTCTTTAAGCCCAAGATACTGTACAGCCATTATCTCCCCTCCTCTGCACTTTGCTTGACGGCTTTCCTGACAGCCTGTTCTATTTCTGTTTCCAGCTCTATGAATTTGGCGGGCTTGTCGTTGGGTATGTCGTATTTCATCTTTATGACTTTTTCAAATATCCCTGTCTCACTTATAAGTGAAAAGGGTACACCGCTGTCAACTGCGCTGCGGCATTCATCGTATAATTTAAGGATAGTTTTCATCATCTTATACTGCTTATCAAGAGGTACATAGGTGTCGTCCTTGTGATATGCATTCTGCTGCAAAAATCCTACACGAATGACCCTTGCCGTCTCAATTGTCAGCTTCTGATCGTCAGGCAGCACGTCCGCACCGATGAGCTTTACTATCTCCATCAGCTTGTTTTCCTCAATAAGCATGGAGGATATACGCTGACGGCAGACAAGAAAATCGGGGTCTACATTTTTATAATAATATTCGCTCAGATCGTCTGTATACTCGGAATAGCTGTCATTCCAGTTTATGGCGGGATAATGGCGGGCATAGGCAAGGGATTTATCCAAAGCCCAGAAGCAGCGGACAAAACGCTTTGTATTCTGTGTAACAGGCTCGGAAAAGTCGGAGCCTTGGGGAGATACCGCCCCGATAATGGTAACGCTGCCCTCCGAACCGTTCAGGCTCTCCACGTAGCCCGCTCTTTCGTAAAACTCCGAAAGACGTGAGGGCAGATATGCGGGAAATCCCTCCTCGGCAGGCATTTCCTCCAGACGTCCGCTTATTTCTCTGAGTGCCTCTGCCCAACGTGAAGTGGAATCCGCCATGATAGCAATATGATAGCCCATATCACGATAATATTCGGCTATGGTTATTCCCGTGTAAATTGATGCCTCTCTTGCGGCAACGGGCATATTTGATGTATTGGCTATAAGCACAGTCCTATCAGTAAGGGGACGATTTGTTTTGGGGTCGATAAGTCCCGAAAATTCCTCCAGCACCTGTGTCATCTCATTTCCACGCTCACCGCAGCCGATGTAGACAATAATATCCGCATCACACCATTTTGCAAGCTGGTGCTGTGTCATGGTCTTGCCCGTGCCGAATCCTCCCGGAACTGCGGCAGTACCGCCCTTTGCAATGGGAAGGATCGTGTCGATAACTCTCTGTCCCGTAATAAGAGGTCTGTCTATGGGCAGTCTCTTTGTAAACGGACGGGGCTGCTTTATGGGCCATTTGTGGAAAAGGGTAAGCTCATGCTCCGTACCGTCCTCAGCCTTTAAACGGCAGACAACGTCATTTACACGATACTCACCGTCGGGAGCGGCATAGATCACCTCTCCTGATATTCCGGGAGGTACAAGACATCTGTGTTCCACCACCGGCGTTTCGGGGCATACTGCATAGATCGCACCGCTTTCAAGGAAGTCGCCCTCCTTTACTATCATGGTGATCTGCCATTTTTTATCCTCGTCAATGCTGTTTACACTGACACCCTCGGCAATATATGCTCCGCAGACAGCTTCAATATCTCTCAGGGGTCTTTCTATGCCGTCAAATATATTGGAGATTATGCCCGGTCCTAAAGTTGCAGACACGGGCGCACCCGTACCCACTACAGGCTCTCCCGGGCGAAGCCCCGTTGTCACCTCGTACACCTGAATGGTGGTTTCATCGGAATTTACGCTTATGACCTCGCCTATAAGACGTTTGTTTCCTACATAAACCATTTCCATCATGGAAAAATCAGAGGTATCCTTTACCTTGACAACAGGTCCGTTTATGGAAAATACACTGTTCACTGCCTGTCACGCCCCTCTGTCAGATTTTTTGAGGAGAACAGATTCTGCTGCTCTGAAAGGGTACTGTCAAAGGTCTTGTCGGTGATAGTACCCCTGTCTCTGCGGAGAATGCTGTAGCCTCCGTACTTTATGGTATCATCAGCCTGAAACTCCTTGTCGCCGCCCACTGCCTTTGCAAATCTCTCCGCCAGTGGCATATCGGCAGGACGGATACAGATGAGGGCATCAGAAAGCTCCTCCTCCTGTGAAAGACGTTTTTCCATAAGCAGGGCATATTCCTCGGTCTGCGTATATTCCTCCAGCCTTTTTATTACCCTGTCAAACAGCTCACCCGTAAGCCGTTCACGGGTGAGAAGTATCTCCTTTTTCCTGTCAAGCTCCGCCTTTGAGATCATGCGGACATACTTGCCTGAGGTCATTTTAGTATTATCATCAAGATACCTTTTCTTTGCCTCCTCCGCCGAATCACGGGCGGCTGAAAGGATCCTTTCACTTTCCTTTTCTGCCTCGGACACAATATCCTGCACCTGTTTGTCGGTGACGGAATTGACGGCGCTTATAAAGCGGCTCAGCTTTTCCTTATCGTTAGCCAAAGTATCATTCCTTTCTTTAGCGGTCACAGCCTTATCCCGATAGCTTCCTCCACGTACCGTGAAATAGATGCCGTAACGTCCACTGTTGCATGACGGTCGGGGATCTCGGATATTATGGGAGAAGGTCTGGTGAGCTTTAGAGCGTTTACCTTATCCTCAATAAGAGCGATGAGCTTTTCGGTCATAAGTATAACAGCGATATCCTTGTCGTCCATTGCGGTCATAAGAGCCTTTTCAGTCTCCTCAGCTTCATGCACCACTACTCCCTCGATACCCGCAAGGCGCATACCCGTGACCGTATCAACATTATCGCTGAGCAGAAAAAATTTCATGCTTTTTACCTGCCTTAATTATATTGCCTGAATGATAAGGAATGCAATAAGGAATCCGTAAAGAGCAACGCCCTCGCCCAGTGCAACAAAGATCATGGCTTTACCGAAGCAGGAGGGTTCCTCCGCTACCGCACCGATAGCCGCAGGCGCTGCATTTGCCACTGCGATACCGCAGCCGATAGAGCCAAGCCCTACCGCAAGAGCAGCCGCTAAATATCCCATGCCCGCAGAGCTTATAACGTTTGATGTCTCCTCCACCACGTCAGCAGAAACGAATCCACCGATAGGAAGAATAGTCGCTAAAAGCATGATCCCAAAAAATGTGCAGATGTTGCCGATAATGGCATTCTTGCAGGCTGTGCCGTCTGTAAAGTGCTTGATCTTGCTTATGACAGGCAGTGAGAGAAGAACAACAATGGCAAGTGGAAGTAAAAAAATATACATTTGGGTTTCCTCCGTTTAAATAAAATTTTTTATGGCATATAGCCTTAAATTATTCGATCATCTCGTCAAGGTCAACCTTTACAGGCTCGAACGCCTTGCCGCCTCCCGTATAATAGCGGGAGAACATCTCGTAAAATTCAAGTCTGAGTACCTGAATGCCTACTAAAAGTCCCTCGAGACACATGACAAACAGATTTCCGATTATCATTACCACAGGGGACATATGTCCCGACATTTCCGCAAGCGCCAGCACCACTGACATCATGCCCGCATGGGAAAGAACAAATCCTCCCACTCTCACAAAGGAAAGGGTGTTTGTGGCATAGCCCAGCAGATATTCAAAGCACTCGAAAAAGTTTGCTGCGATAAAATCTCCTGCACTTTCATGAATGTGAAAGCCCTTGCCCTTGCAAAGCTCTCCCAAAGGCTCACGCAGGAACATTACCACAAGGGGAAGAACGATAAGACAGATGATATACACAGGACCTCCTACTTTAAATCCCAGCATTCCGCCTAACAGCAGCATAAGCAGAGAGCAGTAGAAAACAAGTCCCGCGATACCGTTGTTGGAAAAAAGCGCCCGTTCGTAATTTTTCTCCTTAAAGCCCATAACCACATTTACCAGCACCGATATTATTATCATTGCGATACCTATTCCGATAGCTGCGTAAAGCACCGTGTTAATGCTGTGTATTGCCTTGAAGGGCAGGAATGATATTCCCAGAGACTCGTAAACAGGGTCCAGCAGCTCCTCATATCCGAATACGCTGCCGTAAAGTGTGCCGAATATCATGGAGGATACGCCCAGACGCTCCATTATCCGTCCGAGTGTCATTTTCTTCCATTTCCAAAGCACTATCCCCAGCAGCAGAACAAGAAATCCCTGTCCCAGATCGCCGAACATTATACCGAACAGCAGCGTGTAGCTTATTGCCACAAAGCCCGTAGGGTTTATGTCGCTGTAGGAGGGAAGTCCGTACAGCTCCACAAACATGGAGAACGGCTCGGAAAATTTGTTGTTTTTGAGCTTAACGGGCGTTTCTATCTCCCCGTTTTCATCACAGGGCTTCATGATAAGAGATACGGTTTTAAGTCCCTCAAAATACTTTCTGAACCGCTCCTCGTCCTTCTGAGGGACAAATCCCACAATGTAAAATTTATCCCTTATTATCATTACCTTCTCCCTGAGTTCAAAGGTGTCATGCATGGTCTTTAGCTTGGTAAAGTATTTATTTATCTGCGGACGCTTTTCTTCAATAAATTCCGTCATCTGCCTGCGTTTTTCCTCCACGAGCTTTTTGTCGTTTTCAATGTCACCTTTCAGTGCTTCTGCCGCATCTGCGGCATTGCCGTGAACGAAATCGGGCAGCCTTATCCGCTCAAAATACAGGGAATCAAGTATCTGATCCACCTCCTCAATGTCCGCAGTGGGCGCAAAGCAGAAGCCGTAGCAATACTCCTTGTCTCTGCCGTACACGGGGAAGTAAAAGTTTTTGTCATCGTAATAAGGGAGCTTGTCATAGCTGTCTGCGGGCAGACGCCCGAACCTTACCTTGATATGCTTGCAGGCAAAGATCTGATCCAGATCCATATTGAGAGCGCTGAAATTTTCGCCCCCGCCGCTCAGATGAAGAACCTCCTCCAATGCACGGGAATGAGCGTGTTCCTCCTCCTCCGCTTTTCTCACCTCGGCAGACAGCTTCTGGATACGGTTGCGCATTGTGCGTATCTCTTCGGCAAGTCCCTCCGCCTCACGGTCATGGATATCGGAGCAGTCGGCATATTCGGGCTTTATACCTGTTATGACCGATATTTCCGAAAGCATTTTCAGAGGTGCGGTATAGGGATTTTCCCGCTTTACCGTATTCTTTCCCGGCGAGGTGTGGATCGCTGCGGCATTTTCCATGTGGAAGCACCCGCAGGAGCTTATAATGCCAAGCACCGCATCAAGCTCGCTGTCCATGCCCGCAATGTCCGCAAACATCATTTTTTCTATTGACGACATTTATCTTATGCACCGTCCTTTCAGGATCGTATTAAACCAAAAGCAGCTCCGCTATCTCCTTGGAGGGCAGAGAATAACGTATACCCTCGATAATGCGGATAATATTCTTTATCTCGATCTCCTGAAGATAGTTGAATGTGTAAAACGCCACAGGTGCAGACTGCGCTCTGCTGAATACCCGCTTTGCCGCTTTGAGCCTGTACCGCAAAAGAGATGTTTCCGGATCATGTATATCATAGCCTTCCTCGGCAACAACTCTGCCGTAGTATGTGCGGGAGAATTTTTCAAGAAAGTCCTTTTCGCTCTCTGCGGAAAAAAGCTCATTGAGCTTCTTTTCGGGGATCCTTGTGTATATGGGGATCATTCTTGCCTTTACCTTTCCTGTTTCCATGCCGAAATAACGGATCATGCGGTAGGCGTTTATAATGTTTATAATGTCAAACTGAGTGCCGATAAATTCTCTCAGCTCCTTTTGCGCCGCCTTGTCAAATGCGGATAATGACTCTAAAAGCCTGTTTCCGTAATAGGTACGCAGCTTAAGCTCCGCTCCTGCATAGTCGATATGCTCTGTGCTGCCGTCCTCATGTATCACGGGAGTAAACTCCTTTAAAATATCATAATAGGGAGTCTTTGCCACAAGTGACATAAGCTCTGTAAAGCTCCTTACCTGTGCAAGTTCCATGAGATCAAAGGACGTGTACTTGTTCATGTATATGGGCAGCGTTGTAATATGGTCGGTAGTTCCCGCATTGAGATGCAGGATACAGATAAGTATCTCGTCTATCTCGGTCTTGATTATTTTGTAATTGTAAAATTCTCCGCCTATCTTTTCAAACCGTATGAGCTTTACATATATTTCCATAAGGCTCCTGCGCAGGATATTTTCCAGATTTCCTCTGTGTATGGTATCCGTATCAATATCCGCAAAAAGACGCCTGAGATAGGTGTTGTGCTTGATATATCCCGCTGCATCTGCAACGGTCGTACAGCTTAACATTGCGGAATAATCCTCTGATTTGAGCCGTTTTCCGTATATGGCGTGCATCTTTGCAAGCGTGGCATTCAGATTACGCTTGTCAGCTGCGCCCGAATTATCCTTCACCATATCCGCCTCCTGTAGTTTAAGGCTATCTGCTTATCACGGCAGCGAATATCTCATCGCACCAGACGTCCGCATTTTTCTTAAAGCTTTGCTTTAGCTCCTCAATGCTCCTGTTTTTCTGTTCCTCAAGCTCTGCAAGCCTTTCGTCCGTGCTTCGCTTTTTTTCCTCCTCAAGCTTAGCAAGACCGGACTTTGCTTCCTCCACAGCCTCAGACACTATCTGCTCACTTCTGAGCTTTGCCTCGTTTATTATCCTCAGCTTTTCCTTTTCCGCATCTTCGAGCTTCTGCTCTGCGTCACGGTCGATATCTATTATTGATCTGATAATATCTTCCATAAAGCCCGCTCCTTATTTATCAGTTTTTCAGGCTATGCAGGGGTGCGGGTATCTGCCCTCCCCTGCCTATAAACTTTGACGGCGAAAATCTGTTTACCTTCATAACGGGTCCTTTTCCGAAAAGTCCGCCCCAGTCCAGCACATCGCCCTCGTTATATCCCACAGCGGGGATAACTCTCACTGCGGTGGTCTTGGAATTTACCATGCCTATGGCTGCTTCGTCTGCAATTATCCCGGAGATGACCTCCGCAGGAGTATCTCCCGGAATGACGATCATATCAAGTCCTACCGAGCATACCGCAGTCATGGCTTCCAGCTTTTCGATAAGCAGTGAGCCGCTTTCGGCTGCGGCTATCATGCCTGCGTCCTCGGAAACGGGGATAAACGCCCCCGAAAGTCCGCCGATACGTGAGCAAGCCATTACGCCGCCCTTTTTCACCGCATCATTGAGCATTGCAAGGCAGGCGGTAGTTCCCGCACAGCCGCATTTTTCAAGACCCATTTCCTCTAAGATGTATGCCACGCTGTCACCTACTGCGGGAGTGGGCGCTAAGGAAAGATCCACTATACCAAATGGAACGCCCAGCTTCTCAGATGCACGCACACCCACAAGCTGACCTACTCTTGTGATCTTGTAGGCAGTCTTTTTGATTATGTCCGCAAGCTCGTTTATGTCCGCATCGGGATATTTTTCAAGTGCCGCACGCACAACGCCCGGTCCTGACACGCCCACATTTATTATACAGTCAGGCTCTCCCACACCGTGGAATGCGCCCGCCATAAAGGGGTTATCGTCCACAGCATTGCAGAATACCACCAGCTTTGCCGCACCGAAGCACTGCTCCTTTACCGTAAGCTCCGCCGCCTGTCTTACAATGCCGCCCATGAGCTTTACGGCGTCCATGTTGATTCCCGTTTTCGTAGAACCCACATTTACCGATGAACATACACAGGTTGTGGAGGCAAGAGCCTCGGGTATGGAACGGATAAGCCTTTCATCTCCTGCGGAAAAGCCCTTCTGAACAAGTGCGGAATATCCGCCTATAAGGTTCACTCCGCATTCCTTTGCTGCCCTTTCCATGGTAAGCGCAAACTTCACAGGCTCTGCATCGCAGGCGGCGGATACTATGGAAATTGGCGTTACCGAAAGCCTTTTATTTATAATGGGGATACCGTATTCCTTTTCGATTCCCTCTCCTGTCCTTACCAGATCCTTTGCGCAGCGTGTGATCTTGCCGTAGACCTTTTCACAGGCTCTGTCAATATCGCTGTCTATGCAGTCCATAAGGGAAATTCCCATAGTGATAGTGCGTATGTCAAGACATTCGTCCTGTATCATTCGTATGGTTTCAAGTATATCGTAGACATTCAGCATAGCATATATTCTCCCGCAGTCATATTCTGTGCATGGTATTGAAGATATCCTCATGCATGGTGTGTATTTTCAGTCCCAGACTGTCCCCCAGAGCGGTTAGCGAATCCTGAAGCTCCACAAAATCACTGCTGATAGCGGTAATATCTACAAGCATTATCATGGCAAACATATCCTGAAGCACACTTTGCGTCACTTCAATGACGTTGGCATTATTTTCGGCGCATATGGCGCTCACCTTTGCAAGAATTCCCACAGCGTCCTTTCCGATTACGGTTATTACAGCTTTCATGGCACTGCTCCTTTTCATCTGAAAAAATATTATATATGTGTTATTGTAGCACACGATTATTAACAAAAATAACAAATTCAAATGCGATAATGTAAATTACCCGTTAACCTCTTTTGTTTTTTCTGCTGTCTTACTGATTTTACCACAAAATTTTGCATATGTCAAGAATTAATTTGAAGCTATTCGGCATTTTTAATAATTTTTCCGATAATAATATATGCATTTTGTAATTTCCGACAAAAATCTGTTCAATTGTCGTAAATATGTTTTAACTGTAAATTTTTATGTATGATAATATTAACACAGCCTCCGAGATAAGGTAATGAAAACGATAACATTTACATAAAATTAATAATATGTATATTAAATAATGTTGACTCGGGATATAAAATGTTATAAAATGCAGTTTATACCAAAAAAGAAAGGGAGGATCACCTGTGTTTCAATTAAAATGGCTCTGGGAAAACCTGAAGGGCTATCGTGCTGTCTATGTAGCAGCACTGTGCATGACTGTCATATGTCAGTCCATGTACATAATCACGCCCCACTACAGTCAGCGCATAATTGATGAGTACATCAACGGCGAAAATGCGGCTGAAAATCTGGCAAACAACAGCCGGGGTCTTATTGTACTCGTACTCACCATGGTAGGCTTTACACTGCTGAGGACCTGCATTACCTACACCTCCAACATCTGCTACGAAAAGGCTTCTCAGGGAATCATCTATAAGGTAAGGAACTACCTTTTTATGAACGTCCAGCGTCAGGACAGGGACTTCTTTGACAAGAACCGCACAGGTGATCTTATGACACGTATCAGCGGCGACCTTGACATGATACGTCATTCTGTGGCATGGATAATCAAATCCATTCTCGAATGCCTTGTGCTTTATACGGCATCGGTAATATTTTTCTTCTCAATAGATGCCCTTATGGCGGTATGCATGATCTCCCTTACCCCTGTAATATTCGGGATAACCATGTCCCTCAAAAAAGTCGTAGGTCCCAAATACGTCACTCTGCGTGACAAGCTGTCCGCCATGAATACAGGCGCAGAGGAGAATATTTCGGGCAACCGTGTTATAAGAGCATTTGCAAGAGAAGACTATGAACGTGAAAAATTCGATGAGCAGAACAGGGACTATTCCTCTGCCAATAAGGACGCTTCACTTACATGGCTCAGATATTTTCCATATATTGAAATAACCGCACAATCCCTTTCGGTGGTGCAGCTTCTTGCGGGCGGTTTGTTTGTTATATCGGGAAGAATAACTATCGGCGAATATACCGCCTTTTCGGGACTTATCTGGACAATGACCAACCCTATGAGAATGCTCGGAAATATCGTAAACGATCTCCAGAGATTTATGGCGTCTGTCAATAAGATAATCGAGATATATTATGCCCGTCCCCTTATCGTTGACCGTTCCGATGCTGTGGATATCCCCGGCAAAATGAAGGGTGAGATCGAATTTAAGAATGTTTCGTTCTCCTATAACGGCAGAAACGATGTACTCAAAAACATCTCCTTTTCCGTAAAGCCCGGAGAAACTGTTGCCATAATGGGTCCTACAGGCTCGGGCAAAACAACGCTTGTAAACCTTATTTCACGTATGTATGAAGCGACCTCGGGAGAGGTGTGTGTTGACGGCGTGAACGTGCATATGCTAAAGCTCAGTCAGCTCAGAAAAAATATCGGCATGGCGTCTCAGGACGTGCTGCTCTTTTCGGATACCATTGACGGAAACATCGCTTTCGGAAGAAGCGATATGCCCGAGGAGGAGGTTGTAAATTACGCCTCCCTTGCGGCGGCGGACGACTTTATCCGCAAGACCTCAGACGGCTATAATACCATAATCGGCGAAAGAGGCGTGGGACTGTCTGGCGGTCAGAAGCAGAGGATAGCTCTTGCACGTGCGCTGGCTGTGCGTCCGTCTGTACTGATACTCGATGATACCACCTCCGCTGTGGATATGGAAACGGAAAAGTATATTCAAAAAAGCCTTAAAAGCCTTGATTTTACCTGTACAACCCTTATCATTGCACAGCGTATATCCTCCGCAAAGGATGCTGACAAGATAATCATTCTTCGTGACGGCAGGATAGAGGATATAGGCACTCATGAGGAGCTTATTTCCCGTGAGGGCTATTACAAGGAAGTCTATGAGCTTCAGATATGAAAGGAGTGAGCGGCTGTGGCAAGAAATAAATACGATATTGACGAGACTCTCGAAAGCCCCTTTGATATACGGCATTTCAGACGTGCGCTTGTCTATGCGGCAAAATATAAAAAACAGGTTATTATTTCCATGCTGCTGAGTGTTGCGGCAGCGGTCATCTCTCTTATAGCGCCCCTTATCACAAAGCGCGCCCTTGATGTGACTATCCCCGATAAAAACGTGCCTGAGCTTATCTTTCTGGCGTTTCTCATGCTGATGTCAATTGTAATAAGCGTGATCTTCTCCGCCGCACGCTCAAGGATCATGACAAAAGCGGGACAGGGCATGATCTACGACATAAGAAAAGACCTGTTCGATCATTTGCAGAAGCTGCCCTTTGAGTATTACGACACGCGTCCTCACGGAAAAATACTTACCCGTGTTATAAACTATGTAAACAGCGTGTCCGATCTGCTCACCAACGGAATTATTACCTTTGTACTGGAAATGTTCAATCTGCTGTTTATCACCGTGTTCATGTTTGCGGTAAGTCCCAGACTTGCACTTGTGGTACTGGCGGGATTTCCCATATTTCTGGGATTTATGATAGCCATAAAGCAGCGGCAGAGACGGGCGTGGCAGAAGGTATCCAACAAATCCTCCAACCTTAACGCCTATCTGCACGAGGGACTTGTGGGCGTAAGCATTACACAGAGCTTTACCCGTGAGCAGGAAAATGAAGCCATTTTTGACCGTCTTTCCAAGGAATACAGAAAAGCATGGATGAAGGCTGTCTACCTTTCCAATGCGGTATGGCCTACTGCGGATAACATTTCCATATGGGTAACGGGCGCAATTTATATTGTGGGACTTGTTGTGCTGGGTCCTGCGGCGGGAGTTACGGTAGGTACTATCGTTGCCATGACAGGATATTCGGGACGATTCTGGCAGCCTATAATGAACCTGTCAAATCTCTATAATACATTTATCAATACAATTGCCTACCTTGAACGTATTTTTGAAACAATGGACGAACCCGTGACCGTCACCGACAAGGAAAATGCAACGGAAATGCCCCATATCAAGGGAAATGTTACCTTTGACCATGTAACATTCGGATACGAAAAGGATATACACATTTTAGAGGATCTCTCCTTTGACGTTAAGGCAGGACAGAGCATTGCACTGGTAGGACCTACGGGTGCGGGAAAGACCACTATCGTTAATCTGATCTCAAGATTTTACGATATTGAAAGCGGCAGGGTACTTATTGACGGAGTGGATATTTCGGACGTTACGCTGAAATCTCTACGTTCACAAATGGGAATAATGCTTCAGGACAGCTTTATTTTCAGCGGCACTATAAGAGATAATATCCGCTACGGCAGACTTGACGCCACCGATGAAGAAATAAGAGCCGCCTGTAAAATAGTGGGCGCAGATGAGTTTATCAGCGCAATGCCCGAGGGCTACGACACTGTTGTAAAGGAAAGAGGCTCCTCCCTTTCTCAGGGACAAAAGCAGATGATAGCCTTTGCAAGAACCATTCTTGCCGACCCGAAAATACTTGTTCTCGATGAGGCTACCTCCTCAATAGACGCAAAGACAGAACGGTACATACAGCGCGGCATAGACCACCTGCTTAAAGGACGCACCTCCTTTATCATCGCTCACCGCCTTTCCACAATAAGAAGCTGCGACAAAATAATGTATATCTCCGATAAGGGTATCGCCGAATCGGGTACACATGAGGAGCTTATGGCAAAGAAGGGACTTTATTACAAGCTCTGCATGGCACAGTCCATAACCCAGCCTGCCTGAATTTTCCGTATAATCTGCCTTGCGTGAGGGAGCGGATCTTCCATAACTTACAGCTTGCAAAAAGTAAAAAACCGTGCTATAATTTAATTAATCCGCAAAAACATGGAGCGCTTCAGAGCGGAAATTTACAGAGGAGGAAAATTACGATGTGCTTTTTTAACTTCTGCAATATGAGCTGCATCGTAGAGCTGATCAGGTCCTGCCTGAGCGGCAACTGCGGTATCTGAGCAAAACTTTTCAGAGGTACGCTCTGCCCGTAAGCCGCCATATGCGGTAACAGGGTTCGGGGCGTAAGCCTTAATCTGACAGAAAACATATTTATGCCCGCATTTCGCTTTCTGCGAGTGCGGGCTGCTTTTTTTTGCTTTGGGCGGAATGTTATCCTTTTTTGATTTTTCTTGCCTCTTGCTTCTTGTAGGGCAGAATGATATCCGTTTTCTGGTTTTCCCTGCATCTTGCTTCTTGCCTCTTGCTTCTTGTAGGACAGAAAACATATTTATGCCCGCATTTCGCTTTCTGCGAGTGCGGGCTGCTTTTTTTGCTTTGGGCGGAATGTTATCCTTTTTTGATTTTTCTTGCTTCTTGCCTCTTGCTTCTTGCAGCGCAGAATGTTATCTGATGTCCAATTGTTTACAAAAAAAATATATTTATCTGTTAAATTGTCAACAACATTCCACTATAATAATATTGTTGTATTATAAAATCCAACGGGTAGACATTTTAGCATTGGATTTTCTGAGTCTGAACATAAAGAAATGGACGTGAAAAATATGCAGAAGGCTGTAAAAATGCAGGATATCGCCGACAGGCTCGGCATAAGTGTTGTCGCCGTTTCAAAGGCTCTGAGCGGAAAAAGCGGCGTGAGCGATGCTCTGAGAGAAGAAGTCAGACGAACAGCAGATGAGCTTGGATACACCTATGTTTCTAAGCGCCGTCAGGTACCCGCCAACCATACAGGAAATATATGTGTGCTTGCATCATCAAAATTTATAGACGCCGATTCCTTTTATCTTAAATATTACAAGCATATCTCATCGCTTTTGCAGGCAAGGGGAAGATACGCTTTTTTCCACACCATCTCTGCGTCCGAAGAGGAGGGGCTTGCCTATCCCCCGCTGCTCACACCCGCAAAGGCAGACGGAATAATAATTCTCGGACAGCTTTCAAAGTCGTATACTGAGCTTATCATTTCAAAGGACATACCTGCTGTTTTTCTGGACTTCTATGATGACAGAAAGGATATTGACTGCATAATCAGCGACAGCTTCTATGCATCTTATGATATAACAAATTACCTTATCAACATAGGTCACAGAAAGCTGGCATTTGTAGGCTCGGTAAAGGCAACAAGCTCCATTCAGGACAGGTATCTGGGATACGTAAAATCCCTTATGGAGCATAATATCCATATAAGCCGGGACTACATTCTGGAGGACAGAGGCGAGGACGGTCTTATGATACCCGTTAAGCTCCCTGCGGATATGCCTACGGCTTTTGTATGCAACTGCGACAGCACCGCCTATGAGCTTATCCGTCAGCTTAAAAAAGAGGGGTACAGAGTGCCGCAGGATATTTCGGTCACGGGCTTTGATAACTCTGTATACTCGGATATGTCCGATCCAAAGATCACCACCATAGAGGTAAACACAGAGCAGATGTCACAGCTTGCGGTTGATACCATTCTCAAAAAGATCTCCCTCCCCGGCTACAGGATAGGAAGAATACCCGTGAGCGGACGTATACTTTATAAAAATTCGGTCATGTCTATAAAGAAAATTGCAAGAAGTTCGATCTTTGACAGCAATTTTTAAATAATACACTTTGCAGATCACACCTCCGCAAAAATGCGGAGGTTTTTTGTCTGCATTAATTTTTTGCAGGAAATTATTACTTAAATTTCACACACAGGGCTTGCGGAACATTGCGTTTTTTATGATATAATGATAAAAATTTCCTTTATTAAACGGATTTTCTTACTTTTGAAACATTATTCACAAATAATCAAATATATGTGTAATTCGCATAATCCGACATGATTTTGCAAGTTAATTTCTTGTCAGTTGCATAATTTTTATAAAAACCCCTTGACAAATCCACATTGAGGGTATATAATGGAAGCATAAGGAAAACACAGCAACGGCGCTGTAAAATGCAAGTCACATAAAGACAGACTGCATTTTATAACGCCGTTTTTGTTTTCTCAAGATTTTGGAGGGTGATATTTATGAGTGAAGATCTACTTACGACCATAAGCGACGCCGTCACAACAGAGGCGTTCGGTATATGGTTCCTTATCGGTGCCGCCTTGGTGTTCTTTATGCAGGCGGGTTTCGCAATGGTGGAGACAGGGTTTACCCGTGCGAAAAATGCGGGCAACATCATCATGAAAAACCTGATGGACTTCTGTATCGGTACTGTTGTATTCATACTGATAGGCTACGGACTTCTTTTAGGCGACGACATAAACGGTCTGGTGGGAAAACCCGGCTTTGCTATCTTCTCGGATTACGGCAATTTTAATTTCTCCGCATTCGTATTCAACCTTGTGTTCTGCGCTACTACCGCCACTATCGTTTCGGGCGCTATGGCAGAAAGAACAAAATTCCTTTCATACTGCGTTTACTCGGCAGTCATTTCTGCGGTAATCTATCCCATTGAGGCTCACTGGATCTGGGGCGGCGGCTGGCTTGTACAGAACGGCTTCCATGATTTTGCAGGCTCCTGCGCTATCCATATGGTAGGAGGAATTTCCGCTCTTATCGGCGCAAAGCTCTTAGGACCCCGTATCGGCAAGTTTGTTACCGATGAAAAGGGCAAAGTCGTAAAGGTAAAGGCTATCCCCGGTCACTCCCTTACAATCGGCGCACTGGGCTGCTTTATCCTCTGGTTCGGCTGGTACGGATTTAACGGCGCCGCTGCTACCTCGGGCGGTCAGCTGGGTTCTATCTTCCTTACCACAACAGTAGCCCCCGCAGTTGCTACAGTTGTCTGCATGATCTTTACATGGGTAAAATACGGCAAACCCGATGTTTCAATGTGCCTTAACGCTTCCCTTGCGGGTCTTGTTGGTATCACCGCAGGCTGTGACGTTCTGGACTGCACAGGCGCAATAATCGTTGGTATAGGCTCCGGACTTCTTGTTCCCTTCGGCGTATGGCTTCTTGATTATGTACTTCATATCGACGATCCCGTGGGTGCGGTGGCTGTTCACTGCTGCAACGGCATCTGGGGTACATTATGCGTAGGTCTTTTTGCAAATCCCGCTGTTCCGGGCTATTCGCTCAATGAGGGCATGGCAGGCGTATTCTACGGCGGCGGCACAGGACTTATCGGTATGCAGTGTCTGGGTATCCTGTCGGTAGCGGCATGGACGGCTGTTACTATCACAATTACATTCCTTATCATAAAAGCGATCTTCGGTCTGAGAGTTACACGTCATGAAGAGGTTATCGGTCTGGATATTGAGGAACACGGAATCGAAAGCTCCTACTCAGGCTTTGTTATGGCTGTTGATACAGACGCTTACCTCGAAAACGGCGAAGCAGCTCCTGTTACTGCGGCTGTACCCGTTGAGGTATACAAGTCCTCGAGAAAGAACGATCCTGCTGTTGCAGCGGACGCTCCTCAGTTCTCTCAGGTTTCTATACTCTGCAAGCAGAGCAAGTTTGAACCTCTGAAAAACGCTCTTGCCGACATAGGTGTTACAGGTATAACCGTTACTCAGGTTTTAGGCTGCGGCACTCAGAAAGGCGCAAGCGAGTACTACAGAGGTACTCCCGTTGAACCCTCTCTCCTGCCAAAGGTAAAGGTTGAGGTCGTTGTCTGCAAGGTTCCCGTTGAGGACGTTGTGAACACCGCCCGCAAGGCTCTTTATACAGGTCATATCGGCGACGGTAAAATATTTGTTTACCATGTTGAGGACGTTATCAGGGTAAGAACGGGCGAGATAGGCTACGATGCTCTTCAGGACGCAGAATAAGCCCTTTCAGAAGCAAGAGGCAAGAAGCAAGAAGCAAGAAAAAAATTTGTGCAGAACGGAAAAATTGTCCAATGAGTTTCTTTATCTCTTGCCTTTTGGGAAATCAAAAAAATTGTTAACACCATGTTGAGGACACAGAATAATTAAGTTTCCCCTTTGCCGCACTTTCGGGTGCGGCATTTTTTTGCGGGCGGGCGGGTGGGCGGGTAGTACCCGCAGCCGGGTCGTTGGTGTATTTTGAGTGAACCCTATAATAGTAACACGGTAACCTTAGTAACACGGTAACCTTTATTTGCTGTGCGGGCGGGCGGGTGGAACCCGCAGCCGGGTCGTTGGTGTATTTTGAGTGAACCCTATAATAGTAACACGGTAACCTTAGTAACACGGTAACCTTTATTTGCTGTGCAGGCGGGTGGGTGGAACCCCAGTCAGGTCGCCGGTGTATTTTGAGTGAACTTTACAATAGTAACACCGGTAACCTTTATTTTCTGTGATGTAAATAATTTTTTTAGCGTTGGAGATTTTTGCTTGAATTTTTAAGACAGCAGCCCGGTAACCTTTATTTGCTTTTTTATTAAATGTGCTATCTGACAGATATGCACATCTAACCTCTATCCTCTAACCTCTATCCTCTTAAAGGGCAATTTTTTTATCCCGATACTTGACCGGCGGCATAATCTGTGATATAATATTATCAACCTATAACACAACGGACGGTGTACCATGAAATATGATACCTTTGAAAAATTAGGCGGCAGCTGCTATCTTTGCGTCACAAAAGAGCATACATTCGGAACAGATGCATTTTTGCTGGCAGATTTTGCCAAATCACGGCATAAGGATATTGTCTGCGATCTGGGAACGGGCTGCGGAATTATTGCAGTGCTGGAGCGGCTGAGATATGAACCTTCAGAGGTCTACGGGATAGACATTCAGCCCCGGGCGATCGAACAGTTTAATTTAACGGTAGAAAGATCGGGTCTTAAAAATACCTATCCTATACTTATGGATCTTAAACATCTCACGGATAAATTACCTCTCGGACGGTGCGATCTTGTCACCTGCAATCCCCCCTACAAGGCGGCGGGAGCGGGTATAGAAAGCGGTCTTGATGCCCATAAAATAGCCCGTCACGAAATACTTTGCAATATAAATGATGTCTGCGCTGCGGCATCACGGCTGCTGAAATTCGGCGGCAGGCTTTGTCTTTGCAACCGTCCCGAACGGCTGGCGGACGTTATCTGCGCCATGAGAGAAAATAATCTCGAGCCGAAAAAACTGCGAATGGTTTCAAAATCCCCCGACAGTGCGCCGTGGCTGTTTCTCATCGAGGGGCGAAAGGGCGGCGGACAGTTTATGAAAATACTCCCTCCCCTGTTTATGGGCACAGAGGGCATAAGCCCCGAGCTTATGGAAATTTACGGTGCAAAGGAGTAGTGTGATATGTCGGGCAAATTATATGTGGTGGGTACTCCGATCGGAAATCTTGAGGACATGACCTACAGGGCTGTACGCATACTTTCTGAGGTGGATTTCATCTGCGCCGAGGATACACGGGTGACTGTGAAGCTGCTTAATCATTTTGACATTAAAAAGCCGCTGCTCAGCTATCATGAACACTCTGCCGCTCATGTTGAGGAGAATATTATTTCACGGCTCATGGACGGGGAAAGCTGTGCGGTAGTTTCTGATGCGGGTATGCCCTGTATCTCCGACCCGGGAGAGGGACTTGTCACAAAATGCCGTGATATGGGCATTGAAGTCGAAGCCGTTCCCGGTCCTACCGCTATGGCGACTGCCGCCGCAGTATGCGGTATCCCCGCTGCAAGATTTGCATTTGAGGGATTCCTTTCGGTCACGAAAAAGCAGAGATATGCTCATCTTAAAAAAGCCGCCGCTGATACTCATACCCTGATTTTCTATGAAGCGCCCCATAAGCTGCTTGCTTCTCTTAAAGATATGCTGGAATATTTCGGTGACAGACCTGTCGCTGTTTGCAGGGAGCTTACAAAGATTCACGAGGAGGTGCGGCGCACTACCCTTTCAGAGGCTGTCGCCTACTATGAGGAAAATACACCGAAAGGCGAATTTGTTCTTGTGATAGGAGGAAAAAGCGATCCGGTAGAGGAACACGTCTTTACTTTGGAGGAGGCTGTTTCAATTGCACGGGAAAGTGTAAAAAACGGCATGAAAGCTACTCAGGCTTGCAAAGAAGCCGCCGAGCTTACGGGATTTAAAAAAAGCGACATCTATGCGGCTCTTGTCTGAACAGGGCATAGTTTGGGGAATCTCTGCTTTTTTGTGGAAAATGCTCAAAAAATATGCAGGATTTTTTTTGCAAAAATTCATTTTACATCTTGCAAAATCGTTTTGTATATGTTATAATAATTTTAGTCTTTGTGCAGACCGCATGGAGAGAAATTTTAATGGGAGGTTGTTAACAATGGCGTTAACGAACAAATATCTTATCGATCTTATCGAAAATGTAAAGAAGCGCAATCAGGGTGAGCCTGAGTTCATTCAGGCGGTAACAGAGGTCATCGAGTCCCTCGAGCCTGTTATCGAAAAGAGACCCGACCTTGTTGAAGCAGGCGTTCTCGACAGACTGGTAGAGCCTGAAAGACAGATCATCTTCCGTGTTCCCTGGGTCGATGATAACGGCAAGGTACAGGTAAACAGAGGCTTCAGAGTACAGTTCAACTCCGCCATCGGTCCTTACAAGGGCGGCATCAGACTTCACCCCTCGGTATATATCGGAATTATCAAGTTCTTAGGCTTTGAGCAGGTATTCAAGAACAGCCTTACCACTCTCCCCATGGGCGGCGGCAAGGGCGGCTCGGACTTTGACCCCAAGGGCAAGAGTGACGGAGAGGTTATGCGCTTCTGCCAGAGCTTTATGACTGAGCTTTGCAAGCACATCGGCGCAGACACTGACGTTCCCGCAGGCGATATCGGTACAGGCGGACGTGAGATAGGCTTCATGTTCGGTCAGTATAAGAGACTTCGCAATGAGTTTACAGGCGTTCTCACAGGTAAGGGTCTTACCTACGGCGGCTCTCTCACAAGAACAGAGGCTACAGGCTACGGTCTGCTCTACTTCACAGATGAGATGCTCAAGGCAAACGGCAAGGATCTTAAGGGCAAGACTGTTGTTATCTCAGGCTCCGGAAACGTTGCTATCTATGCTACCGAAAAGGCAACACAGATGGGCGCAAAGGTTGTTGCTCTCTCCGATTCCAACGGCTATATCTATGATCCTGACGGCATTGACCTTCCCTGCGTAAAGCAGCTCAAAGAGGTTGAGAGAAAGAGGATCAAGGAATATGTTTCCACTCACCCCAACGCTACCTACACAGAGGGCTGCAAGGGTATCTGGACTATCAAGTGCGACATCGCTCTCCCCTGCGCTACTCAGAACGAGATCGACGGCGAAAGCGCTCAGATCCTTGTAAATAACGGCTGCTGGTGTGTTGCAGAGGGTGCAAATATGCCTTCTACTCCCGAAGCTATCAATACCTATCTTGCAAACGGCGTTCTCTACGGTCCTGCTAAGGCAGCAAATGCAGGCGGCGTAGCTACCTCCGGTCTTGAAATGAGCCAGAACAGCGAAAGACTTTCATGGACATTCGAGGAGGTTGACGAGAAGCTCCACAACATCATGATCTCTATCTTCAAGGCTTGCGACAGTGCAGCTAAGGAGTACGGCATGGAGGGCAACTACATGGCAGGCGCAAATATTGCGGGCTTCCTGAAGGTTGCTGAGGCTATGAAGGCTCAGGGCTGCGTCTGATCCCCAAAAAATTGGAGGTCTACGATGATTTTCAATACGGACAATGACCGTCATAAGGACTTTGCCCCCTATATGTCCGAGGAGACTGATTGCAGGTTATCCCCCGCATATAATACGGACACAGGCAGCGTTCATCTGAAAGCGGACAGCTTTACAAAGGAATGTCACAAGCCCACTCTCAGTCCCGATGACGGACACAGAACCTATATCACCGACCACGATATCAGATAAAACAGTCTGCTCCTGTCACTGACAGGAGCAGATTTTTTTATCATTCTTTGAGCCTTTGAAGGACTTCGTGAAACATTGAAAGAACCATACGACAGGAATTTCTCGATCAGAGGCAAGATAATAAGAAGCAAGAGGCAAGATAAGGAAACACTTCAGACAATTATTTCTTGCTTTTTGATTTGTATTTTGCGAAAAAAATTGACTTTTTTAAGTTGACAGTGTATAATATAGGTATATTCTGTCGGGCATGGAGCGAATGGTCTGAAACCGTATACCTGCTTTGACGGAACAGAAATAATGCTGCGATAACCGAAAACAACGCACACCTGTTTCCCGTTACGGCATTTGGGCGCATACCCTTACTTTAAACTTATATAACCGAAGGTGAACATATGAAAAAAATCGAAGTAAACCACTACCCCGACGTTTTGTATATATTGAATGGAACCATAGCACTTTTATGGGCATTATTTACCTTTACTATCTTGATTATTCTGTCGGATCTTCATCTTTGTTTCGTTCTGTCATTTATATTTATGTTTATTACTATAGATATCTGCCATTTTCTTTCCGGCATAAAAACCATCGTTGAATATGATACGGAAACTATCCGCTATAAATGGCTCCGGTTTAAATATACGGTAAATTTAAGTGAAATAAAATCAGTATATTATACAATCGTAAATAAGACGAAGTCGAGAGATAGGTGTTTAGAGATAGTTTTCAATGTCCACGGCAATATACTAAAGCTCAATGACCTTATTAAGCGGGATGACATTGAAAAATGTATAAGCGGAAGATGTGAAGATATAGAACTCATGAAACTATACAAATTAATTGAAAATATATGTCCCGAAAAATCAAAGGGATTTGTTAAATTCAAATCGTCTTAATAAACTGCATATTGCTCCCGACTGTTTTACAGCTAAATTCCCGCCCTGTCAGATAACCACAGGCGTTTCAATAAAGGAAACTTTTCTTTCGCATATGTCCGTTTTTGCAGTCGGCACAGGCTTTCCCGTCAGCTTGCACAGGGCGGCGGCAGGAATATTTACTCCCGCTCCCATGCAGGAAAGCTGCACTCCTCCCGACATACGGGTATTTATCTCCAGCAGATAAGGCTTGCCGCCGTCATATTTGAACTGGATATTGCAGGGCATTTGCAGCTTGCATTCATTAAGTATCCGTTCACAGCAGGAAATTATTTCCGGTTCATATTTTATACGGTAGATACGGCTTGCACCCTTGAAACGAGGGATAATTATATTGCCTCCCTCCTCTGCAAGACAGTCTGCACTTACCTCTTCTCCCTTTAAATAGGGCATCATAATTATTTTTCGGTCAAAATTGTGTGCGGCGATAATCTGCTCTGCTCTTGCAAGACCTATTTTCAGCCCCGGCGGCGTATACAGGGAGCTGCTGTTTTCAAAGGCTTCGTCTATTACACGAAAGCTCACCGCTCCCTCATCGTCAGCCAGCTTTATACACGCCCGCTCCCCTCCTGCGGTAATTGCGGCATAACCCCTCTGAAAATCTGCGGGACCGGTTATCTCATAGTATTCGGGGATATTTTCACTGATTATATTTTCAAGTCTTTGATAGGTCATGAGCTTATTTCTAAAGACTCCAGTCCACTCGCCGCAGTCCAAAAGGAGCTTAACACCTATTTCGTCAAACAATGCCTTATTTTCTGAGATGATACCCATTCCCCGTCTTGGAACAAAAACACTGACGTTATGCTCCTTACAGAAGTCAAGACAGTAGGACAGATATTCACTGTCGGAAATTTTATCGGGTTCAGTATATTTTTCATCACAGGCAAGGAGCATTACACTGTCGGAAAGACGGTTTGAGCCTATAACGTGCAGCGGCTCGGGATACCCCTCACGCATTAAATTAACTATGTGATATGCGGTGCTGAACCAATGATTGAACCAGATTACCATATGCCTACTCCTTTTTATTATCCTTGAAATTCTGCGAAAGACGGTAAACTATTATAATTATCATCATAACAGAAAAAAGTATCAGAACTGCCGCAAGCGTCACCGCCTTTGAATAAAGCCACACGGGAAACAGATCACGAAAAATAAGCAGTGCCGCCGCTCCTGCCATAACAAAGGCTGTTATTATGCAAAGAACTATCTCGTCCTTGGCAGTAGTCTTATCGTTTGAAAATAATATTTTTAAGATATTCATAGTATATCCTCCAATATCCGATAAACACATTTAAGGGTGTAATCAGGCTCGCTCCCGTCAGGATCGTCTGACAGTCCGCCTGCAAAAACAGGGATATCCGATAAACTCAGCATTCCCGCATCAAATTCGCTGTCCCCTGCCGCTATGATAATACTGTCGGGAAAACGCTGCCGCAGCTTTAAAAGGGCGTTTTCCTTGTTTATCCCTCTCGGAATGGCGTAGAGCTTGTCGCCGATAGCGAAAAGCTCAGTGTGGCTCAGTGAAAATGTACGGCGCATATTATCAATATTCCGTTCACATTCATGACACTTTGTAAACAGAAAAGCTCCGTCAACTATCCTTATTTCAAAATATACATCTGTACACCTTTCCAGATATTCACGGCAGATTGAAATATCCTTACTGCTGCGGGAGAAAATCATGTCTGTATCCTTCTGCCACAGACTGTCGCAGACACCGTTTACCAGAAGTGAGCCGCCGTTATCAATGACCGCATATCCGGGAATTATCCCACAGGGAAATGTAATGCGCTCGTACTGCTCCCTTGAACGAGTTGTCACGGGAATAAATGTGACCCGTTTTATTATCTCACCGAAAAGAGCCGCGCCCTTGGGGGTCATGTATGAGAGCTTTTTCCCCTCCTTTGTTTCCACGCAGATATTTTCATCAGACATACGCTTATAGGAAAATATAAGCGTATTGTCAAGGTCGGACAGGAATAATATTTTCTGCATATTTAAGTATCTCCCATAGCTTTTATTATGCCGCAGCACCTGTAGCGTCTCAGCGGATAGGTTCTGACAGGCACGTTTTTTTCCTTTGCAAGCTGTAGGATATGGGAAATGTACATATCATCGCACCCCTCAGCAATAAGTATCTCATAAGGTATGCGCCGCAGCAGTACACGGGTAGTTTCGCCGATACCCGGCTTTACAAGGTTAATATCGGGAATATTCAGGTCACGGCGGACATTTTCTGCTTCCTCCGCTCCCGTAATGCCACTGAGTATATCCTCCGCAACGGGTTTATCGTCAAAATTCAGCTTATCCTCAACGGCTTTTATAAATTCATAGGAGCGGTCGGAGGAGGATAATTCACCGTAATAAGCCGCCCCGTGAAAATCCCTGTCCCCGATAAGATCACCCCGCAGAAAGCTCCTGCTTATAAGCCCCGAAACTGTGGAATTAAGGCAGGACGAGGCTATAAGGAAATCGTCATGAGTGCCGCAAAACGGCGTTATCATGGCGGGGTCGGCAATGACCGCAAGACGGGGGTCTATGCCGCTGTGAACACTCAGCGCCCGACAAAGCTCTGCCTGTATCGCTCCCTTGCCCGTCCAGCCGTCCACAAAGCGGATATTCTCAGGGGCATGGCGGGACAGGATATAGTCCATAGCATTTTTATCTATTCCCCGTCCCCTGATAATGGAAACAGCATAGTGAGGTACACGAATGTTATACCTTTTTTCAAGATAATGCTTTATCATTATGCCCGCAGGAAGTCCCGCTCTTGCAAGTGAAACAAGCACAGGAGAGGTCTGCTTCAGATATATGCGCTCCGACACCGTTCTGACCGCATCGGCGGTAAGCTGAGAAAATCTTTCCAGTGCCATTTCATACTGAATGATATACTTTTCGGTGGGCTGATACTCTAAAGGGAGCATTTCACAGTAGTGAGTGCCGCTTTGTATGCGTTTTTCCCTTTCACTTGCGGGCAGCGGCTCAACCAATCCCGAAATATCTTTAAGGAGTATTTTAACATCTTCGGGACTGTAGGAGGTCTTTACAAGTTTCGGCGTATTTTTCCGCACCACAGCCGCAAATTTTTCCGAATGCAGACAGGAGGCAAACTCCGAAAGGGTCGTCTTATCGAAAAAATCGGTATCGGTAACAAGTATAGTCACATCACAGGGATAAAGGTCGTATATATATGTGGTTCGTTCCCTGTCATAGAAGCTGTGAAGTCTGCACCGCATAAACAGCGGATAGCCCTCGTCTGCGGACGGGACAATGGGACTTCTCGTAGTGGAATGTGTCCGCACGGAAAATCCCATAGCAGCCAGCTTTTTTGCAAGTATGACAGCAGGATACATACACTCCTCCGTGCCTATGACATCAACAGTTTTCACACCCGAAAGCTGCTCCCCCATAAGCGCCGCCGACTTTTCCCCGAAATCCCCGCATTCAGCCTCATATGCCGCCGCCATACAGCCCGTGCGGGGGTCATCTCCCGCATCAATATAATAAACGGGGATTTTCCTGTCCTGCGGTGCGGGGATAATATCAACTGCGGGAGTGACGTCCATTTCCTCATTCATCTGAGAAAGAGTATCCTCAATTTTTACAAGGCAGCAAAGTCCTATCCCCTTTTGCCTGAAAAGGGAGATGTTATCCTCATTCATACCGTTGATAACAGATGCCGCACAAAATACACAATCGGATACCCTGTCTTTTATAGCTTCGATAAAATTGAGTATCGTCCTGCCCGTGGTAAGCTCATCGTCCACAAATACAATATTTTTCACGCCGCAGAATGTCTTTTCACCGTAGACGGAGTAGAGAAGCTGCTCGGAAGCATGACTGTGCTCCTCCTTAAAATCTGCTATCTTATAGCAGGAGGGGATCATTTCACGGGTAGTCTGTATATATATGCATTCTCCGCCTATGACCGCCGCTACTGCCGCTCCTATAGCCGTGGCAGTTTCCGCAAAGCCTATGACCAGTGTCCTGCCGTCGGAAATTGCCGCCTTTACCTTATTTCCCAGCCTTTCAAAAAGAGCAAGAGTTTTTTCGGGGTCTGCGGGAATGTGCTTTGCCTGTATACGGTTTACCATAAGATTTTTACGTTTGCTGTTATTTTCACGCTTTGCATCGGCAAAAAGCTCCCGCTGCTCATAGCCCGAGTCATTATATATTATCTTCATCTTTTTTAACTCCGTAAATCTCAGCCATAGCGATAATTTTTTCTGCCCAACCTCTATGTACCTTATGCTCCATCATTCTGCCGCCGTCTGCGCTTTTGATGACCTGTATGCCGTTTTCCTCCGAGGACAGAAGCCGCTTTGCATCTTCAAGCTCTGCTGCGGACACCGACATTTCCTCTCTTACAACATCTATCTGACTTGGGTGGATAACTGTCTTACCGATAAATCCGTACATTCTGTCAACAGCCATTTCACGGCGCAGACCCTCTTTCCAGCGTGTATCGCCGCTGCCGCTGTCAAAATAGTTCCAGACAGGTGCGGACACGGTAAAATCGGGTGTGAATGTAACGGCAATGTCTGAAAGCATATGTGCCACGGGCGCAATATCATATACAGTATTTCCTATGCCGCAGCTCAGTCCCATTGCACGGCTGAAATCGTTTCCCCCAACCCGTATATTCAGTATATGCTGCCGCACCTCCATGAGCTTTTCATAAAGACCTGTCAGCTTTTTATATCTTGTATCAAGTTTCAGCAAGGACGGATTTTCTATTATGGGCATAAATGACATCTGCCTGCCGTATCTCTTCTCAAACCCTTTTATAACGGGTATATAGTCCGTGATGACCTCGTCGTCCGCCTTGGGAATAATAAAGCCTTTTATTACTTCTGCACATTCCCCCGGAAGCGACATCATTTTATCTATCTGAGCGGCACTCCTTACACGGATATATATATTGGGCAGCTCTTCCTGCCCTTTTAGCCTGCCAAGCTGCTCTGCGGTGTTAAGCTCCGCCTGCTCTGTCATACTGTCCTTAACCGTATCCTCCAGACAAACCGCCGCAGATGCCCTCCCTGTAAGGCTGCCGTTTCCCAGCTTTTCGGCAATGTCCGTTCTCAGACCCGGCATATAAAGCAGCGATCCTACGCTGTATTCATCATTTATTGACATCTTAAAAAAGTATCCTCCCTGATAAATTAGTGCAGAAAAATGGGGTATTCTTTTAAAATATTTCCCTGCCCTGCAATCCTTTTTATTATAATCCAAAAAAAACATCATGTCAAGGATCTATGCTTTTTCTGTCAGATTGCACAATTTTTGTAATATTATTTTAACATTATATACTATTATATTTATTTTATCAGCGGGCGGCACCGGTCATATAACATTAATCTTCCCCGAACCGTGTCAGGAAAAAAGCACCGGACAATTCCGATGCTTTTTAAAATTATTGATCCGTATCCGTACTTTTATCCGCTATAAGATCGGTGACCACTTCAAGCAGTCTTTCCACATCTATGGGCTTTGCCACATGATCGTTCATGCCGCTTTCAAGCGCAAGTCTGCGATCCTCCTCAAAGGCGTTGGCGGTCATGGCCACAATTGGGATACCCGCAAGTGCCTTGTTATCAAGAGCCCTTATAGCTTTTGCAGCTTCGTAGCCGTTCATTTTGGGCATCTGGATATCCATAAGTATAAGAGAATACTGCCCTGCCGTGGAATTTTTCACCATTTCTACCGCCTGCACGCCGTCCTCAGCCGGATCGACCTCAAACCCGCTTTCGGTCAGCAGCTCTTCGGCGATCTCACGGTTAAGCTCGTTATCCTCCACAAGAAGCAGCCTTGTACCCTCGGGGATCCTTTTACGGGAGCTTTTTTCGTCCTTACCCTCCGACTTATCGCCCAAAGTTTCACTTATAAGAATATCTCTGAGATCCGACACGAACACGGGCTTTGAGCAGAACGCAGTAACTCCCGCCGCTCTTGCCTCCTCTTCAATGTCCGTCCAGTCGTAGGCGGTAACGATAATTATGGGTGTGCTGTCACCAATTATCTGACGTATCTGCCTTACTACCTCGATGCCGTTAAGATCGGGCAGCAGCCAGTCTATGATATATGCGTGATAATCGTCCCCCATTTCATGCGCCTGCTTTGCATGGAGTACAGCCTCCTTGCCGTGGAGTACCCAGTCTGTACGCATTCCTATGGAAAGGAGCATTTTTGCTATGCTGTCGCAGGTGGTAAAGCTGTCGTCAGCAACAAGTGCTCTGAGTCCCTTGAGTACAGCAATATTTTCCGGAGGATTTTCTTCATCCTGCAAACGAAATTCCAGCTCGATAATAAATTCGCTGCCCTTTCCCTGCTCCGAATTTACCTCAATTGTGCCGCCCATAGCGTCAATGATATTTTTTGTGATCGCCATGCCCAGACCCGTTCCCTGTATGCCGCTTATTGTGGAATTTCTCTCCCTTTCAAATGGTTCAAATATATGCGCCTTGAACTCATCGCTCATGCCTATGCCCGTATCCTTTACACGTATCTCATAGGCGCCGAATCCCGACGGAGCGTTGGGCTTCTGCTTTACAGTCAGAGCTACCGTCCCTCCTGTGGGGGTAAACTTAATGGCATTTGACAGAAGATTTAAAAGCACCTGATTTACATGGAGCTTATCACAGTAAATTTTTTCATTGATAACGTCAACGGTATCCATGTAGAAGTTAAGCTGCTTTGTCTGCATCTGCGTCTGTATGATGTTGCGCATATCCTTGAAAATATCCGATATGGAACATTCCTTTTCCTCAATATTGAGCTTGCCCGATTCTATTCTGCTCATGTCAAGGATATCATTTATAAGCGACAGCATATGGTTGCTGGAGGAAAGTATCTTTTTCAGATATTCCTCGGTTTTTTCCCTGTTGTCAAGATTTGTCTGCACAAGTGTGGTATAACCGATTATGGCATTCATAGGCGTACGTATATCATGGGACATATTGGAAAGAAATGTGCTTTTTGCCCTGTCTGCTGCCTCTGCCTTTCTCAGCTTTTCGGTAAGCACAGCCTGTTCGACTGCCCTCTCCATTGCAAGATAGGCATTCTTTCTTACCCAGAGATAATATATGAACACAACCGCAGCAAGTATAACTCCGATAATTATAAATACCTTCCTTACCGCAAACACACTGGAAAATGCCTCGGATTCGGGAACCTGCACGGCTATGCTCCATTCGTTTAGCTCAGCGGGCGCATAATACAAATACTGCCAGCCGTTTGTCTGAGGAGTGCGGTATACAACATATCCGGTATTCTGAGAGAGAAGATCAGCAGTATACTCGTCCCAGCTTTTATTGCCCTTGGTATCTCTCGGATAATCTGCCGAGGAGTAATCTTTAATATTCAGAAGCTCATCATGCCATGTGTCAAGGATAAAATCTCCCGAACGGGTATCGATTATGTAGACACTTGCACTGGCATTATAGATATTGTCAATATTAAGATTGTCGGGCAGTGTACGCAGATCGGTAACACCATAAAGCATGGCAACAGTTTTTCCGCCTCTTACCACAGGCACAAAATGACGAAGCACGGGAGTTTCCGATCCTAACCCTTGGACACGGTTGGAAATATGCTCTCCCAGCGGTGCTTCTGCCGCAAAGGAAATGGATTCGTCCAGTGTGGCATCGGTCACGGTGCCGTTGGGGGCAAGTATGGTTTCGTCCTCCATAAGTATCCTTACCCTCATAGTATCAAAAAGTATATTGTTTGCCTCAAGAATTGACATCACCGAATCATTATCAAAAACATCAAGCTCGGAAAGAGTGGTTGCGGTAGCATTGAGCAGCTTACTGTCACGCTTGAATTTTACGGCGATCTCCTCCATAACGGTGTTGACGCCCTCCTCCATACGGCTGAACGAACGCTCCCTCAATGATGCATTTATAATATAATAAGCAGTAAGCTGCAATACGATTATTAAAAATATTACAAGTCCCGTTGCTGAAAGGCTCTTGTCAGTTTGGTTTTTTCTTGTTTTTTTTACGGAATCTCCCATATAAATCCTCCCATAAGGAAAATGACCGCAGTATTCAAGGAAATACCGCACAAGTATAGTTATGCTCACGTACGGCAAAGCCTATGATCGGTCTTTGCGGTGGGTTTACACCTATCTCTTATGCTAATTATAGCATATCTTTTATTATTTTGCAAGCGAAAAACCATTTTTCTTGAAAAATAATTATTGAAAAATTAAAAATTATTTACTATAATAATTACAATAATATCTGAAAGGAATCGGTAAAATATGTTAAAATTTATTATATGCCTGCTTGCGGGACTGGGAGCGGGACTTGGCACGGGCTTTGCAGGTATGAGTGCTGCTGCCGTAATAAGTCCTGTGCTTATAACTTTTCTTGATATTCCCTCCTACGAGGCGGTAGGAATTGCGCTTGCAAGCGATGTTCTTGCAAGTGCGGCAAGTGCCTATACTTACGGAAAAAATAAAAATCTCGATATCAGAAACGGTCTTGTTATGATGACTGCCGTACTGCTGTTTACAGTTGTGGGGAGCTATGCTGCCGATCTTATGCCGGGAAAGACAATGGGGAGCTTTTCTGTGTTTATGACATTTATTCTCGGTATCCGTTTTATTTTCCGTCCCGTAATGACGCCGAAAGCTCCCGATGAAAAGGACATCGGGGACGTAAAAAAACAAGCGGTAAAAGCCTTTTTATGCGGCATGGCGGTGGGTTTTATCTGCGGCTTTGTGGGTGCAGGCGGCGGAATGATGATGCTCCTTGTACTTACCTCGGTACTGGGATATGAGCTGAAAACTGCTGTCGGCACAAGCGTATTTATTATGACCTTTACTGCCCTTACGGGAGCTGCAAGCCATTTTATGATCGGCGGCACACCCGATATACCGGTGCTGCTTTTGTGTATGCTCTTTACCCTGATATTTGCAAGAGCCGCCGCAAAATTTGCAAATAAGGCAAGTCCCCTGACCCTTAACAGGATAGTGGGAGCAGTGCTTGTTATACTGGGATTATCCGTTATGTCTGTTAATTTTCTGAAATGATACTATCTTCTCTGACCCGCTATATGTATACATCTTATCTCCCCATAGCTGTAGGAGGAAAGCGGACGGTACAGGGCATTTTCCGAATGTGCGGCGATAAACGGCATACCGTTTCTTATTTCAAGTACATAAAGGCTGTGGTAATATCTTCCGTTTCTGCCAAGCTGTATCACATCTCCCGCCGCTGTTTCCGACAAGGTGACGATTTTTCCGAAGGGTCCTGCTCCCCTGTTGTTCGTTATAAACCGATAAAAGCTCTCAACGCCCGACCACGCCGCCGCACGGTCATAGGAGGAATTGAAGTACCAACCGATGTCGGGTGTAAAGTTCATCGCGGCTCCCTCGGCATAAATACACTGAGAAATAAAGTTTGTGCAGTCTCCGCCGTCATTTTCAAAATCATAATAGGCGGGATTGCGGGAAAATGCCCATTTTTCGGCATAGCGTATCCCTGCTGATATATCAAGGATTGTTTCGTAAACCATAGTATGACCTCCCTGATATTTATTATATGCAAAAAATCGGACTGTCACACAGTGTGCGGCAGTCCTTTTTTAGTTTACTTGAAATAAGCCACTCCGCTTTCAAAGATCTTCTGATCCTTGTTTCCGGGGACGTTCTTGCATATGTCCGTACCTATACGCTCGCTGTGACCCATTTTTCCGAGAATACGTCCGTCAGGAGATGTAACGGCTTCTATAGCTTCATATGATGCATTTGGATTGAAGCGGATATCCATTGAGGGTACGCCGTCAAGATCAACATACTGTGCGGCGATCTGACCGTTTTCCTCCATGCTCCTTATAAGCTCCTCCGATGCAACGAATCTGCCCTCTCCGTGGGAAATTGCTATCTTGTGGATATCCCCCGTTTCACAGCCCGCAAGCCAAGGCGATTTGTTTGAGCATATCCTTGTTGATACCATCATGGACTGGTGACGGGCAATGGAATTAAATGTCAGTGTGGGAGAATTATCCTCCATATCAATTATCCTGCCAAAAGGTACAAGTCCCAGCTTTACAAGTGCCTGGAATCCGTTGCAGATGCCCAGCATCAGACCGTCACGGTTATCCATAAGCTCGGTAACGGCATTTTTTATCCTCGGATTGCGGAAGAAAGCGGTAATGAACTTGCCCGAACCGTCAGGCTCGTCTCCGCCTGAGAAGCCGCCCGGTATCATGATGATCTGGGACTTCTTCACCGACTTTTCAAACGCCTTTATGCTGTCCTCCAGTGCGGCTGCGGAAAGATTCTTTATTACTATAACCTCGGGAATGCCCCCCGCTCTTTCAAATACCCTTGCGGTATCATATTCGCAGTTCGTACCCGGGAATACGGGTATGAGTATCCTCGGCTTTGCAAATGAGGAGGCATGGGGTGCGCCGCCGTTTCTTTTATAGGTAAATATCTTAGGCGGCTTGTCGTCATTTTTAATATTGCAGGGGAAAACAGGCTCCAGCTTGTCCTCCCATGACTTCTGAAGTGCGGTCATGTCAATAGTGTAGCTTATGCAGTCTATTGTGTAGCTGTCGGTGGTCACACCTATAACTGTTTCTTCCTCTGCTGCCTCGCCTGCAAGCTCGATAACAAAGGAGCCGTAACGGGAGTAGAACATCAGATCGTTTGAGGGCTTGTTCTCAAACTTAAAGCCTACCCTGTTGCCTAAAGACATCTTAGCCACTGCCTCGGCAACGCCGCCGAAACCTACCGACCATACCGAAAGCGCTCTGCCGTCGGAAATGAGCTTTTCTACTCTGTCAAATACACTCCTTACGCTGTCCCAGACAGGCAGCTCGTTCTCGTCATACTCGGGAGTGATAAGAATTACCTTGTGCCCTGCCCCTTTAAACTCGGGAGAAAGCACCTTTTCACTGTCCGCAAGGGATACCGCAAAGGAAACAAGCGTAGCGGGCACATCTATATTCTCAAAAGTACCCGACATTGAATCCTTGCCGCCGATAGCCCCGCAGCCCAGCTCCAGCTGTGCCTTGTATGCTCCGAGAAGTGCGGAGAAGGGACGTCCCCACCTTGTAGGATTGTTCTTTGTCCTCTCGAAATACTCCTGAAATGTGAGCCAGCATTTTTTATAGCTGCCGCCTGCTGCAATTATCTTTGATATGGATTCGATAACGGCAGCCTGTGCGCCGTGATATGGGCTTTTATCGCTTACATAGGGATTATATCCCCAGCCCATAAGGGAACAGGTATTTGTCTGACCCTTGAGTACGGGTATTTTTGCCGCCATTGCCTGTCCCGGGGTAAGCTGATATTTTCCGCCGTAGGGCATAAGCACTGTACCCGCACCGATTGTAGAGTCGAATCTTTCCACAAGTCCTTTCTGTGAGCATACGTTAAGATTTGTCATAAGTGTGAACCAACTGTCGGGACAGTCGGTATAATTCTTTGCCTGTACCATTACGGGCAGAGGTACGTTTACATCGGTATGCTTGTCTGCACCGTTGGAATTTAAAAATTCTCTGGAAAGGTCTACAATTACTTTGCCGTTCCACTTCATTTTAAGTCTCGGCTCTGCTGTCACGTCTGCCACCTTTGTGGCTTCCAGATTTTCCTTAGCAGCGGCGTTTATGAATTTCTTCATATCCGCTTTTCTTACAACCACTGCCATTCTTTCCTGACTTTCGGAAATTGCAAGCTCTGTGCCGTCAAGACCGTCATACTTTCTGGGAACGGCGTTAAGATCAATTATAAGACCGTCTGTCAGCTCTCCGATAGCAACCGATACACCGCCTGCTCCGAAATCATTGCACCGCTTTATCATAGCCGTGACCGCAGGATCACGGAACAGCCTCTGGAGCTTTCTCTCCTCGGGAGGATTGCCCTTCTGCACCTCTGCGCCGCAGCTTTCAAGGGACTGCTCGGTGTGTGATTTTGACGATCCTGTTGCGCCGCCGCAGCCGTCACGTCCCGTTCTTCCTCCTAAAAGTATTATAACATCGCCCGGCTCGGGAGTTTCCCTGACAACATTTGCTGCCGGAGCAGCGCCGATCACCGCTCCTATTTCCAGTCTTTTTGCCGCATAGCCCGGGTGATATACCTCAGCCACATGGCCTGTGGCAAGCCCTATCTGATTTCCGTAGGAACTGTAGCCGTTTGCCGCTCCCACGGTTATCTTCCTCTGAGGGAGCTTTCCGTGAATGGTATCGCCTACGGGAACAAGAGGATTTGACGCACCTGTTACTCTCATTGCCTGATATACATATGAACGTCCCGAAAGAGGATCTCTTATTGCACCGCCGAGACAGGTTGCTGCACCGCCGAAAGGCTCTATCTCGGTGGGGTGGTTGTGAGTTTCGTTTTTGAACATTAAAAGCCAGTCCTGAAGCTCACCGTCTGCATTAACCTTAATCCTTACCGAGCAGGCGTTTATCTCATCGGATTCATCAAGGTCACGGAGAATCCCGTCCTTTTTCAGCTTCTTTGCGGCAATTGTGGCAATGTCCATAAGGGTGACGGGCTTATCCTCCCTGCCAAGCTCCTTTCTTACGTCAATATAATCCTCATAGGTCTTTCTTATATAATCTGCTTCAATATTTGCATTGTCGATAATGGTGGAAAATGTGGTATGACGGCAGTGATCTGACCAGTATGTATCTATCATGCGTATTTCGGTAATTGTGGGATCACGCTTTTCGGTATCCCTGAAATAGCTCTGACAGAATCTCAGATCGTCGCCGTCCATGGCAAGACCCTTGCTTGCCACGAATTTATCAAGCTCCTCTCCGCTGAGTCCTATAAAGCCCGTCAGGGTTTCTACCTCGGAGGGAATATCATACTCCACGCTCAGTGTATCGGGCTTTTCAAGAGAAGCCTCTCTGCTCTCAACGGGATTGATTATGTACTTTTTAAGTGCAGCAAACTCCTCGTCTGTAATATTGCCCTTGGTTATGTAGATACGGGCGTTGCGCACTCTGCACCTTTCTCCCTGAGTAAGTATCTGTATACACTGTTCGCAGGAATCGGCTCTCTGATCGAACTGCCCGGGAAGATACTCCACCGCAAACACTCTTTCGTCCTTTTTCAGTGCGGGAAGCTCGGAATAGGTGATATCAACGGCAGGCTCGGAAAATACATTTACTGCGGCATAGGCAAAGTTTTCCTCGGAAATATTTTCTGCGTCATACCTGTTGATCATGCGCAAAGAACGAAGTCCGTCAATGCGAAGTGCTGTCCTTATGTCGGAAAGCAGCGTTTTTGCTGCGGAGGCGTACTCCGGCTTCTTTTCTGCATAGATACGATAAACTGACATATTTTCCATACTCCTCTTTATTTTAAGCTGCGGCAGGCTTCGGCTGCGGATACGATATGACCCTTGCAGCAGTCCTCCCCTATTATATCTATTGTAACATAAAAAATCGAATTACGCAAACTTTTTTCTGAATTTTTTGTTAAAATTTTTACATGGACGTAATTAGGCGTGTATCCGTGGGGAATACCGTCCGCTCCCTCACGCTCAAAAAGCACCGGAAGAGTCTGTCCTGTCATACCTTGCAGGTACTCAGAACGCATTTGTCTGCCGATCTCTGTCATTTCGGCTGCTCTGCGCTTTTTCACGCTCTGCGGGATCTGATCGGGCAGTGCTGCCGCCCTTGTTCCCTCTCTGGGGGAATAGGGGAAAACGTGAATATCCGAAAAGCACATCTCCCTTACAAATTCCGCAGACCTTTTATGATCCTCCTCCGTTTCTCCCGGAAATCCCGTCATAATGTCTGTGGTAATGCCGCAGCCGGGGAAAAGCCTGCGTGTAAGCTCTGTCAGCTTGCGGTAGTCATCTGTGGTATAGCGTCGGTTCATGGCGGCAAGTGTCCTGTCGCAGCCGCTCTGGAGGGAATAATGAAAGGAGGGGCAGAGCTTTGGGAGCTTTGCAAGACGAATGAGGATATCCTCTGTGATTCTTTCGGGTTCAAGTGAGCCGAGACGTATCCTTTCTATGACCTCCGCTCTGCCTGCCGCTTCTGCGGCGTCGGCAATGTCAACTCCCTCAGCTGCGCCGTAAAATCCCAGATTGATGCCTGTAAGCACTATTTCCTTTATGCCGTTTTCCGCAAGGCGGCGGGATTCGGCTTCAATATCCCAAAGGGGTCTTGAACGTATCCGCCCTCTCGAATAGGGAATTATACAGTATGAACAGAAGCAATTGCAGCCGTCCTGTATCTTCATAAAACCTCTTGTGTGCCCCTCCACACGTGATACGGAAAGGGCTTCAAATTCCTCATGCCCCGTGTAGGGAACAACTCCTTTTACGGGTTCACGCTCTGAGAGAAATTTTTTTATAAGTTCCCCGAGGGACGACCTGTTTTTTGTACCGATAATGATATCCGCCCGCTCCTCCTCAGCCTTTTCGGGATATGCCTGCGGATAACACCCCGTCAGGACGATAACCGTCCCCGGATACTCACGTCTTAACCTCCTGACTGTCTGACCCAGCTTCATATCGCTTTCATGGGTAACGGTGCAGGAATTTATAACGAATATATCCGCACTGCTTTTGTCTGCGGTGACAGCAAAGCCCTCCTTTAAAAGCATCTCTGTCATGGCGGCAGTTTCATACAAGTTAACTTTGCAGCCAAAGGTAATAAAGTAAATGTTCATAAAACACCTCTCAGATGTTTGTGCAAAATGTACACCTAAAACGATTGCACAAATTTGATAATCTATGCCTTTGTAGAATATTATAGCACAAACAAAAAAAAATTGCAAATCCCCTTGACTTGTTTTCCGAAAAGTGGTATCCTTAAAATCAGAAAAGCGGACAGCATGGTGCTGCATATTGATGAAACGCTTTTTTGTAGGATAAGAAATCAATTGAACATCACGAAAGGATGGATCTGTTATGAAAAAGGCTACTATTATGCTTGCAACTATCAACGATGTAAAGAATTTTGTTTCCGAGGTAACTCAGTGCGATTACGATGTTGACCTGCTCTCCGGCAGATATGCCGTTGACGCTAAGTCTATCATGGGTATCTTCAGCCTTGACCTTTCCAAGAAGATCGAGCTTGAGGCTCATACCGATGACGCTTCCGAGTTCTTCGAGAACATCAAGCAGTATATTGTTGAATAATTAAAGTTGCTTTTGTCCTGTAAAACGAGGGACTTTCCGTTACGGCGGAAAGTCCCTTTTTTCATCAGCTCCTGAGATATTAACAAAGCCCGTTTCCTGCGGAAAGCACGCCCCGTTATTCCTCTCTCGGAACGTTTATTACCTTTTCCACATTAATGACCTTTTCAATATTCTGTTCACTCTCTGACGCACCTGCTGCGTTTGCTGATGCGCTGAGTCCCGCTCCTATCGCTCTGCCCGTAAGTACGCTGCCCACAAGATCTTTAAGTGAGATCCCCATTCCGTCAAGTAGACCGTTTGATATCTGCGTAGTCGAGGCGGTAATATCCCCTACCAGCTTTGCAGTGTTCCCCTCTCCGTACATTGTAATAGAATCAATATTTGTAAGAGGTTCGGCTACTGCCTTTGCTATCTCGGGCAGCTTTTCAAAGTACATCTGCAAAATCGCTGCCTCCTGCATCTTCTGCATTGCCTCGGCTTTCTTGTCAAGGCCCTCTGCTTCGGCAAGAGCCTTTGCCCTTACCGCTTCTGCTTCGGCAATACCTCTTGCTCTGATACCCTCAGCCTCCTGCTCTGCGGCATATTTAGCCGCTTCTGCTCTTGCACGCTGAGCCTTTGCCTCCTGTTCGGCAGTATAGTAAAGAGCCTCCGCTTCTCTCTGCCTTACTGCAAGCTCCGCCTCTGCATTCTGTATATCTTCATACTTTTTGGCTTCTGCATTTTTCTGACGTGTATAAAGATATGCGTCCGCCTTCTGCTGCTGCTCGAATTTTTCCGCTTCTGCCTGCTTTCTTATTTCCGCATCAAGACGCCTTTCCTGAATGGCTATCTTCTGGGTCTCAAGCTCGACTTCCTTTTCCTGACGGGCAATATTTGCATTGGCTGTGGTTATCTCGATCTGCTTGCGCTGTTCCTCCTCCTGTATCTTATATGCGGCGTCTGCCTCGGCTTTCTTGATGTCTGACAGCTTTTTAAGCTCTGCCTGCTTGATTGCAAGATCATTGTTTTTCATTGCGATCTCAAGCTCAGATGCTACCTTTGCATCGTTTGCCTGCTTATCTGCCTCAGCTCTTGCCACTGCCACATCTCTGTCTGCGTTGGCACGGGCAATGGACGCATCTTTTTGTATCTTGGAGATGTTGTCGATACCCAGATTGTCAATTACACCCTGAGAATCAATGAAGTTCTGCACATTGAAAGATACCACGTCAAGTCCCATTTTTGCAAGGTCGGGAGCTGCATTCTCCTTTACCTTATCCGCAAATTTCTGACGGTTTGAAACCATGTCCCGAAGCTCCATTGTACCCACGATCTCACGCATATTGCCCTCGAGGACTTCTCTTGCAACCGATACTATATAGGCTTTATCCTTGTTTAAAAAGTTCTGCTGTGCAAGAATAATTCCCTCCTCACTGAGGGAAACCTTTACGTTTACCGCCGCATCAACGGAAATATTGATATAGTCCGCTGTAGGTACTGCCGATGCTGTTTTTACGTCTACGCTCATAAGGCTCAGATCCAGCTTGTCAAGACGATCGAGAAACGGTATCTTTATTGACGCCTTTCCTATGACCACTCTCGCCTTTTTTCCCATACCCGAGATTATGTACGCCTTATCGGGCGGCGCCTTTACATATCCCGAAGCAAGTATGATAATAAGTATCACCACAAGCGCTATGATCCCCACTGTGCCCATGTTTTCAAGCAAAAAATCCATATTGACCCCTCTTTCCGATAATTGCCCCGCCCGACAGGAAGCAGGGCTTAAAACTCTTTTGTTCCCTGTCTGCCTTAATTATATCACAGTACAAAACTCCATGTCAATTAAAATCAGATTAATCTGACATAATATTTATATTAGAACCTGCTGTGAAAAATCAAGATTCAGCCCTGAAGCCCGGAAAGAGCCGTTTTCAGATTTTTATGTATCCCCATATATTTTCCTGCAATTATCTCCTGCGGTATACCCAGATAGTCCGCAAGACTGTCCACAGTATCCCATGATGCGTTTTCATATGCTCTCACAAGTGAAAACAGCTTCCCTCCGCCGCTTTCATCGCCCGAAAGTGCTTCAGCTATATGTGCAGGCGCATTTGCCCTCTGAACGGCTTCCTTTACGGAAATGCGGAAAAGCCTCCCCGAAAGTGACAATATTCCCATCATATACGCATCGGTAGGAGAAAGTGTGGTTTCGTCCGCAAATTCGGACAGCTCCGCACAAAGGGCTGCCCTTGCAAGTCCCTTGAATGCTATCCTCTCGTATGCGCCGTTTCCCTCTGCCCTGAAGCTGAGAAGATATGCCCATTGCCGCAGACCCTCCGCTTTCAGCCGCTTTACTGCTTCTTCGGTGCTTTTTACGGGAACGCTTTTCATATAACGGGGAGAATTTGCAAGTTTTATCAAATTTTCCTGCATAGCGGCATCACCCGAGATAACTGCTGCTGCCTTTTCGGTATCGGGAGACGGTTCCCCAAGAATACTCATGAGCTTAAAAAAACTATCCATGTTGCCTGCTGCGGGACAGGGAGACGCCGTTTTTACCGAGGCAAAACTGCCCGAAAAGGTGCTGCTCCCCATAAAATTTGCCCTGTCATATGCTTCGGGACTGCTGACATGATAGGCAAATATCTCCTTTTTAAAGGATCTTGCCATTCGTGCGGCTCGTTCGATCCCCTCGTTTCCCGCACTCCTCATGTCAACCGATATTATATCCACACTGTCAAGGATACCGAAATATTTCGGCTCTCCCAAAATATCGGGAGCTGCCAATTTGCAGCCCGCCCTCCTTAGTCTTGCAATAAGCGGACGTATATCCCCGCTCTCCAACAGCTTGACGGTAAGCTCTGCCACAGCCCTCTCCCCTCTCATAAAGCGGGGCAGACCCATGTCGGCTATTTCACGGGTAAGCCGGAAGAAAACCCGTCCGTCACCTGCAAGGGCTTCTGTACCCTTACGGTTTACAGCCGCTTCAAAGCCGTCTGCATCGGAAAAACTGAGCCTGTGTCCTATAGTGCGGCAGCTTTTATCCGTTACAGGCTCCGCAGCAAAGTACGATCCCATTTACTACCACTCCTTGTTATCTGTATGTTCTTCGGCTTCTGTCGGCGTTTTCTGTTCCCTTACGGTCTGCATATCTGCCCGCAGGGGAGCAAATGAGGAAAACTGCGCCGCCCTGTCCGACATCGGCATCGGCTTATGCTTTTTTGATACGGGACGTGTCATACCGATTATCCCGCTGTATCTTGAAATATCCTCGTTCATCACATCACTCCCGACATCTGTCATGCTACTTTTATTTTAATATTTTTCATGACGATTGTCAAGAGTTTTTGACATAATTGTTAAATATGATGTTCCTTTATTACCATATTAAGGCATATTATACAAATGACCGTATCCTGCAAAAAATTCACCGAAAATATTGAAGATATCCCCTGTACTTATCCTTGTTCCGTCACACAGCACTATACTTTTATCGTACTCGTCATATCTGCGGAAAACTCCCTTTGCTACATGATAGGCGCCGCCGCTTTTTTTGCTGTCGGGTACAAAATATTCAACGGATATCAGCGGACGCTCACAGGCGTGTTCAATAAGCAGATGTGTTTTTCTGTCAAGCTCCTCCGCTTTTTCCTCACTGAGCCGCCGTTTCCGCTCGGTCCTGCGGGCTGTTTCCGCCACAGCCTCCCCGTAGCCCGACAATGCCGCAAAGGACGCAAACTGCGCCGCTCTCCCCGCCATGGACATGGGAAAATGCTTTTCAGAACGGGGACGGGAAAGTCCTATTATCTTACTATGATCCTTTTCCGTAATATCACCCTATTTTTTCAGTTTTTTCAGATACTCCTTATGCTCCTCGGGTATCCGGAAGCTCTCTCTTGCCTTTTGTACAGCCTTATTGTGTACCCATTTGTCAAGACAGCCCTCCTCAATTATCTTTACCGCACTGTCGTACTGCTTTGCCAGCGCCTCTGCAAAATACCACGCTATCATCATATTCACATAATACTCATCGCTTTTTATCCCTGCCGCAAGCCGCAGATATGACGGATCAAACCTTTCGTCAAGATAATATTTCATAAGCATACGCAGTCCGAAACGAACGGTGTAGGTATGCTCAGAGGAAATATAGCGGCATATTTCGGTATAGAGCCTGTCGGTATAACGGGCAAATATCCCGGGGTTTATCTGATCACAGGTCGCCCAGTTATCCACAAAGGGGAGGAATCTGTCAAGCTCCTCTATCACGGTGTCGGGATCTTTGAGTTCGGATATGATAAAGCCGTGAAGCTGATTTTCCTCAAAATAGGTGTGGGGCAGCGTATCTGTGATCTCACACGCCCTCCCCTCTTTCAGAAGTCTTTTTGCAAAGCGTTTAAGCTCGGGCGTTCTTACTCCGATAATTTTTTCCTTTGGTATATCCGGTATAAGGGGCGCCTGAAAATCACGGTACCCCGTATCCTGCATCTCAAACAATTCCTTTACTATATCCATAATATCATCTCCATTCAGAAGCAAGAAATTTCAATGTCTATGCCTTATGCCCTCCGATCCTGCCGTTGCGGCTTATGGCAGTTGCACCCTCCTGTAAATTCATTCCCTTGACAACGGCATTTTTTCCGTACCGCTGCTTTAGCTTCACAATTGCCCGCTGCATATTTTTTTCACGTTTCTGCGACTTCTCCCTTTGAATGGTTTCCTCGGCATCGGTGAAAAGATCAAGCTGCTCGCAGCATTCCGCTCCCTCTGCTTCAGCCTCGGTTATCACATGATTTGCGGTAATGTTCATTCTGCGAACCAGCAGACCGCTGCTGCTTATCCTCTCAAAAAGCTGCACTGCCGCCGCAGCTATCTCCTTGGAAGAAGCGGTATATCCTTTCAGATTTGCAGTTCCGTGAGAATGCTTAGGCACTGCTCTGCCGTAGCGGTCAATGGTCACCTCTCCCCTGTAGCTCTGCCGCTGCTCATCGTTTTTCAGATTCATCACATCGTAGCCTACGGTAAGCACTATCTGATCGGTACAAAGTCCCTTTTCCACCAGTTCCAGAGAAAGGGAATCAGCCATTTCCCTGACTATAAGCTCCGCCTTGTCATACTCGTAGGGACGCTCTAACACCTGACCCTGACTTATACTGTTCTCCTCCGGGTGATACGCCTTTATATCGGCAATGGTACACGGTTCATATCCCCATGCATGGTCTATGAGAAGCTCCGCATTTACACCAAAAAGCCTGAAAAGCAGATCCTCATTTCTGAGTGAAAGCTCCGCCACATCTCCCATGGTAAATATATTTTTATCCGCAAGCTTTTTTGCCGTACCATGACCCACACGCCAGAAATCCGTAATGGGACGATGTCCCCACAAAAGCCGCTTATAGCTCATTTCGTCAAGCTCTGCGATCCTTACGCCGTCCTTGTCGGGAGGGATATGCTTTGCTACGATATCCATTGCCGCCTTGCACAGATAAAGATTTGTACCGATCCCCGCAGTGGCGGTGATGCCCGTTTCCCGCAGCACGTCCTTTATAATTGTCATGGCAAGCTCATGAGCGGTCATTTTATAGACAGACCTGTACGCCGTCACGTCCATGAACACCTCGTCTATAGAGTAAACGTGTATATCCTCGGGAGCAATATATTTCAGATAAATGTTATAGATCCTTGTGCTGTACTCCATGTAAAGAGCCATTCGGGGCGGGGCGGTGATGTAGGACAGCTTAAGCGAGGGATCTTTTTGAAGCTCTTCCGCAAAATAAGATTCCCCCTTGAAGCATTTTCCCGGAGAAGATAAAAGCCGCTGCCTGTTGATTTCCTCCGCAGCAGCCACTACCTCAAAAAGCCTTGCTCTGCCGGGTATCCCGTAGGCTTTCAGAGAGGGCGTCACCGCAAGACAGATGGTTTTTTCCGTCCTTGACTCATCTGCCACCACAAGATTTGTATTGAGCGGGTCAAGCCCCCGTTCCACGCACTCCACAGATGCATAAAAGGATTTCAGATCAATGGCAATGTATGTCCTGTCCGTAAAAACCGCCTCCCCTACAGAATACTTCTGTAATCATTATACCATGCGGCAAGGCTTTTTTCAATGGTAATTTTGCACAAAATAGAACATATGTTCTTGTAATGGACCAAAAAAAGCTCCCCGCCCGTAAGCGGGGAGACAGGTATTGTCATTCAACGATAAGGTGGAAGTTCTTGCCTTCTTCAACTTCAAAGGAAGCATTTCCGTTTTCATCAAGAACAGCCTCTTCTACAACTGTTCCGCCCTCAGGCTTCCTGCCTGTGTAAAGAACGCAGCTTGCGCCTGCATAGTCATCGCCGAGCTTTACGTCTATAGTAACCAGATCACTGTATTCAACAAATTTTCTGTTGCAGTGAGTGTCAATAGCCTCACCGTCTGCATCATAGGAGAAAATGTAGGAGTGACGGCGGTTAAACTGGAGATAAGCACTGTAATCATCAACAAATTTTACATGAACAGTAACATCTTTTGCAGGCATTATAAACGACGAACCGTTGATAACAGCGTCTGTTGAAGTTATGCCCGCAAGCTTTGCACCTGAACCGGGTACTGCGGTAACTTTTATTAAACTGCCTGCAGCTGCGGAAGAAGCACTTGCATATGCCGTTCCGTTGCCATCAGTAACAACGGTTATCTTATATTCAGAAGGAGCTGTTTCTTCTCTGAAAAGTGCTTTTGCAGAAACATCGCCTTTTGAAATAACTCCTGTGTAGGGATTATCATAGCTTACAAATGTTGTTTCGATAGTCTGGTCAATGAGGTTTGCAAATTCCTTCATAAGTACAGAATAATCAGAGGAATCAATATCTATGTATTGACCGCCTGTCTCGGTTACCATATCCATATAACCTGCTTCACCGTAGCTGCCGTATTTGCATTGATTATTATCTTCGGCTACAACAGATACGATCACCTTTCCGTCCTTAAATATCTCGGTATATCTTGAAAGCGGATATCTTCCCTGATCCTCACTTTCTGCGCTTGCATTATAGTACTCCTCACAATCCTCATCTGTAAGAATAAATACATAATTATTGACATCTGTAGGGAAATTAATAGTATCATCGCTGTTGATAAGGTATTTCAGCGCTTCGGTAGTCCTCTCGTAGCTGCCATAAGTGCCATCGTCCAGAATGTCCTGAAGAACTCCTACAGCCTCTTCGGTATCGTCAGACCATTCCGAACCGTCAGGATAGCGCTGAAAATCCGCTTCCTTCTCATAAGGAATAAATGCCATGTTAGCTGTAATATTATTGTCTGCAAGATCGTTGATGAAGCTTTTAAGATTTTTCTGTACCTTACGGATATCATCTGACATAGAGCCGCTGACATCAAGAACAAAAGCAATATTTGCAGTTTTTACACCTTCTGCAACACCCTTTGCTGTAATATCCCAGTGGTCAAACTCATACCCGGGATCAGGTACAGCGGAGAGTGTATAGCTTTCTCCATCGGACAGGGTATCAGGAGAAACATAAACCGCACCGTTACCGTCAGAAGTTGCCGTCACCTTGTAAGTATCTGCCGCGCTTACACCAACTGCCGGAATGGCAGGAAGAGCCATTGAAACAGCCGCAGCCGCTGCAATGATCCTGTTAAGCTTTCTTTTCATACATCATCGTCTTCCTAAAATCGGTTGATTTGGAAACTTTTATACAATTTAATTATACCTTAATATTTCACAGTTGTCAATTGTTACAATATACCAAAATCAAATTTTATTTTTGTTAAATTTATGCAGAAAATGTAATTAAAAGTTAATTTTGATGTTTTAAAAATTTAAAAAGCTATATTAACTTGTTCATTTTCATTTTACTTAAAACACATATAATGCCCGCAGCCGGTTTTTTGTAAAAAAGGCTCTTACAGACAGATTACGAATTTTTTTCTATCCTATTGACAAGCTGCCGAAAATATCCTATAATTTATACATAACAATTTTGAAAGGAAGGAATATTCTATGGACGAAGCTATAGAAACCACCACAGCAATTATTGAGGAGACCGTTACCTCCGCTCCTGATATCGTAAAGGAGGGCGAGGAGGTCATGGACGCCATTGCCTCGGGAAATGTAGATACCTCTATAATGGCGGATTTCGGCAAAGCGCTTTTGAGCTATCTGCCGACAGTTATCGTTGCGGTGCTTATCTTCATCATCGGAAAGATCATTGCAAAGATAATCCTTAAAATCATTGACACGGGCATGGGCAGAACGCATATCGACAAGACGGCTCAGGGCTTCTTAAAATCTCTCCTTAACATCATCTTTACGGCTTTTGTAATAGTCATAGCTCTTTCCACTCTCGGAATACCCATGACCTCAATTATAACAGCTATCGGCGCAGCGGGAGTTGCTGTAGCTCTTGCGCTCCAGAACAGCCTTTCCAATGTGGCGGGGGGATTCCTCATTCTCTTTACAAGACCATTCGGCAAGGGCGACTACATAGCTACCAACGGCATGGAGGGAGTTGTTGAGGATATCTCCATAATCTCCACAAAGCTCATCACCCCCGACAACAAGGTGATCTATATTCCGAACGGCATGGTTTCGGGAAGCACCGTTATAAATTACAGCGCCGAACAGAAGCGGAGAGTAGATCATACCGTATGCATTTCCTATGAGCAGGATCTTAAAAAAGCCGAAAGCATTGTCCGCAGCGTTCTTGAAAAGCATGACCTTGTACTTCATGATGAGGAGCATTTTGCAAGGGTAAGCGCACTGCTTGACAGCTCTGTGGAAATAACCGTTAGAGCATGGACAAAAACGGAGAATTACTGGTCGGTATACTTTGACCTTATCGAACAGATAAAGCTTGCATTTGTTGAAAACGGCATTGAGATCCCCTATAACAAACTCGATGTCAATATCAAAAAATAAAAACAGGAGAGTTTTTTACACCCCCTGTATCCGAAAATGATCGGCGGCTTGCCCTGTGAACAAGCCGCCTTTTTTTTATCCGTAACTTTCCGAAAGATAAATATTTACCCTTGACTCAATAAGCCTTGCCGTTTCCTCCGCTGTCTTATTCCCCGCAAAATAAGCAGATGCCTCCTCTTTTACTATATCCCCAACAGTACTGTCGCTGCGGGAAAGTCTGGAAACCGACATCACAAGCTCATTTATCCTGTCAATATCGGCTGATGCGGGAACGCCTATCTCCCCGACAGATACGGCTTTTGAAACGGTTATATTTCCTACGCTGATAAGAGAATAATAGAAATCATTTTTGCCAAACTGCATTATCCGCTCCCCGTTTTTCTGAAGTGACGATACCCTTACGGGAAAATTTTCGGTGCTGTCCTGATATTCGGGGCTGAGCAGCGTCCGCAGAAACTGCCACGCCCCCTCTTTGTTTTCCGATTTTGCGGATAATGCAAAGCCCGAATTAGGTCTGATGAGTGAGCCGCTTTCTCCGTTTACAGACGGATATCCCACAGCAGTGACCTCGTCCCCGAAAAACTTTTTTTCGGAGCAGTAAAAATCATCGTAGCCGCCTATAAGTGTCTGCATAAGGAGAGTGTTTTCCTGCGAATATGTAATGTCTATATCGGCGAATATGCCTGCATAATCAGGCTCACTATCATCTCCGGAGGGAAATCCCGATGCAAATTCAAGCAAGGAAAGAAATTCCTCCGAATTGAAATTGCATTTTCCCGCTTGGTAATCAATAAAAGCATCTCCCCCGTAATTTATACCGTCAAGAAGCACATCTGCGGCATTTGCACCTAAAAGTATATTCCTGTCGGCAGGACCGCTTTTAAGGATATTGTCAAGGCGCTCATATGTAAGCGGCTCGCTTCCGAAAATGTCCGATTTTCCGAGAACTGTGTCTATCATGAACATATCCGTAAAATGGTACAGCTTTCCGTCAGTTTCAAAGGCGGAGAGAACGTTGGGAAGAAATTTATCCCGTGTCACCTCCGCATCGGTGTCCATAAATGTATACAGATCCGCAAAAAGTCCCTTTGATATATAGCTGTCAATATTCATGCCCGGAGAGGTAATTATAATATCGGGAATATTCCCCGAAAGAATGTCTGTATTAAGAGTCGAAAGATATTCCTCATCGGGATATTTTTTTATTTTTATGCGGTATTCCTCATTTTCCATGTTAAAACGCACTGCCTGTGTTTCCATGGGAACGGTCACGGCATATTCAGAACCTGAAAGAAGTATCTCCTTTTTTTCGGGAAGTGATGAGCTGTCCACAGGAAAAATTTCTGTAATGACCGGTCCGCCCGAGGGATAGCTTGTCCCCATGCAGATAAAGCCGCCGTTTTCATCGGGAAATAATGCGCTTATCTCCGAACGGATAAGGTCGGAATCCACCCAGTTAAGAATTTCCGTAAGCTCCCCGCTGTCGGTATCCAGAGAGTCAAGAGCGGAGCCGTTGTCCACATATATATCCGTTTCACCGCTGCCGCTGTAGGGCGTGCAGTCATAGGAATTGTAAGAGTCTGTGAGCTTTACGGGTTCCCCCGGCTCACCTGTCAGAGGGTCTACCTCTTTAATGCAGTACCCGTCCGCATAGACCGTGGCAAATATTTCGCCATCAGGTGTCATCAGAAGTCCCATAAGATTGTCATTTCCCATATCGGCTGCAAATATCGTTCCGCCCTCCGGGGTAAAGGCTGCGATCGCCGAGTAATTTCCCACATAGATATTCCCGTCACTGCCGCAGGCAGTTGCATTTACGGTAAAATAGCCATCCGAAAGCTCACTCACCGCATCGGTAATATCAAGCTCCGAGATAAGCTCCCCCTCGCCCGACAGCTTTTTAAGAACTGTTTTCACCTGTCGGGTCTGTGTATCCATAACCGATTCGCCGTATATGATATTTCCCTCGCCGTCAATGGAAAATCCGTCTGCATTTACCGTACCCTCTGCCAAGTCCTTAACCACAAGACCGCTGCCGTCTGCATTTACGATATTAAGATCAATATCCGCCGTCATATCGTCAGGATATGTAATTGTAGTGAAATAGACTCTGCCGCCGTAATACATAAAATTACCCGCTTCTCCCGATGTACCTTCAATGTATGTGCGTTTTCCCCGCCATACCGTTTGTTCCGGAGAGGAAAGAGGCTGCTCCTTAGGCCGAGTGTCCGCTCCCGTGCAGGCGGTGAGCATTGTCACGCAAAGCAGGAGTGCTGTCATTTTCTTGATATTCATTTCTGTGTTTCCTTTCTTTAATAAATTGTTCTCATGCTCCTGCTAAAATATCCGATACGTATATCTGCAATTGTTCGTTATTTTCCGCCTGTGCAGAGTATAAGCCGATATTTTGCAGGCTGAAATCTCCCTCCGAGAATATAACATCGGCTGTTACCGTAGGAAAACCGTAGTACAGTGTCATCAGCCCCGGAGAAACGTATAATCTGATATTATCCCCCTCTATGCTGTATTCTGTAATGCTGTCAAAGGAGATATCCTCCGCTGTAACGCCGTCGGGATAGCCGTTCAGAAAGAGATCCTCATAATCAGAGATACTACCCGATACGATAAGGCTCCCCTTATCCTTCAGATCCATGCTGTAACGTATGGTCATGCTTTCGTAATCGGTTTGCACCTCAGTAATGCGGCGGAAAGCTGCCGTCAGATCTTCATTGTCCGCTTCATAAGCCCTGTAGTGTCCGTCTGCACCGATTTTATAGATAACAAGATCGCTTATGCTTATTCCCGTTCCCGTGCCGCCGCAGTATATTACCGCAAGCTCCTTTTCGCCGTCACGGTCAAAATCTCCCGTATACATCTCAGGAAATATCAAGCGGGGATTAAGCCATGTTTTATCAAATACATCGACTGTGCCGTCATGCTCAATGATAACAAGGTTATCCTCATCATTTATATAGCTGTACATACGTATACCGTCCTGCTCACCGTTAAAAAACAGCGGATAATTTATATCCTCCGACAGCTCATTTTCGTCCCGTGCCGCTTCAAGGTCATAGTGCCGCCTTGGCAGAAGCTCATCACCGCTTACAAATTCCGCTTTTATATCCTCGCCGAATGTTACCTGCGCATTGTCGTAACCGAAAAGCATTACTGACGGAGTACCCTCATCGGGTATAATAAATTCTGCCCGCACACTGCTTTTCCTGTCGTCAATGCGGTAAATATCAAAGCCGCTGTCATCGTCCGACTTCAGAATATTTACATTTTTGTCGTTACGGTCGTACTCCTCGTCAAATACAAATGTCATATTGAGCGTAATACATTTACTGCCGTCAATCTGTGATATTTTCCCGTCATTGATGATTATTTCTTCTACATAATCGGGATCGTAATAAAGGGATTCATCGGCAGTAATGGTAAATTCGCCGTCCTTTATAACTCCGCCCCCGAATCCGCCGCTGCCGTTTTTGCTGCCCGCCTCACAGAAAACCGTGTCAAATTCGGTATATGCGCCGTTTACGCAGTCAAGACCTACCCTTACTTTTGGAGTGTACCCGTATGTGATGTTTATTTCTCCTCCGCTGCTGCCCGTAATACGTGATGTGCCTTTCCGTGGGGTGTCCTCTGATTCTGCGGCTACGCTCTCCATGACGGGCGCATCTGTTACAAGCTCCCCACTGTTTTCGGGGGATATTTCATCTGTCATAAGTACACCGCAGGCTGTAAGGACAGCCGCCGCTCCCAAAGCTGTGACGGCAAGTCCCGGCTTTTTATAGGAGAGCGCATTCTTTATACGCAGAGCGGCGCTTTTTTCTCCGAAAGCAGGCGTGATAAATATTCCGCTTTGCTTCATTGAGGCGGTGAGGAGTGCCATAGAATAGGCTTTTTTATTCTCCTCCCCCAGCCGTGCAAGGGTATCTTCATCGCAGGAAAGCTCCATGTCACGTGTCATAAGCGCAAAGGATATCCAGATAAGCGGGTCAAACCAGTTCACCGACAATCCGATAAATGCTGCCGCCTTTTTAAGCGGATCAAGTCTTTTGATGTGTGTACGCTCGTGTGCTGTTATCAGCCGCTTTTCCTCTTCGGAAAGTCCCGCAGGAAGATACACCGCCATAGGAAAAAGTCCTGCAAATGCGGTATTTATGCGGTCGCTTTCATATACGCCCTTATCCGTCCGTATCGCCGTGCTTACTCTTTTCATTAAAGCTGTATAGGAGATAACACCGTAAAGGAGCATTATGACCGCTCCCGTAAGCCATATCGAAAGTACGATCATCTCTGTACTCACAGATTCGCTTTCATTTACGGTCAATGAGCTTACATTCTCAGCCGTATTAATTTCAATATCGGCATAGGTAACAGTGACCTCCTGCTCTGCGCCCTGTTCATGCACGATAACAGGGGGAGCGGTGATGTTTCCCTCAATGCTGTAAAGAGGAACGGGCGGCGTGTCATTTTCGGATACAGTTGTTTCAACCGCTGTTTCTGCTGTATCGTATGTACCCCGGATCCTCGGCATAAGGTTAAAAATGCTCATGCCGCTTTCTGCGGAAACGGGACAAAGACATCTGAAAAATACCGCCGCCCACAGTATATACAGGCATTTTCGGGGACAGCGGCGCAAAACACACCTTAACAGTATCACCAATGCCGCAGTGACCGCCGCTGTCAGCCACAGATCGGTCATTACGGAAAAAAAGCCCATCACAGTCATTCACCGCTTTCCCCCGTGCTTTGGTCGATAAGCGCTTTAAGCCGCTCTGCCTCCTCGGGCGTAAGCCTCCTGCCGTCCAGAAAAGCGGCTATAAATGCGGGCAGAGAGCCGCCAAAACTCTTTTCTACCACCGCTTCACTTTCATACTTTGCCACACATTCACGCTTTACAAGGGAGGTGACAATGCTTTTATCATTTTTTACAAAACCCCTGTCAGAGAGCTTTCGTATCATATTGAACACCGTTGACTTCTTCCAGCCCAGCTTATCAAGGCATATTCTCGAAAGCTCCGTGGATTTGACAGGTTCATTTTCCCATATCACCGATAAAAATTTGTACTCCGCATCAAACAGCTTGTATTCTTCCATTTTTTTCATGCTCCTTTTACGATTGGTTTGTCGTAATAAACCTTTGTTATATAATAAGTTTATCACGACAAACCTCATATGTCAATAAGCATATCAGACAAAATTAAGGTGATTTTATTGGTTTATTGCAACAAACCTTACATATCGGATAAATGCATTTTACGGAAGATAATTTAAAGGAGCGTTTTTTGTCAGTCTATATATAAAAATATATGTATCATTCAATTTTGGAATATAAATGGAAAGCTATTGACAAACAGAATATAATATGTTATCATATGAACAGATGAACATATGAATTAACACAAAATAATTTCATGTGCTCCTCCCGTGACAAGGCGGCATTATCACGGAAATTATATGCGGAGCGGTTTTAACGGGCTTCGTTATCATGAACAATAAAGGAGGCGACACATATGCCCGAAAATCATGAAGATTTTCTCTGTGTACGTGAGGACGTGGTGGAAAGCGTAATGGCACAGATGCCCCCGGACGAGATACTCTATGATCTTGCCGAGCTTTTTAAGGTGTTCGGCGATACCACAAGGATACGCATACTTTACGCCCTGTTTGAATCGGAGCTTTGCGTAAATGATATGGCGCAGCTTCTGGGACTTTCTCAGACAGCTGTTTCTCATCAGCTGAGGGTCCTCAAAAACAATAAGCTGGTGAAATTCCGCAAGGAGGGGAAAATAATATTCTACTCCCTTTCCGATGACCATGTGAAAAGCCTGATAGAAACAGGAATGGAACACGTTGAAGAATAAAAATAAAAAAAAGGAGTTTTGTTTTATGAAAAAGGTATTTGATCTTATTGATCTGGACTGCGCTAACTGCGCCCGTAAAATGGAGGACGCCATAAAGAAAATAGACGGAGTGGAATCCGCCACTGTCAGCTTTATGACACAAAAGCTCACCATTACCGCCGATGATGCACGCTTTGACGAGATAATGAAAAAGGCTGCCGCTGCCTGCAAAAAGGTAGAACCCGACTGCCGCATCGCCATGTAACACCGCTATGACACGCAAACAGAAAAAAATGCTGGCAAGGATCATAGTTACATTTGTGATCCTTGCCGCCGAAATGATTTTTTTTAAGGTCGCCGATGTAAAATGGGGCTATGGGGAGCTTGTCTGCTATCTTGTACCCTACTTCATAATCGGATATGACATTCTGCGCAAAGCTGCTCTCAATATCCTGCACGGTCAGGTGTTTGACGAGAATTTTCTTATGACTATCGCCACTGTGGGAGCATTCTTTACGGGTGAATATTCCGAGGGTACAGCGGTAATGCTCTTTTATCAGGTGGGAGAGCTTTTCCAGTCCTATGCAGTGAACAAGTCACGGCGTTCTATTGCAGAGCTTATGGATATACGTCCTGATTATGCCAACATTGAGGACGAAAAGGGCGATCTCGTACAGGTTGACCCCGAAACAATAAACACGGGCGATATTATCGTTATAAAGCCCGGGGAAAAGATCCCCCTTGACGGCATAGTCACCGAGGGCAGCTCCTCTGCGGACACCTCCGCTCTTACGGGTGAATCCGTTCCCCGTTCGGTAAGCGCAGGCTCAGACGTTATAAGCGGCTGCATAAATCTCAGCGGTACTCTGCGTGTACGGGTTACAAAACCCTTCGGACAGTCTACAGTATCAAAAATACTTGAGCTTGTGGAAAACTCCGCCGAGAAAAAATCAAAAAGTGAAAATTTCATATCAAAATTTGCAAGGGTTTACACTCCTGCTGTGGTAATAGGCGCTTGTCTGCTTGCAATTCTCCCTCCTTTAATAACGGGAGAACCTTTCGGCGGCTGGGTGCATCGTGCAATGACATTTCTTGTAATTTCATGCCCCTGCGCACTGGTTATATCCATACCTCTGAGCTTTTTCTGCTCAATTGGCGGCGCATCACGTGAGGGTGTGCTTATCAAGGGCGGAAATTATATTGAGGCTCTTGCCGATGCGGGAATAATGGTATTTGACAAAACGGGAACGCTGACAGAAGGTACATTTGAGGTCACCGATGTATGTCCTGTTAATACCGATAAGGATACACTTATTATGACAGCCGCTCTTGCAGAGTGCTATTCCGATCACCCTATTGCGGCATCATTAAAACGTGCCTGCAAAACAAAGCCCGATCCCTCACGGGTTCAAAACGTTCACGAAATAGCGGGAAAGGGTGTTTCAGCACAGGTGGACGGGAAAATCACTCTTGCGGGAAATCTCAGACTTCTTGAAGGTGAGGGCATATCCGTTCCCGAAGCTGATAAAAGCTGCGGACACATCGGAACTGCCGTACACGTTGCCGTAAACGGCGTATACATGGGACATATCATCATTTCCGACAAGGTAAAGCCGGGAGCGGGAGAAACTGTTTTGGCTCTTAAAGAACTGGGTATCCGCAAAACGGTCATGCTCACAGGCGACATGAAAGCGGCAGGAGAAGCAGTCGCCAAAAAGTTGGGACTTGATGAGTGCCGTACCGAGCTGCTCCCCGCCGATAAGGTCGGGGAGGTGGAAACTCTTATAAATGAAAAGCAGGCAAAGGAAACGCTTGTGTTTGTGGGAGACGGTATAAATGATGCTCCCGTGCTTACCCGTGCCGATGTGGGAATTGCTATGGGGGGCATAGGCTCCGATGCCGCCATAGAAGCTGCGGATATCGTTCTTATGGACGATAAGCCCGAAAAGATCGTATTTGCCGTAAAGCTGTCCCGCAGGACGATGCAGATAGTAAAGCAGAATATTGTTTTTGCACTGGGTGTAAAGCTCATAACCCTGATACTCGGCGCACTGGGACTTGCGGGAATGTGGGCGGCAGTTTTTGCAGATGTGGGAGTTTCTGTAATTGCCATTTTAAATGCCATGCGCACGGGAAAATTCAAAGCATAACCGCATAACAGAAAAAAGTATTTTTTATATTAAGAGCCTGTCCGGTATCCCTCATTGTCGTATAGTAAGCAAATCTGCTGCAAAAAACGACGTTTGGGGAATACCGGACAGGCTCTGTTAATATTTTCTTATTTTTCCATTGAGGTATATATTTTGTGTGCTGCGGGGTGGCAGTGATCCCGGATTTTTTTCATTATGCTTAAAAAATTGATGGCAGAAATTTAAACGGAATATGTTTATTGTTCCAAGTGAAGAATATTATCTCCATAGTTTTTTATATTCTATGGCTATTATTGACATTTACACGGCTCTTTATTCAGGTTCATAAACTTATTTTCCGAATTAGTATGCTTATATTAATACAATTTAAAATTAATCTTTTCCTTTGCTAACTTATTATAAATCATTACGAAGATGCAAAACGCTAAGATTAACAGCGGCTGAAGTCCTATTGTCATTTTTTTAAACATATACTTTCCATATTGTATTTCTTTTTTTCCTGCTTTATTTTCAACAATTATCCTTTCAGTAAACTGATTGTATTGTATCGTAAGATTTTCGGTATTTACTGCGGTTGTGCCTTTATTCATATGTTTCAGATATTCAGATACGTCTTGAAAATTATCGGGTTTATCAAGTTCATTCCCGTTGTAATCATAAAAGTACTGTCCGTCTACTCCATCTTCAATATATATCAAATTGAAATCGAAATATATATCCACTGTACGAATCAGCGATATTGAACGTACCAATTCCATATTTTCATTGTAGAAATACACATTGCTTCCTCCGAATTTGGACATTGCAACTGCAAATTGACCTGATCCGTTAAATGCAATACCGCGGCACGATGGACTAAACCAAGATAAAGTACACACTGCAACATAAAGAATCACATATACGATTAAGGCGATTTTGTAAAACTTTTCTATCTTTGACATATATACCTCCTTGTACATAATGGGATACTGCCTATGAAAAAAACATTTTTTACTCTAACTATAATTGCAATTTCATTATATCACCTCACTACAGTAATGTCAAGAACAAATATGTACGGTCAACGGCAGAAAATATTTCGATTGCGGTTGACAGCAGGAAAAAAATGTTGTATAATATACTAAAGACTTGTTCTCATAGGAAATAAGTGCGGATCTCAGGGAAATATTTTTACTGTAAATAACGTTCGCTGTTCACGGTAAAATTTGACGAAAGTGCGTTTGCGGTTTTTTATGAGAACAATTTCTGAATAAAACACGGGCGGCAGACAGGGATATTACCGCCCGATGCACAAAGATTAAGTGAGGAATTTAATATGCCAAAAAAACAGGATATTGAAAAGATCATGATAATAGGCTCAGGTCCTATCATAATCGGTCAGGCGTGCGAGTTTGACTATTCGGGTACACAGGCGTGCAAGGCTTTGCGCAAGCTTGGCTATAAGATCGTTCTGGTAAACTCCAACCCCGCCACCATTATGACCGACCCGGGAGTTGCAGACATTACCTATGTAGAACCCCTTAACCTTGAAAGACTTACAAAAATCATAGAAAAGGAGCGTCCTGATGCGCTGCTGCCGAATCTGGGCGGTCAGTCGGGACTGAATCTCTGTTCTGAGCTTGCAAATGCGGGAGTGCTTGAAAAATACGGCGTTCGTGTCATAGGCGTACAGGTAGACGCCATTGAACGCGGCGAGGACAGAATAGAGTTCAAGCACACAATGGAAAAGCTGGGTATCGAAATGCCCCGCAGCGAGGTAGCATATTCCGTTGATGAGGCTGTAAAGATCGCCGAAAAGCTCAGATATCCCGTAGTACTCCGTCCCGCCTATACTATGGGCGGCGCAGGCGGCGGTCTTGTCTACAACGTAGACGAGCTTAAAACCGTTGCCGCAAGAGGTTTACAGGCAAGCCTTGTAGGTCAGGTGCTTGTAGAAGAATCCATAAGCGGTTGGGAGGAGCTGGAGCTTGAAGTTGTCCGTGATGCAGAGGACAATGTTATAACCGTTTGTTTTATCGAAAATATTGATCCGATCGGCGTTCACACAGGAGACTCCTTCTGCTCCGCCCCCATGCTCACCATCTCAGAGGACGTTCAGAAAATACTGGAGGAGCAGGCATATAAAATCGTCAAGGCAATAGAGGTAATAGGCGGCTGCAACTGCCAGTTTGCCCATGACCCCGTAAGCGGCAGGATAGTCGTTATCGAGATAAACCCCAGAACCTCACGCTCCTCCGCTCTTGCATCAAAGGCAACGGGCTTCCCTATTGCCCTTGTATCCGCAATGCTTGCCTGCGGACTCACACTCAAAGAGATCCCCTGCGGCAAATACGGCACTCTTGACAAATACGTCCCTGACGGTGATTATGTGGTAATAAAGTTTGCCCGCTGGGCTTTCGAGAAATTCAAGGGCGCAGAGGACAAGCTGGGTACGCAGATGAAAGCTGTAGGCGAGGTCATGAGCATAGGCAAGACCTACAAGGAGGCATTCCAGAAAGCTATCCGCAGTCTGGAAACAGGCAGATACGGTCTTGGATTTGCTAAGAACTTTAATGACCTTTCAAAGGAGGAGCTGCTTTCAAAGCTCAGATATCCCTCATCGGAAAGGCAGTTTATCATCTATGAGGCGCTGCGAAAGGGAGCTAAGATCGAGGAGATCTATCAGCTTACAAAGATAAAGCACTGGTTCTTAGAGCAGATGAAGGAGCTTATTGACGAGGAAAATTCCCTGCTTTCAATGAAAGGCTCTGTTCCCGGTGAACCTGTTCTCCGTCAGGCAAAGCTGGACGGATTTTCCGACAGATATCTTGCAATGCTCCTTGATGTATCCGAAGAGGATATCCGCAGCGCAAGATATAAATACAATATCCGTGAAACGTGGGAGGGCGTTCATGTCAGCGGTACAGAAGATGCGGCATATTACTACTCCACATATCACACCGACAGAGCCGCAGATAACAACGTTATCCGCACGGATAAGCCGAAAATAATGATACTGGGCGGCGGACCTAACCGCATCGGACAGGGAATCGAGTTTGACTACTGCTGCGTTCATGCAGCCCTTGCCCTGAAAGAGCTGGGATTTGAGTCTATCATCGTAAACTGCAACCCCGAAACAGTATCCACTGACTATGACACCTCAGACAAGCTGTATTTTGAGCCGCTGACCCTTGAAGATGTACTGAGCATATACGAAAAGGAGAAGCCCGTAGGAGTTATAGCACAGTTTGGCGGTCAGACACCTCTTAATCTTGCCGCTGATCTGAAAAAATACGGCGTAAATATTCTGGGTACTACCCCCGAGACAATTGATCTTGCCGAGGACAGGGATCGTTTCCGTGAGATAATGGATCGCTTAGGCATACCGATGCCAGAAGCCGGAATGGCTGTTACAGTGGAAGAAGCCCTTGAAATTGCAAATAAGATAGGCTATCCCGTAATGGTACGTCCCTCCTATGTGTTGGGCGGCAGAGGCATGGAGGTAGTTCACGATGATGAAATGATGCGTGTATACATGGCAGCAGCAGTGGGTGTCACTCCCGACAGACCTATCCTGATAGACAGATTCTTACACCATGCCACCGAATGTGAAGCAGACGCAGTATCTGACGGCACAAGCTGTTTTGTTCCTGCGGTAATGGAGCATATCGAGCTTGCGGGAGTACATTCGGGAGATTCTGCTTGTATCCTGCCCGCAATGAATCTGACACCCGAACAGACAGCCACTATCAAGGAATATACAAAGAAAATAGCCGTAGAAATGAATGTACGGGGACTTATGAATATGCAGTATGCTATCGAGGACGGCAAGGTCTATGTGCTTGAAGCAAATCCCAGAGCCTCCAGAACCGTACCCATAGTTTCAAAGGTATGCGGACTTAACATGGTAAGAGTGGCAACAGAAATAATGACCGCTCCCCTTACAGGCATGGCGTCACCTGTTCCCACACTTCACGACAGGAAGATAAACCATTACGGCGTAAAAGAAGCCGTGTTCCCCTTTAATATGTTCCCCGAGGTCGACCCTGTTTTAGGTCCTGAAATGCGCTCCACAGGCGAAGTGCTGGGATTGTCAAGCTCCTTCGGAGAAGCCTACTACAAGGCGGAGGAGGCTACACAGACAAGACTTCCCTCCGCAGGCACAGTACTCCTCAGCATCTGCGACAGGGACAAGCCCGAGCTTGAAGAGATAGGAAAGGCATTCTATGAGCTGGGATTTAAGATAATCGCCACCGCAGGATGCTGTGACCTGTTAAATAAGGCAGGGATACCCGCAGAAAGAGTATACAAGATATACGAGGGCAGACCCAATATCGCAGATGAAATAGCAAACGGAGAAATACAGCTTATCATCAACACCCCCGCAGGGAAGAGCAGCGCACATGACGACAGCTATATCCGCAAGGCTGCAATCAAGCACCGCATACCCTACATCACTACAATGGCTGCTGCAAAGGCAAGCGCAGAGGGCATAAAAGCAGTAAAAAGCGGTGCCTGTGCAGAGGTAAAGCCCCTCCAGGCTTACCATGCAGAAATAACAGACTGATTCGATACAACAAAAAAATCACAGCGCAGATCGTGAGGATCTGCGCTGTTTTTGTTATCAATATTTCTTTGAATCTCTTTCCCTAATCTCCACACGGCGTATCTTTCCGCTTATGGTTTTTGGCAGCTCATCGGCAAACTCGATAATACGGGGATACTTGTAGGGGGCAGTATTTGCCTTTACATAGCTTTGCAGCTCCCGTGCAAGCTCATCGCCCGCCCTATTCTTATATTCACTGGTAAGAACGACTGTAGCCTTGACTACCTGTCCTCTTATCTGATCGGGAACAGCGGTTATAGCACATTCCAATACCGCGGGATGCTCCATAAGAATAGACTCTATCTCAAAAGGACCTATCCTGTATCCCGAGGACTTTATCACATCGTCTACGCGTCCCACGTACCACAAGTAGCCGTCAGAATCCTTATAAGCGGTATCTCCCGTATGATACAGCCCATATGCAAAGGCTCTTTCGTTGGCTTCCTTATTTTTGTAGTAGCCCTTGAAAATGCCGTTATTAACACCGTCTTTAAGGCGTACACATATTTCTCCCACAAAGCCTGTAGGCACTTCTCCGCCGTTTGGATCGGCAATAACTATATCGAACATCGGCATAGGCTTACCCATAGAGCCTGAACGGATAACCGAACCCTTTGGGTTACCGATAAGCAGCACCGTTTCCGTCTGACCGAAGCCCTCCATCAGCGAAAGACCCGTGTATTCCTTGAACTTATTGTAAACCTCCGCATTAAGCGCCTCACCTGCCGTTGTAGCGTATTTAAGAGAGGAAAGGTCATGATTTCCCATTCCCTCTTTAATAAAGAAGCGGTACATGGTCGGAGGAGCGCAAAGGGAGGTGACCTTGTATTTCTCAATGACACCCAACACCGAATCGGGATAGAAACGGTCAAAATCGTAGGTCATGATCGTTGCGGCAAGTGCCATCTGACCGTAAATTTTGCCCCAGAAAAACTTTCCCCAGCCGCTGTCTGAAATAGACATATGAATACTATCCTTAGTAAGATTATGCCAGTACTTTGCCGTGGGAATGTGGGAAACGCTGTAGCGGTGGGAATGCATGATCATCTTAGGATATCCCGTAGTCCCCGAGGAGAAGAACATCAGACAGTCATCATCTGTTTCATTCGGAATCCTGTCAAGAGTATCGGGATATTTCATCATCTCACTGTCAAAGTCGACCCAGCCCTCAACGCTGCCCATAGCGGAGAATTTCTTTTCCAGAGGACACACCTCTGCGGCAAGATCAATATTATGTGTTACCTCACCGTAAGCAGAAGCGATAATGTGAGTAATATCTCCATGCTCAAAGCGGTAAATGTAATCCTTCTTTTTTAATTGATTTGTGGCAGGAATCATTATCGCTCCGATCTTTTCAAGTGCGAATGTAACTATCCACATCTGCCAGTGACGCCTGAGTACGGTCATGACCCTTGTACCCCGTCCTATGCCGTGAGCCATAAGCATATTGGCAGCCCTGTTGGAAAGTGAGGACATTTCGCCATAGGTAAAGATCCTTTCCTGTCCCCTGTCGTCGCACCAGATCATTGCCCGTCTGTCAGGCTCTATCTGTGCTATTTTATCAATGATGTCATATGCGTAGTTGAAATTATGCGGCAGTTTCAGATCAAATTCCTTGATAACACCATTTTCGTCAAAGCCCTCAATGATATACTGACTGTGAACTTCCTCTACTAACATGAAAAAGACCTCCATAAAAAGAATATGTAAATACTTTTCCCTAAAATCTCCCGTTTAAATCATATTCTGATTATTTTTCCTTACAATATTTAAAATATCCGACGGCGAATGTGCGATATAGACAGCATGATTTTCTTCAAGCTCCCTTTGCTCTCTGAATCCCCATGTACAGCCCACACTGTCACAGCCTGCATTACAAGCCGTCTGCATATCCACCGATGAATCTCCCGCAATAAGCGTCCTGCCGGGAGCAGTGCCCAGCGTATCCATAATATACCTTGCACCTGCGGGATCGGGCTTGCTGCCAAAGCCGTCTTTTTTGCCAAGAACAAGATCAAATCTGTGTTCAAAGAGCCTGTCAATGATCCTGCGTGAAAACTCATCAGCCTTGTTTGACAGTACTGCCGTCATAACGCCCATTTCTGCAAGACCGTCAAGCAGCTGCGGTATACCGTCATAAGGACGGGTAAGCTTATCAAAGGTAAGCCCGTAGATGCGGTCAAATTCCGCCTTTACACGAGCGATCTCCTCTTCGTTTTTCTTTCCCTCCGGAAGCACCCTCTCAATTAGCTTCGGTATCCCGTTGCCGACAAAATATCTGTATTTTTCCCTGTCATGGCAAGGGTATCCGAATTTTTTCAGAGCCTCGTTGCAGGCGTTTGCCAGATCGTCCAGTGAATTTACAAGAGTACCGTCAAGATCAAATAAAACAAGCTCATACATTTTATAAATCTTTCCTTTTTTCAAACTTCCGACATGATATATATTAACATATTTTTCTGCAAATTATCAGTCTTTTTTGTTAATGTTCTGAGAATTTTTGTTACTATTTATAATATAGTTTATGAATTGTAAAGTGTAAACAACAATTTATGATCCTTTTACCATTGAATATTGTCTGCAATAAAAATTAAAAATCAGGATAAATTCAAAAAATCAGTCTGTAAAATTTAAACAGACTGATTTTATTCATTATGCCAAGTGCTATTATTCGTTTCAGCCCTTTTTAATGCATAAAGGCTCCAGCTCAGCAAGGTCATAGGGCGTACGTTGGTATACACAATAATTGATCCAGTTGGAGAACATAAGATTTGCATGACTCCTCCAGTTAAATGCAGGAGGTGCGCCGATATCGTCAAAGGGAAAATATTTGTAGGGCTTGCTGATAGGCAGACCTTTATCCAGATCACGCATATACTCGTCACGCAGGGTAAAGCGATCATACTCCGAATGACCCGTCACGAAAAACAGCCGCTGAGACTTGTCCCCTACAATGTGTACCCCCGAAATAGGTGAGGATGTAAGAATTTCAAGCTCAGCCACCTTTGCTATGTCCTCTCTGCGCACCTCGGTATGACGTGAATGGGGGACAAAAAATTCTTCATCAAATCCCCTGACAAGCGGGTGATAGGGCAGCTCTATGCGGTGAGGGAACACTCCGAACATTTTGCGGGGCAGCGCTCTTTTAGGTATACCGAAGTGATGATAAAGTCCCGCCTGCGCCCCCCAGCAGATGTGAAAGACCGAGAAAACATTTTCAAGTGACCAGTCCATTATCTCACAAAGCTCGCCCCAGTAATCCACCTCCTCATAATCCATCTGCTCAACAGGAGCGCCCGTGATTATAAGACCGTCAAAGCGCTGATCCTTTATATGGTCAAAGGTGGTGTAAAACTTGTTCAGATGAGATACAGGCGTATTTTTTGAAACATGGGACGCCGTTTGCAGAAACTCAATATCCACCTGAATGGGAGTATTACTGAGAAGTCTGAGTATCTGCGTTTCCGTCTCTATCTTTTTTGGCATCAGATTTAAAATTGCGATCCTCAGCGGACGTATGTCCTGATGCTCCGCTGTGGCGTTTGTCATAAAAAATATCTTCTCCCTGCTCAGCGTTTCTGTAGCGGGGAGATTATCAGGTATGTTGATAGGCATTGAAAAAAATATCCTTTCCGCATGAAAAACTGTCGGAAAAAAATTCCGATCACACCAACGGGCGGCAGCCTGCACCGCCCGTAAGTCTTAATTTTTCATCATATATTGGCGGCGATAACGTCACCCATTTCCGAGCATGAAACAAGCTTCATGCCGTCAGACATAATATCACCTGTGCGGTATCCGTCTTTCAGAGCCTTATCCACTGCCGCCTCGACCGCATCTGCCTCCTTATCCATATCAAAGGAGAAGCGGAGAAGCATTGCCGCAGAAAGGATAGTTGCAATGGGGTTAGCCTTGTTCTGACCAGCAATATCGGGAGCAGAACCGCCGCTGGGTTCATAAAGACCGAATTTTGTATCGTTAAGACTTGCAGATGCAAGCATACCTATAGAACCCGTTATCATTGAAGCCTCATCGGAAAGTATATCTCCGAACATATTCTCGGTAAGCACCACATCAAACTGTGCGGGATCCTTTACAAGCTGCATTGCACAGTTATCTACAAGCATATGCTCATAGGAAACCCCGGGATAATCCCTTGCCACCTCTTCAACAACTTTTCTCCAGAGACGGGAGCTGTCCAGCACATTTGCCTTATCTACACTTGTAACCTTTTTCCTGCGTTTCATAGCTATGTCAAAGGCACGCACCGCAATGCGCCTTATCTCGTTTTCGTTATATGTAAGAGTGTCAACAGCGGTCATAACGCCGTCTATCTCACGGGTTTCACGTGCGCCGAAATAAAGACCGCCCGTCAGCTCTCTCATTATCATCATGTCAAAGCCCTTTTCGGCTATCTCAGCCTTTAAGGGGCAGGCGTCTTTCAGCTCACTGTAAAGCACAGCGGGACGGAGATTCGCAAAAAGATTAAGCGATTTCCTGAGCTTTAAAAGACCCGCCTCGGGACGCTTGTCCGCAGGGAGCTTATACCACGGAGATGTAGAGGTATTTCCGCCGATACTACCCATAAGCACTGCATCGGCAGCCTTTGCCCTTTCAATAGTCTCATCGGTAAGAGGAACACCGTTTACATCTATAGAACAGCCGCCCATAAGAAGCTGCTCATATGAAAAGCAATGACCGAATTTCTCTGCCGTCCTGTCAAGAATTTTCATTGCCTCAGTGACTATCTCAGGACCTATGCCGTCGCCCTTTATCACTGCAATATTTTTGTTCATGTTAATTTTACTCCTTTGTTCACAGGCTGATATTTTCAGCTTTTCAGAGAATTAAGCAGACCGCCCGCAGCAATGATCTCCTTGATAAAATCGGGGAACGGCTGCGCCTTGTAGGTGTGACCCTTGGTCTTATTGGTGATAATACCCGTATCAAAATCTATCTCAACCTCATCGCCGCCGTCAATATCCCTTGCCGCCTCATCACATTCGAGAATAGGCAGAGCGGTATTAATTGCGTTTCTGTAGAAGATCCTTGCAAATGTAGAAGCGATAACACAGGCGATACCGCTTGTCTTAATAGCAATAGGAGCGTGTTCTCTCGAGGAGCCGCAGCCGAAATTCTGACAGGCGACCATAATGTCTCCCTCTTTTACATTCTTCACAAAATCGGCATCAATATCCTCCATGCAGTGTGCCGCCAGTTCCTTATGATCGGCGGTATTCAGGTATCTTGCGGGGATAATGACGTCTGTATCCACATTATCTCCGTATTTATGTACTTTTCCGCAAACCTTCATTTCAATCTATCCTTTCTCACATGATCTCATTGGGAGAGGTGATCCTTCCGGTGACCGCAGAAGCGGCTGCAACAGCGGGAGACGCAAGATATACCTCCGACTCGGGGTGACCCATTCTTCCCACAAAGTTCCTGTTGGTAGTTGCAACGGCTCTTTCGCCCTTGGCAAGTATCCCCATATGACCGCCGAGACACGGTCCGCAGGTAGGTGTAGAAACAGCGCAGCCCGCTTTTATAAATGTTTCTGCATATCCCAGCTTCACGCAGTCAAGATAAACCTGTTGAGTTGCAGGAATAACTATACATCTTACGCCCTTTGCAATATGTCTGCCGTCAAGGATTTTTGCCGCCATAGCCATATCCTCAAGTCTGCCGTTGGTGCATGAGCCTATTACCACCTGATCAATGGCTACATCTCCGAAGTCGCCCTCGGCTCTCGTATTCTCAGGCAGATGAGGGAAGGAAACAGTAGGCTTTACAGCCGACAGATCAATATCATAAACAGCATCATACTGTGCATCGGGATCGGCTTCATAAACCTTGTATTCCCTGTTAACTCTGCCCTTCATGTAATCCCTTGTAATATCGTCAACAGCAAATATGCCGTTCTTTGCTCCTGCCTCTATCGCCATATTCGCCATTGAAAGACGATCGTCCATAGAAAGAGCAGCAAGCCCCTCCCCCGAAAATTCCATTGACTTGTAAAGTGCGCCGTCAACGCCTATCATGCCGATAATATGCAGGATAACGTCCTTACCCATAACATATTCTCCGAGACTTCCCATAAGGTTGAATTTAATGGCTGAAGGTACCTTGAACCATGCCTCTCCTGTCGCCATGCCCGCACACATATCGGTAGAGCCTACGCCTGTAGAAAATGCTCCCAGCGCACCGTATGTACAGGTATGACTGTCTGCGCCTATCACGCAGTCACCTGCGGCAACTATGCCTTTTTCGGGGAGGAGGGCGTGTTCAATGCCCATATCCCCCACATCATAGTAATGCTTTATATCATACTTACCCGCAAAGGTGCGGCACTGAAAAGCATTTGCCGCAGACTTTATATCCTTGTTGGGAGTAAAATGATCCATTACCATAGAAATTTTTTCCTTATCAAACACCTTTGAAAAGCCTGCTTTTTCAAACTCGTTGATAGCCACAGGTGTGGTAACGTCATTGCCAAGTACCATATCCAGCTTACATTTTATAAGCTGTCCTGCCTCCACACTATCAAGTCCCGCATGAGCCGCAAGAATTTTCTGTGTCATTGTCATACCCATAGTTAAAATCTCCTTTTTGCAACTTCAGGCATTCATTTTTGCCCTGTAGTCCTCTTTCAGACGTTCAAGGCGCTTTGCGTCCTCAATGCGCTTTGCCCTTGCATCGTCCTGTAGCTTTCTTGTCTCCTCAATACCCGTAACAATAGTCTGCCATGTCTTTTCCAGCGTCTCAACCTGAATTGAGCTGCCGTTTGCAAGCATGGTAGTCATTTTAGTCTGCTCGACTGTGTTCTGAGCATTTTTCAGAAGAAGCTCATTTGTCTTGTCGTCAAGTGCTTTCATAGCGTTAGCCTGTATTCTCTGTCTTTTAAGCATGACCGCCTGAGCCAGCGACTGCTTGAATACCGGCATAGTGATGATAAACGCCGAGTTTATCTTTCTTATCAGATTTATATTGGAAAATTCCATTGCTTTGAGCATAGGAACAGTCTGCATCGCCACATTCTCGGCGATTTTCAGATCCATAACCCTCTGCTCCATAATGGCTCTTGTCTGCTCCAGTGTTTGCAGATCCATAGCCGCCGTACCCGAATCGGGACTTTGCTCCACCTTTACACGGAAGTCTGCGATATAAGCATCCAGCTCCTTGCAAGCCTGCTCTCCTGCCATAATGTATTTGAGAAGCTGCTTATAATAGTCGATATTAGCGGTATACATTGTTTGCAGCTTTACATTTGACTGATTTATTTCACTCTCATACTTTTTGAGCTGGACATAGATCTTATCCACGTCCTCGCCCATGGTATGGTATTTATCAAGTATCTTGTCAAGCTGACGGCGCAGATTTGCGAACAGTCCCTTTTTCTCCTCTGTAAGCTCCTTTGCATCAAACTGCTCCATTATATTTGCAAGGGCATTGAGCAGCTCGCTTGAATCGTCAAGCTGTGACATATTCATGGAATTTAAAACCTGATCCGATGCCTTTGAAATTTCCTCGGCAACCTGATTTCCGAAAGCAATGATAGTGTTGGGATCGTTGACATTGATGGTGCTGACCAGCTTGTCGATCTCCTCACTTGAAGCAAGCTCCGCCGTAAGCCGTTCCTTGTCCGCCACGATGGAGTAGGTCTGCGGCTCAGCAATGTTAAGGTTTAGCTCCTCTGCGGGAGCGGGAGCTGAAACGACAACTGCTGCTTCGGCTTCGGGCTTTTTTTCCGATGAGGGTGTAAACTGAAGTGCCATAATGATTTCCGCCTTTCATACTTTTATTTTATTCCGAAAAAATTTTTAAATAATCCGCCTTTTTTCTTTTTTCTTCCGGGATTGTCGGGAACCTTGAAATTGGGAACAGTAACATTGTTCACATACTCCCCCGCATAATGAGTTTCAAATGCCGCATCAGATACATACGTTTCCACATCTCTGTAGCCGCATGGTGAGAAAACCGTAACATCAAAGCCGAGATAGGAAAACAAAAGAAGCTGCGTACACTCCATTTTTGAAAACGTATCCTCTATGGCATCAATAACCACAAACTTCGGTACATCTTTAGTATAATCGTGCTGCATCATATGCCGCAGGATCGGTCTGTCCATATTAAGACCCGCATAAAGGACGTAGCTTACCATTTCGTCCTCGCTGTCCATCATAAGCAGTCCGTCATCAATGACTGCTTGCAGCTTTTCAAAGATAAGATCTAAAAGCTCCTCTGAAATAAAGCCGTATTTATTGAGAGGTGAGCTTCTTATCCTGCGTATATCCAGCTTTTTTCCTCTGTGGTAGGGAGCATATTCGGCAATAAGACCCGAATCTGCTGCGGGACGTGTAGGCTTTTTGCTTATGCAAACCGTAGAAGGTGTCAGCATATCGTCAATTTTTTTCCAGTATTCCCTCATATCCCCGCCGGGAACGCCGTTGATTTTTGCAAATACTGTCGGGATTATAACCCTGTCGCCCCTTACCTCAAAGCCCGAACGGTACTTTGCCTCCTGATCCCACAGCATGAACATTTCATCGTAGGTAGTTTTAAGCACCGCCGAATCCATCTTTGAAAACTGCCTGTCACGGAACATGGTATCCCCGCTGTAAAGCATGGTATCAAGCTCTCTTTCGGCATTGTAGGCGGTAGTGGCAATTTTTGCCTTGACAAGCCTTGTAGGGAACGGGAACACAGCCGATGTTCCGGGCAGCTCCTCTATCTGCATTTTTTCCGCAAAGGGACAGGCTTTAAATACATCAATTACCTTTTTATCGGGACATATGCACACCACGTCCATAGCGCACCGCTGGGCATAGCACAAAAACAGTACGTCCTCGGGAGCAGGGATACCGTAGTACATTATCATGGGGATCTTATCGGAAAAACCCGTACCGATAGCATTTGCAACGGTGTTTATCTTTTCCGCAAGAGGCAGACCCACCTCCATGATCCTGTCCCCCATACCCGCAGTCATATCCCCCAGAGCCTTCTGAGCAATATATGTGCGCCCGGGATCGTTTTTCAGAAAGATATAGCGGCAAAGAGCGGAAATAACAGCAGATCTTTTGCTAAAATCCACCCCCGAAAAAAAGCTCAGAGTGTTTTCCGTAGGCTTTGCAAGCGGTGTGTCGATAAAAGCAAAGGGACGCCGTGACTTTTTCATATCCTCACGCAGGGAGAAAATAAAGTTGCTGTAATTGTCACGGTCGGTACATCCCGCCACCAACAGGAAATACACGGGCATCAACTGATCCTTTGTAAAATGTCCGCCTCTGGTGTAGAGCCGCATGGCGTGCTCCTCCAGCAGATCCTCGGATAATTTGTTAATATCAGCGGAAATGACCTCCACCGGCATATTCATTCCCGAGTTCATCTGAAAATATCGCCGCCCTTTCACTGTTTTGCACAAAGTGTATATATGCACTATTATATTATACTACATATTTATATTTTTTGTCAAGTAGTATTTTGTAAATTTAATCTTTGAAATGGTAAAAGCAAGGAGCAGCACGGTATAATTCTCATGCCCCTTGCTTTATCCTGCCACGCTTAATGTAAATTAATATTTTTTATTCTCGTCCCCCTATAAGTCCGCTGTTATTGATAGCGGAAACAAGTGCGGATACAGACGCATCAATAATATCCGTCCTTATTCCTGCACCCCAGAATACGCCCTTGTCCGTTTCGATACCCACATACGCCGCCGCATGGGACTGAGAGCTTGTTTCGAGAGCGTGTTCCTGATAGGTCACCAGCTTGTAATCAAGACCCATTCCGTCCTTTACCGCATTGGATACAGCGTCAAGTCTGCCGTTGCCTACAGCCTCACGGGTAATTATTCTGCCGTCCTTGTGCATTGTCACTGTTGCGGTAATGCCGTTTACCTGTGCAAAATGGGCTTCATCTATCTTGAAATCTGTTTCGATATTTACGTATTTTTCCAGGAATATTTTCTTTATCTCGTCGGGCTTTAACTCCTTGTGTGTATGGTCGGAAACGTCCTTGACCGCATAGCCGAAGCTCTCACGCATTTTCGGAGGCATATCTATACCGAACATCTGCTCCATGATGTAGCCGATGCCGCCCTTGCCCGACTGAGAATTTATTCGGATAACATCAGCCTCGTATTCTCTTCCCACGTCCTTCGGGTCAATAGGCAGATAAGGCACATTCCAGTGTTCGGGATCCTTTTCATCTCTCCACTTCATTCCCTTGGCGATAGCGTCCTGATGAGATCCCGAAAAGGCAGCAAATACAAGTCTCCCCGCATAAGGAGTTCTCTCGTAGACCTTCATGCGTGTCACTCTCTCGTACAGCTCAACCAGCGACTGCATATCCGAAAAATCAAGTCCCGGATCAACGCCCTGTGAATACATATTCATTGCCAGTGTAACAATATCAACATTGCCCGTCCTCTCGCCGTTTCCGAAGCAGGTACCCTCTATGCGGTCGCCGCCTGCCAGCAGACCCATTTCCGCATCTGCCACTGCACAGCCCCTGTCATTATGCGGATGCAGAGAAATTATAACATTCTCCCTGTCATGAAGATTCTCGCTCATGTACTCGATCTGAGAAGCGTAAACATGAGGCATTGAAAGCTCCACCGTCACAGGCAGATTAATAATGACCTTGTTGTCGGGAGTGGGCTTCCAGATATCTATGACCGCATTGCATACCTCCAGCGCATACTCAGGCTCAGTGCCTGTAAAGGACTCGGGAGAATACTCGAAAATAAATTCGCCCTCATACTTATCCTTATATTCCATAAAGAGCTTTGCACCGCTGACGGCTATCTCCTTTATCTCCTCCTTTGACTTTCTGAACACCTGCTCACGCTGTGCCACGGAGGTGGAATTATACAGATGAACAATTGCCTTTTTGCAGCCCTTTAATGCCTCAAAGGTCTTTTTTATGATATGCTCTCTTGACTGTGTGAGCACCTGTATAACAACATCATCAGGTATGAGATCACGCTCTATGAGGGCACGGCAGAACTCATACTCAGTTTCGGAAGCAGCAGGAAATCCTATCTCTATTTCCTTGAAGCCTATCTCAACCAGCTTTGCAAAAAATTCCAGCTTTTCCTCCAGACTCATAGGTATGATAAGAGCCTGATTGCCGTCTCTCAGGTCCACCGAACACCATGCAGGCGCATGGTCGATATATTCCTTATTTGTCCATTTCATGCAGCTTACAGGCGGCATATAGTATCCTCTTGCATATTTTGAAGCGTTCATAACAAATTCCTCCCTGAAATTTTTAAAATTTAATGTACGGGGAAACGGCTTCCCCAAAAAATCTTATGTTATATAGGTCACTTAGCATAAAAACCGCCCCCTTAAAATCAAAAAACCCGTCTCTTAGAAAGCCTTAAAGACTTTCAAGAGACGAGCATACCTACCCGTGTTACCACTCTTGTTCGTGAACGGCTCACACCGTACACCTCAGCACGCATCTGACAATGCGCCTCTCTGTAACGGGAGAACCCGTCGGCACCTAATCGTCCTCTGACTTTCAGCCCGATGCTCGGGGAGGAGTTATCACCGTATCCCCATACTGCGTCACACCTGCCCGCAGCTCTCTGAAAAGGATATACGTTCTTGATTCCCGTCATCGCATTTGAAATATATTATTATCAGTATATCATGATTTTTTTTATTTGTCAAGAGTTTTTTTAATTTTTTTCAAATGACTATTTTTTAACGGACAATAAAGGGGCATTTATACCGTAATGCACCGCTCACGTCCGTGTGGGCAGATGTTAACAAAAATTAGCTTTATCGGTAAAAAAATATTGTTGAAACCTTATGATGAAAAGTGTATAATGTAATATGGTTAGATGTAGGATAACAGCGGAAAGGAGTATGTGCAAAAATGAAAAGGAAAACCATTGCAGTGTGCGTTACAGGGTATAACTGGGAGTGCGAAAGCCGCATCATCTTTGGAATATGGGAAAAATGCCGTGAAAACGACATCAATCTGCTGGTTTTTGCCTCCTTTGTACGCAAGCCCGAGTTAAGCTCGGACAAAACACTTCCCGAAAGTATCATTCTCGGTGAAACCGAAATATACCGCCTTATTAATTACGACCTTATAGACGGCATTGTTATGCTGGGCGATTCCATGATAAGCGAGGAGCTGATAGACAGGATCGCCGAAAATGCGGGAAACAAGCATATTCCCATAATCAACGTAAACGACTCCAACCACATCATGGACAGCAATGTTCTTATCAGCGACAGTCTGGGAATGGAATACGCCGTCCGTCATCTGGTGGAGGAACACGGACTGAAAAGAATAAATTTTATCGGCGGATTCCCCGGCAATCAGCAGACCGAGGAGCGTCTTGCCGCCTATAAACGTGTGCTGGAGGAGCATCATATCACGATCGAAGAAAGCCGGATCGCCTACGGTGAATTCTGGAAAAAAGCCGCCGACTGCACAGAAAGTTTCCTACAGACAGAGCCGCTGCCCGAGGCGATCGTATGCGCCAGCGACACAATGGCATTTTTCTGCATGGATAAGCTGAAGGAACACGGTCTGCGGATACCCGAGGATATTGCCGTGACAGGGTTTGACGGGATAAAGGACTGCGAACAGTATGACCCTCCCCTTACAACCATACGCAGGGATTATGCCGAAATGGGGAGACTGGCATTTGACAGCATTGTCGGTGTCTGGAACGGCATCACACCGCCAAAGGAACAGTACGTGGAATCCAAACTGGTGCAAAACCGCTCCTGCGGCTGCTCCATGCCCGAGGAAACGCCCGATCATGACTTTTATACAAAGCAATACGGTGAGCTGAATCTTTTCAGGGAGTTTAATGCCTATATATTAGATATGAATACTAAATTTGCCTGTGCGTCCACATCGGCGGAGCTGTATACGGACATGGTGCGGGGAGCGCAGTTTTTCCACCTGAACCGCCTGTACGTCTGCATATGCTCCAACGTGGAATACGGCAGCAAGGGGTACGATCCCGACAAGGAACGCCCGAAATTCATCGGTCTGTCCGATACCATGATCTCCATGCTGAAATTCGGTCACGATACACCCGTTGGTACTCCCTTTGCGACCCGCAGTCTGGTACCCGATGCTATACTGGAGGAGGACAAGGCAGTGTTCTTTGCCTTTTCGCCTCTCTACTTCAAGGATACATTTCTGGGATACCTTGCCTACGAGCCTACAGGCATCAAGGGCGCAGGGGATTTCTTCGCCACATGGGTCACGTCCATTGCCAACAATGCAGGCAGCTTTTACATGAAAAACGAGCTTGAATGTGTGGTGACGGAGCTTGAAAATCTGTATATCCGTGACCCGCTGACAGGACTTTATAACAGACGGGGAATGCTGCGTCTTGGCAGGTCGCTCATGGAATCCGCAAGATATCACAGCGAGAGCGTGACTATCATCTGTGCGGACATTGACGGTTTGAAGCCCATTAACGATATATACGGTCATGAGGCGGGAGATAATGCCATTCTGCAAACTGCGTATGCTATCAGACGTGCAATGCCCGAGGGCAGCATATGCGTTCGTACGGGCGGCGATGAATTCTGCATAATAGCAAGCATCGACGAAGCACAGACCGCTGAATATGTGGCAAAGATCGGCAAATATCTGGAGGAGTACAACCGCACCGGAGAGGTGCCGTACACCGTAGGGTGCAGCTGCGGCTATTACAGCATTTCTGCGGGAAAGCTGTTTACCATAGACGATATGGTAAAGATAGCAGACGCCAATATGTATGCGGAAAAAAACAAGAAAAAAGCCGGAAGAATCTGACCGCAGCGGTATTATCATACCGCTTTGTCCGACTGTTTTGCATATACAATAATTTTACCCATAAAGGCAGCACCGCATAAAGAACTCACAAAGACTTTATGCGGTGCTGCCTTAAAAATATGCTGCACACATAAAAGCAAAACCGATTTTTATACACTCAGATGCATTTTTTGACAAACCGGTCAGCAGACGCTTACTCTATTATATCAAAATACATTTCATTGTTAAATTAAAAAATTTTTTCGTATTACCTCAGCATATTACTGTCAACTCACACCTGCACCTGTGGGAAAGCTCACAGCCTCTCCATAACAAAATCAACGATCCTGTCCACATCTGCAAGAGCGCCCCTGCCCAGATCCCCGCAGGCAAGCCTTGCCTCCCTCGGCTCAACAAAAAGATAACCCAGCTCCGCAAGAGTGCGGATATTTCTCTGTGTAACGGGATTTTCATACATTGCAGTGTTCATGGCTGGACAGATAACAACGGGAATACCTCTTACCGCCATAAAAACAGTAGTCAGCATATCATCTGCGATACCCGATGCAGCCTTGCCTATAAAATTTGCGGTGGCAGGAGCAATAAGCATAAGGTCTGCCGACTTTGCAAGAGAAATGTGCTGTACCTCACTCGGAACATATTCATCAAACATATCTGTGCAGACCTTGTTTTTGGTAAGTGTCTGCAAGGTCAGAGGAGTTATGAACTTCTGCGCAGCATATGTCATTATGCAGTGAACGGAAAAGCCCTCCTTTGTAAGACGATTTGCAATGTCCGCAGTCTTATATGCGGCAATGCTCCCCGTACACCCGAGTATAATATTTTTCATGTCCTTACCTCCGCTCTCTGAAGCACAGCAAAAGCTACTCCTCTTGCTATCTCCTGCTTTGTAAAGAAAGTGCCGATACATTCGTCTTTATCAAGCAAAAACCCCGTATGCTCCTCTCCGTGAATGGTACTGCTGTCATTTGCAAGCACAAGATCGCAGTTATTGCTGATAAGAAGTCTGCGGGCAGTATCAAAAAGCTCCTCACGGCTCACATTGCTAAGGAGCTTGAATCCCACTATCACCGCATCGGGAAACAGTCCCCTCAGACTTCCGATAATTTTGGGAGTCTGTTTTAAGAGTATCATGGGAGAACTAAGAGCGGAGCTTATCTTGCTTTCTCTCGGCTTCTCCGAAAGGACGGCAAGAGCCTTTTGAATACCCCCCTCTCCCGCTTTTTTAAGCTCACAGTCAAGCTCATCGGCAGTGAAAACAGCCGCCGCAGTATAATCACTGACTGCCATTGAATGGATAACGGCATCTATCCTGTAATTCTCCGAAATCTCCTTTATCCTCTCTGCGGCGCAGAAGGAGGAATCCGCCCTTATTATCCTTGCCTTTTCACAGTCGGGTCTTACCGCATTATCGGGACAGATAACAAATATTTCATCTGCACGCTCGTCACGGGACAGCTCATTTACAATAAGACTTCCGAGCCTTCCTGTGCTTGTATTGGTTATGCTCCTCACATTATCTATAGGCTCTCTTGTACCTCCGAGAGTGACAAGAATTTTCATCGGTATCTCCTCCTTGCATAATAAAGAGCTTTTTATGGTAAAACATACGGGTCTTAATGCCGTCAGATCGTCATATACATAAAAAGACAGGCAGTCCGATCAAAAAAATCAAAGGAGCTGATACCCATGAAAAAACACGGACTTACCGAGCTTTTTATTTTTATTGTGACAGCCGAGCTTACAGGAGTGCTTTCCTCACTTGTTTCGGGCGGATACGGGGATTACCGCACTGTGAACAAGCCCCCGCTTTCGCCTCCGGGTTGGGTGTTTCCAGTCGTATGGACGGTGCTTTACGCCCTGATCGGAGCAAGTGCATATCTTGTATGGTCGGCAGACGCCCCCGAACTAAAGAAACAGAATGCTTTGCGGGTCTACTATTTTCAGATGATACTGAATTTTCTCTGGAGCATTATTTTCTTCCGCTTTGGTCTTTACACCGCAGCGGCAGCGGAGCTTATCCTCCTCATCGCGGCGGTAACGGTAATGACGGTAAAATTTTTCGGGATACGTCCGTTGGCGGGATATCTTAACCTGCCCTATATTGCGTGGCTTTTGTTTGCACTTTATTTAAATATCGGTACTGCACTGCTCAACTGATTTTTTCTGATACAAAGAACAGTTATCAGTAAATGATCCCGTACCTCAGCTTCATGAGCAATATACGTGTAACGTGTTCGTCCAGCATATCCTCCGTGATGACCCCGTCAATGCGGGCTTCCCTGAGATCGTTATAGGCTGTTTCAAAATCGGTAACACACAGCAGATCGTTGCCCGCAAGAAGTGCTGACACATACACAGACTCTTCACCCGCATATTCCTTGACAGCGTCCATTCCCAGATCATCGGTGACAACAACTCCGTCAAACGCAAGCCTGTCACGGAGTATCTCATGGATAACGGGCGACAGTGAAGCGGGATGATCGGGGTCTATCATATCATAGACCGTATGACCCACCATAACTGCGGGTACAAGCTCCTTGTCAGTATTTATACCCGCCTCAAATACCGCAAAATCACGGTTATAGAACTCATACTGCTCTCTCGGATCGTGAGCGGCACCGCTGTGAGTGTCGGTGTTGTCCCCGTAGCCCGGGAAATGCTTAAGACAGGAGCAAAGCCTGAAACGATTATCCGTCTTAACGATAAGGGAAACACATTCTGCCGTGCCCTCAGCGTCCTGTCCCATGGTCCTCGGGTATATGTAGCTTGAAGTATCCGAGGAAATATCCGCTACAGGTGCAAGGTTAAAATTAATCCCCAGAGATTTGAGCAGCCTTGCCTTTTCCTCCTCTTCAAGGACAATAAGCTCCGTACCTCCGCGCTGATAAAGCACCTGCGGAGAGGAAAAGGCTTCATCTCTGAACTGACTGTAGCCGCTTATCCTCACCACCGTGCCGCCTTCCTCATCGACTGCAATAAAAGGAGCAACGGGATTGGCAGCGGAAATACCTGAAGTGAGGAGCTGTACAGATTCCGTATCGGCATAACGGAAATCCTCCCCGTAAAGAGTATAACCGCCAAGATGATACTGCTCCATATTTTCCACAGGCTCTTTGGGGCAGCGGGCAAGTATCACCTGACCCAGCTTATCCTCGGTAGACATGGTACCCAGTATCTCGGCAGCCCTGACCTTTTGCTTTTCCATGCGTTCGCTTACAGCAATTGCGGAGCGTTCCTCTGGAGTGAGCTTCTGCGCCTCGGACTCGGCAGCCTCCTCGTTGAGCTGCTCTATATCGGCAATAGTACCCACCACCGCAGGAGCATTTTTTCCGATGTTAGCATCATTTTCAATAAAAGTGCTGACTGATTGTTCAATTTCATCACAGCCCGAAAGCATTGCCGCGCAAAGTATGGCGGTCAGCAGCTTTAAAGGCTTCATAGATATCATCCTTTCTAAATATATTGGAAAAGCCTCTCCTTACAGCTTATCCTCCCCATTAAAATTCCATTAATTCACCGCCGAATAAACCTCTCTTGCCGCATCGACAGTAGCCTTGGCATCTCTTGCGTAGTAATCTGCGCCGATCCTTTCTGCATATTCGGGAGTAAGCACTGCGCCGCCCACAACTATTTTGCAGTCAGGACGTACAGAGCGCACCAGCTTTATTGTCTCCTCCATTGATTTTAAAGTGGTAGTCATAAGAGCGGAAAGTCCAACCAGCTTTATTTCCTTGTCCATTGCCGCATCTGCAACTCTCTGATAATCAACGTCACGCCCCAGATCAATGACATCAAATCCGTAATTTTCCAGCAGCACCTTGACAATATTTTTTCCGATATCGTGAATATCTCCCTTAACTGTCGCAAGTATCACCTTGCCCTTTGAAACGCCGTCCTGCTTTCCGATTTTTGACTTTATCACCTCAAAGGCAGCCTGTGCGCCGTTTGCGGATAGAATAAGCTGGGGAAGAAAGCTCTTCCCGCTTTCAAAATCCGCTCCCGCCTTGTCTAATGCGGGAATAAGCATATTGTCAACTATATCCATAGGGGAGAATTTTTCAAGAAGTCTTTCAGTAAGTGTACCGCATTCGCCTTTAAGTCCCCTTTGTACCGCAAGGATAAGACCCTCGGGCGAAGCCTCCTCAGTCGGAGCTGATAATAAGTTTTGAGGAGCGGGGGCGGAATTGCCGTAGGCATCTATATACTCTACAGAGCTTTCGTCAATATTTGCAAGCACCTTATAAGCCCTGACCGCACCTAACATAGCGGGTACGTTAGGATTTATGATAGGCAGATCAAGTCCCGCCGCAAGGCACATCTGCAAAAAATTACAGTTGATAAGCTCACGGTTGGGCAGTCCGAATGAAATATTTGAAACTCCCAGAGCCGTTTTCAGTCCCAGCTCTATCTTTACACGATGAAGTGCCTTTACCGTCTCCATAACACCCGCCTGCTCCGCAGAAGCAGTAAGTGTAAGACAGTCGATAATAATATCCCTTTTTGGTATGCCGATCTCAATTGCCCTGTCCATTATCCTTTTGGCGATAGCGAATCTGTCCTCGGCTTTTTTGGGTATACCGCCCTCGTCAAGGGTAAGACCTATGACCATTGCGCCGTATTTTTTTACGACAGGAAGAATATTCTGCAAGGATTTTTCCTCACCGTTTACCGAATTGACAATAGGTTTGCCGTTATATACCCGCAAAGCCCCCTCTATTACCTCGGGAATGGTGGAGTCTATTTGCAGCGGCAGATCCACAACGCCCTGCAAAGCCTTGACCGTGCGTATCATCATGGCTTTTTCGTCAATATCGGGAAGTCCTACATTTACATCGAGAATATCCGCACCTGCGCCCGACTGCTCAAGAGCCTGACCCAGTATATAGTCCATATCATTATTTCTGAGAGCTTCCTTGAAACGCTTTTTTCCCGTAGGATTTATCCTTTCACCGATAACTCTCGGCTGATCTATTATTACAGTATCAGCATAGGAGCAGACTGCCGACAGCTCCTTTACATTTTGGGGAGAATATTTTTTGCTTTTGTTACGGCTTATCACAGCGGCGATATATTCAGGTGAAGTGCCGCAGCAGCCGCCGAATATTTTTACACCCATATCCGCAAAGCCCGAGCAAAGCTCACCAAATTCCTCCGCTCCCACATTATAAAGCCCCGTAACAGGATCGGGCAGTCCCGCATTCGGCTTAACAGCCACAGGTACATGGGAATATTTACAGATCTCCTCTATTATCGGAGCCAGCTCTTTCGGACCCAGTGAACAGTTGACGCCCACAGCGTCCGCTCCCAGCCCCTCCAGAGTCAGCACCATTGCAGGAACAGAGCAGCCTGTAAAGGTTCTGCCGTTTTCCTCAAATGTCATGGTGACAATGACAGGCAGATCGGAATTTTCCTTTGCAGCAAGCAGCGCCGCCTTTGCTTCGTAAAGATCGGTCATAGTTTCTATAACGATAAGATCGGCGTCCGCTCCCGCAATTACCATTTCCTTAAAAATATCGTATGCTTCCTCAAAGGAAAGGCTGCCCGTAGGCTCTAAAAGCTGTCCCAAGGGTCCTATATCAAGAGCAGCATAACCCTCTGAACCGCATACCCTGCGTGCAATGTCCACACCCGCACTGATAAGCTCTGCGGGCGTATAACCGCTGCCCTCTGCTTTCAGGCGGTTTGCGCCGAATGTGTTGGTATAGACGATCATGCTGCCTGCACTCAGATACTGCCTGTGGATATCGGCAATTATCTCAGGGTGGGTAATATTCAATATCTCAGGCATCTCTCCTGTTTCAAGACCGCTTTTCTGAAGCATTGTACCCATTGCGCCGTCAAGATAGACAAATTCATTTTCACTAAGAAGTTTATTAATTTCCACAGTGTATCCCTTTCTTTCTGTAAATACAGGTATTCCGCAGATCGCACCCTGCACAGTCTCTTACCCTGCGGGGCAGAGGTGCATCGGATATACCGATCACCGCCGTTACCGATTTTACAGGTGTGAGCAGTCCGCTGCCCATAACGCAAAGCCCTATCCTTTTCGGAGCGTCCAGCACATCAAGGAGCTTTTTCTGCACATCAAGAGGAAAATCGCCGTAGCCGGGAGAAAAACGCCATGTAAAGTACTTCCCCGCAAGATCATTTTTAATAATATTTTCTCCATCATTGCATACCTGTTCAATGCAGGCGCTCATAAACGCATCGGCGATCACCGCCTTTGCCATATCCTCGATCATAAGCTGTCTTAAAAGCATATCCGTTCCGCTCCCCACAGTAGCCGCCATTAAAACAGCACCCGTACAGCCCTCCAGATGTGAGCGGATATCCTTTCCCTCCAAAACAAGCCTTGTGCCGTCAAGAGAAAGAGTATCCTCACAGCGTACCACAGGGAAATACTTAAACAAAAATTTCGGCGTTATAATCTTTAATATCCTGCTTTCGCATTCGTCCATATATGCATCGGTTTCGGGAGGTATCTCCTGACCCTTGAAAGCTAAGTATCTGAGCGCCTCACTGCGGTCGATCCTTTCAATATTTATCATCACAGCAGACCCTTTACAGCAGCGGAAATTTTCTCAGCCACATAAGGATTATTCATAGTATACAGATGAATACCGTCTGCTCCCGATGAAATAAGATCGACTATCTGATCTATGGCATAGGCTATCCCCGCATCACGCAGAGCGGCAGGATCGCTTTCATATTTAGCCATCATTCTTGAAAATTTAACAGGCAGACTTGCCCCGCACATAGAAACCATTCTTTCTATCTGCTTTTTATTTGTAACAGGCATTATCCCCGCTTCAATGGGAACGGATATACCCGCAATGCGTGCCTTTTCAAGAAATTCAAAGAATCTGGCATTATCAAAGAAAAGCTGGCTCATCAGGTGCGTTGCGCCTGCATCGACCTTTTCTTTCAGATGTCTGATATCCGTTATCATGTCGGGGGCGTCCACATGGCACTCGGGATAGCAGGCGGCGGAAATACCGAAATCTCCTTTTGACTTTATATATGCGATAAGCTCACCTGCATAATTAAAATCATTCTTGGGAGGACGTTCGGGGTTTATATCCCCTCTCAGAGCGAGGATATTTTCCACGCCCTTTTTCTTCAGATCGTCAAGGAGAATGTCGATATCGGCTTTTGTATTGCTCACACAGGTAAGATGCGCCGCCGATTCAATATGAAGCTCATTTTTAATATATGCGGCTATCTCTCCGGTAATATTGTCTCCGTTTGTCCCTCCTGCGCCGTAGGTAACGCTGATAAAATCAGGGGAGAGATCCTTTAAGCTGTTTAAGGTATTGTAGATCGTATCTGTCGGCATATCCTTTTTTGGCGGGAACACCTCAAAGGAAAGGACACATCTGCCCTTGCCGAAAAGTTCCGAAAGCTTCATTGTAAATTTCCTCTCTTAATATAATATTTTTATGCGTCCGCACTTGTTCTGAACGGCGCAGCGGGAATACCGTTTTTGCCGAAAAGCGTAACATCTCCCCAGTTTACCCACTTAAAACGTGCATACTTAGGTTCATGAACCTCTTTTGCAGTAAGACGCACCTTTCCTCCGCTGAGGATCTGCGCCGCTGCGGGGTAGTATTTTTTATCCTTGCCCGCTATTTCAAAGCCGTCGGGAGTATCCGCCCCTTTGAGCACCAGTCCCGATGAAGCGTGTCTGAATTCGATAATAAAGCAGTCGTTATCGGCATAGGAGCGGTAATACACAGGACCATAGGCGGCGTCCTCGCTTATGCGCATATATGCGTGATAAAGTGCCTGCAAGGCAAGCCTTTCACCTACAGGGCGCTTGTCAACGGGGTGAATATTGCCGTATTCGCCGCAGTCAAGTGCAACGGCAATACCCGTGTTTGAAGTATCATGACAGACATTCATCTGCGCTTCACGGATAAGGCACCAGTTTTTCCTGTCCTCCTCTCCCCTGTTTATAAACATCGGGAGCTGCACCATAATAAAGGGCATATCGGGATCCTGCCATTCGGTGCGCCAGCGGTCAATAAGGAGTTTGAGCAGCTTCCCGTACATATGGGGCTTGTGATCGTCACTCTCCCCCTGATAATAAATAAAACCTTTAGCTGTGTAGGGAGCAATTCTTTTTATCATCGTTTCATAAAGACCGCCCGCCCTGAACGGAGACTTAGGACCCAAAGGCTCAGGCCATCTTGACGGACTGCCCGCATATTTCTGAGCGTCCTCCCAGCTCCCCTCGGGGTTTGCAGCATAAAATTCATCTATCTTAGGCTGCCATGCCGCCTCCCATTCACGGTATTCTCTCAGATCCTCAAGATAATCCTCAAAGGACTTGCCCTCCATAGCCTTGTCGTACTCGTCTGAATAGCTTTTTGTATCCGAATCGGTCAGAAGATCGGCTCTGTCAACCCATGCAGAAGCGGAAGTGCCGCCCCAATTGCAGCCGATTATCCCCACAGTAACGCCCAGCTCACGGGCTATCCTTTTGCCGAAATAATATCCTACCGCAGACCAGCATTTTGAATTTTCGGGAGAGGGCAGCGCCCAGCCGCCGTTGCGCTCATCTATGTAAAAAAACTCGTCTATATAAGGATTTTTCTTTGTATAATAAAAACGCACATTGGAATCTGCTATATTTTCAAGCTCCTCCGCCCCGTGCTTTTCGTTCTGAAGCTCAAACTCCATATTGGACTGACCGCCTGCAATCCAGACCTCACCTACCATAATATCGGAAAAGGTAACGGTCTCGCAGCCGTCTGTAACGCTCATTTCATAGGGACCCCCGTAGGTATTTACCGGAGGGAGCGTAACGCTCCATGTATTGTCAGTGCAAACTGCATCAGCAGTAAATCCGCAGAAGCTCACGCAGATATTTCTTCCGCTGTAATCGTGACCCCATACATAAATGGGCTTACCCATCTGAAATACCATATGGTCTGAAAATACAGCGGCAGCCTTTAATGAACTCATAACTTCTTCTCCCTTTCTTTTCGGACAGATGTCCGCATTACGATCATACTATATTTTATTTTACTATATTTTGCTGATAAAATCAATAGTAAACTAAAAGAAAATTATTTTTTTATTTTTAAGATCATATTTTAAGCCGATATGACCGTATAATGATGCAGCAAATGTCCGCAGATCTGACGACGGATAGATAAGGAACAGCAAAAAACAATGCCCTGCCGCAAAAAACGACAGAGCATTTTCCTATCTGTTTCCTATTCAGACTTCCGCCCCGCAATGGCAGTCGATATCCCCCATGAAATAAGCACCGCTGCCGCCGAAAACAGGACTATAGCTGTCGGGTGCCGGGGCAATTCCGTCAGAAACTTATCAAAAGCAGCCAATAAATGCCTGCCTGTGTCAGAACCCCTCATAAGCATTCCTGCAAGCAATGCCGTTACCACAAGGGTCACCAGAACGTATCTGCCTTTGATGTATCCTAAAGCATAATACCCGGGGAGCTGTATCACCGTAAATACAACGATTATCAGAGAACCGACAGCAAATGCCGGAATTATTTCCTCGTGAAGAATACCATTGCCCATAATGTCCGAAGCTGTCATCTGCAGCACCATAAACAGCGGAAGTCCCGCTGCTCCTATCAGAAAATTAAACAGATAACGCCCCGCCACAAGATGAGGAACAGACACAGGAAGTATGCCGTAAAGCCGCTCCATTCCGTTTTTTTCTGCAATTGCAAAGGTATAGCTCTGGGTCATGGAAATGAGCGATGCAGCAACGCTTGTCCCATAGACAAGGGACGAGCTTGGAAAAGCAATAATTCCCGCAAGGAGCATAGTAAATAAAAAGGTTTTTAAATAAGGCTTTACAAGGCTGAGATCAAGTCTTGCAGCGCTGATAATATCGCTCATTTTAATTTTCCTCCTTTCGTGATACGAACACGATCACATCATCAATTGAAGCATATTCACAGGCAAGACCCGGGAACAGATGAAGATCGCAGCTTCTTGCAAGCGCCTCAAAGCCTGTGGAATAAACACGTATGCCTATAAGCCGCTCCCGCATTTTGTCCGTAAGCTCCTCACGCCCTCCGCGTACAATGCGGAACATCTCCATAAATTCATCTGTTCTGCCCGTATAGAAAAGCTTCCCCTGTTGATGTAGGTAATGAAATCCGCTGCTTTCTGAAGATCCGCAGTAATATGTGTAGAAAAAAGCACACTGTGTTCCCCGTCCTCGATATATTCCGACAGCAGTCCCCGCAGCTCATCACGGGAAACAGGGTCAAGCCCGCTTGTAGGCTCATCGAGAATCAGCAACTTAGGGTCATAGGAAAAAGCAAAGGCAAGACTCAGCTTCATCTGCATACCCTTTGAAAGGTCGGATATATGCTTTTTCGGAGAAATGCCGAATCTTTCAAGAAGCTGTGAATATTTCCGGCTGTCAAAATTCTTATAAAAGGGGGCGACCGATCTTTCCACCTCTGACACTCTCCATTCAGCGCAGAAGAAGTTAGAATCGAATACCACTCCCACCATAGATTTTATTTTTCTTTCGTCCTTTATATTGTCAAGACCCATTATCTTCACGCTGCCCTCATCACGGGAGATCATTCCCGTGATGAGCTTAACGGTAGTGGTCTTGCCCGAACCGTTAGGACCTATAAGTCCCATGATATAGCCCTTCGGCAGAGTAAAACCGATGTCATTCAAGGTAAATTCAGGGTATTTTTTTGTAAGCCCCCGCACTTCAAGAAAATTATCCATTCTGATGTTCCTCCAATAAAATATCTACCATATGGTGAAGCTCCTTTTCGGTAATGCCCGCCGCCGTCACAGACTTAATTGCTTCACGGATATGCTCCTCAGCGTTTCTTATCAGCTGTTCCCTTATAAGCTCGGAGCTGCTGCCCATAACAAAGCACCCTCGTCCCCGCATATTCTGCACAAAGCCCTCCTGTTCAAGCTCCGTATACGCCCTTGTCACAGTCAGAACGCTTATTTTAAGTTCCTTTGCAAGAGTGCGCAGTGAGGGCAGGGCAGTATTTTCGGCAAGCTCTCCCGACAATATGGCGGACTTTATCTGAGATTTTATCTGCTCATAAATCGGCACGCCCGAGGTGTTGGAAACGATCAGCTTCAAAGCTCCTCCTCCTTTCTGTTATAACTGTTATACTGTTATGTATAACAGTATAACACATGATATCAAACTTGTCAAGGGGTTTTTAAAATTTTTTTGATAACATAAAAAAACGCTGCTTGACACAGGGTACTTAATATGTTATCATATTAACATCAAAAAGGGACAGGTGAATAAAATGCTAAAAATTGCAATTTGCGATGATGATGAAACTCATATTTCGGCATTGCGGAAAATGATCGGAGAATGGTCAGAAAGCAAGCCCTTTGCGGTTATAATATACGAATACCGCAGTGCGGAGGGCTTTCTGTTTTCATATGACAGCACTCCCTGTGACCTTATGCTTTTAGACATTGAAATGAAAAAAATAAACGGTATGGAGCTTGCAAAAAGGCTGCGCAAAAACGGAGATATGCTCCCCATAATTTTTATCACGGGATATTCAGAGTACATGGGTGAGGGCTACGATGTGCAGGCGCTGCATTTCCTGCTCAAGCCCGTAAAAAAAGAAAAGCTGTTTGACATTCTTGACAGATACACAGAAAAACACGATCCAAAAAAGGATATCGTGCTTTCCTGTGACGATAAAAGCATTCGTGCAGATCCCGAAAATATCCGTTACTGTGAGGCAAGAGGAAAGAAAACCGAGGTGCATATTGCGGACGGAAATATTCATATCTGTCACACGGGAATAAACGAGCTTCAAAAAATTCTGGGGGAAAATTTTATTTTCTGTCACCGTTCTTATCTTGTAAATCTTCTCTTTATAAAAAGCATTTCAAAAACAGAAATTGAAATTGACGGCGGTGAAAAAATTCCCCTGTCAAGACGGCTTTACAAAGAAGTCAACGCACGGTTCATTGAATTTTATACCGGAGGAGCAAACCCATGAAAACAGGTCTTATAATATTTTCAGTAATTTTTATTTTTGTGTTTTTAGTTCTCATATATTTTTGTTTCAGAAAAATACTATACAATATGATAGACCGCAGGATAGAACGATTTCAGAGTGAGCTTATCGAAAAGCAGGTGCGTGAAATTGAGAATATGTACCGTCAGATAAGGGGCTGGCGGCACGACTACCGCAATCATATCCAGAACATGAAAATTCAGCTTGCGGACAAAAATTACTGCAAACTGAATGAATATCTTGATTCCCTCGCCTGTGACCTTGATACAGTGGATACGGTAATAAAAACGGGAAATGTTATGGCAGATGCCATACTTAACAGTAAGCTGAACGCTGCCGGAAAATTAAATATCCGTCTGAATGTTAAAGCAAATATCCCCGGTCAAATAAAAATGACCGATGTGGAATTATGCTCAGTTCTCGGAAATATGCTTGACAATGCAATTGAAGCCTGTGCAGCACTTCCCGAAAATGAGCGTTTTATGCGTGTTTATATCGGCAGATTAAAGGGGCAGCTTTATCTTTCGGTGCAGAATTCTGCGGGAAAGGTACGCAAGGAAAAGGGCGCATATATCTCCACAAAAAGCGATTCTAAAGAGCATGGATACGGACTTTTCCGAATTGACAGAATTGCAAAAAAGTACGGCGGATATGTAAACCGACAGAATGAGGAGGGTGTTTTTGCCGCCGAAATTATGATACCTTTGACAGCATAATTACCATTCGTTCTTTATTCTGACCTTTCGTTCCGAAATTCGCACGAAAGGTCATTTTTGTGGTATCATAAAAAAGAGGTGATATTATGGTAAAGGTCACAAAATGGAGCAAGACAAAAAAGAACGCCGATTGGGCAAATTACAAAGCGGAAATAAAAGCCTTAAAATACGGTATCTTGAATAACGTTATGTTCGTTATGAAAGAGCTTTTCCGCTTCGATAAATTAATGTTTTTATGTATTTTTCTGTTTGCTTTCGGGTTTTATTTCAGCAATCTTTTATCGGTCTATATCAGCAAATATGTGGTGGAGCTTGCCGCCGCAGGCTTTGGGGACAAGCGGCTTATTTTGATCTGTCTTGGGATATTGGTCGGAATATCTGTAAGCGCATTCATTGCCGAAAGCGCAGGAAATTATAAAGGATTTATCGGCTTTAGAAAATTTAACGATCACCTTTGCGGGGAAATTATGCATAAATCACTTACAACTGATTATGAAAATTGCGAAAGCTCGGACAAAGCCGATAAGCTCAACAAAGCAGTCAACGCACTGAATGTAGCGGCAATGAATACGCCCGTAAACGTCAGAGGAAGTATACGGCACATTCTGGAATTTTTCACATATTCGGCAATACTTTCGGTGCTCGATATACGTCTTGTGCCGGTGATAGTTATCCCTGCCGCTTTGGGATATTTCTGCGAACGTCACAAAATGCTCTGGGTCTGGAATATGGCTGATTTTTGGCAGAAATCCGAAAGGCGGATAAGTTACATTAACAAAATAAGCGGCGATTTCCGGAACGCAAAGGATACCCGTATTTATAATATGCAAAGCTGGTTCAATAAAGCGTGGAAACGCTCCGCAGACGAGCGTCTTAAATGGTATACCGAGCAGGACGCATGGGAATTCCGTCACAATATTTTCGGCTCAATTGCGGCATTTATCGGCGATCTGGCGGCGTATATCTATGTTATTTATCTTGTTATGGCAGGAAATATCGGCGCAGGTGATTTTGTGCTGTATTTCAATTCAATAATGCGGCTTTCCACTGCGGTAAAGGATTGGTTGAATAATTTTTCGGGTTATCAGTGGATCTCTAATAATGTAAATTACATTCGCGAATATCTTGAAATGCCCGATAAAACAAATCGCGGCGAGGGCAAAAAAATTCCCGATGAAAAATGTTAAATTGAATTTAAAAATGTAAGCTATAAATATTCCGGTGCGGAAAATTTTACAATTAAAGACCTTTCTTTTACTCTCCACAAAGGCGAAAAACTTGCCCTTGTGGGACTTAACGGCGCAGGAAAAACAACAATTGTAAAACTTATGTGCGGACTTTATGATCCCACGGAGGGAGAAATTTTTCTTAACGGAATAAACGTTAAAAATTTCAACCGTGAGGAATATTTCAAATTATTTTCCGCCGTATTTCAGGATATTTTTCCTATCGCCGCAAGCGTTTCGGAAAATGTTGCGGGAAGTATTGAGATAAGCAAAGAAAAACTTTCCGATTGTATGAAAAAAGCGGGAATTTATGATAAAATAAACAGTCTTCCAGAAAAGGAAAATACAAAATTAGTCCGTGGAATTTACGATGATTCATTGGAATTATCCGGCGGTGAGACTCAAAAGCTCGCTCTGGCAAAAGCACTTTACAAAAACGCACCCATACTTCTTCTGGACGAGCCTACCGCCGCTCTTGACCCAATTGCCGAACAGGAAATGTATATGAATTATCTTGATTTTTCTAAGGAAAGGACTTGCGTTTTCATTTCTCACAGATTGGCTTCAACACGGTTCTGCGACAAAATAATGCTGATAGAAAACGGTGAGATCGCCGAGCTTGGGACACATCCCGAGCTTATGCTCAAAGGCGGCAAATACGCCGAATTATTCAATATCCAAAGCAGTTATTACAACGATGAAAATGTTAATAAGGAGGCAGATTGTTTATGAAAAAGAAGAACGCGGACGATATGACTTTCAAAGAAAAAATAATTATTTTAAAACGCTGCGTAAAATTTATAAACAGCGCGGACAGGGGAAGAATTTTGCGGGATATTTTATCACTTCTGCCCGATATAATAAGTACATTTTCGGGAATTTTCCTTGCTTCTCTGGTGATCGACGGAGTTGTAAACGCAAAGCCCGCAGAGGAGCTTATTTTCTCCGCTGTTATAATTTGCGGGATAAATTTAATTGTTTCTATTATGCGTAATATTATAAATGCAAAATATAATCGTCACGATTTTCTTTATAATGAAAATACCAAAAGAAAGATCACTGAAAAAATTTTAAATATAGATTATGTAAAAGCGGAGGACACGGAAACATTAAATTCCGCACAGGCTGCGAAAAATTATTTGTATGGGAATAATGTCAGTATTTTTGCCGTAAGCGGCGACATTAAATGGATGTTCGAGGGGGTTATTACCGTAATAACGGGAATTATCCTTATTGCTCCGACCATATTTTCAAAATCGGAAAGCACTGACGGAATTATGGGATTTATCGGTTCACCGTGGGGAGCTTTAACGGTATTTCTGATAATTATTCCTCTTATTTTATTCAGATCAAAATTTATTGATTCGGAACAGTCCAAAAAAATGGGTGAAGTTTTTAGCGATAAGGAAGTTCTTCAGGCAGATAGGATACAAAATCATTTCAGAAATTATGCGCTTAACAATTACCGAAGCGGAAAAGACGTAAGGATTTATGATGAAAGTGAGCTTGTCCTCAAAAAATATAATGAAAATGCAAAAATTAATTATTCCAAATGGACAAAATTCTTTTGGAAAATAAATTTAAAAAACGGCGAGGGCTGTTTTGTTACCTTATTAATAAATATTTTGCTGTACGGATTTGCGGTGGCAAGGGCTGTCGGCGGTGCTATGACAATTGGAGAAATAGTGGGAGTTGTTATGTATTTTAATCAGATAACACAGGGGATAAACGGCATTTCAGACTATTTTTCGCAAATGCTTGTAGCCGCGCCTTTCTGCAAAAAGGTATTTGATTTTCTGGAAATTCCCGATGAAAAATACAAGGGAACACTGCCCACCGAAAAGCGGGACGACAATGAGTATGAATTTGAATTTTCCCATGTTTATTTTAAATATCCGGGTACCGAAAATTACGTTTTAAAGGATATTAATTTAAAATGGAAAATAGGCGAAAAAATGGCTCTTGTGGGACGGAACGGCTGCGGAAAATCCACACTTGTAAAGCTGCTTTGCAGGCTTTACGATCCAACTGAGGGAACAATTACACTCAACGGCATCGACATTAAAAAATACAAATACGAAGATTACATGGCGTTATTTTCCGTTGTATTTCAGGATTCTAAAATATTTTCATTTTCAATGGCGGAAAATGTTGCCGCCGACATCGAATATGACAGCGAACAGGTCACTGATTGCGTTATCCGTGCGGGTTTGGGTGAACGTTTAAAAACCATGGAAAATGGCATTGAAACAATTATGTACAAGGATTCTGACGAAAACGGAGTTGAAATATCAGGCGGTGAAATGCAGAAACTCTGTCTTGCAAGAGCAGTTTATAAAGGCGCGCCGTTTATCGTTCTGGACGAACCCACAGCCGCCCTTGACCCTATTTCCGAATATGATATCTACACGAAATTCAACGGGATAGTGGGAACACGCACGGCGATATATATTTCCCACAGGCTTTCCTCCTGCCGTTTCTGCGATGAAATTACCGTTATGAATAACGGTGAGATAGTGGAACGAGGCTCACACGATGCACTTCTTGAAAAGGGCGGATATTACATGAATTTGTGGAATGCACAGGCGGAGTATTATAAAACGGTATCTTCACGGACGAAAAACGAAAAAGGAGCATAAAAAATCCCATTCTCATAGGAAATATATGCATATCCCTGCCTTGACAGGTGCGGACAGAAAATATAACAAAAAGCCCATAAACTGTGTGTTCATGGGCTTTTTTAGTGCGGGTGACAGGACTTGAACCTGCACGCTTGCGCAATAGATCCTAAGTCTATCGTGTCTGCCAATTTCACCACACCCGCATATTAAGTGTCGTTTTCCGCATATCCGAAAAATTACCTTTTCATTATACCACAGACAGCCGAAAGCGTCAAGCAGTTTTTTACTTTTTTTGCATAGTGTGCAAAGTTTTATTGTATGTTTGTGCAAGATGCTAAAATATTTATAAAATATGAGCTTTATCATTGACTTTTTATATTAAATATGGTATAATTATCGTGAAAATAAAAGTATCTGTTGCGTATGCTTAATTTGTAAAGGCAGCAGAAAATTGTTTTTTTACAAATTTATGCAAACGATTACAATAATAAAAAAGGAGGAAATAAGAGTGATAAACTATAAGAAAAGCTTAGCGGCTTGTATGGCGCTTTCGATTGCGGCGTCCCTGTCTGCCTGCGGCGGCTCGGGAACATCTGAAGAAGCAACTCCCGATGTAACTACCACTGCTGCAACCGAGTGGACGGGCGACAACATAGAGGTCGAGGAAATGGAGGAAACTCTTGATGTGAATATTGAGGGACAGACTCTGACGTGGCTGGGCATTTATGACCTGAACCCGACAAACGACTCCCCCGAAAGATCGCCTGAGCTTGCACTTTTTGAAGATACCTACGGTGCAAAGATCGTCTATCAGCCTACCACCAACGACAAGCGTTTTGATGATCTGGCAACCTCTATTCTCGGAGGCACGCCACCCGATATTTTCGCATATGAATGGAGGAGCTTCCCATATGATATCTCCAAGGATCAGTACCAGCCCATTGATTCACTTGTAAACTGGGACGATCCCAAATGGGCTGATGTAAAGAATACAGCATATAAATTCACATGGAACGGCGAACATTACATAGCTCCTCTGGGCTACAGCTTCAACGATACTCAGGTGCTTATGTATAACAAGACTCTTGTGGAAAATGAGGGCTTTGATGATCCGTATCAGCTTTATCTTGACGGCAAATGGGACTGGAACACCTTTGTGGATATGATGAAAACATTTGTTGAAAACGGCGGCGGCACCGAAAGATTCGGCATAGGCGGCTGGTGGGCGAATGCGTTCGTCTATACTGCGGGCGACACTATGGTTACCTATGACGGCAAGACATTTACCAATAACCTGAGAAGCGCAAAGATCGAAAAGGCGCAGCTTGTACTGGAGGATATCTTTAAATCAAATCTTATCAAGAGGGGCTGGATAGGCGGCGAATCGGCATTTACCGACGACAGTCTGCTCTTCTACTCCATGGGTACATGGGCGTACAACGCAGCAGCGCAGTCAAGGCCCAATGACGTTATACAGATAGTTCCCTTCCCCAGGGATCCCGATCAGGATAAATACTATGTATCCAACAAGGTATTTGCATATATGTGGGTAAAGGGTTCGGAAAATGCCGACTGTGTAAAGGCATGGTTCGACTGCAACAGGACTGTAAACTACGAGGATACATATATTCAGGCAACAAAGGAAAAATTCCTTGCAAACAATCCGGGCTGGTCATCGGAAATGTATGATATCGCTATGGATTTCTATGATGAGGATAAATTTACACAGGCTTATGACTACGGCTACGGTCTTAGCACCTATATGGCTGATACTCTTATGGGTCAGCTCTATGAGGGCATTGCCAATGAGCAGTTTGAAAGCTGGGTAACCGCAAGGGAAGAATATTATGCTATCGTTGACGAGGAGATAAAGGCATATAACGGCTGATAAAACCTGTTAAGTATTAACAAAAAATTTACTTTATATTCACGCTGCATTACTTTATGCGGCGTGATTTTTTTGGCAATTATGCAATATTACCAAATAAATGATGAAATATTTTTGTATATAATCATCTAAAGATTCGTTGACAACCCGGTATTTTTTTGTTATAATAGATACAATTAGAGTAATAATGTGCGGGTATGCCATTATTTCCGAACAATGAATTTTTTTAGCACGGGAGGAATCAAGCTGTGGAAATTTATAAGGACTATGACCGTTTCAAAACCGCTTGTGAGGAATTTAAAAGCGCATTTACCGAAAAGTATTTTGAAACGGGTAAGCTCTTCTGTCATCCGCTCTGCGATGATCTGATCTATGCGCCCTGTACGCCCGAGGAGGCAAAGACCAACGGTCCGGAGATCTGCCGTATGGGAGATATGCTCCTTATGAGCACTGACGGAAAGAATTTTGAGCCGTTCAAGCTGGCAGACGCAAGAAAGATCGCCGAGGAAAACGGGTCGGTCTATATCACCGATCTGCTCTTTCAGTCTGCCTTTGAAGCACAGTGCTGGATGATCGACGGCAGGCACGACACTCTTATTATCAGTGAGGAGCATATGAAAAAGGAGGGCAAGCCCTATGCGCCCGTAACTCCCCTGACAAATGTGGTGCAGCATTTTAAAAAGATAAATTGCAGCTTTCTTTATACAAAGGGTACTCCCGAAAGCCCTGCGGTACTTGCCGAAAAGGATATAAGCGAAAAGCTCGATAAATTCCTTGACGATCTGCTTGAGGAGTTTTCAAGAATAGAATTTGTGGGTGAAGCAGAATTTGATATTTTCGGCAGCAGGATCACCACCGATAAAAACGAAGCCCGCTGCATGGAGCTTGACAAGGGTCTTAGTATCCTTGATACCGTAAAAACCTCAATGCAGGCAAATGAAGCACCTCTTAAAGCTGCGGGAGTGGATTTCGATCTTCTGAAATACTCGGTCAAGCTGCTTATAAAAGCAGGTGAAAAATGCGGCGTGACCATTTCCGAAAAGGATCTTGAAGGCGCATCTGATGCCGAAGCCGTAAAGGAAAAATTCAGAAATCTCATCTCCGAAAAGAACGGCTACGGGTTTAAATATACACCCGTTGATAAAGAAAAGGCTCTTGCTGACATTAAGGCAGCCGAGCTTTCTGCAGCATCTCCCGAGGAGCTTAAAAAGGACGTGGCAGATCTTCTTAAAGTGCGTCCCGTCACGGGCGCAGTTTTCAACCTTGCAAGAGCAGTTTCTCCCGCAGATGCGGAAAATGTTGAGAACATCTCAGAATACTGGGGCTGTGAAGCATTAAGTGCCGAGGAGCTGGGCAAGTATCTGGATAAGTCATATATTCCCGAAGATGCAAGGGACGAGAATGGCAAGCTCATCTGTCCGGGCGCTCAGGCTCAGGTCATCTCCAAGGATATTGAAACCGCAGCAGCAAGGTATAAAATGAAAAATCTTCCCGTACTAAAGGAGCTTTCCGACAGATGCGAGGAGGCGGAAAAGGCAAGCCGCACCTATAACGGCACTGTATTTGCCTCTGCCGAAGAAATGGAAAAGGCGGTAAAGAACGAAAAGGAACTGGCGGAGCTTTGCGCCGATCTTTCCGTTCTTAACGAGGAAGAACTGAAAAAGCTGAGAAAATACATATATGATATGCCCCTTGACAAGAAAACAACGGGCAGATATTTGCTGAAAATAAAACTCGCTCTCAACGACTGCGAGGAAAATCAGTTAAAACTCCTTTGCACCGGTCTTACACTCAAAAAACGCGGAGAGCTGGAGGAGCTTAAAAAGAAGATAGCAGATGGCGGATTTGATGAGGTAGTTGCCGCACCCTTTAAGGCAATGATTAACGATTCAATTCTTAATGCCGATCTTAAAGAGCTTACCGAGATGTTCAAATCTATCCCCGACAGCTCAAAGGCGGATTCACTTGAAAAGGCTTTGGCTTCGGGAAAATATGACAAGATATTTACAAGGCATTTCACCGCCAAAATCGCCGATGCCCGTGACGGCTTTGCAAGAAAAGAGCTTGCAGACATCTGCAAAGATGTGTCCTCTGCTGCAAAGGCAGCACTTGACGATATTTCCAAAAAGCTTGATGCCGTAAAGTGCAGAGAAGCCCTTAAAACAACCTATAAAAAAGCTGTATCCGACAGGTACAGTGCTATTGAGGAGCAGGAGGCAGCCGAAGCGTTTGCAGGCATAAAGACTGCCGATAAATCTAAGATAGAAGAACTGAAAAAGATTATCGGATCGGGCAGATTCCGCAAGGATATCTGCGACAAATATTCTGCCGACATTGAAAAGCGTATTGAAGAGATCAATAATCAGGAATTTATTGACAAGTGCAATTCTATTCCCAAAATGGACAGAAAGGCGCTTGAAGAGATCACCGCAGAGCTTAAAAACGGAAAACACGACGAGGATATTACAGCAAAATATCTCGGAATGGTTGACGCAAGAGAAAAGGAGCTTACAAAGGCTGAGATCGCCGATATGTGCAAGGATCTTGAAAATATGGACTTTGCAAAGCTTGATGAGCTTGAAAAGAAGCTTGCGGAAAAGAATTATCCCGAAGATCTTACAAAGGAATATACAGATAAGATCGCACAAAGAAGAAAGGCTCTTTACAATAAAGAAGTCGATGACCTTTGCAAGAATATCGGTACAATGGATAAGCCCGCACTGGCAGAGCTTACCGAAAAGCTCAAAAACGAAAAATACGATCCGGAATACACGAAGAAATATTTTGCAGATATTGAAACAAGAATAAACAAAATTGAAAATGACAAACTCACCGCAATGTGCAAAGACGTTGAAAAGCTCAAAAAGGAGGAGCTGGAAAAGCTCTCTGCCGAGATCGGCAAACTTGATGTCAGAAAGGAAAATGCCGCTCCGTTCTTAGACAAGATTCGCAAGGCAGAAATAAGCCTGATGAAGAAGGAGCTGGAAAATCTCTGCAAGAATATAGCCAACACACCGAGAAAAGAGCTTGAAAAGCTCAGAGAAGCTCTTTCGGGCGGCGACTTTGACAAGGAGCTTTCAGACAAGTACATCAAGCAGATAGACGAGCGCACAAAGGAGCTTATCAAAAAGGAGCTTTCCGAGCTGTGCAAGAATATTGCAGGTTCGCCCAAGGATAAGCTCATGGAAATGAAGCTCACCATAAACGACACCCCCGAATATGCTGAGCAGGGCAAGGCATATCTTGAACAGATAGATACCCGCCTCAAGCAGATAGACAAGGCTGAGTTCGATAAGCAGATGGCTTCTATTGACAAGCTTTCAATGGAGGAGCTTGACAAGTTCACAGAAGACCTTGAAAAACGCAAGCCCACTCTTGATGCAAAGCTCTACGAAGCGTCCGCCGAAAAGTGCAAGGCACGCAGAAAGCTCCTTGAAGAAACTGAGCTTAACAAGATCACCGAAAATCTTGCAAATGCAGATCTTGCGGCTCTCAACAATATGAGAGAAGCTGTTGCCGAGGGCGATTTCACTCCCGAATTTACCTATCCGTATCTTAAAAAGATTGATGACGCTATCAGTGACCGTCACATAAAATATTTTACCAAGCTCACCGAGAAAGTCAGCGGTATGTCCAAAGCAGAGCTTGTGGTGCTTCTTGAAAAGATCAAGAAAAACGAAAATCACTGCCCGGACGATATGCTCCAGCGGTATGTTGGTAAGGTAAATGCTGAGATACGCAAGGCAGACAGCAATATGCTCAGTGCCAAGTGCAAAAATATCGGCTCTTTCAGTGAGCATCGCAGCTATGAGCTTATCAAGGATATTCAGGAAATGGATATTGATGATGATAACAAGAAGCGTTACATCAATCAGATAACTCTCCACATTGTTGATATGAAAACAAGGGAAAGAGATGCTTATGTTGAGAAGCTGAATCTGTCTATGGTGGATAATTCGATCTCGGGCGGAAATAACTTCTATGTTCCGGGTATCTCCAAGACCTTTGAGCAGCAGTTCAACGCCTGCAAGTCATATGCAAGCATGGAGGAGTTTGAGCTTCCTGTACTCATCTATCTGATAGATGTTTCCAAGGCTGATAATTTCTATATGCTCACCGTTGAACGCTTCTACTTCAAGGGCAAAAATGCATTCGGAAATGTGGCTGTAGACCAGATCGAAAGATTTGAAGCAAAAGGCGGCGTGTTCGGTGCAGCAGCACTTCATCTTATTGAAAAGGACGGTAAGGATTCGGTTATCCCCAACGGACTTAATAAAAAGACCTCCGAAAATGCTGTTAAGGTACTCAATTTCATAGTAGCACTTATCCAGAAGGAAAGAGCAGCATCGAAGATCAAGGAGGCAGAGGAGATAAGAGCCGCCGAGGAAGCAAAGCTCAAGGAGCAGGAGGAAGAACGCAGAGCGATCGAGGCAGCAAGGAAAAAGGCGGAAGAAGCTGAAAAGCCCGCACCCAAGCCCGAAGAAAAGCCTGTTTTGAAGCCCGAGGAAAAGACAGCTCCGAAGCCTGAGGATAAAACTCCTCCTAAACCTCCCAAGCCCGAAAACAAGCCTACCGTACCTATCAAGCCGATTAAGCCTATCGAGGTAGTTGTTTCCAATATACCCGAAGTAAAGCCTATCCAGCACCTTGAAGCAGATAAAAAGCCCGCACCTGCAAAGCCCGATGAGACACCCAAACCGGCAGCACCCGTTAAAACCGAAACACCCGCTAAGCCTACCGAAGCACCAAAACCCGAAACAGCGGCTAAGCCTGCGGCACCTATCAAAACCGAAACTCCCGCTAAGCCCGCCGAGGCTCCAAAGACAGAAACTCCTGCTAAGCCTGTCGAGGCTCCCAAAACAGAGGCTCCCGTTAAGCCTGCCGAAACGCCTAAACCCGAGGCACCCAAGCCCGAGCTTAAAATAAGGTTCTGCGACCAGTGCGGAGCAAAGATCCCCAACGAAAAGGCTAAATTCTGCATGGAATGCGGTAATAAGCTGTCCCAATAATATAATAAAAACGTCCCAATGATCCAACCACAATTATGGACTTAACGGATCAAAGGTATCAAAAAATAACTGTCATGGGTTTCCCGGGTATAATGTCCGGGAAGCCTGTGCTGTCTTTTGTAAGGATATTATGACTAAAAAATTTTTCAGAAAAATATATTCCATACTTCCCTCCCCCGCAGAAAAGCTCTGCCTGAAATACGAGAACGGCATTATTTATATTTTTTACGGAGTTCTCACCACTCTTGTAAACTACACCGTTCACTTTGGATTGAGGTTAGCATTTGCCGATCTACCGCCGCAGGACGCGCTTACATTCCAAAGTCTGATAGATTCCATGGCAAATTCCGCCGTATCGTCCGCAGGCGCAGCTACGGTTTCGTGGATAGTTTCTGTCATTTTTGCTTTCTATGTCAATAAGATATTTGTTTTTGAGAAGAAAAGCACCGTTAAAGGTGAAACGCTGCGTGAATTTCTTACCTTTTCGGGAGGGAGAATTTTTTCTTACGGCTGCGAGCTTGCCATTATGTTCACCTTTGTGGATATGCTTCACTTCAATGAGCTGATCGTAAAATTGATGTGCGGCATTGTGGTCATGATCCTGAATTATTTTTTAAGCAAATTTTTAGTTTTTACGAAAAATAACAAAGAAAACTCACGGTAAAAAAATTTTAACTTTTTTCTGAGAAAAAAATTGTGTAAAAAATACAAATTTACATAAAAAAACACTTGACAAATTCGGAAAGATGTTGTATTATATTAGTAATAGGAAGTGTAAAGCAAAGGCTTTCCAAAATTTTCATGTTATTTTTATTGTTTATGCGCGATGAAATAATACCGATTAGGTATAGTTAAAACGTATTGACAAATGTATCCCAACGGACGGAGATCCGTATTATTGCATTACAAGACTTCGCACCGCTCACAGCGGGCGAAAGATTAAGGAGGAAATAAATTATGAAGCAGATGCCACAGGAATGGGAAGGCTTCATCGGCGGTCAGTGGACAAAGGAGATCAATGTTCGTGATTTTATTCAGAAGAACTACACCCCATATGACGGCGATGAAAGCTTTCTCGCAGCACCCACTGCTGCAACCAAGAAGCTCTGGGACGATGTAATGGATCTTGCCAAGAAGGAAAGAGAAGCAGGCGGTGTCCTTGATATGGATACAAAGGTAGTATCCTCTCTTACCTCTCACGGCGCAGGCTATATTGAAAAGGATCTGGAGCAGATCGTAGGTCTCCAGACAGATAAGCCCTTTAAGAGAGCGCTTATGCCTTACGGCGGTCTGAGAATGGCTGAAAATGCGCTTGTTCAGAACGGATATGCCATTGACCCTGAGATCAAGCACATCTTTACCGAGTACAGAAAAACTCATAATGCGGGCGTTTTTGACGTTTACACACCGGAAATGAGAAAAGCAAGAACTGCACATATCCTTACCGGTCTCCCTGATGCATACGGCAGAGGAAGGATCATCGGCGATTACAGACGTGTTGCCCTCTACGGCGTGGATAAGCTCATTGAGGATAAGCAGGAGCAGAAGGCATTCTACACCTGTCCTATGACTGAGGAGAAGATCCGTGCAAGAGAGGAAATTGCTGAGCAGATCAGAGCCCTTGAAAACCTGAAGAAAATGGCTGAGATCTACGGCTGCGACATCTCCAAACCCGCATCTACCGCAAAGGAAGCAGTACAGGCAGTTTACTTCGGCTATCTGGGCGCAGTTAAGGATCAGAACGGTGCGGCAATGTCCCTCGGACGAACATCTACATTCCTTGATATCTATTTTGAAAGAGATTTTGCAAAGGGTATCATCACCGAGGAACAGGCACAGGAAATAATCGACCACTTCATTATGAAGCTGCGTCTCGTTCGTTTTGCAAGAACTCCCGAGTACAATGCCCTGTTCTCAGGCGATCCTCAGTGGGTAACCGAGTCCCTTGGCGGTATGGGTATTGACGGCAGACATATGGTAACAAAGACCAGCTTCAGATATCTGCATACTCTTGAAAATCTCGGCACTTCTCCTGAGCCTAACCTTACTGTTCTCTGGTCCACAAGACTTCCTCAGGGCTGGAAAAACTACTGTGCTAAGATATCCATTAACACATCGTCTATCCAGTACGAAAATGATGACCTGATGAGAGTTACACACGGTGACGATTATGCGATCGCTTGCTGCGTATCCTCCATGAGAGTCGGCAAGGAAATGCAGTTCTTCGGAGCAAGAGCAAACCTTGCAAAGTGCCTGCTCTATGCGATCAACGGCGGCGTAGACGAGATCAGCGGCGTACAGGTAGCTATCAAGCTCAGACCTATCACCAGCGAGTATCTTGACTTTGATGAAGTAATGGAAAGATACGATGACATGATGACATGGCTGGCAGAGCTTTATGTAAATACACTGAATATTATTCACTATATGCATGATAAATACTGCTACGAAAGCCTCCAGATGGCTCTCCATGACAGAGAGGTCAAGAGATACTTCGCAACAGGTATTGCAGGTCTTTCTGTTGTGGCTGACTCACTCTCTGCTATCAAGTACGCTAAGGTAAAGACTGTAAGAAACGAAAACGGCGTTGTAGTTGACTACATCATCGAGGGCGACTTCCCCAAATACGGCAATGATGATGACCGTGTTGATGAGATCGCTCAGGACGTACTCAACAGATTCATGAACAAGATCCGTCAGCAGCACACCTACAGGGGCGGCGTGCCTACCACATCAATTCTTACCATTACATCTAACGTTGTTTACGGTAAAAAGACAGGCTCAACTCCTGACGGCAGAAAGCAGGGCGTGCCTCTTGCACCCGGTGCTAACCCCATGCACGGAAGAGATACTCACGGTGCTTCCGCTTCCCTCTCCTCCGTTTCCAAACTCAACTTCATCAACGCTCAGGACGGTATCTCCAATACCTTCTCCATTATTCCCGATGCACTCGGCAAGGATAACGGCGTATTCCTCGGCGACCTTGACCTTGACAAGCTCAATGATTGTCCTTCCTGCGCTAATATTCCCAATATCAGCGACACGGACAGAGATTGATTTTCCTTTAAGTTAATTTTGACCGCATATCCCCTTGTGGGATATGCGGCACAAAATAAATTGTAAGAGCGCCATAGAAGTATGGTTTATATTTCTATGGCAAATATACACGAAAACGGTATATTTATCCGTTTCACCTATTTTGAAAGGAGTTTTTACTATGGCAGCAAATGCACAGCAGGTAAGTAATCTGGTTGGTCTTCTTGACGGCTACGCTCAGAAGGGCGGTCATCATCTTAATGTAAATGTGTTTACCCGTGACACTCTTCTTGACGCTCAGAAGCACCCCGAGAATTATCCCCAGCTCACTATCCGTGTATCGGGATATGCAGTAAACTTCATCAAGCTCACCAAGGAGCAGCAGGATGATGTTATTTCCAGAACCTTCCATGCAGCTCTTTGATGTATGAAGGGTTACATTCACTCAACTGAATCATTTGGAACAGTCGACGGACCGGGTATCCGGTTCGTCGTATTTTTCCAAGGGTGTCCCATGAGATGTCTCTATTGCCACAATCCCGATACATGGAATTTTCATGCAAAGGACGGCGCGGGTACCGAGGTAACCGCCGAAGAAATTCTTGATATGTACGACGGTGTAAAGGAATTTCTCAAGGGCGGCGGCATAACCTGTACCGGCGGCGAACCGATGGCGCAGATAGGATTTCTTACAGAGCTTTTTGAAAAGGCTCATGCCAAAGGGATACACACCTGTCTTGACACCTCGGGCATAACCTTTGACCCCGAACATACCCAAGCGGTTGACAGACTTCTTAAAGTCACCGACCTTATCATGCTTGATATCAAGCATATTAACGATGAGGAGCATAAAAAGCTCACAGGTCAGAGCAATAAAAATATCCTGAGCTTTGCAGAATATGTCAGCCAAAAAGGAGTACGTCTCTGGATACGTCATGTAGTAGTACCGGGAATAACAGATAATCCCGTGTATCTTCACGAGCTGGGAGTATTTATTTCACGGCTTAAGACGCTCAATGCCCTTGATGTTCTCCCCTACCATGACATGGGCAAGGCTAAGTACAAGAATCTGGGGATCGACTATCCCCTTACCGAAACCGAGCCTTTATCCAAAGAGGACGCAGCCAAAGCCCGTGACATCATAATGCAGGGCGTAAAGGACGGTCTTGCCGAGGCTCATAAACATCAGAATTAAAGGTGTAAGCGGTCATGGATCGCTTACACCTTTTTTTCATTAACTGCCGCCGCCAGTTAAACAGAGCAGCGGTATAATTACACCTGATTTAACCGCAGCAGGAGGACTTGCACTCAAAGGACTGGCAGTCGGTACATTCGGGAACAGTAGGATTTGCCTCATGAGTGCCGACCTTGATAGACTCCAGTGAGCAGTAATGCTCGCTTTCAAGGTTGTACTTGCAGTTCGTCACATCGCACTTGATGGAAGAATTTCTTGACATGATGATCAGCCTCTCTTTTTGTAATTTGCCATGTATCACATGGGCTGATATTAGTATTTTCGGAATACGGATAATGATTCAAGGAAAAATAAGGAATGTACTTTTAGAGGATAGAAAATAGAGGATAGATGTGTAAACCTGCTGATTAGCACGTTTCCTTTGACTTGTTATTTAGCGGGCGGAACCCGCTGCCAACTCGCTCAAAAATTGTGCAGAAGCCTTTTTGTACAATGGCTCAGTAACTGTTATATGATGTAAATGGTCATTAAATATTACAGTAAATAAAAGTTACCGAGCCGCAAATTAAATTTTCACACATAACTTACTAACGACCTGCGTGAAGGCTCAGCCTTCTTATTTATAATATCTTCCGAGTGTCACGCTGTCCGCAATATCCTTGAAAACAGGACCGCAGGTAAGATTACCCGATACTCCCTCCTCGATCATCACAGTTACAGCATACTGCGGCTCATCTGCGGGAAAGAATCCCGTAAACCAACAGTTCAGCTTCTCCTCTCCGTTATCAAAATACTGCCATGTCTGAGCAGTGGAGGTTTTTCCTCCTCCTGTAGTAAATTCGGGAACAGCCGCAGAGTTTTCCTTATACATGGTAGTTATCATAAAGCTCTTCAGCTTATCGGCGGTGGAGGATTTCATAACCCTCCGATAAGAGGGCTGCGCCGCCGCAGCTTTGGCATCATGAACGATATCTGTGCTTCCGTGTATCAGTACAGGCTCCGGGCATATTCCGCTGTTGGCAATTGCAGCGGTCATAACAGTCACCTGTAACGGGGTTGCCGTCAGCATTCCCTGCCCAAAGGAAAAATTTGCCTTTTCAGCGGGTATAAGCAGTTCCTTCACAGTCGTAAGATGTCCCGATGATGAAGAAATACCGTCACAGAAAAAGGACGCCTTCCCAAAACCCAACCCCTCTGCAAAGCTGTGCAGAAACTCGGTAGGAATATCTCTGCCGAGACTTATAAAATAAGGATTGCAGGATTCGACCATAGCCGATCTCATGTCAAGAGTGCCGTGACCGCCGAAACGGTGACATTTGAATTTATTTTCGTAGATGAATATACTTCCCCGGCAGCGGTAGGCATATTCATCGGATATGCCGTATTCCAGCGCAGCCCCCGCCGTCACCAGCTTAAAAACCGAACCCACGCTGTAGGCAGAAAATGCTCTGTTTATAAACGGCGAATCCTCCGAATCAAGGCTCAGCTCAGGGTGTGCGGGGTCAAATCCGGGCTTGCTTACCACCGCACAGATCTCCCCCGTCTTAATATCCATAACAATGGCGGCACCCTTTTTCACCTCAGACATTGCCTCCTCTGCCGCCCTCTGTATACAAATATCAAGAGATGTAGCAACCCCTGTCCGATAAGATGATGTTTCACTTATGGAAAGGCCGTCACCCTCCAGCATATTTCCCCGTGCATCTGCGCTGTATCGGAGCTTTACGGTGCTTCTCGGAATACGCAGTATATCATCGAATGCCGCTTCAATACCGCAAACGCCTTTTTCATCGGCAGTATATCCTATAATATGCTCAGCCATGCTCCCGCTGTAGCGTTCCTTTGTTACGATCACAGGTATATCCCCCAGATCGGACGTATTGACCTCGCAAAGAAAAAGAGCGTCTCCCGTAATGCACTCGTCATACTTTTCCCTGTTGATAATGTGACCGCTTAGCACATCTGTATCCGCCGTTTCGGGATCAATGACCGCAATATAGCTGTTTGCACGGTTAACAAGACTTATACCGTTTCTGTCAAAAATGTCGCCGTATGAGCATATGATCTCCACCTCTCTTGGCGCGGACATATCATAGCTGCTGTAGTTTTCCATAGAAAACCCGGTAAGCATAATGCGCAGCATAAGCAGCACTCCCACCAAAGCGGTTATCACTGCAAGTATGGTGATCTTAATTTTCATTCGGTACATTGAACACGCCTCCGCTTATAGCATTGGCATTATTTTACCGAATTATTCCATAAAATCATTACAGCTTTTAAGTAAACCCGAACTGTACTTGCGACAACCTTATCAGTCGTCCTCACTTCGATGCTTTATCGGCGGGAAGGTTAGCCTTTGCAGTAAGACGTGTGACTGTAAGTCTGGCAACAGCGGTCCTTTCCACAGCCGCCCTGTTATATTCAAAATTCCTCGTTTCCTCATGCCTTGCCATAATGATATTTTCCAAGGCAAACAGCTTTTCCTCCCCCTCAAGAAATGTGACCGCCGCCTCACCCATAACAGACATATAACGCATAGTCACGTCCCCTCTCTCGGGAATAAGCTCAATTTTCAGCGGAATATCCATTTCAAAGGAGCAAAAGGGCGACCCTTTAAGCAGCTCATACTTTCTCCCCGCTTTTGCACCGTGGATATATAATTCAACAGAACCCTCCTCAGCCCTGTAAGCAAAATTGACAGGCACAATATACGGAAAATTCCCGTCAGCAATACCCAGCCGCAGTATTTCGCACTGATCTATAATTTTTATTATCTCTTGAAAATCGGTTATTTCCCGATCCTTTCTTCTCATTTTTTCACGTCCTTTTTCAATAAAATCATATCTGTTATTTTTTATACCATAAACAATTGTTTCTATTGGATAGTATTGTTCAAAAAACATCTTGATACTCTTTTGTTTTAGCAATATCAATATCTCCATAAATCTGCAAAATATCTTCGCCGAAAAACGAACCGATTTCTTCTTCACTATCTTCTAATAAATATATAAAATCACAATATTCGTCAATAATTCCTGCATCACCAAAATCTATAATTCCTACCAGTTTATTATTATCATTTAATAATAAATGATTACAGCTGAGATCATTATGACATAAACATTTTTATCATCAAAAATTGTTGTACTTTTTAATCTTTCAAAAAAGCTCTCAATGTGTTGCTTCTCAACATCAGTAAGTTCATTATAAATTGTATCCCTTAATAACTGATATTCTTCTAAAAAATTCTGCCTGTTATCTATAGAATAATTTTTTATTTCTGAATGATCCAAACCATGCATTGCTTTTAAAAATTCAGCAATATCTTTTTTTAAAGCAGATTTTTGTTCAGAGGTCATTGTATTATATATTTGGGGATTTAAGAATTTTCCATCAATTTTTTTATAACCTATTATTGATAATTCATCTGTTATGTAACTATAATCTATTTCAGGTATTTTAATATCAGATGTTAAGTATTTATTTAAAAAATCATATATTGCTTTTTCCTTTTCATAGCCTCTTTTCTTATTTGCACTAAATTTAATTTTAAAAATATATTCATTATTAACTAAATATGCTTTACTATCATGACCCTCACCAATTAAATTTATACTATCAACGTCAATATCAAAATGCCTTTCTATTATATTTTTTATGTTCATAGTTCACCTCTTTTTTTCATAAGTGTATCCGGTCTTGATGATATCAGAAAAATAAATCGTCAAAATCACGCAAAAAAATCATATTATCAATTGTAATCTGAGCCTTGATCCAATTTTCGGCAATATACCATTCTTTGCAGTCGCTGTACCATTGCCATGGTACACTGTAAGAACCGTCGGAAAGCTGGGTATTTTTGATATATTCACATTCCACACTGCAAAGTTCTTTAAATTTTTCATTATAAAATCTTTTGTTTGCAGGTGTAAAAAACGTTGACGGCTTTGGAATGTATTCACCCCAGCGTGAAACATCACTGCAAACAGAGCCTTCGATAATTTCATTCAGCTTTGCAAGATAAGTCTCACTGTCAAACGGCATATTGCCTGCATCATCGCAGTAATCATAAAGCGACATAAAGCATACGGCAATATGACGTTCAAGCGGAGCATTCATTATAAACCAATTTGCAGCTTCTCCTGCGATCTGCACACCTTTTTCGTATAAAGCGCTTTTTTTATCTGCATACTTTATGATAAATCCGGCAAGTGCGGCGGTAGGATTATATTCAAATACACTTCCGTTTTCGGGATATTTCCACCAGACAGCACAGGGACTTGAATTGTTTGTGGGAACAGTATTCAGCCACTGATTATGTTCAATATCAAAATCCGAACCGCTTGAAAGGTATTTCAGTATTCCCTCTGCAATGGGATCATCAGGTTCAAGACCGCCTGTTTTTCTGATATATTCTGTTGCTTTCCATACACCCATGGGTAAAGAATTACGATTAAAATTATCCGATTCCAATCCCCAGCCGAAGCCCCCGTCTTGATTCTGATAAGCTGAAAGAGCGGCAGTAACATCACTTAACGGACCATTTTCAAAGTAAAACCTGAATACAGCTAAATCCAGAGGTCGTGCATTGCGATAAATAAAACGGCGTGCTTTGTCAAAAGTGTTCATTATAAAATCTCCCTTAAATATGTAATATTTGATAGTTAAAAAAATTTATGTCTGAAAACAAACAGCGCTTAAATTATTTAAAAAATACCTTTTAATTTCTTTCACTGAACGCTATACCTGCCCTGCCCTGAATATTTTTCGCCGCATTGTCCGCAGAGGTATCCCCCGCAAAAAACATATCCGTTTCTTCATTTACAATATTCAGTATCTCATCATCATATCTTATTTTGACGGAATTATTTATCATTTCCGTTATATGATCGTAATCGCTTTTTTCAATAAGTCTTACGGGAACATTATTAAACATAAACTGATAGGCTTCGTCACCGTTTTCCTCTTTGATAAGACGGTTGCTTTCAAGAACAGCATTCATATTTTTATCAAAAAGCAATTTTAATACCGGTATCCCCATAGAAAAGCTGCCTGCCCTGTTGTACTGATTATAATTCAGATAGAATTTTATAAAATCCCATGCAGCGGATTTATTTTCCGAAAAAGAATTAAGATAAATCGCATCACCGCTCAGAACATGAATTTTTTTGCCGTCAATTCTCGGTACCCCTATAGGGTGAAGATCAAGTACCTCTTCATAAGCAGCAAGCTCCTCCGCACCGTGTATCGTTATTGGCTGAATCTTCATCGGCACATCGTCAGACAGGGTATCACTTTTGGTGTCGGGAATATTTACATCCCGGGAAAAATTCATAAGCATACGCAAATTTTCATTATCAAAATCACATTTTACAGTATTATAATCAGTAAAGCAGTCAAAGTTATACCTGACCAATTCATTCATAAAATCGGTTCTTGAATTAAAATTATTTATCAGAATATCATTCTGTACCTTTTCCGAATCAAGACGTGTTATGTCAAATGAATCATAATTTCTGCAATATCCTGAATTTGCAGCGTATGTCAGAATAGCAAAATCAGCCCACATACCGTATAATTTTCCGTCAGTTTCCATAGCGGAAAGTGCTGCTTCAAAAAAATCATCACGGCTTATATCTTCATCACTGTCAATAAATCCATACAGATCCTCAAAAAGTCCCGCATTATAAACATTTTTTATTCCTGACGGGAAAATAAGAATATCTCCCAATTCATCACCGCTGATGAGCTTTCTGTCAAAGGAGTCAATAAGATCACCCTTTTCATTTTCATCAAGATATTCAAATTCAATAACATGATCCTTACTGCTTCTGTTATATGCAAAAACCGCTTTCTCAAAATTATTTCCCACATCATCTGAAACAGTTATGGTTATTTTTGTACGCTCATTTAATTTCTCTGTCGGAATAAATTCTAACCGTGAAAGAGAACCCACTTCCCCGTTTTCAAAGTCAAAAAATAATATCCTTCCGTTTTCATCTGAAAATACACTGTTAAGCGAATATTCCGTAAGTCCCATATCGGATAGGCTTGCAATAACATTAAATTTTCCGTCTGCATTTATTCCGTAAATATAAATATTATCAGCCGCATATAAAATATTGTCCCCGTATCCGCCGAAAACGGTATGCCCGTTGAAATCCGACGGAAATTCAACGGTATCTGCAAACTCTATTTTCTCTGTGTCGATTTTTTTCAGTGAATCATACATCACCGCATATAAAGCGCCGTCTGCACCGATAATAAGCTGATTTATAATATCCTCGGATTCAATTTTACCGCATAATTCGAGTGAATCATTGAGCTTGAATTTATATATGCAAAAGCTGTTATAAAGATAAATTTCCCCATTATAATATTCTGCTCTGCAAAAATCACCAAGTTTTTCGTTTATGTCATATTTTTCAAAGCTGTGTCCGTTTATATCATATATCAGGAGTGAATAACCCTTTTCATTACCTCCCGAAAGCAGCACAATATTTCCCTCATCATTTACAAAAAGGGACGAAATACCCTCCCCGGGAAATGGTATATCCACATCATCGGAAATATTCCAGATCATTTCCGAACTGCCGTTGGAGGTATCCGTAAGCATAAGATAATAATTATGCTCCTTGACATATGAAGCATAGAGCTTTCCGTTTCCGTTGTAGTATGAAGCCGATATTGAGCCGCCTTTCGGTGACAGCTCCACCGTTTCTATATTACAGCCGTACGGTGTTTTCTTTGTTGTATTTTCAGCCTGATCTTTTTTTTCACAGCCTGAAAAAACAAATGCAGCCGCTAACAATAAGATCATAAATTTATAGAAAATCTTCATTTTTTCTCTCTCCGTAAATTAAAAAAATGACCGACAGTTTCAAAAATTCCGATACCAAATCACAGCAAAAGGAAATTTTCAAGCTGCTGTATAAATTATTTCGCATAAATAATTTTAAAAAACTGCAAGTAGAGTCACCACGCATCTACCCAATTAAAAAATCGAATACGATCTGATTAAAGTCTTTTGCTTCCTCATAGGCAGCGTGCCCCAAATTGTCATACATATGTATTTTACAACCGAGCTTCTCTGCAATTTCCTCAGAAGCCGCTCCGCTAACGACTTTATCCTGTCTGCCGCCCATAACAAGCACAGGACATTTAATATTGTCAAGCATCTCATATGTATTGCAGGTAAGGCAGGAATCAACAAGTATAACGAACCGCTGTACATCTTTTGGTTTTTGCATAAGCGTCAGCAGCGGCATAAACGGACGATACCTTTTTATATAATCATCGGAATACATCTTTTGAGCCATATCCATAACAAGTTCTTTCATAGCTCCATGCTCTGCCATTTTAACCCAACTTCCGACAACCTGCTTTACCGTATCATTATTACGGGAGAGCGTTACCGCAAGAACAAGTTTATTAACAAGATCGGGTCTTTGAAGGGCAAGATATTGTGCGATCATTCCTCCTTGAGATACCCCGAATACATCTGCTTTTTTTATGCCTAATATATCCATTGCTGCGGCAATATCAGATGCCATTTCCTTTACAGTAATGCAATTCTGAACGATCGGTCTCCTGTCAAAAATATAAACCTTGTAATCATTTGCAAAAATGCGGTAAATATAGGCAAGTGACAACGCCGCACCCTTTATTCCCCGTGTACTAAGCCCCTGTATCATAACCAACGGCTTTTTACCGCTGCCGAATGTAATATAATCAAACTGCATATCCGAAACAGTCAGTTTTAATTCTTTGGCATTATACATTTTAAACGTATCACCCCCAAAAACTTCAGACAAAGCATCATTGCAAATAATAGTTACCGAGCCGCTATTTAAAATATTCAAGCATAATTTACTATCGAATTGCAAGCGGGTTCAACCCGCCGGGGTCAACCCTGCCGTAATATCCTCAGTCACCGCTTCTATAAGCCTTTTTCTTGCAGCAGCCGAAAACCCGTGACCCTCTCCGGGAAATTCCGTCAGCGTACAGTCGGTAAAGCATTTCTCCGCCCTTTTCGCATAATCGGGAGTAACAAGTGTATCCGCCGTACCCTGATACAGCCGCACCCTACCCATATAACGCCCTATATGCTCAAATACATCAAACTGCGGCAGACCCTTGCAGAATTTATCGGAAAGCTCCAACCCCATAAACATCATTGTCCCCTCAATAGTCCTGCCCCGCCAGTTGTCGGGAATGCAGAATGCGGGATAGAGAAGATACATTCCCGCAATGCGCTCATCGGCGGTCAGAGCGGAAACAAATCCGCCCTGACTTTCACCGTAAAGGTATATCCTGTCATTATCTGCATTTTCCAGATTTCTGATAAATTCTATTACCTTGTTTAAATCGTCCATCTCCGAGGAAATGCTCATATCAACAGATCTTCCGCTGCTTTGCGAACGCACCGAACCGCCGCAAAAATCGTAGCTGTAAGCAAGCACACCGCACTCTGCCAATGAACGTGCCATATCTTCAAGATCGCCGCAGCATGAATTATAGCCGTGACTTAATATCACACAGGGAAGTGCGCCGTTTTTTTTACAGGGGACATACAGCCTGCCGTATATCTCCCTGTCGGCAAGCTGTATGGGCATCTCCTTAACATCTATCGTGTATTTCATTATTATAATCCGCCTTTCTGCGAAAGGCACCAATGCGGTTATGAAAAGGTGCTTCCGCTAAAATGTTAAAT
>CANQPL010000005.1 GCA_947625735.1 uncultured Clostridia bacterium
CACACTAAATTCCGCCCATTCTCACACTAAATTCCGCACTCTTTCCTACTGTGGAATTTACTTTGGGAATTTACGGTAAACGGACAATGACCGGTATAATATAAAAATGGCTCGAATATATAATATTTTGCTTGCAAAATTCTTTCCGATGGTGTATAATAGAAATAAGCATGATTTATACGAAAAAATAACGGAGGTAAAAATATATGGCAGAAAAAAAGAAATTCAGCGTCACAATAAAACAGATAATCGAGGAATTTCATCTGGAAACAATTTATACGCCTATGGATTCTTCAAAACTGCTGATAGTTGAAACGGAGATAAACCGTCCCGGATTGCAGCTTGCGGGCTTTTACGAATACTTCAACCATGAAAGAGTGCAGATCGTAGGCAAGGCGGAATTTGCCTACCTTGCCGCCATGAACGAGGATCAGCGCAGAGAGATACTTGATATGCTCTTTGCTCAGCGTATCCCCTGTCTTATCATCACAAGAGAGCTGCCCTATTTCCCCGAAATGCTGGAGATAGCCACCAAATATGAAATACCCCTCCTGCGCAGCAAGGACAGTACATCAAGCTTCATGTCCGCACTTATCGCATATCTGAATCTGCATCTTGCTCCCCGTATCACACGTCACGGCGTACTTATCGAGGTTTACGGCGAGGGAATGCTCATTCTTGGCGAAAGCGGCGTCGGTAAGAGCGAAACAGCCGTGGAGCTTATCAAGAGAGGTCACCGCCTTGTGGCTGATGATGCTGTGGAGATAAGACGTGTTTCAAATATAAGTCTGGTAGGCTCATCACCGGAAAATATCCGTCATTACCTTGAACTGCGCGGCATAGGAATTGTAAACGCCCGCCGCCTGTTCGGTATGGGTGCGGTCAAGGTAACAGAGAAAATAGATATGATCGTGGAACTTGAACCGTGGGATTCCGAAAAGGTATATGACCGTATGGGCGTGGACAGCGAATTTACCTCCATTTTAGGCGTAAAAGTCCCCTGCTCCACTATTCCCGTAAAGCCCGGGCGTAATCTTGCGGTCATTCTTGAAGTTGCCGCCATGAACAACCGCCAGAAGAAAATGGGCTACAATGCCGCTCAGGAGCTGCTTGACAATCTCGGTCTTGAAATGGAACACAAGGACGTTATCAAAAAATGGGATATATACTGATAAAACCCGTTATCTGTAAAAGGAGCGTATCCACATGATGAAAATTATTGCCGATATGCATATGCATACCGTGGCTTCTACTCATGCCTATTCCACCGTAAAGGAAATGGCGGAGGCTGCAAGGGACAGGGGGCTTGAATTTATCGCAATTACGGATCATACCCCCGATTCTACGGACGGACCTCATATCTGGCACTTTCACAATCTGCATAAAGCCATTCCCCGTGAGCTTTTCGGCGTGAAGATAGTTTACGGTGCAGAATCAAGCGTTGTGGACTTTGACGGCAATATAGACCTGCCCGACAAGGAGTGTGACGGGCTGGACTGGATAATAGGCTCGGTACATCTTGACATGATCCCCGCCCTCTCATCGGGGACAAGGGAGCAGAACACAAACGTTTATCTGGGACTTGCAAAAAATCCCCGCATAGATGTTATCGGACACCCCGCAAACCTGCAATTCCCCTTTGACTGCGAAAGGGCAGTGCGTGCTTTTAAGGAGTATGACAAAATTGTAGAGGTAAACGAAAGCACTCTGCTGTGGAAAAATTCCGAAAGCGGATACCGTGAGCTGCTGCCTGTCTGCAAAAAATACGGCGTGCGGCTCATCGTAAACAGTGACGCCCACTTTTACGCCTCTGTAGGAAAGGCGGAGCGTTCCCTTGCGCTTCTTAAAGAGCTTTCCTATCCCGAAGAGCTGATAGTAAATCTTGACAGAGAAAAAATGCTTCATTATATAAACAGAAAAAATATTATATTCAGCGGGTGGAACCCGCAGCCGGGTCGTTAGGCGGGGTGACCCCGCACGCAGGTCGGCGGGTGGAACCCGCTGCCACCTCGTTAGTAAATAATGTGCGAATTTTTTAATTTGTAACTCGGTAACCTTTATTTACTTTGATGTTAAATATATTTTTTTAGCGTTGGAGAATTTAGCATAAATTTTTCAGATAGCAGCCCGGTACCTTTAGTTTTGCGTTTAACCGCAGTCCCCTCTTTGGTGATTTAAGCGGAAAAATTTCAAATAACATCTCGGTAACTTTCATTTCCTGCAATACTTAATTCCTTCAAACAAAACAAGCGAACCAATTACGGCGTATCTCAATCAAAAAAATCACAGCATGGCAAAAAGGAATCCCAACAAACCTCAAATAGAATACCAACCTCAAAACCCAAATCAAACGAAATCATTTAGTGTGATAGCGGTAGAGGGAGAGGGGTTAAGGGGATAGGGAAGGGGTTCCCCCTTTGGCGGGACAGCACAAATACAATGTTACGGACAAAACATCTTGAAGGCAGAAAAGCCCAAATTAAGCATAATAACGGCAGAGAGGGAAATAAAAGGGGAGATGTAAATTTCCCCTTTGGCGGGACAGCACAAATACAATGTTACGGACAAAACATCTTGAAAGCAGAAAAATTAACATTTAGCAGCATAGCAAAATATAAAAACATTTTTTTAAAAGGGGCAATCATATGACTTCTGACGATATACTGTTTATCAGCAAAACCGCACATGAAGCGGGCTGCAAAGTCACCGAAAACGTGAGCCTTTCCTCCTGCACCACTTTCGGCATCGGCGGCAGATGTCCTCTGATGATAGAAATATGCTCGGATAAGGCGGCGTGTTCACTTATCAGGGCATTAAATCAAAAGGAGCTGCCTTTTTTCATTATCGGAAAAGGCTCAAATCTTCTTGTAAGCGACAGCAGTATAGATATGGTTTTTCTGCGCATGGGCAGGGATTTTGACCGCATAGAATGTGACGGCACTCGTCTTGTCTGTGAAGCGGGAGCTTCACTTTCCGCCCTGTGCAGGGAGGCAAAGGAGCAGGGTCTTACGGGGCTGGAGTTTGCCTACGGTATTCCCGGAAGCGTGGGCGGCGCAGTCTTTATGAATGCGGGAGCATACGGCGGAGAGATAAGCGATATTATCGAATATGCCGAAGCGGTGGATAAAAACGGACTTCTCAGCCGATTCTCATCAGACGAAATGGGGCTTTCCTACCGTCACAGCGTTTTTATGGAAAACGGCATGATGATCACAAAAGCGGCATTTAACCTCCGCAAAGGCGACAAAGACGAAATATCCGCAAAAATGAACGAGCTTACCGAAAAACGCCGGACAAAACAGCCTGTGGAAATGCGGAGTGCGGGAAGTACATTCAAACGTCCCGAGGGCGCATATGCCGCCGCACTTATTGAACAGTGCGGACTTAAAGGCTTTACCATAGGCGGGGCGCAGGTCAGCCCGAAGCACAGCGGATTTGTGGTAAATACCGGCGGGGCTTCATTTGCCGATGTAATGGCAGTAATTGACCATGTAAGAAAAACAGTAAAGGAACAGACAGGCTTTATACTGGAAACAGAGCCTGTCATTATAAGAGGAGGGGCGGTCTGATATTATGAAATTTCTTATTGTTACGGGTCTTTCAGGGTCGGGCAAATCAGGTGCGGTAAATGTTCTTGAAGATATAGGCTACTACTGCATTGACAATATCCCGCCCCAGCTTATACCCAAGTTTGCCGACATCTGTCTGCAATCAGGGGGACAGATGAACAAGGTAGCAATTGTAACGGACATAAGAGGGTTAGTCACCGATTCACAGGGGAACGCATTGGACGAACTTATTACGGGGCTTGATTATCTTAAACGCTCAGGACCCGATGTGTCACTGCTTTTCCTTGACGCCTCCGATGAAACTCTTATCAAACGCTACAAGGAAACACGCCGCAAGCACCCTCTTGACGAAAAGGCAAAGGGCAGCCTGCAATCCGCAATTAATATGGAACGTGAAATGCTTGTCAGAGTGCGTGAACGCTCCGACTATTATATCGACACCTCTGATATGCCCCTGTCTCAGTTGAAGGATACGGTCATTGATCTTTTTATGGAAAATCCCGATGACAGAATGTCCGTTAAGCTCATGTCCTTCGGCTTTAAATACGGTATGTGCAGAGAAGCCGATCTGGTGTTTGACGTAAGATGTCTGCCCAATCCGTTCTACGTCAGGGAGCTTAAAAAGCACACAGGTCTTGACAGCTGTGTCAGGGACTATGTTATGAGCTTTGAGCAGTCAAGGGAGCTTGACAAAAAACTTAAAGAGCTTATTGATTTTCTGCTGCCCCTTTACCGTCATGAGGGAAAAACTCAGCTTGTCATTGCGTTCGGCTGTACGGGCGGAAAGCACAGAAGCGTTACATTTGCGGAGAATATCTACAATTATCTTAACGACAAGAACGTAAAGGCAAGGATCGAACACCGTGACATAGAGGTGGGCAAGCTGTAAGGCAGGGTGATACAAATGTCATTTTCTCATAATGTGAAAGAGGAGCTCTGCTCCGTTATAACCGATCGTGACAAGGAATATGCCTGTTTTTACGGAATGCTCCTTTTTTGCAGGAAATTCGGCGCAGACGAGATACTGTTCCGCACCGAAAGCGAACAGGCTGCCGATATGTTTGTAAAGCTTTCCGAAAAGGTCATAGGTCACGGACGTATCACCGGGGTAAGCTGCACAAAAAAGAAAAACGGCGTTACGGTATATTCCATATCCATTCCCCGTGAAAGCGACAGAGAGGAAATAATATATCGTTTCCGCATATCCTCCCGCTCCCTTATTCATCGTATCGGGGAGGATATCATCGACAATAACAATGTGTTTGCCTTTATAGCGGGAGCGTTTCTTTCCTGCGGCAGCATGACAGAGCCTATAAAGGACTATCACATGGAATTTGCCGTTCCGTTTGAGGAGCTTTGCGGCGATTTGCAGAAGCTGCTTTCGGAGCTTGGAATGAACGCACGCTATATAATGCGGAAAAATCTTTATGTGCTTTACTTCAAGGGCAGTGAGGATATTGAGGATATGCTCACTCTTATGGGAGCTACACGCTCCTCAATTGAGCTTATGAATGTAAAGATCTATAAGGACGTGCGGAACAAGACAAACCGCATTTTCAACTGCGACAATGCAAATATTGCCCGCACCCTTGCCGCTTCGGAAAAGCAGATTGCCGATATAGAATATATCATGAATACCATAGGATTTGAAAGCCTTTCCCCCGAGCTTCGCAATATGGCGGAGGTAAGGCTTGAAAATCCCGATGTGACGCTCAGGGAGCTGGGAGAGCTTCTGGACAAGCCCGTAGGCAGATCGGGGGCAAATCACCGTCTGCAAAGGCTTTCCGAAATAGCCGAAGATTTACGGCAGCGACAGCGGCATGATGCCGCAGGCACCCGCTAATTTAAGCGGCATGATGCCGCCTCCACCCGCTAATTTAATAAGCTGTAAAACGGATATTATTATTCCCGACCGTTTTATTCTGATATGACTTTATAATTAAAAAGGCATGATACCGCCCTCACCTGCTAATTTAGTAAGCTGTGAAACGGATATTATTCCCCACCGTTTTATTCCGATATGACATTATAATTCAGACAGCACAATTTCTCAGCCGCCAAACTGCCTGATAAACCGATTTTATGCATATGAAATTCCCGACCGTTAACAATACGGCATTTATGGGATACAGGAATATAAAAATTAACGGGCGCAGACAGGAAAAAACACCGACAGGTAAGCCCCCCGCCCGTAAAGGAGCATATGGATCATGTATGTTACGATCAAAGAAGAAAATTGTATCGGCTGCAATGCCTGTATACGGGTATGCCCCGTCCATGACGCCAACGTGGCAAAGCTCTCAGAGGACGGCAGACATTCGGTCATTACCATAGATCCCGAAAAATGTATCGGCTGCGGAGAATGTGTCAGAGGCTGCAAGCACGATGCAAGGACTTATATAGACGATACGGAAAATTTCTTTGCCGATCTGGGCGCAGGAAAGGACATCACCGTAATAGCTGCCCCCTCGCTGGAATTTACCACACCCCACGGTCAGGCGATGCTTGCTCATCTTCGCAAGCTGGGGGTAAAGCTCATCTATGATGTTTCCTTCGGTGCGGACATCTGTACATATATGCATATAAAGGCCCTGCGTGAAGGGAAGATACATCATGTTATCTCTCAGCCCTGTGCGGCTGTGGTGGAATATATCCTCAAATCAAAGCAAAATCTTATACCGTCATTGTCGCCCATACATTCCCCCATAGCCTGCACTGCGGTTTATCTTAAAAAATACGAGGGCATAAAGGGAGATATTGCCTGCATTTCCCCATGCATTGCAAAGAGATCCGAGTTTGACGAAACGGGTCTTGTAAAATATAATGTTACCTTTAAACGCTTTGCTGAATACATGAACGCCAATCTCCACTTTGACAAAAATGCCCCCTTTTCATTTGATAATGTAAGCGCATTCTGCGGAAAAATATATCCCCGTCCGGGCGGACTGAGAGACTGTCTGCTCCACGCTCTCCCCGACCTTGATGTGAGAAGCTGTGAGGGAGCAGCAAGGCTTTATCCCATGTTTGACAGCTATGAAAATGCATTACCCGATGAACGTCCCGCCGTGTTTGATGTTCTCAGCTGTGAAAACGGCTGCATTTCAGGTCCGGGCACCGATTTTGACAAAAGCAGAGTCTTTTCCTATATGAGCAGGGCAAGCTCTGCGGGCAGTGCTGCATTTAAGGGACGGGAGAAAAACTCTCACAGATACAGCATTTCAAAGGATAAGCAGTTCAGGTGGTTTGAAAAAAATCTCCGCTATGAGGATTTTATAAGGGTTTACAAGCCTGTATTCTCCGACAGAAAAGCGGTCAGCGATGCGGATATCCGCAATGCCTTTGCACGTCTTATGAAAACCACCTCCGCCGAGCAGCATTTTGACTGCCGTGCCTGCGGATACGATTCCTGCCGTAATATGGCTGTTGCCGTGGCAAGAGGGGTAAACATTCCCGAAAACTGCCACCAGTATATGGTGAAACAGTCCGAAGCAGCAAGAACAGCGGCTCTTAAAGCGCATAATTCAGTAAGGGAGCAGAACGAAAGGATAGTAGGCATTGTAAAGGATATTACTGATGATATTGAAAAGATATGCAGCGATACGGATATCATCAGCCGCACCTGTTCGGGAAATACGGAATGTATGGACAGGGTATGCGAAATACTCAAAAGCCTTGGCGGCAGGTGCGATGAGATAGACTCGGCAGTTTCCTCAATTGCAGAGGTGAACGAAAGGTACAGGCAGATGTCCGAATCAATACTGAGCATTACCGACCAGACACACATTCTCTCCATAAACGCCTCTGTGGAGGCTGCAAAGGCGGGAGAAGCGGGACGCTCCTTTGCGGTGGTGGCGCAGGAGATAAGAGAGCTTGCCTCGGGCACAAAAGCCACTACAGATGTGGTTGAGGAAAACGATAAATTCATAAGACGGGAAACAAAAAGAGTTCTTTCAGCCGCAAAAGAGATAGGAGAAATGCTCACTTCTCTTGAAGAAGCCATGAACGAGGTGAATGCAAGCGTTGCGAATACCTCGGAAACAGGAGAGGTCATAAAGGATATTGCAGAGAATATCCGCAGCTTAACGGGTATGCTAAGATAAGGAATACACGCATTGCCGCACCTGTTCTGAGTGCCGCAATGCGTGTTTTTTTTAGACTGCAAACGGATAATTACCGATTATCGTATGTATCGGATATCTTTTTCACTCCCGCACACAGCTCCGCAAAAGCATATACCGCAAGAACGGATATCCATGCAGAAAATGCCATGATCACGAAAACCCCCACAGCTGCAACAACTGCAAGATCCTCTGCCATTTTTGCTGCTATAATTGCTGCTATCAGTGCGCCTATGATCTGTATGACAAACCATACCTTTGCAAGAGTCCCGAGCTTTGCCCCCGCATTTCCGAAGAGCTTGTCATGCATTTGTTATTATCTGCATAAACTATGCAACAGTAGATTCGTAGGTATATTCCTCCGACAGTGAGGTTACGCAGTCGCTGAACATACTGTCTGAATCGTCATAACCGCCCGAATAACCCCGGCGTTCAAATGCAGCCCGGGAGTAATAACCGAAGAGACGTAATTTTAACCGTCAAGTGCTTCAAGGTCCGCTTCGAGCTCTCCTTCTGCGTCCTCCTCGTCCATCTGATCAAGGGCATTCAGTCTGTCCTCAATTGACTGCTCCTCCGATGTCGTTCCTCCAGAGCAGGCAGAGAGTGAAAAAGCCGTACACAGAGCAAGGAAAAGTGCGGTAATTTTAGTTTTTTCATTGTAATTTTTTCCTTTCTTATAAAAATTCTTGTCTTAATTTGTCACTGTTTTAATTATATCACAGATAAAAGACCTCTGTCAACTAATTTATTACTAATTATCAACCAAATTATTATTGATTTGGGGTAAACTATTTTATATAATTTAACTATAAGGGGTAATAAAATGGTTGACTTTGGAAATAAAATAAAAGAGCTGCGGATAAAAGCCGGGCTTACACAGCAGGAGCTTGCGGACAGACTGTGGGTCACAAAGGCAACGATCAGCTACTATGAACAGTCCCAGAGAACGCCCTCTCCGGAAATGCTCATAAAGCTGGCAAGGGAATTTCACGTTACAACCGACAGTCTGCTGGGACTGGAAAAGGAGCGCAGACATATTGATGTGACGGGACTGGGCGAGGACGATATACGTTTTCTGGAAGCTACGGCGCAGATGCTGCGGGATAAAAATTCCCGCAGCAAGACTCATGAGAAAGGCTGAGCTGCCCTTTTCAGGCGCTGCGCTCTATACACCTGTCCCGCTCATCGGGCGAAAGGGTATGGGAGTAAACGGGCTGTGAGCCGCGTCTGAACACCCAACAGCTCCCTACAGGCATATAAAGCACCTGAGAAACAGGCTTGTTGCAGCGTTTTGACACGGACTCCGCCGTGCGGTAGTCATTGCCGCCCAGATATGCGTAGGTATCGCAGTTGGCAATGATTGTTTCGCTGTCGGCGTCATAGCCCTGTACAAGCTGTGCTTCAGCCTGTATCAGCAGCATGACAGAGATACCTCTTGAACGAATGGAGGAGATCATTCTGGGAAATTCCTCTATCCGACAGTTGGTAGCAAAGTCGTCAAGGAAGAAGCGCACAGGCACGGGAAGTCTGCTGTCAGGCTGTTCATCTGCAAAGCTGCAAAGCTGCTGCATGGCTTGTGTGAAGAAAATGTTTGCAAGGGAGTCCATAGAGCGGTCTGTGTCGCTTACCGTCACAAATACCGCCGTTCTGCGCTTGCCTATGTCGTCAAAGGAAAAGCTGCACCCCGACATCAGCTGCTGAAGCTCGGGAGTGTCAAACTTCGCAAACTTTGCGGCAAGAGTGGTACGTATGGTGTCATAGGTCTTGTCGGGAGCGGCGTTTACCTGCTCAAACTGAGCGCACGCCCAGCTTTTAGGGTTGCTAAGGTAAAGCCTTTTAAAACGCATGGCAAGCTTTGACTCTTTGGTGTCCTCGTTTTTTCTTGTCCCCTCTCTTACAAGGCTCAGTATGCTGCTGAAGTTAAAGGGACTGTAGTTTGTTTCAGTCATATACCCTATTACCGAGGACAGAAGAATGGTAGTCATGGCGTCCCAGTAGGGATCGACCTTGGCATTCTCCTTTTCGTTGACGATGACCTCGGCAATTTTCAGTATATCCTGAGAGTTTCTTACAAACATGAGAGGATTATAATGAGCGGACTTTTCAGGGTGAGTGAAATCAACATTCACTGCCTCGTATCCCCTCTCCCTCAGATAATCTGCATATTTGCGGTAGAGATTGCCCTTGGGATCGGAGATTATGTAGCTCCCCACCGCCTGCAGGAGATTGGGGATCACTACAGTAGAAGTCTTTCCCGTACCGCTGCCGCCCACTACGAGAATGTTGTTGTTGATACGTGTTTTTATATCATCAAGGCTGAAACGGCAGTCCTTGGCGATTATTGTTTCGCTCTGTGCAAAGTCGGTATCAGGACAGATAAGCTCCCCTGTTACCTCTTCGCCCCCGCAAACAGGATCATTTAACATTTCTGTATTCATTACCCATTACTCCTTTCAAAAAGGTCACTCACAATCCTGTCGCAGATGCCGAAATCAACGGCTTCCTCTGCGCTCATAAGATTGTCAAAAACGGTAGCGGCATTGATCTCCTCAAGGGTCTTTCCCGTGTGACGGGCAAGCAGACCGTTTACAAGATCTCTTGTTTCTATAATGGACTCCGAAAGATGTCTGATAGACGTTGCTGAGGCACTGATGTCACCCTTTACAAGTGCTTCGTGGATCATGACCCTGCTGTGGGGAAGAATAAAGCGTCTGCCTTTCTGTCCCGATGCAAGCAGCACCGCCGCCATGCTTGATGCACAGCCGATACAGTACATATCTATCCTGCCTTTGAAGCCTGTTATCATGTCATAAATGGCAAGCCCTGCGCCTATTGCGCCGCCCGGACTGTTTATGTAGACAGATACAGGCTCATCTGTGCGTGAAAGATACATCATCTGCTTTGCAAAGTTCATAGAGGCATTGTCGTCTATCATACCCTCTATGAAAATTCTTCTTTCTGTGAAAAGCAGCGACTCCAGGTCAAGCTCCTGCTTTCCCCGTGCAGTTTCATCAATGCAGCTTATTTTCATTCTATCAGATCCTTTCGTTCGGTATGTTTCAAGTATAACATAACAAAACGGGAAAATCATCTAAAAAAATCTGCGAACCGTTTTTTTATTTTTTCTTCTGCACTTTTGGGAGATTTTGCGAATATACTGTATCGGAGGTGCTGCAAATGAACGGTTTACAGCTGAATACGAACACAAAAGCATATCTTGAAAACTACTATAAAATCCTTTCGGACATGACCTATGAAATGACATCAGCCGATCTCACAGACAGTATTTCTCAGAATTTTATTGCATTAATGATACCTCATCACCGAGCGGCGATACGTATGTCGGAAAATCTGCTGACCTATTCCGACAACATGAACGTCCGCACAATTGCACGGAATATCATTACAGAGCAGCTTGAAAGCATAGACGCTCTTACCGCTGCCGCTCCCCTCTGCACCGATGCAAGCGCAGATACGGCTGTTTTTCAGTGCAGAAGCTGGCAGATAATACGGCTCATGTTCTGTCAGATGAACTGTGCGGCAGCGGATAATTACATAAACTGCGATTTTATGCGTGAGATGATACCTCATCATATGGGCGGCGTAAGGCTTTCACAGACAGCCCTGTGCTTTGGCGTGTGTCCTGAGCTTGTACCCGCAGCAGAGGGAATAGTTACCCGTCAGAAAAAGGGTATCCGTCAGATGAATATGCTCCTTTCGGAATACGGCTGCTCTGTAAGATGTTAGGACCGAAAAAACCGCACGGCAGACAGTGCATCTGCTGTGCGGTTTTCACACATTGTTATTATATGTATCAGTATTGTATAAAGCTGCCGTCAGTGCGTACAGCGGCAACAGACAGAAGATAATCCCGTCCCCGCTGCATACCGCTTTCTGCGATACGCGATTCCACTGCATACTCTGCATGGGCGGGAGTGTTGTTCTCCTCGGAAAGATGTCCGAGAATAATGCGTACAGCGCCGCCCTTTACAAGCTCCGCCGCAAATTCTCCGCTGTCTGCGTTGGAAAGGTGTCCCCGTTCTGACAGGATACGCTCTTTAAGGGACGCAGGATATCCCCCCATACGCAGCATACGCTCATCATAATTCGATTCAAGAATAATAGCCTTGACCCCCGAAAGGGCAGTCCTCATCTTTTCGCTTACATATCCCGAATCGGTGCAGACAGCGCAGTCGCCGTCATGGGTAAAATGTATGCGGTAGCCGCAGGGGGCGGCTGCATCGTGGGAAACAGGAAAACAGCTTATTTCCATTCCCCCCACCTCTGCCGATTCGTCAATATCATGCATCTGAGAAAAGACAATGCCCTTATCCGACAGTATATCAAGGGTGGCTGTGCGGGAATATACGGGAATACCCGTCTTTTTCGTAAGCAGCGACAGCCCCTTTATATGGTCGGAATGTTCATGGGTTATAAGTATGCCCTTTACCGCCCCGAAAGAAAGCCCCGACAGCTCCATAGCCTCACAAAGCCGCTTGCAGGATACGCCGCAGTCGATAAGCACTCCCCTTTCACGGGTGCCGATATATGTGCAGTTTCCCTTGCTTGATGAAAATAAAGGATATATTACGGGCATTTTTACAGTCCTCCGCTGCTGTCTGTGGGAAGTTCCTTTTCCGATGCCCGCACACTGACAAGGGAATAACTGCTGCCCCGCTTCTGCACTACATATTCCATGTACTTTTCGGGCAGAGGAGATTCCTCCGAGGTAAGTGTGAGCCATGCGGGAGCGGGTGAAACGTATCCCACAGTCAGACGATAGCTTTCGCCTACCTTTTCGATATCCTCGATATAAGGCGAATAGGTGAAGAATTTCGGATTTTCCGGAATACGATAGGAGCTTATCTCCTCATCATAATAGAATGACAGGTCGATAGATGCAATTGTAGTGTGCTTTATGGCAAGTCCTGAGCCGAACAGCTTTGCGGCGTGCTGCTCTATATCCACCTCGGGCACGATGATATAGTCAAATTCGGCGGCATACCTGCTTTTATCCTCATAGAGTATTATATCCCATGCGGCGGCTGAAATTATAGTTTCATTGCGGAGCTTTAAGGGCTGCTCAAAGGGGGGCGGGTCACATATGACTATGGGATAGATAAACCGTGCAAACTCGTTTTTCTGCTGAGTATTGTCAACTATGCTCTCTATTTTTTGCGAAACAAAATTTATTGTGGAAATAAGTCCCACTACAGACATGATTATCATAACAAGACCCAGCACAAAGTGAAATGCAGAGGTGCTTTTTTCCCCCTCTGAGGACTGCTCTGTGCTTTCCTCAATGCTGCTCATTTCGCTTAGCTCCGCCACGTCCTCGCTGAATGCAGAGCCTAAAACGCCTATGATATCCTCATTTTTTCCGCCGTTTTGCTTGTTTTTATCTGACATTGCCTTTACCTTATCTGACCGCTGCCGTCAATGAGATATTTATTTGAGGTAAGCTCATAAAGCCCCATAGGACCTCTTGCGTGGAGCTTCTGAGTGGAAATTCCTATCTCAGCGCCGAATCCGAACATACCGCCGTCTGTAAATCTTGTGGAGGCGTTTACATATACGCAGGCGGAATCCACCTCACGCTTGAATTTTTCGCTGTTCGCAAGGTCATTTGTGACGATACATTCCGAATGTCCCGTGGAATATCTGCTTATATGGTCTATCGCCTCGTCAATGCTGTCTACCACCTTTACCGCAAGGATATAGTCAAGAAATTCCACAGCATAGTCCTCTTCTTTGGCGGGAACTACGCATTCTCCGAGAATACTGCGTGTTCTGTCACAGCCTCTCAGCTCAACATTATGCTCATCAAGCTTTGCCTTAACTGCGGGCAGGAATTTTTCCGCAATATTCTTATGGACAAGCAGCGTTTCCACGGCGTTGCATACCGAAGGACGCTGTGTCTTGCCGTTGTCGGTGATATTCACAGCCATTTCAATATCTGCGCTTTCATCTACATACACATGACAATTGCCTACACCTGTTTCAATAACGGGAACAGTGGCATTCTGTGTCACTGCCTTTATAAGTCCTGCCCCTCCTCTGGGGATAAGCAGGTCAAGATACTTGCTGCACCTCATAAGCTCAGTGGTTACCTCTCTTGTGGTATCGTCCACAAACTGGATAATATCCTCGGGAAAGCCTGCCCTTGCAGCAGCCGAGCGCATTATCCCGCATATGCATTTATTGGAGTGATACGCCTCCTTGCCCCCTCTGAGAATGACCGCATTTCCCGTTTTAAGGCAGAGAGCGGCTGCATCTGCTGTCACGTTGGGACGTGATTCGTAGATAATCCCTATAACGCCCATAGGAACTCTCACCTTTGTTATCCTCATACCGTTGGGGCGCACAGAGCCGCTTTCCACCTTGCCCACAGGATCTTCAAGATTAATAAGCTCCTCCACCGATCCTGCAATGCCCTCGATGCGTGCTTCATTGAGCATAAGTCTGTCCTGCATTGAGGGGGACATACCGTTCTCCCTGGCGGCTTCAAGGTCAATTTTATTTGCCGAAATAATACTGCCGCTGTCTTCTCTGAGTGCCGCTGCTATCTCACGGAGGGCATTATTTTTCCTGCCCGTATCCGCAACGGCGATGATCCTTTTCGCTTCGCAGGCTTTCGCCCCCAGACTCTCGATATAAGTCATATTTATCACCCTTTTATTCTTAAAATAAATTTGCATTAAGAGCAGCGGAACACCGTTCCCACCTGCTTGCCGTCAAAAAGATCGTAAAGCACCTCGGGACGTCTGCCGTTTAAAAGCGCCATATCAAAGCCCGAAGCCATGGCTATTTCAGCTGCGGAGAGCTTTGTTATCATGCCGCCGCTGCCAAGTCCTGTCACCGCACCGCCTGCAAGACTGCGTATCCTGTCGTCTATCTCTGTAACAACGGGAATTAGCTTTGCATCGGGGTTTATCCTCGGATCGGAATCGAAAAATCCGTCAATATCCGACAGTATCACCAGCAGATCCGCCTTGCAGAAATTGCCCACATGAGCGGCAAGGGTGTCATTTTCCCCGAACTCCAGCTCCAGCTCATCTATAGCGACCGTGTCATTTTCGTTGACAATGGGGATAATATTATGTTCAAGCAGCTTTTCAAAAGTATTTTCCACGTTATTTTTGCGGGGCGTGTCAAGGATATATTTTGTAAGGAGTATCTGCGCCACGTTCAGATTATACTCCCCGAACAGCTTGTCGTACATATACATAAGCTCACACTGTCCCACTGCGGCGCAGGCTTGCTTCATGGGTACATCGGAGGGACGCTTCATAAGACCCATTTTGGACATACCAAGCCCTATCGCTCCCGAAGACACAAGAATTATCTGCCGTCCGCTGTTCTGTATATCCGCAAGTATCTTTACAAATTTTTCCATTCTGCGGATATTGAGCCTGCCCGTTTTATGTGTAAGGGTAGATGTTCCCACCTTTACAACGATACGTTTTTTTGAATCAATATCGAACATTATTCCATCTCCGTTCAGTTTACGGTATTGCGCGGCTTTCCCGCAATAAAGCAGCGCAGATTCTCCGCCGCCTCCGAAACAAGCCGCTGTCTTGTCTGCACGGGCGCCCATGCCACATGGGGCGTGATAAGACAGTTTTTTGCGCCGAGAAGAGGATTATCCGCTTTCATAGGCTCACTGCTCACCACGTCTAACCCCGCCCCCGCAATTATACCGCTGTTTAAAGCCTCTGTAAGGTCATGCTCATTCACCACAGGACCCCGTGAGGTGTTTATAACAACGGCGGAGGGCTTGCACAGCCGCAGTCTTTCCATGTTCACAAGCTCCCTTGTCTTATCGGTAAGCGGACAATGAACTGTTATAAAATCCGACCGTGCAAAAACGCTGTCAATATCGGTAAATTCCACATCGGGAACATTTTTCGGCGTTCTTGTGGCGGCGATGACCCTCATGTCAAAGGCTTTTGCGATATCTGCAACCGTGCTGCCTATGCTGCCGAATCCGATTATCCCCATAGTAAGTCCCGACAGCTCATATGTGGGGATAGTAAAGTAGGAAAAGGTTTCCGAGCGTATCCAGCCGCCGTTATGCACATCTGCATTGTAATCGGCTGTGCGGCTGGCAAAGTGCAGGACATAGGAAAAGACCTGCTGCGCTACTGCCCTTGTGGAATAGGCAGGAACGTTTGAAACGGTTATTCCGTGACGGTTTGCCGCTTCAATGTCTATGTTATTGTATCCTGTGGCGCAAAGTCCGATATATTTAAGGTTCGGGCAGGCGCACATTATCTCCTCTGTAAACACCGTCTTGTTGCAGATAGCAGCGTCGCTGTCCCCGATATATTCCGTCACTCTCTGAGGAGGAGTGAGGGGGTATCTTCTCACCTCTCCCAGAGCGGCAAATTCATCAAGGGATACGTCCCCCTGTGTGACCGTTTTTTCTTCAAGTATAACGATCTTCATGTCTGCTCCTCCGTCTCTTTTTCAGCCTGCTTTTCCTTTTCGGCTTTGCTTTTTGCAATGGAAACCTTTGTCATATCCACTATAACAAGTATAAGAAGAATGACCTCCTCCAGCCCGAGAATATAGAAAACAGGCTTTGAGCTTGCCGTATACACCAGCAGCGTGGATACTATTCCGATAAGCATATACAGATCATACATATATTTCCAATGCTTATAACAGAGTATCAGCATTATTACGCTGAATATCACAAAGCCCACATGAATGCCGAAAGGCAAGGGGAATATCAATGAGTGCTGCATTTTACCATATCACCTCGTACATCTTAACCTTGCAGCTCCCCGTGGGAAAGTGCGGTAAGATAAGCGTTTATAAATCCGTCAAGATCTCCGTCCATTACGGCGTTTATATTGCCGTTTTCAAAGTTGGTGCGGTGATCCTTGGCAAGAGTATAGGGCATGAACACGTAGGAGCGTATCTGTGCGCCCCATGCGATCTCCTTTTTAACGCCCTTGATGTCCTCTATCTTGTCAAGATGCTCACGCTCCTTTATCTCAGCAAGCTTTGAGATAAGCATTTTCATGGCGTAATCCTTGTTCTGATACTGGCTGCGCTGTGTCTGACAGGAAACAACGATTCCCGTAGGCTTATGGGTAAGACGGACAGCGGAGCTTGTTTTGTTGACTTTCTGTCCGCCTGCGCCGCTGGCACGGTAGAAGTCTATCTCCAGATCCTCGGGGCGTATCTCGATATTAAGATCCGCATCTCCCATTTCAGGCATTACCTCCAGCGATGCAAATGATGTCTGACGTCTGCCCGAGGAGTCAAAGGGCGAGATGCGCACCAGTCTGTGTACGCCTGTTTCCGATTTTAAGAAGCCGTAAGCGTTTATTCCCTCAACAAGTATAGACGCAGATTTGAGCCCCGCCTCATCGCCGTCCAGATAGTCAAGTGTAGTCACCTTAAATTCATGGCGTTCAGCCCAGCGGTTATACATTCTGAAAAGCATTTCCGCCCAGTCCTGCGCCTCTGTGCCGCCCGCTCCTGCGTGGAATGTAAGAATGGCGTTTTTATTGTCATATTCACCTGTGAGGAGGGTGGTGAGCTTTGTGGTTTCAAGCTGTGACTTGAATTTTTCCGCTTCTGCTTTAAGCTCTGCCACAGCGTTCTCGTCCTCCTCCTGCCCCTCCTCATAGGTAAGCTCTATCATGGTGATAGTGTCCTCCAGCAGATCGTTTAACTTCTTGTAATCTGCTGCCACAGCCTCATTCTGCTTTATTTTCTGCATAACCTTCTGTGAATTTTCCAGATCGTCCCAGAAGCCGTTTTCGGCGGATCTTTCCTGTAACTGCTTTGTTTCTTCATTCAGCTTGTCGATATTCAGGATAACATAAAGATCCTTCATATCTTTCCTGTAGCCCTCAAGCTCCAATTTAAGTTCATCAAGTAGCAACATAATTTTCCTCCATGTTCTGTTTTTTGATAATAGGGATAATTCATATCATCGTCAGAACATTGCTCCCTTTTTCTTCATTTCAATATAGGCATTAAGCGGCGATCTTACAGGAGGACTTATATCCTCGGGCAGATGCTCTGTATCAAAGAACACAAGCTCAGTCACTTCCCCCTCCTGACAACAGAGTGTTCCCGAATACCTGCGGCATATATAAACAATGTCAATAGTGCTTACCTCGTCGCCGTTGGGGTAGATATAATGCTGCTCCTCTCCCGAAAAAACGCCGAACAGTATTAGCTCCTCTGCATAAAGCCCCGTTTCCTCAAAAAGCTCCCTTTTTGCGGCGTCCTCCACGCGCTCAAACAGCTCCACAGAGCCGCCGCAGTAGCCCCACATACCGTTGTCGGCACGCTTCTGGAGAAGCACCTGCCCCTTTTCGTTTTCAACGATAACGCTTGCACAGGTGTGGACTATGGGACTGTGTCCCACATATTTTCTGAGTTCGGATACATATCCCATATCCTCACCCCCTTTTTCAGAAAAATCTTGCTATCTCTCCGGGCGATCTGCGGGGAGGCATTTTCGGTTCATAGCTGTAATAGCCCAGCGCAATGGCGGCACTGACCTTTTCATTTTCGGGAAGTCCCAGAAGAGAATGGAGCCTGTCAAAATCCACTATCCCCATAATAACGCTGCCTACGCCCATTGTATGAGCCGCAAGGCAGAAAGTCTGTGCGGCAATTCCCGCATCGTACATTTCCCAGCGGTCGCCCATAGCGGGAGTGGTATAACTGCCGTCAGGCTCAAATCCCGCAATACCCGTAACTGTGGACTCCACAGCAAGGGCTGCACACTCTGCAATTGTAGCGCCGTTTTTGGAAAAGCTCATAACGGCAGTTTCCGAGATATTTTTTAAAAGCTCCTTGTCTGTTATGATGTTCCACCTTGCGGTCTGGCTGTTTTTCCATGAGGGAGCATAGGAGGCTGCGCTCACTATCTCGTCAAGAGTTTCCCTTGTAAGCTCCCTGTCCGTAAAATGCCGCACACTTCTGCGGGTCTTGATACATTCCATAGCGTCCATATCCAAAAACTCCTTTTAATATATTTTTTTAGGATCATATTTTTTCAAGAGCAGTTTTAAGGTCATTAAGATACTGCTCCTGCTGCTTTTTTAAAAAGCCTTTTACAAAGGGCTTCATAAACAATTTTTTAGCGGTAACGTTTTCGGTAAATTCGATCTCCGTCTGTCCGTCCTTATGGGTGAAAACGCCCGTCCAATGCCCTGTCATATTGATATTTTCCATATCATATCAAAATTCCCACCTTTTCAGCGGTTCGCAGACAGTCACCGTAAAGGTTGTGGCAAAGCCGTCTTTCGTGTATTCTACGAATACCCCTTCGCTTTTTATCTCTGTCCTGTCAAGGTCACTGCGCCAACCGCAGTCACGGACAGATGTGACTATATCCCAAACCCTTTGAGTATCATAGGGCAGCGTTGCTTTTACAGCCGAAACAGGCATTTGCATTTCCTCCGTTTTTATTTAATGATAATGTCATGTATTCACGATACGCACCATACTTTCAGAGTACGGCTCCTCAAATCGTGAAAGACATTTGCTTAACAATCCCTCATCAACATAATATTCATTTTCATGAGTATATGAATTTCTCTTTTCAATATTTCTTTTATGGGAGATATCATCAATATCCATATAATACCAGCAGAACTCCAGTCCCTTTTCTCTGAAAAATGCCGATACCTCCGCTCTCTGCGCCGCCGTCCAGAATCCCCAGTCCAGTATCACATCGACCGACATTCTCCCAATATCGGCAGCACGGTCAAGAAGATATTTTTGCAGGTCACGGGCAAGGATATCATAAGCCCCGCTGTCAAGGGAAATATGCCTGTCTATTGTCCGTGAAAGCTCATCGCAGGAAAGAATAACGGCATTTTTTTCACGGGAAAGCCGCTTTGCAAAATATGTTTTGCCGCTGCATATTTTCCCGCATATAAGATGTATCATGTATCCTCCTCCATGTGTGTCATCTCCTCCATTGTATGGGGAGAGTCAGGTTCATGACTGAGCTTTCCGTCATAGAATTTCTGCGCGCTGTAAAGTCCCGAAAATCCCGACAGCATATAGGATAAGCCCACTGCCAATGCATAATAGGGAAGTCCCTCCGCTCCGAAAAGCTCCACCGACAGCACAAGCGATGCAAAGGGGCAGTTGGTAACGCCGCAGAATACCGCCGCCGCTCCCAGTCCTGCTCCGAATGATGGGTCAAGACCCAGAAGAGGTCCGTAATAGCAGCCGAAAACCGCTCCCGTAAACAAACTGGGGACTATCTCGCCGCCCTTAAATCCCGCTCCTAAAGTAAGGGCGGTAAACAGTATTTTCAGAATAAAGGCTTCGGGACGGCTCTCCCCCGCAAAGGCACGGTTTATTACATCTGTACCCGCTCCGTTATAGTCAAAGCTGCCTGTCAGCTTAAATACAAGCATGGAAAGCGCCGCAACCGTTACACCGCCAACTGTTACACGCAGATAAACATTGGGCAGCAGCTTTTTGTAAAGCTCTGCTGTCTTTTCCATAACAAAGCAGAAAAGCATACTTATAAGAGCGGTGAGTATTCCCAGAACAGTTACTCTTGCAAGGGTAACAGCGGAATGTCCGTCAAATACAGGTACCGATCTTACTGTAAAGAAGGTAGGTTCAACGCCTATATCCCTTGCGGTAAGAGCGGCAGTCAGAGCGGCAATAAGACAGGGCAGTATTGCGCTGTAGTAGCTTATTCCCACCACAGTCACTTCAATAGCAAACATTGCCGATGCCGCAGGTGTGCCGAAAAGTGCCGCAAAGCCCGCAGCCATGCCGCACATGGTGAGCATAGCCCGCTCTCTTTCGGAAAAATTCAGTATCCTTCCCACAGGTGATGCAAGGCTGCCGCCAAGCTGCAAGGCTGCTCCCTCACGTCCCGCAGAGCCGCCTGTAAGATGAGTAAGGAACGTAGCCGCCGCAATAAGAGGCGCAGTTCTGAGCCTTATATCCTCCTCACCTCTTGCACCTCGGATAATAGCGTTTGTACCCTTGTCGTCCCTCATTCCCACAGCCGAGTAGAGCCACACTATAAGCAAGCCCGCAAGGGGCATAAGACAGATAAAGGGTACAGGGTGTTCCTGCCGCAGCTTAGTAACCCTGTCAAGACCTATGTGGAAGAACGCTCCTGCAATTCCCACAACAACTCCCACCACAACGGCAACTGCAAACCATTTAAAGAAAATAAAATACCGATGAAGCGTCCTTTTCATGGACAAAGCACCGCCAGCAGCAGTTCACGGAGCAGCTTGCAGGCAATGGCTGTAGATGCGCCGCTCTGATCGTAATGGGGCGAAAGCTCATTAAGATCTGCACCGATAATATCAAGCTCCCTGCCTATCATAATGACAGCTTCAAGGATCTCATTAAAGGACGCCCCTCCTGCCTCGGGAGTACCCGTTCCGCAGAAAAATGCAGGATCCAGAACGTCAAAATCAATTGTAAGATAAACCCTTTTACCTTTAAGCCTTTCTATTACACGGGGAAGCGCTCCGAAGTCAACGCCCTGCACCTTTGTGGGAAACATTTCGGTGTGATTTTTTGCAAACAGAAATTCCTCCCTGTCGCCGCTTCTTATGCCGAACTGGAAGATCCTGCCGTCTCCCACAATGTCGTGACAACGGCGGATAACACAGGCATGGGAAAGCCGCTGCCCCAGATACTCCTCTCTCAGATCGGCATGAGCGTCAAAATGGATAAGGTAAATATCATTATCATACTTCTTTGCACAGGCTCTGAACGCTCCCAGCGTTACAAGATGCTCGCCGCCCAGCATAACAGGCAGCTTTCCCGCAGAAAGTATTTCGGCTGTCCTGTTTTCTATATCCTCAAGAGCCGATTCCGGAGATCCGAAGCGCAGCTCCAGATTACCCGAATCAAATACCCGGATATCCGAAAGATCCTTATCCTGATAGGGCGAATAAGTCTCTATCCCGAAGCTCTCCCCCCGTATGGCGGCAGGACCGAATCTTGCTCCGGGACGGTATGATGTGGTGGAGTCAAAGGGTGCGCCGAAAATCACCGCAGATGCTTCATCAAAGCCGCTTTCACAGCCGATAAAGGCATTTATCTCATTTTGCATTTTCCAGCAGCTCCTTTACATAGTTTGGTATGGCAAAACAGCCCTTATGCAGTTCGGTGTTGTAATATCTTGTTTTTAACCCAAGCCCGTTCCAGCGTTCCTCATCTAAAGCAAGAGGATCGACAGTCTTTGAAGCAAAGCCGAAAAGCCAGTGTCCCGAGGGGTATGTGGGGATATGCGCCTGATACACTCTGCATATGGGGAAAAATTCTCGTATACGCTTGTGGGCTCTCTGCATTGCCGCAGCGTCCTCCTTGTAATAGGGACTTTCATGCTGATTTATAAGTATGCCGTCTGCGGTAAGAGCGTTGTAGCAGTTGCCGTAAAATTCACTTGTAAAAAGTCCCTCTCCCGGTCCGAACGGGTCTGTGCTGTCAACAATAATAAGATCGTAGAGATCGGCTTTTGTGCGGACAAAACGCAGTCCGTCCTCAAAATATATGGTAACTCTCGGGTCGGACAGCTTTGATGCTGTCTGCGGCAGATACTCACGGCATACCCTTACCACCTCTTCGTCTATCTCCACCATGTCTATATGTTCAATGCTTTCGTAGCGGGTAAGCTCTCTTATGGTGCCGCCGTCTCCTGCCCCGATAACAAGGACACTTTTTACATCGGGATTTGCTGCCATTGCCACATGGGTTATCATTTCATGGTAGATAAATTCGTCCTTTTCGGTAAGCATCATAAGTCCGTCAAGAGTGAGAAATCTGCCGAATTCGGGACTTTCAAACACGTCTATCCTCTGAAATTCGCTTTTGCCGCAGTAAAGCTGCTTGTCTGTGCGGATAGACATTTTCACATCGGGTGAATGATATTCGGTAAACCACAATTCCATAATATGCACCTTTCCATAAATCTACGCTTTTATTACCCTTATCTTCTCTATATTCATATCCTCCGTACCCGTCATAAAGCAGCCCCGCTCCTTGCTGTAGATGATATTGTCGATAATGTCGGGGGTAAGCAGCTCGCCGGGGGCTATAATGGGGATACCCGGAGGATAGCACATGACAAATTCGCAGGAAACTCGTCCTGCGCTTTCCTTAATGGGAAGCACTTCCTGTTCACCGTAAAAGGCGGCTTTGGGGGACATGACTATCTGCGGATTTATATATTCATGATCCACAGCCTCTGCGCTGTCCCGTCCGAATCTGCGCTTTATCTCCGTAAGAGCGGAAACAAGCCTTTCTATATCCTTCCAGCGGTCGCCCGGAGACATTATGGCAAGCACATTTCCTATATCTCCCAGCTCCATCTGTATATCATAGCTGTCACGGAGGATATCGTATACCTCTATACCCGTAAGACCTATCCCCCTTGTGTATATTGACAGCTTTGTCTTATCAAAGGCGAAGATGTCGCTGCCGTTTACAAGCTCATCAGAATAGGCATAATAGCCGCCTATGGCGTTTATCTCCCTGCGGGCATATTCTGCGGAGCTTACCATTCGGGCGCAAAGCTCTTTTCCCTCGGCGGCATAGTACTTCCTTGCTATATCCAGACTTGAAAGCAGCAGATATGAACCGCTTGTAGTCTGTGTCAGATTTATGACCGAACGCACATGACCTTCTGTAAGTCCCGCATTCTTTCCCACCAGCAGAAAGCTGCTCTGGGTAAGAGAACCGCCTGTTTTGTGCATGGACACCGCCGCCATATCCGCTCCCGCCGCCATTGCCGAAAGGGGCATATTTTCTCCGAAATACAGATGTGTACCGTGTGCCTCGTCTGCCAGCACTTTCATGCCGTGAGCGTGTGCTGTCTGCACTATCCGCTTAATGTCGGTGCATATGCCGTAATAGGTGGGATTATTTACAAAAACAGCCTTTGCGTCAGGGTTGCGGGCTATGGCTTTTTCCACATTATCCGCACTCATGCCCAGAGGTATACCAAGTCTCCTGTCAACTCCCGGGTCAACATAAACAGGTATAACTCCGCTTATTATCAGGGCGTTAATTGCACTTCTGTGGACATTGCGGGGAATGATTATCTTATCCCCCTCCCTGCACACCGACAGTATCATGGACTGTACCGAAGAGGTAGTGCCGTTTACCATAAAAAAGCAGTGACCTGCCCCGAAAGCCTCGGCAGCAAGTCGCTCAGCGTCCCGTATTACCGAAACGGGGTGGCAAAGATTGTCAAGGGGCTTCATGGAATTGACATCTACATTCATGCAGGTCTGCCCCAGAAACTCCGTAAGCAGGGGATTTCCCTTGCCGTGCTTATGCCCGGGCACATCAAAGGGAACGACTCGTGTTTCGTTATATTTCATAAGCGCTTCATAGATAGGCGCACAGGTCTGATCCATGCCTCTTACCCCCTTATGCGGTCAGAAAATGTTCATGCCGCTGAAGATCTCGATCATCTCACGGCGGAGAAGATCGTTTATTTCAAGCCGTCTTTTGGGTGCCAGCTCATAGGTATCGGTATTGAAAAGATAATTTTGCAGGAAAATTTCCTTTATCATCATTTTTGTATGGAAAATATTAGCCTGATAAACATTTATATCTATAGCATCGTACTTCTCCAGAGTCTGAGCGGAGATGTAATTCTGTATTGATGTGATATCATGGTCGATAAAGAGCTTTTTTCCCTTTTCGTCACGGGTAAATCCTCTTACCCTGTAATCAATGGTGATTATATCCGAATCAAAGCTGCCGATAAGGTAGTCAAGGGATTTAAGGGGGGTTATCTCCCCGCAGGTGGACACATCAATATCTACTCTGAAAGTGGTGATTGCATTGTCGGGGTGAAACTCGGGATAGGTATGCACTGTCAGATGGCTCTTGTCAAGATGTCCCGCTATATCCTCTCTGCGGGGAACGCCTCTCATGTCCATGCCTGCCACACCCTTGTGATCCTCCGCAATAAGCAGAGTGACAGAAGCCCCCTGCGGCTCGTAATCCTGCTTTGAGATATTAAGAACATGAGCGCCTATAGCCTCAGTAACGTCACAAAGTATCTTTGTAAGACGCTCCGAATTATACTGCTCATCAATATATTTTATATAGTCCTGCTGCTCCCTCTGGCTTTTGGCGTAGCAGATATCATATATATTAAAGCTTAATGTCTTTGTAAGATTATTGAAGCCGTAGAGCTTGAGCTTTTCATTCAACCCTAACATCACGTTCCTTTCAGATATGCATTATATATATAATAAACAAAATCGACAAAAAAGTCAAGAGTTTTACAAAATTTTTTCTTACACATCACTGTCCGATCTCTGTTTTACCGCATAAGATAATGTATCGGAGGTGGTCTTTACGGAAAATATCCTTATCCTTGTATTCGTGTTCACATTATCCGCCGAATGTGCGGTGGGGGTATGGGCTGTGCGGACCTCGTACCCCGCTGATGAGCTGCTCCTTACGATACGTGTAAGGAGAGATACCGAATGTATTGAGGGGATAATGCGGGAGGCTCTTTCCTGCGCTGTCTGCTGCTCGATGCATTGCAGGATACTCCTCTGCTGCGCTGCCGACACAGATGAGGAAACACTTGACATATGCAGACGTTTTTCCCGTGAAAACGCTGTTTTCGAGGTCATTACCGATACATCGGAAAATGTATAGGCTCATCAGCCGTTTTCGCTTGCCTCGGTATATTTTCCGTAATATTCATCTTCCACAGGCTCAGGGTCTGTGGTAGGGGGCAGCTCTCCTGCATCTATGCGGTGGTCGGCGATAAAGGCTTTTAAAAAATTCACCGCCCTGTCGTAGCTTTCCCGCATTTTCTCCTCGCTCATGCCCATTGTTTTAACGGGATTCCTGAGAGAGATATACAGCTCGCTGTCGTTCATATCATCATATCCCAGAAGCGTTTTAAAGTCCGTACCCGCCGCACGGTACCCCAGCTCCTCGGCGTAGGGGTCATCGGGGAAAAGCGTGCGCATATCGGTAAATACGCCGTCCAATGTACCAAGTGTCTGATAGGACGCCTTGTCGCCTATGACGATTATGGTATTTCCAGACTGAAACTCTCCCAGCAGCTTTGTGCGGTCGCTCTGTGCAAGGTACATTGTAGCCATATCCTCATCGGCATAGCCTGCGGGGATATAGTAGAGCTTTGCTATCTGCTTTCCGTCCCCGTTATAGTCCTCGGCATAGCTGCTCCACTGAGCTGTGAGATTATCGGCATAATAGGTCATATTATAGTCTGTGGCAATGAACATTCCCTGTACATCGGGACGCTCCGTGGTAACATAATCGTAAACAAGAAAGGTCACAAATGCCGCAGCAAGAATACATACCGCTACAGTGTATTTATAGTGATAGAAAAAGTTTGAGATCCGCTCCCCCAAAGTATATTCCTTTACGATTTTTTCCTCCTTGGGGATATCCTCCTCGGAAATAACGCCCTGTTTTAGCTTGATAAGCTCCAGCTTTTCACGTCTTAGCTGTTCTTCGTAGCTGCGGCGTTCCTTTGCTTCTCTGTCCGCCTGTTCCTCGGCAGCCCTTGCTTCATTTGCAAGCTCCTCTCGCTTTTCCTTTTCCTCTATCTCTCTTACAGTTTCAAAAAACGATTTTTTATTATCGTTATTTTCTTCCGATGCCATATTTTTCACGATCCTTTCATGCTCCCCCATTGCCTTAAAAAGCAAAAAGCAAGATATTTAAACTTGTCTTGCTTTTTGCCTATATGTCATATTATAGTATACTTCTGTTCAGAACGCACAGATGCGCATCAGGTCAGAGGCTTCATTGTGGGGAACAGCAGCACATCTCTTATTGAGGGACTGTCCGTCAGCAGCATGACAAGTCTGTCAAGACCAAATCCCAGTCCGCCCGTAGGAGGCATACCGTATTCAAGAGCCATGATAAAGTCCTCATCTACCTCAGCATTTGCCCCTGCCGCACGTCTTGCCTCAGCCTGCTTTACAAAGCGTTCACGCTGATCTATAGGGTCATTAAGCTCGGAAAAGGCGTTGCCCATTTCCCTTGCATATATAAAATACTCAAATCTTTCGGTAAATGCGGGATCGGTGGGCTTTCTCTTTGCAAGAGGAGAATTTTCCACGGGATAATCATATATAATTGTAGGCTGTATCAGTTTATCCTCCACAAAAGTTTCAAAGAAAGCTATCAGCACATTTCCCTTAGTGGCGGCTTCTCCCTCCTCAGGCTCAACACTATGAGCCTTTGCGCAGGCACGGGCAGCGGCATCATCGGACCAGTCCTTATAGTCCACGCCCGCATACTTCTTTACAGCCTCCGCCATGGTAAGTCTTTCCCATGGTGAAACCATGTCAATTTCCGTACCCTGATAATTTATAACGCCCCTGCCGCAGATATTCAGAGTTATCTCTCTGTACATCTCCTCAATAAGATCCATCATGCCGAAATAATCGGTGTACGCCTGATACATTTCCACAGATGTAAACTCGGGATTATGAGATGTATCCATGCCCTCGTTGCGGAAAATGCGTCCCACTTCATAAACACGGTCAATGCCGCCAACAATAAGCCTTTTAAGATAAAGCTCAGTTTCAATACGCAGATACATATCCATATCAAGAGCGTTGTGATGAGTCTTGAAGGGACGGGCAGCCGCACCTATCTCCAGTGTATGGAGTACGGGCGTATCTACCTCCAGATAACCTCTTTCGTCAAGGAAACGGCGTATTTCGGAAATTATGCGGCTTCTCTTGAAGAACACGTCCTTAATTCCGGGATTGCAGATAAGGTCAACATATCTGCGGCGGTAGCGCATATCCTGATCTTTAAGACCGTGCCACTTTTCGGGCAGAGGGAGCAGGGATTTTGAAAGCAGGGTTATCTTTTTGGCATGAATGGTAATTTCTCCCATTTTTGTGCGGAAAACAAAGCCCTCCACGCCTACGATGTCGCCCATATCCCATGTCTTGAACTCCTTGAACTGCTCTTCGCCTATATCGTTCATGCGGATATATACCTGCATACGGTCGGAGCCGTCACGGATATCAATAAAATTTGCCTTGCCCATGTTTCTCCATGTCATTATCCTGCCTGCAACACGAACGTTGATGCGGTTTTCCTCGAGAGCGGCTTTAAGAGCATCGGCGTCGCCGTCAGCTTCAATTTTAAGTCTTGATTCCAGCTCCTCATAGAGCGTTCTGACCTCGGCATTTCTGGCGGTGACATCAAATTTTGTGATCTCGTAAGGGTTTTTGCCCCGTTCTTTCAGATCGGACAGCTTTTCAAGCCTTACTTTCTTTAATATATTTATGTCCTCCTCGGTCTGCTCCTCTTCGGGGAGAGCGGCGGGACGGGTATTTTCTACGGACATTTTCAAACATTCCTTTACATTTTATTGCGGACTTTCACACTAACTGATTTCGTGCCCGTCCTTTATTACTTGCTTATCTCCAGAACCTCCATTTTAATTATGCCCATAGGAGCTTCCACCTCTAAAATATCGCCTACTCTTTTCTTCATTGCGGCAATACCAATGGGAGAATCCTCGGAGATCTTGCTGTTTTCTGCATCGGCTTCTGTAGAACCCACTATCTGTATATCCAGTATCTCATCAAATTCCAGATCTTTAAGCTTTACATAGGAGCCTATATTTATCTCATCTGTAGTAAGATCCTCGTCGCTTACCACCTCGGCGTTGGAAATTTTCATTTCCACATCGGCTATCTCGGCTTCAAGGATCGCCTGTTCGTTTTTGGCTTCGTCATATTCGGCGTTCTCGGAAAGGTCGCCGAATGAACGGGCTTCCTTCAGCTTCTGAGCAACCTCCGCACGGCGGACATTTTTAAGATATTCAAGCTGCTTTTCCAGATCTTTAAGTCCCTCAGCGGACATTTTTATCTTTCTCATTGACATATATATCATCCTTTCAAAAAATGCTTATTACCTAATTTATTATTATATAATAATTTTTGATATATGTCAAGTGGATTTTTGCAAATTTTACGGCATTGAAAACTGCTGTATATAATGTGAAAATTTTTTGCCCCCGATTTAAGGAAAGCGGGGAAAAATACGAAAAATACACGTCCCGTACAAAAAAAACGCACGGAGAAATATTCTCCGTGCGGAAATTTTTATATGTGTATATATGTATCAGTTATTGAAGAGGGGAGAGATAGGCTTATCGCCGTAGATCCTTTCGATCGCCTGTGCAAATACGGGGGCAACAGGCAGCACGGTGAGCTTATCTATCTTCTTTTCCTCGGGCAGCGCTATGGTATCGAGAACCACAACTTCCTTTATAACGCTGTCCCTGATACGCTCTATGGCAGGACCCGAAAGCACTGCATGAGTAGCGCAGGCGGTCACCGACCTTGCGCCGCCCTTTTCCATAATAGCCTTCGCCGCATTGCAGAGAGTGCCTGCGGTGTCTATCATGTCGTCAACGAGGATAACGTCCTTGTCACGCACATCTCCGATAATGTTCATGACCTCGCAGACATTGGCTTTCTGACGGCGTTTGTCTACTATAGCAAGAGGAGCGTCAAATTTTGCGGCAAAGTTCCTTGCTCTTGTAACGCTGCCGAGATCGGGGGATACCACCACGGTATTATCCTTTATATCCTTGAATTTTTCGATAAAATAGGGAACGAGAATAGGCACGCCCAGCAGATGATCCACGGGGATATTAAAAAAGCCCTGTATCTGCGCACAGTGAAGATCCATAGAAAGCACTCTGTCTGCACCTGCCGTGGTGAGCAGATCCGCTACCAGCTTTGCGGAAATGGGATCTCTTGCCTTTGCCTTTCTGTCCTGCCTTGCATAGCCCATATAGGGGATAACTGCCGTTATGCGTCCTGCTGACGCTCTTTTAAAGGCATCGATCATAATGAGCAGCTCCATCATGTGATCATTTACGGGTGTGCTTGTGGACTGCACCACGAACACATCTGAGCCTCTTACGCTCTCCTTGATGGAAACGCTTATCTCACCGTCGGAAAATGTTACGACCTCCGATTGACCCAAAGGCATACCCAGTTCCTTTGCGATATCTGCTGCCACCTTCGGGTTGGAATTTGCGGTGAAGATCTTGATATCCTTTCCGTGAAGATTCATATTTTCTTCTCCTTTGCTTTATAATTTTTATACTGCTTCTTCCCCTCTGTTTCGTACAGAAAAGGGTCAGGCAGTCCTCTGATCCTTAGTTTTCCTCATGATCCCGTCTGAGCTTTTCGTTGTTTTTTTCTATCCTGCCTTTAAGACGCTTTTCGCCGAAGCCTTCAACGATCCTTGCAGTGGTTCTTTCCACAGCCAGCGCCCCGTCGGGAACGTCCTTTGTAATGGTAGAGCCTGCGCCCGTATATGCGCCGTTTCCGATCTTTACGGGAGCTACAAGATTTGTGTTGCAGCCGATAAAGGCGTTGTCGCCGATTACCGTCCGTGATTTTTTCTCGCCGTCATAATTCACCGTTACCACGCCGCAGCCGAAATTCACGCCGCTGCCCACGTCCGAATCTCCCACGTATGTAAGATGAGAAACAGCAGTATTTTCGCCGATAACGGAGTTCTTGACCTCCACAAAATCGCCGATCTTCACGTCACGGCAGATACGGCTTCCCGGTCTTATCTGCACAAACGGACCTATTTTTGCGCCGTCCTCGATAACGCTGTCATAAGCCTGAACGGAGTTTAAGGTAACGTGTCTGCCGATCTCGCAGTTTTCGATAAGGCAGTTTGGTCCTATCACGCACCCTTCGCCCACACTGACGCGTCCTCTCATTATAACGCCCTGCATTATCACCGTACCAGCGCCTATATGCACATCTCTGCCGATAGTAACGCCGTCTGTACAGGTAAACTCGACACCCTCGTCCATGAGCCTGTCTATCACGTCAAAGCGGGCGGTATTGTTGAGCAGCAGCAGACCCCGGCGGTCGTTTGCACCGAGTACGGTTTTCGGGTCGGAAGAGATATACGCATCTGCCCGCTCTCCCTTGCCTATCAGCACAAACAGCGTATCGGTAAGATAATATTCCCCCTGTGCATTGTTGGGGCTTATTTCAGAAAGCGCACTGAGGAGCTTATCGGCACAGAACCAGTATGCCCCCGAATTGATCTCACGTATTAGCTTCTGATCGGGACTTGCGTCCTTTTCCTCAACTATTCCGCTGATGCCGTTTTCATGGCGCAGTATACGCCCGTAGCCCGTGGGATCGTCCACCTCTGCGGTAATGACGGTAACTGCGTTGTTATGCTTTTCATGGTGCCACAGTGCGCCGAGGATCGTTTCCTTGTCGATAAACGGGGCATCGCCGTTTAAAATAAGCACACTGCTCCCCTTGTGTTCTGCCAGCCAGTCTGATGCCATCATCACCGCATGGCCCGTACCCAGTCTTTCAGGCTGGAAAACGGTGTGATATTTCCCGTCAAGATGCTTTTCAATGACCTCTCTGTTAAAGCCCGTGACTACACATATGTCCTTTATTCCCGAATCCTCGCAGGCTTTTATCACCCAGTCAAGCATGGGAACTCCCAGCACTTCAAACATGGGCTTCGGGAGACCGGACTTCATTCGCTTGCCCTGTCCTCCTGCCAGTATTACAGCGCAGGTTGTGGGTTTACTGCTCATAGCAAAATTTCTCCTGACAATTTTTATTTGTGTTATTATACGAAATGTATTTAATTATAATTTTAATACAATATGTATAATAAAATACGTTTCGTATACGTCTACAATATATTATGCCACAGATTAATGAATTTTTCAAGCATTTTTTACATAACTTTCGCTATATTTTTCGAGAAAGCCCAAAAAAATCAAAATTTGGGCAAAATAGCCAAAAGACAGGTAAATAATTTTTGTCTTTTGTACAGTAGAAATATAGAAAGATTTCTGTTATAATATAATTATAGTCATGGAGAGCTGCAGCCGGTAAGGTGTCCCTGTTTGCGCCGGGCGGTGTTTTTTTAAACAAGCCTTTTAATTTGTGACCCGGTGAACAATGATTGTCACCATATCCATAAATTCCGGACGTATGACCGGAAGCGGCGAACGGCGCAGATCATATCGGCGGGTAATTGCGGCATCATGAAGCCGGGCGGCAGGCGTGTCCATGAAAAAATAAAAAAGCGGAGGTATAATCCAATGGCAAAGAAGTATTGTTATCTTTTTTCCGAGGGTAACGCCAACATGAGAGAGCTTCTCGGAGGCAAAGGAGCAAATCTTGCGGAGATGACCAATATCGGTCTTCCCGTTCCCCAGGGCTTTACGATCACCACCGAAGCCTGCACTCAGTACTATGAGGACGGCAGGGAGATCAACCCCGAAATTATGGCAGAGATCAACGAGTATATCGTTAAAATGGAAGGTATCACAGGCAAGAAGTTCGGCGACAAGGAGAATCCTCTTCTCGTTTCCGTCCGTTCGGGTGCAAGAGCGTCCATGCCCGGTATGATGGATACTATTCTTAACCTTGGTCTTAACGAGGACGTTGTTGAGGTCATCGCCAAGAAGTCGGGCAACCCCAGATGGGCTTGGGACTGCTACAGAAGATTTATCCAGATGTACTCTGACGTTGTTATGGAAGTCGGCAAGAAGTACTTTGAGGAGCTCATCGATCAGATGAAGGAAAAGAAGGGCGTTACACAGGACGTGGAGCTTGACGCTGACGATCTTAAAGAGCTTGCTAACCAGTTCAAGGCAGAGTACAAGGAGAAGATCGGCGCAGACTTCCCCACAGACCCCAAGGAACAGCTTATGGGCGCTATCAAGGCAGTGTTCCGTTCATGGGACAACCCGAGAGCTAACGTATACCGCCGCGACAACGATATCCCCTATTCATGGGGTACCGCAGTAAACGTGCAGTCCATGGCATTCGGAAACATGGGCGATGACTGCGGCACAGGCGTTGCATTCACAAGAGACCCCGCTACAGGCGAAAAGAAGCTCATGGGCGAGTTCCTTACAAACGCTCAGGGCGAGGACGTTGTAGCAGGCGTTCGTACACCTATGCCTATCGCACAGATGGCAGAGAAATTCCCCGAGGCATTTGCACAGTTTGAAACTGTCTGCAAGACCCTCGAAAACCACTACAGAGATATGCAGGATATGGAGTTCACCGTTGAGAACAAGAAGCTCTATATGCTCCAGACAAGAAACGGCAAGAGAACCGCTCAGGCAGCTCTCAAGATCGCCTGTGACCTTGTTGACGAGGGCATGAGAACAGAGCAGGAAGCTGTTCTCATGATCGACCCCAGAAATCTTGACACACTTCTCCACCCCCAGTTCGATGCTAAGGCTCTCAAAGCAGCCACACCTCTCGGAAAGGGTCTTGGTGCATCTCCCGGCGCTGCCTGCGGCAAGGTGGTATTTACCGCTGATGATGCAGAGGCATGGAAAGCAAAGGGCGAAAAAGTCGTTCTTGTACGTCTTGAAACATCTCCCGAGGACATCACGGGCATGAAAGCTTCACAGGGTATCCTCACTGTAAGAGGCGGTATGACCTCTCACGCCGCAGTCGTAGCAAGAGGTATGGGTACCTGCTGCGTATCGGGCTGCTCGGATATCAAGATGGACGAGGCTAACAAGAAGTTCGAGCTTGGCGGAAAGACCTTCCACGAGGGCGATTATATTTCCATTGACGGCTCTACAGGCAACATCTACGGCGAGATAATCCCCACAGTTGACGCTACTATCGCAGGTGAGTTCGGCAGGATCATGAGCTGGGCTGACAAGTACAGAGTTCTGAAGGTAAGAACAAACGCAGATACTCCCGCAGACGCTAAGAAGGCTCGTGAGCTGGGCGCAGAGGGTATCGGTCTTTGCCGTACAGAGCATATGTTCTTCGATCCCGCAAGAATAGCTGCATTCAGAGAGATGATCTGCTCTGATACCGTAGAGGAAAGAGAAGCAGCTCTTGCAAAGATCCAGCCCATGCAGCAGGACGATTTCGAGAAACTCTACGAGGCTCTTGAGGGCAATCCTGTTACTATCAGATTCCTTGATCCTCCTCTCCATGAGTTCGTACCCACAGAGGAAGAGGACATCAAGGCTCTTGCAGATGCACAGGGCAAGAGTGTTGAGCAGATAAAGAGCATTATCTCCTCTCTCCACGAGTTCAACCCCATGATGGGTCACAGAGGCTGCCGTCTTACCGTAACATATCCTGAGATCGCAAAGATGCAGACAAGAGCAATTATCCGTGCTGCTATCAATGTGAAGAAGGCACATCCCGACTGGAATATCGTACCCGAGATCATGATCCCGCTGGTAGGAGATTCAAAGGAGCTTAAATTCGTTAAGAATATAGTAGTTGCTACCGCAGATCAGGAGATCAAAGCAGCAGGCGCAGATCTTAAGTACGAGGTAGGTACCATGATCGAAATTCCTCGTGCAGCTCTTACCGCTGATGAGATCGCTAAGGAGGCTGAGTTCTTCTGCTTCGGTACTAACGACCTTACTCAGATGACCTACGGCTTCTCCAGAGATGATGCAGGCAAGTTCCTCGATGCTTACTATGACACTAAGATCTTCGAGAACGATCCCTTTGCAAAGCTCGACCAGACAGGTGTTGGCAAGCTCATGGAAATGGCTATCAAGCTCGGAAAGAGCGTTCGTCCCGATATGCATATCGGCATCTGCGGCGAACACGGCGGCGATCCCACATCTGTTGAGTTCTGCCACAGCCTCGGCATGACATATGTATCCTGCTCGCCTTTCAGAGTGCCTATCGCAAGACTGGCTGCTGCACAGGCTGCTATCAAGGATCAGAAGTAATTTATTTTTCTTTCTCTATGACAACAAACACAGGCGCCTCCCATTCCGGGAGGCGCTTTTTGCCGTGCGGGTGGAACCCGCTGCCACCTCGTTGGTAAATTCAGAGTAAACATCTCAATAGTAACTCGGTAACTCTCATTTGCTTTGATGTTAAATCGGAATTTGGATGGGCGGCGTGACGCCGCTTGCAGGTCGCTGGTGTGTTTTGCGTAAACATTTCAATAGTAACTCGGTAACTCTCATTTGCTTTGATGTTAAATCGGAATTTGGATGGGCGGCGTGACGCCGCTTGCAGGTCGCTGGTGTGTTTTGCGTAAACATTTCAATAGTAACTCGGTAACTCTCATTTGCTTTGATGTTAAATCGTAATTTGGCGGGGCGGCGTGACCCCGCCCCGGCAGGCGCAAATTATACTTTCTCAAGAAATTGTGCCGGCATCAATGCAGGTACCTTACTGTCTTTAAAGTCACGGATATTTCTTGTAACGATATAGTCCGCACCTATTCTGTTTGCCTGACACATCTGTAAGGCATCTTCATAATCGGAAGCAAACATTCCCGCAGCCACTATTAAATCGGAAGATCTGAGGTCAACGACATTAAAAATCATAGTGAGCTGACGTATCATCTGTTCTGTTTTCTGAGGTGTAAGCTCCTTGCGGAGAATATAAACGATATTCGCTGCGGATAATGCGGATATATACCCTTCGACCCGCTCTGTTTCGCAGTATTTCCATACCCTTGACGAAGTGTCTGCAAATTCGGGACGGCTGCAAAGCACATCAAGTATCACATTGGTGTCAACCACGATTTTCATGTGCTTCTATCCTTTCTGCACGTATTGCCTTATCATTATAATCATTTTTCAGAACACCCCTGAGCGAATCGGTCAGAAAAGACACACTTGATTCATGGGAAACAAGTCTTGCAACCTTTTTTCCGTTTTTGAGAATTATCACCTCCTCACCCTGTCGGACGGCTTGCAGATAATAGCCAAAATTATTTTGTATATCGGTTGTAGTTGCAGTAAGCATAATAACACCTCCGAATTTTTTTCGCTAATATTAGTATATCACATTTTAGCTAAAATGTCAATTGTAAATTTGGAGGCGTGACGCCGCAGGCAGGTCGTTGGTGTGTTTTGCAATGATATTTCAGATAGTAACTCGGTAACCTTTGTTTGATGTGATGTTAATTGGGAGTTAAACCTTAATTCACTCCACTCTTAACTCTCCACTCTCCACACTTATTAAGCCTTTGTTTACTCCACTCTCAACACTCCACACTTATAAACACTTAATTTACCAAAGAAGTGACTGCGGTTAAACGCAAAATAAAAGGTACCGGGTATCTATCTGAAAAATTTATGCTAAATTCTCCAACGCTAAAAAATATCATTAAATACCACAGAAAATAAAGGTTACCGGGCTGCTATTGAAATATTCACACAAAATTTTCTAACGACCCGGCAACGGGTTCCACCCGCCGACCTGCCTGCGGGGTCACCCCGCCCAACGACCCGGCAGCGGTCACTGACCGCCGACCTGCAAAGGATTTACCTTGTGTTTGTTTTGCTCAGACTTTTTGGGTCTCTTAACATTTCGGCAATATAACCGCCATACTAAAAAGCATAAAATGTGATATTTTGTGTAAATCTACATTGACAAAAATAATGTAATGTGTTATAATTAATGTAAAATAGTGAATTGTGCCTTTTGAAAAATGTGTCTCAAAGGAGAATTACCATGAGAATAAAAAATCAGATAGAAGATATCAGCTATGCTCAGACAAAAAGATTTTTTGAGAAAAGAGCCGAAAAGTATGATTCCGAAAATCCTAATGCGGTAACCATGTTTCAGGACGGACACCCTGAGCTTGTTAAACAGAGGAATGCTGTGGAGGCTCAGAAGCTTCTCCCTATGCTTCGCTTGGAAAAGACTTCAAGAGTGCTTGACCTCGCCTGCGGTATAGGTAAATGGGCTGATATTATCGGGGACAATTTTTCCGAATACTGCGGGATAGATTTTTCACAAAAGCTCATTTCCATTGCTGAGGCGAATTTCAATTCTCCCCGTATTTCTTTTATTGCGGGAGATATAACCATAATGTCGGAATTGCTCCGTGAAAATAATAAGGGGAAATATGACCGCATACTGTTTTTCGGTGCGGTCATGTACATAAATGACAGCGATCTTTATAAGATATGTGATGAGATGATACGCTGCAGCGAGGAGCATACTATTATCTGCATTAAAGCTTCTATCGGAAAATCCGAACGCCTTACGCTGAAAGATTTCTTTTCAGAGGAGCTTCATGACAACTACAATGCAATTTACAGGACAGATGAGGAGATGCGCTCTATCTTTGAGCAGACATTTTTCAGAAACGGTTTTGAACTGAAGGACAGCGGTCCTATGTATGAAAATTCTGAGCTCAATAATCGGGAAGAAACAATACAATATTATTATCTTCTTGAAAGATAATTATTTTCTCAAAGGAGAATCTATCATGAATTTAAAAAGAATATACCGTACAGCTGTTGCTTTTCTTTTTTCAATGATACTGGTAACCCAAACCTGCTATGCATATATAGACCCTGCTACCACAAGCTATATGATACAGATCGTTGCAGGTGTGGTCATTGCATTCGGCGCTGTACTGGGAGTAGTGTGGAGCAAGATAAAAAGATTGTTCAAAAAGAAAAACAAGGATAATACGGATATGAATGATGTTGATACAGGCAGCTTTGATAATGAGGGCAAGGATTATATCAGCGCAGAGGACATTCTTAACAGTAAAGAAGGAAAATAAACCATGAGTTTCATTATTGACGCTGTAAGCTCGGTACTGGGCATTTTTATGAAGAGTCTGTACAGGGCATTGGGCAACTACGGACTGGCAATAATATTTTTTACTCTGCTCACAAAAGTGATATTATTCCCCGTAAACATATTGATACAGAAAAACTCAATAAAAATGGTTCGTATGCAGCCCGAAATAAATGCCCTGAAAATAAAATATATAGACGATAAGGATAAATTTGCCGATGAGCAGCTCAGGGTCTATAAGGAGCATAAATATAACCCCTTTCTCAGTGTAGTACCGCTGCTTTTGCAGCTTGCTCTGGTAATGGGCGTTCTGGGAGTGGTTTATTCTCCGCTTACATATGTTCTCGGAATATCCTCAGAAGATGTGTCAATTCTCGGCAGCTGGCTTACAGATACAATGAATATTACCGATGCGGGCAATTCTGCTCAGATAAGAATTACAGAGCTTCTTCACTCAGGGGCGTCCGCTCCTGACGGACTGTCGTCAGCGGTGCTTGAAAGCATAATGGACTTTGAACTGAATTTTATGGGAATAGATCTGGGTGCTGTTCCAAGACCCTTGAATGACCCCATGCAGATAATCATTCCGCTCCTTGCGGGACTTAGTGCATATATCCTTTGCTATGCGCAGAACAGGATAAACATTCTCCAGATGACCGCAGGAAAGCTCAACACCATAGGCACTACCGTTTTTATGGTAGGCTTTTCACTTTATCTCGTATTTTTCGTTCCCCAAGGCGTGGGGCTGTACTGGATATGCGGAAATCTTTTTGCCATTCCTGTTATGCTCCTTATAAACGCAGTTATCCCGCCGAGAAAATATGTGGATATAGAATACCTTAACGAAATACGCCGTCAGGCGGAGATCAAGGAACAGAAACACAGAAAATACCGCAAAAAGGAAAAGTCCGATTACAAACGTTTTTTCTCCGTCAGTGACATGAAAATAATGATATATGCGGAGGGAAAGGGATATTACAAATATTTCAAAGAGATAATAAGGTATCTTCTTGAATATTCGGATATTGATATCCACTACATCACAAGCGATCCCGAAGATCCTGTTCTTGAAGATAAACGGGAGCATTTTAAGACCTATTATATTGCAAGCGATCAGTACCTTATCCCCCTTTTTATGAAGCTCGAATGTGACCTTGTGCTTCTTACTACTCCTGATCTGGAAAAATATCATCTTAAACGTTCAAGAGTACGCAAGGATATTGAGTACATCTACATGATGCACGGAATAGGGAATATTTATCTCGGCTACAGAAAGGGCGCTCTCGATCATTACGATACCTTTTTCCTGCAAAATAAAAATGCAGAGCTGGAGATCAGGTTTCTCGAACAGACATACGGTACAAAACGCAAACGCCTTATAGAAACGGGTTCTCCTCTTGTGGATATGCTGCGCAGCGAATATGACAGCAAGGTTCATCATGCCAATGAGATACCGCAGATAGTTATTGCGCCCTCATGGTATCCCGGAAATGTAATTGACCTTTGCGGTGAAAAGCTGGCGGATCAGCTTTCGGCATCGGGTTTTAGGGTAATACTCAGACCTCACCCCCAGCAGGTAAGAAATGATCCCGCTTTTTTTGAAATGCTGACAAAGAAGTATTCCGGAAATAAAAATGTTGTCATACAGACAGACTTTTCCGACAATTCGGAAATGACGTCCTCTGATATAATGATAACAGACTGGTCGGGAGTGGCATATGAATTTGCTTTTGTTACAAGAAGACCTGTTATATGCGTAAACACTCCGAGGAAGATCATGAATCCCGATTTTGATGAGAATACACTCGTCCCCGGTCTTACAGATCTGCGTTCCCTTATCGGAAAAACTGTTGAGGTGGGAGAAACGGACAACATTGCAGGCATAGTAAAGGAAATGCTGGATAAAAAGGACGCTTATAAGGAGCAGATCGAAAATGTTTACCAAAAATATATTTACGGCGGCGGAAAAAGCGCTCAGATATGCGCCCTGTACATGATTAATTCGGTAAAGAATAAAGCACGGAGCAATTCAAGATGAAAAAGATACTTACCTTCGGAGTTTTCGATTATTTTCACATAGGACATCTGAGGCTTTTCAAGCAGTGCAAGGAATATGGGGACTTCCTGATAGTAGCCGTTCAGAATGGCGATTACATTTTAAAATATAAGCCTGAAACAAAAATACTGTATACCACTGAGGAAAGAGTAGAAATACTTGAATCTTTAAGGACGGTAGACAGGGTCGTTGTTTATAACAGCGTTTCCCCCGAAACACTGGAAACCATTGATTTTGACATTCTTGCATTGGGGGAGGATCATAAAGGTCCTCGCTTTGATGCCGTTGTAAAATGGTGCGATGAACATAATAAAAAAGTAGTCCGCTTGAAAAGGACGCCAAATATATGTTCAAGCGACATAAAACAGAATATCTCAAAAAAATAGATCGGCAGATGATATATTGCATAAGTGTAAAAAAATTATTACTGTTTTAATGTTCTATTGTAAGTCAAAGGAAAATGATGTATAATTAAGCTATGAAATTATATTCGGCGAGAGTGTATGTTTTCGCCGAAGAACGGAGGACCGAGCTTATGACACCTATAAAAAATTGTCCTGCGGGGGAAAGGCTTGCCGCCCTTTTTGACGGCGGAGCGTATACCGAAACTGATGCGGGACTCTCTGCGGGTGTGATCACCGCATACGGATATATCGGCGGCATACCCGCCTATGCTTTTTCGCAGGATATCACCGACAACGAAGGTGCTGTCGGCACTCTTCACGGAAAAAAGATCTGCCGCATTTTAGAGCTTGCCGCTAAAAACGGCGTTCCTGTTGTGGGGATCTATGATTCAAAGGGCGCTCTCATTGAGGAGGGGACAGATGCCCTTGACGCTGTAAGCGGTATACTTATGGAAATGGGAAATATATCGGGCGTGGTACCCGTTATTTCCGTAATACCCGGAGTATGTGCGGGCAGCATGGCTGTTATTGCTTCTTCGGCTGATTTTTCGGTGATAACCGCAAAGGGAGAGCTTTACATGACTGCAAATTCCGCCTCTTCGCCCGAAAATGCGGCAGAAAACGGAGCAGTCAGCGCATATGCCCCGGACGAGGCAGAAGCATTTGAGCTTGTAAGACGGTATATATCTCTCATGCCCCAGAATAATCTTTCGCCCGTTCCCGAATTTGAATTTGAAGAACCGCAGAAAACCGCTTTTGATTCGGGAGAGTCTGCCGTTCTGAGCATTGCCGATGAGGAAAGCGTTATTGAGCTTTCAAAGGGCTTCGGCACGTCCTGCACTGCACTTTGCACTGTGGGCGGCGTTTCGGCGGGCATTGCGGCGGCAGTAGGAAAGGATAAGCTCACAGGTGAGGACTGCTCAAAGATAGCAAAACTCGTCCGTCTCTGCGATGCTTTCGGACTGCCCGTAATAACCGTTATTGATTCAGAGGGCTTTGCTGATGAGGGCATAGGCGGTGTGAGAGCCTGTGCAAGGGTATCGGGAGTATATGCTGAGGCTGTTGTTCCGAAAATAGCCGTTATTTCGGGAAAAGCCTGCGGAGCGGTATTCAATGCCTTTGCGGGGAAAAATGTTTCCGCAGATGAGGTCATTGCTTTGACAGGTTCTGTTATCGCTCCCATTGATCCGCTTACGGCTGCCGAATTTCTTTACCATGACAAGCTCAAAGGCGCTGCCGATCTTGCATCTGAGCGCAAAAGGCTTGCAGATGAGTATGCCGCAAAGGACGGCTCACCTGAAGCGGCTGCGGCAAAAGGCACGGTAAATTCCGTTGTTTCCCCTGAGAATGCAAGAGCCGCAGTGCTTGCAGTGCTTGACATTGCATCGGGAAAGAGACTGAGCAGACGTCTGCCTAAAAAGCACAGTATTCTTCCCCTTTAAAATAATAGATATGAAAGGCTGATATTTATGAAAAGATTCAATATTACCGTAAACGGAAAAGCATATGATGTTACAGTTGATGAAATAGACGGCGCGGCTCCTGCGCCCGCTCCCGCCGCACCTGTACAGCAGACAACAGCCCCCGCCGCACCTGTACCCGCTCCTGCCGGAAACGGTACGCCTGTAAAAGCGCCCATGTCGGGAAATATTCTTGACGTTAAGGTAAATGTCGGTGATACGGTGGCTTCAGGTCAGGTTATCGTTGTTCTTGAAGCACTGAAAATGGAGAATGATATTGTTGCATCGGTGGGCGGCACTGTGACCTCCATAAGAGTGAAAAAGGGCGATACGGTAGGCGCAGAAGACGTTATTGCCACAATTGCCTGAACTGAAAGGCGGTAATGAAAATGGCTAAGGTAAAAATTACGGAAACAGTTCTTCGTGATGCGCATCAGTCTCTTATCGCCACACGAATGAGCCTTGATGAAATGCTCCCCATTATGCAGGAGATGGACAAAATCGGCTACTACTCCGCAGAGGTATGGGGCGGCGCAACATTCGATTCATGTATCCGTTTTCTTGACGAGGACCCGTGGGAGCGTCTGAGGGTCATAAGAAAAAATATGCCCAACACCAAACTCCAGATGCTTTTCAGAGGACAGAATATGCTGGGCTATCGTCACTATGCAGATGATGTACTGGAATATTTTGTGCAGAAAACCGTTGCAAACGGCATGGACATCATTCGTATTTTTGATGCGCTCAATGATATAAGGAATCTGAAAACTGCCATTGCGGCAGCGAAAAAGGAGGGCGCTCATGCACAGGTTGCTATCTCCTTTACATTGGGAGATATTTTCACAGATGAATATTTTGTAAATTATGCAAAGCAGTGTGAAAATGAGGGTGCGGATTCCATATGCATAAAGGACATGGCGGCGCTTCTCACTCCCTACAGAGCCGCATCTCTTACAAAGGCGCTCAAAGAAAATATCGGTATTCCCATACAGCTCCACACTCACTACACATCGGGACTTGCCTCCATGTGCCTGTTAAAGGGCATTGAAAACGGCTGTGAAATGGTGGATACAGCCATGTCTCCTCTTGCACACGGCACATCGCACACACCTACCGAGTCCATGGTAGCGGCTTTGCGGGGTACGGAGTATGACACGGGTCTTGACCTTGTAAAGCTGGCGGAGATACGGGAGTATTTCATGAAGCTGCGGCAAAAATACATTGACAACGGTCTTTTAGACCCGAAAATGCTGGCGGCTGATGCAAATGCACTTATCTATCAGGTGCCCGGCGGAATGCTTTCAAATCTTCTTTCTCAGCTCAAACAGTCGGGCAAGGAGGATAAGCTCGACGAGGTACTCAGAGAAGTTCCCCGTGTAAGAGCAGATGCGGGAAATATCCCTCTTGTAACTCCCTCCTCACAGATAGTGGGTACACAGGCGGTGTTCAACGTTATAAAGGGCGAACGCTATGCTATGGTGACAAAGGAATTCAAGGACGTAATAGCGGGCAGATACGGCAAGACGCCTACCCCCATTGACCCCGAATTCAGAAAGAAGATACTAAAGGGCGAGGAGGCTATTGACTGCCGTCCCGCAGACCTTATTGAGCCTGAGCTTGACAAGCTGCGTGAGGAGTGCGCAGAGTGGCTTGAACAGGAGGAGGACGTGCTTACCTATGCCATGTTCCCGAAGGTTGCTCCCAAGTTCTTTGAAAAGCGCAGAAATAAAAAATACGGTATTGACGGAAAAAATGCCGATCCCGAAAAGAAGATCCATATGGTATGAGCCGTACCTGTGGGGAAATATACTCTGTCGGGATTTTGTATCCGGATATAATAATGCGCCCCGTACCGGAAAAGGTACGGGGCGCTTTGTCTTTGGGGATATGGGGGAATGGGACTTTTCATGTTACATGGCGGCACTAATTCACGGGGAAACTATCAGGGTTTTGAAATGTGATGATACTTTTGAATTTTTTAAAGAGTGCAGATTTGGTTTTATGATTTTTTTATTCTGCTCTCCCCGTTTTTTATGGCGCTGATGCGCCGTGCAGACTTTTATACGTCAGCAAGATAACCGCCGCAGCCTTAAACTCCACCGTTTGTACTATATAATCCTGTGAGTCAGGCACTCCCTGTATTTTTATTTGCGGCGGTTATCCCTCCCCCGTTTATCTGCTCCCATGCTTGATTGTTGAGATTTGTTTGTTGTGCTGCTCCTTTGTCGGGGTTTCACCCCGAACCCCACGAGGGCTCCGCCCCTCGACCCCGCAAGGGCGCTGCCCTTGACCCGCAGCCTTTTGAAAAAAGGCCGGCGAAAACTTTACCTTGTGTTTGTTTCGCTTAGACTTTCTCAATAGACTGCTTTCTTTTGTCTTGCTTTTTACTCTGCACTTACAAAATGGATCACTTTTGAAGAGAAATCTCCGTGTATCGAAATATTTATCCCGCAGTTCATAAGTGCTGCGCCGCTGTGCGTTTCCCCCGTTTCACTGCTCTTATAGAGCTTATCCGGGTCAAGACCTTTCAGCTTTATACGTCTGCTGCGGTAGTTGGGACGTCCCAGCACCTGCACAAACGTGAATACCGCCTCGCTTTTATCCTTGGCAACGAACATCCATGCGTCCCATGTGTTGTCCTCAAAAATATTGCCGATACGGTACTGATCCCCCGTGCGTACAAGGGGATTATATTTTTTGAACATCTCTATCTGATCGGGAATCTCGTTCCTGTCCGATTCGGGGATACGTGTAACGTCCAGCTCATAGCCGAATGTACCCACCATTGCCACATTTGCTCTTGTTGAAAAAGGTGTATTTCTGCCAACGGTGTGGTTGGGGCAGTCCGAAACGTGCGCACCCATTGCGGAAGCGGGGTAGCAGATAGATGTTCCGTACTGTATTTTCAGTCTTTCAATGGCGTCTGTATCGTCTGAGGTCCAGATCTGCGGAGAATAAAAGAGCATACCCGCATCGAATCTTGCGCCGCCGCCTGAGCAGTTTTCAAGGAGTATATGAGGATATTCCGAGGTCAGCCGCTCCATTACATCATAAACGCCCAGTACATAGCGGTGCCACAGCTCACGCTGTCTTTCTGAAGGGAGAGCGTTTGAACCCACTTCGGTAAGCTGACGGTTCATATCCCACTTGATATACTCGATATTTGCGCTGTCGAGAATTGCTTTCATCTGCCCGTAAATGCAGTCACGCACCTCCTTGCGGCTGTAGTCAAGCACATACTGTTCTCTTGACATGGTAAGGGGCATTCCCGATATCTGTATCGCCCAGTCGGGGTGCGCTTTGTAAAGCTCACTGTCGGGGGAGATCATTTCAGGCTCAAACCAGATACCGAACTTCATACCCAGCTTGTTTACCTCATCTACAAGATGTTTAAGACCGCCGTTTATCTTCTTTTCGTATACGAACCAATCGCCCAGCGAGCTGTTGTCCGAATCACGGTGACCGAACCAGCCGTCGTCCATGACCAGCATTTCTATACCCAGCTCTGATGCCTGTTTTGCAATATCTATGAGCTTATCGGTATTAAAGTTAAAGTAGGTAGCCTCCCAGTTATTTATGAGAATGGGACGGCGTTTGTCCTTATATTCACCGCGGATAAGGTGTTTACGGTAAAGGTCGTGGAATGTTCTTGACATTTTTCCGATACCCTCCGAGGAGTAGACCATTACAACCTCAGGAGCGGTAAATTCAGCCCCCGGCTCCAGTCTCCATGAAAAGTCAAAGGGATTTATACCCATGACAAAGCGGGTTTTCTTATGCTGAGTCACCTCTGCCTGTGCAAAGAAATTTCCGCTGTAGACAAGGTTCATGCCGTAAGCCTCGCCTGTATCCTCGTCCGCATTATGGGAAACAAGAGCGGCAAAGGGGTTATTCTGATGAGAGGACTCTCCCTTTACGGAATCAATACCCTGCTTGCCGTGATGGAGACGGCACCGCTCCATGATGCGTTCTCTTGCCCATGAGCCGTTGAGGGTTATCATATCAAAGCTGTCCGAATCGAAGTCCACACAGGCGGAAAGGGTACGGCGCAGATCAAAGGCTTCGCTGCCGCAGTTTACAAACCTTGCGCTTCTTGTGATAACATCAAGCTCCGCAAAGACCGTATAGGAGAGGATCACATTAAGTCCTGTGCGCTTGTCCGCAAGGGTAATGAGCAGAGTTTCGGCTTCTCCCTCCTTTGCAAAGGTGGCAGGAAGTCTGACAGTGCAGTCAGAAAGCTGCTGACGGAGTATGGGTTTTCCGGGGACAATCTCATAGGAAACAAACCGCAGATCGAGAGCGGACATTCCCTTATTATCCATGATCATGACCGCAGGCTCTCTGTAATCTCCGATACCGTGACAGGGGTATTCAAAGGGAGTGGTATCCATAAATGTGCCCATATCTCTTTGGTTTACCTTCGGGGTATAGGGATTCTCGTCAAGGCGCATGAGGTAGGAAAGATCCTCATCGTCCGCTCTTTTTCCGAAGTAAACATGGGCAAGATGTCCGCTTTCAAGCGCCGCCAGCGAATAGGTAACGCCCTTGCCTGTCAGGGTAAAAAGGGTCATTTCCTCGGTAAATGCTTCGTTTGAGTTTGTCTGCCACGCATAGCGGGAGTATTCCTTTTTGATTTTTTTTGCTGTGATAAGCTGCATATAATATCTATCCTTTCCGGTAAAAATTTTTTATGTAAATTAATTTTTCCTTTTTTTAATTGCCGCTGCACCTGCCGCTCCTGCCGCCGCAGCCGCAATTCCTGCCCCTATAGCTATAGCCGCACCGCTGCTTTTTTTATCTGCTCTGACTTCTATCGCCGTCACCGATAACGGCGGAAGAGTGCGTGAAAATCCGTTATCCTTTATAACTTCCGTTCCCGATCCCGTTATTTCCGCCGAATCTCCCGACAGGGTAAACACCTTTGCCGATGAATATTTTTTATCCGAGGACAGGGAAATGCTTACGGGAGTTTCTTCATGAATGGAACGGTTTGTAATAATTATTTTGACCGTATCATCGCCGCCGCTGTTTACGGAGGAATAAACCGAGATATCCCCCTCGCCGTGTTCGCTTTTTACAAGGGTATCGCCGAATCCGCTGCCGCAGCCGTCATAGTTTGTAAACATATTTATTGCCGCAAGCTGATATTCGTTTTTGTCAAATGACCACAGAGCGGCAAAATAAACGCCGTTTTCCGCAAAGATACCCAGCGTGTCCGCCTGTGCCACTCCCCCCGAAATATGATCGCCGCCGCCGAAATTATACTCGGAAAATGCGATCCTTGTTTCGGGATAATATGTATTTACAGATGAGATCACATTTGGCAGGAGCGGGAAAAACTCCGCACCCGTTTCCGATATCCAGCTGTCCTCACGGTAGCCCTCCTCATAAAGGGAACGAACGCTGTCAAGACGTGCTTTTATACAGCCGTCATTATCGTAGTGGGAGCAGGAACGCTCGCCGCACTCGCCCCGTGCTTCGGTGTAGAAATGGATATCCAGCACATCAAGGAGCCTTGTGCCCTTTTCCTCCGAGGCTTTTCTCATTTCATCAAGATAATAGTCAATAAACCAGCGGTATCCCTTATCGGCTTTTATCTCCTCCCAGTCAGGCGCATTTCCAAGGCTTACAAATGCGGAATAACCGTACAGAGCAGGACCGAATACATCTGCGCCCCTGTCATATTCCTTTACAAGAGCCGCAAGGTCAACCGATTTATCTATCAGCGTTTTACAGGAAAGGGGTTCACGCTGCACCAAGCTGTGAGTATGCTGCCACAGAGCGGGCTCATTGTCAAGGGAATAGGCTTTACACCCCGTTTCGCTTTCCGAGCTGCCAGCCTTTCCCATAAGATAGGAAAGAAACTCGTCCATATACACACACTCGTCCTTTTTGTCGGGCGTATCTGCAATGGGAGAATTTTTACGGTTGACTACCTGTTTCCAGTATTCCGAGGGAGGGGACTTGCTTTCGTCAAGAGAGCCCGATTTTCCCGAAGCGGTATAGCCCAGCATCTGCAAGGTGAGCAGAGTGTAGGGGATATTGTTATCATGGGCTTCATAAAGGGCGTTGAGCTGCACTCCCGCAGGCTCTGTCCGCAGTTCCTCACGGATACCCGTTACAAGATATTTGTCCGAAAAATTTTTCCGGTCCGATCCCGCATTGGACATATTATTTTCCCAGTTGTAAGCGGAAAGCCTGTTGCCGCCCAGTCTGAAAGCCTTTGCGGTTACCTTTGAAAGATCTGTGCCGCTGTTGACGCCGTATATCATGGGGGATATTTCACGCACATTTTCCGCAGGGTACACGGTTATATCTACAGGGGCGTGTGCGGCAGATGCTGTACCCGTGCAGACAGCTGCCATTGCCGCAGCGGAAAGAAGCGCACCGCAGCTTTTTTTGTTCATATCCGCATCTCCCGGAATATCAGTATTCATAATCTATGCACGCTCTGCCGTTTTCGGTGCGCAGAGGGGAAATAAATTCGCCGAATTTTTTGTGGAGCGGGTGTACCTGATAGGCGTTCAGATCCTCTATAGAATCAAAATCGCAGATGAGGACAAATTCAAAATTGCTTCCGGGAGCAGCCTTGCTGTTTACTGCCGTTTCCATTTTTTTAAGGGTGGGGACGTCCCGCAGAAGCTCCTCCGCCTTTGCCTGTATCCTTTCCCCGTCAGCGGGATCATTCAGCTTGAACATGACAATATGCTTTATCATAATAAAATTCACCTTTCACATTATTCTAACATCAGCCCTCTATAATTTTAACAAAAACATTCCTGCTTCTCGGACCGTCATATTCGGCAAAATAAATACCCTGCCATGTACCCAGCAGCAGTTTGCCGTGACTGATGATAAGCTGCAGGCTGCTGCCCGTCAGCAGTGCTTTTACATGGGCGGAAGAATTTCCCTCTGCATGGCGGTACTCCTTGCGGTCGGGACTGAGAGTATTCATTGCAAGGGTCAGATCCCTTACCACATCGGGATCGGCATTTTCGTTTATCGTAAGCCCCGCTGTGGTGTGGGGACAGAACACTGTGCAGATACCCTCCTTGACACCGCTTTCCTCCACAATGTTCATGATCTCACGTGTTATCTTGATGAAGCCCTCCTCGGGGGTTGAAAGCTCTATTTTTGACAGCATTTTTTGTTCCTCCTTTATGAATGTATTAACATTATTATACAACTTTTTAGGCAGATTGTCAATAACATTTTTAGAATATGCACAAAGATTATTTTTAACAGCGACTGTCGGAGTTATCTGCTCTGACTTTGCATGGCGGTATACTTCGAACCTGACAGGGTGTGGAAATATGATAAGGTTTTCAGATTATTTTGTGAAATTTCGTCATTTTGCACAATGCAATTTGTTTATAACAAACAAATTTGTTAATGAATTATTAATTTAATATTGACAAATCTTATAAAATATGTTATAATAATATCATCAAATAAATTTTATGTGTCCTGTGCCTAACAAGTCAACGGGAGATTTTTGTGAAAGGATCCTTTGGATCAGATCTGCGTGTGCGGGCGCAGAAAAATGATTTGGGGGAATTTCACGGAACGGGAGGTGAAAAAATGAGTTTTATAGCAGGATACCTTTTAGGGTTGGACGAGGGCGGAAAAGAACCCGTTCTCGAACCCCTCACCGTCACGGAAAACGGCGTTTACACTCCTGATGAGGGGGTGGACGGGTTTGATAAAGTAACAGTTAATGTCTCCTCCGAACAGGCTGACATACAGGAGCTTACAGTCACGTCAAACGGAACATATTATGCAGAAAATTACGGCTGTGACGGCTTTGATCCTGTAAATGTGAATGTCGATGACGGGTCGGAAAAAATCGCAGAACTTGAACAAAATATTGATGATATTTTTGAACAATTGGAAAAATATCTTGAAACAGGCGAAACGGGTAATATCCCCGCAAATGACAGAAATCTCGGCGTTATGACAAAATTTAAAAGGCTTGTATCAGGTGAAGGGGCGGTTACGGTTGAGGACAGCGAATCAGAGGTAAAAATAGAATTTTATGCACAACCACACACAGCCGCCCCAAATCAATGGTATTTGTTCAGTACAGTCACCTATGCTGACAGCAGAGAAGAAAGAGCTCAGTACACATGGAGGGCAATAAGACCCGACGGGGAAGAGGATTATTTTGATCCACACAACATAATTAGTGTAGATTTAGAATCAATTTCAAAAAATTCTGTGAATACTTGGGTGAGGTTCAGAGTGACGTGTGCCGGTAATTTCAGATACTATGGACCCGGGGGTATGTATACAGAAACAATGGTAGCTCAGTTCACATTATCCTCACCAAATACATTCGGTTCGGGTAATTATGTAATTTTGTAAAGGAGGATTTTTCATGGAATACAAAGTTAAAAGCGGTGAGCAATTCGCTACGGTGACACTTGACGGGACAGAATGTGAGGTAAAATTCGTCTCCCCCTACAGAGGCTTTGAGATAAAAAACAACAGCAACGGTGACGTGATTATCTCACTTAAAAAAGGCGTTTCGGAGGGAGACGGAACGGTAAAAATTTCTGTGGGAGAATGTGTGAATTATATGCATTCCCCCATCACTGATACGCTTTATCTTACAGGTTCGGGAGAGGTTATCATTGCCGCTAAAAATGGCGGTAATCAGGTTTTTAAGCGGGTTCTGAAAGGAGGTGAGAACGGCGATATTGATATCAAAGACAAAAAAATCATTTTATTTGCATTAAAAACTGCGGTATTTAATTTTGGCATACCAGAACTATTTACAAATATAACAGAAAATACACCAACCGAAAAATGGAGCGAAATTTTTAGGGAGCAAATAAAAAAATATGATTTTTATGTTGACTACAGCGGTGTGATATTTGAGTACAGTGACAGAACAGTTTCAAGAGAAACCGATTTACCCGCCTACTGTGCATATTGGCACACAAAAAGCAGTAACTGGTTTGTACCATTGGTTATCAGCGAATATGAGGAGGGCGTCGCCTATACAATGTACAACAAAACATTTACATCGCAAGGCAGTTTTGAAGCGGACGGAAAAACATGGTATTATAACTCTCAAAACTATGGTTCTTATTCCGGAGCTGCCGATTCAAGTGAATACAACAGATATTGTCTTGGCAATTTTTCCGAGCCTCTTGATGTTGTAATTGTAAAAAATTTTTATGAAGGACTTAAAAGTTTGAACATTATCCGGGAGGGGTGAAAATGAACGAAAAGCTGTTTGCCGCCTGCTCTGCTGTGGGCATAGCGGGGTCGGTCATTGCCGAATTTTTAGGCGGTTGGGACTATGGAGTGCAGACTCTTGTTATTTTTATGATAATTGATTTTACCCTCGGTATTGCCTGTGCGGTTTTCTGGGGAAAGTCGGACAAATCCGAAAACGGTGGGCTTTCTTCAAAGGCGTGCTGGCGGGGTATTGTGAAAAAATGCGGAACACTGCTTATTGTGGTTTGCGGAGTGTATCTTGATAGGCTTCTTGATGTAAGCTACATAAGAAATGCGCTTATTATCGGATTTTGTGCGGCGGAGCTTATAAGCATCTGCGAGACAGCGGGGGTAATGGGCATTTTGCCTCCTGCTGTGCAGAAAATTTTAAACAAGGTAATTGATATTCTGAAAGGGGGAAATGATAATGGCGGCAATTCTGATTCCCGATAATGTTATTTCCTGCAATGGCGTGAGCATTAATTGTTATATGCTGACCGGACATAATCCTAATAAAATTTCCCTGCCCTCGGTGCGGAAAGGTGACTGCATTGGTGTGACTATCCACAATACAAATCGTGTAAATATTTCTGCAAATACCACACAGGCGGAGCAGTACACACGTGCTACCGTCAACAGAAATATGGGGACGGTGCGTGTGCATTTTTACGTTGATGATAAGTGTGCATGGCAGAATTTGCCGTTAAATTGTCAGTCATGGCACGCAGGACAAAGCGGGAAAGCGGATAAAAACGGCTCAGAAAAAGGAAACGAATCAACAATATCAATTGAATGTATTATGGGCGGTTCCGGCGACGAAAAAGACATAAAAGCCCGTGATAATGCGGCAAGGCTTGCGGCTCATCTGCTTGATAGTTACGGCGGAGAGCTGTACACTCACAATTATTGGTGCAATGTTAGAAACGGCAGGACAGGCACGGTGGACGAGCTTAATATGCTTGATGATGAGTATAAGAATTGTCCTGTGTTTATTCGTCCTAAGTGGGCGGAGTTTAAGGGGCTTGTGGAGTCTTATAGGAAGTCTCAGACGGGACAGGCAAGGTATTTTGTGCAGGTGGGGGCGTTTGCAGATAGGGAGAATGCGGAAAATTATCTGGCGGAGGTGAAGAAAGATTATCCCGGGGCGTTTATTAAGGCTTTTGAGTAGGTGCGGCAAAGAGGCTCTGTTATCCGCCTGCAATGCGGGATTTTTTTGACTGACTTTATAAATATAATATGCCCCGATCGGGTTGTTTACAGCTCAGATCGGGGCATTTTTTGTGTTCGTTCAGTATAATGAGACTATCATTCAAGATTGCCTATAAATTCAAATCTCGGCTTGATGTTACCGTGATCGTTTACGTCTTCAAGGAACATTTTAAGGGGTCTTACCCAGATACGGGGCTTGTCTGTGGTCTGCATATAGATTACCTGTTCCTCGTATGTTTCGTGATCGTGGGCAACATTCAACACCACATATTCACCGCCCTTGAAGTGCCTGTATCTGCCGCCGATAACTATTTTTCTCCCCTCGGGTATGCCCGCAGAGGGTGTTCCTTTCTGAACGGGGGCGGGCGCAGGTGCGGGAGTAGGCTGGGAGGAAGGTGCAGGAGCGGGTTTGGGTGCGGGTGTTGGTTCGGGTGCGGGTTTATCCTCCTCATGATGAGTGACAGTCGCCGCATCAACAAGCACCATAGAGTGATTTTTAGGAACGGTTACCCTTACATTTCCGCCGTTTGCATCAAAATGACGTCCGGAAAGTCTGTCCGCAATGCGCTGATATTTTGTGTTGAATGAGAATGTATAATCCCCGTCGCTGATGTTCAGGGCTATGTAAACTATCTGCCCGTCCAGCTCTCTCTGATAGAGGAACGTCTGATTTTTAAGCTCTATTTTGCTGTATCGTCCCGACTGAAGTGCGGGCAGCTCACTTCTGATAGCGCCAAGAGAGCTGATATGCTGCAAAAGCGCATCATCTCTGCCGGGAATATCGTCAAGATCAAGACAGGGTCTTATGGCAATGTCCGCATCTGCTCCCCTGCCCTTGTCGCCCTTTATTCCGAATTCGCTGCCGTAGTAAACGGAGGGAACGCCATACATGGTATACAAAAGTGTATAGCAGCACTGTATCCTGCCGTAATCTGTGAGCCTGCTTGCAAGCCTTGCCACATCATGGTTATCCACAAAATTATACATATAGATATCGCCGTACTGACCCAGCTGATACTCGATAGAATGGGCGATCTCAAAATAATTGCGGTCATTGTGGGAAGAGTAGATGCCCTTATAGCACTGATAATTCGTAACGCAGTCAAACATTTCCGGATTAGCCCAGCGGCGGTAGTCGCCGTGTATTATCTCGCCCATAAGCCAGAAATCAGGCTTCATGCTGCGTGTAAAGCCGTGGATACGCTTGATAAAATCATTGTCAAGACAGTCTGCCGCATCAAAGCGTATGCCGTCAATGTCCCACTGCTCTATCCACATTTTAACGGCACTCAGCAGATATTCCACAACCTCGTTATTGCGGAGATTGAGCTTCACAAGATCGTAGCAGTTGTTCCAGCCCTCGTACCAGAAGCCGTCATTGTAGCCGGAATTTCCGCCGAAGTTCAGATTGCAGAACCAGCCGCAATAGCGGGAATTATTCCTGTTTGCCTGAACGTCCTTAAAGGCGAAATGCTCACGCCCAACATGATTGAAAACGCCGTCAAGGATAACTCTTATTCCGTTTTCATGAAGCGCTCTGCACACATCTGCAAAATCCTCGTTTGTACCCAGACGGGCGTCTATTTTGCAGTAGTCGGAGGTGTCGTAGCCGTGGGCTGCGGACTCAAATACAGGTCCTAAATAAACCGCACTCATATGCATGGCTTTCAGATGAGGTATCCAGTCAATTATCTTTCTGATACGGTGCTGCTCCTCTGTGCATTCGGCTCTTGTACGTTCACAGCCGCAGAAGCCCAGCGGGTAAATATGATAGATCGCCGATTTTTTTATCCATTCGGGTGATGCTGACATTTTTATCGTTCCTTTCCTTCCGTTTTCACGGTATTTATATCAATCTTATATATTATATCATACAGAGCCGAAAAAATCAAGGGTGTTTTTATACAAACTGCATAATGCACAACATTATAGGAAAAAATTTGTCAACTAAAATCGAAATGTTTTCATTTTATTAAAAATACAGCAGGAAAACAGACAAAACACGGAAATCAAAAATTGATTTCCGTGCTTCTTGCCTCTTGCTTCTTGCCTCTTGCCTCTAAAAAAAGGAGACAGAAAGCAAGCTGCTTCCTGTCTCACGATCAAGGCAGAATTTATCCGCCGTTTATTAATACATTCCACCCATACCGCCCATGCCGCCTGCGGGTGCTGCGGGAGTTTCCTCCTTGATGTCGGCTACAAGGGACTCGGTAGTGAGTACCATTGCTGCTACAGATGCTGCGTTCTGGAGTGCAGAACGTGTTACCTTTGTAGGATCAACTATTCCTGCGGGGATCATGTCAACATAGACCTCGTTATATGCATCAAAGCCGTAGCCTATCTTTCTGGAACGAATGATCTTGTCGATTATTACAGAGCCTTCAAGACCTGCATTTGCTGCGATCTGACGTACAGGCTCTTCAAGTCCTCTGAGTACGATCTGTGCGCCTGTCTTTTCATCGCCCGTAAGAGAATCTGTCAGCTTCTTGACTGCGGGCATTGCATTGATAAGCGCTGTTCCGCCGCCTGCTACGATGCCCTCCTCAACTGCTGCCTTGGTAGCTGCAAGAGCGTCCTCGATGCGCAGCTTCTTCTCTTTCATCTCGATTTCTGTAGCCGCGCCTACCTTGATAACTGCTACGCCGCCTGACAGCTTTGCAAGTCTTTCCTGAAGCTTTTCCTTATCAAAGTCGGAGGTGGTAACTTCGATCTGGGCTCTGATCTGACCGATCCTGTCCTTGATAGCGCCCTTGTCGCCCTGTCCGTCAACGATAATAGTATTCTCCTTTGTGACCTTGACCTGCTTTGCACGTCCGAGCTGATCGATCTGAGTTTCTTTAAGTTCAAGACCTATCTCCTCGGAAATTACCTGACCGCCTGTAAGGATAGCAATATCCTGAAGCATTTCCTTTCTTCTGTCGCCGAATCCGGGAGCCTTTACAGCCACGCAGGTAAATGTTCCTCTGAGCTTGTTTACGATAAGTGTTGAAAGTGCCTCGCCCTCAACGTCCTCGGCAATGATAACCAGCTTCTTGCCGCTCTGTACTATCTGTTCAAGGAGAGGGAGCAGCTCCTGAATGGAGGATATTTTCTTATCTGTAATGAGAATGTATGCATCGTCAATAACCGCTTCCATTTTATCGGTATCGGTAACCATGTAGGGAGTGATGTATCCTCTGTCAAACTGCATACCCTCTACTACCTCGGAATAAGTTTCTGCTGTCTTGGATTCCTCAATGGTGATAACGCCGTCAGCAGTTACTTTCTGCATAGCCTCGGCAATGAGCTTGCCCACCATTTCATCAGCGGAGGATACTGTAGCAACTCTTTCGATATCCTCGTTGCCCTCTACCTCCTTGGAGTTTGCCTTGATAGCGTCAACTGCTGCATCAACAGCCTTTGCCATACCCTTTTTAACGATCATGGGATTAGCGCCTGCTGCTATGTTCTTCATGCCCTCTCTGATAAGAGCCTGTGCAAGAAGTGTAGCTGTGGTAGTGCCGTCGCCTGCTGCATCGTTGGTCTTTGTAGCGACTTCCTTTACAAGCTGTGCGCCCATGTTCTCGAATGCGTTGTCAAGCTCTATCTCCTTTGCAATGGTAACACCGTCATTGGTGATAAGGGGAGAACCGAACTTCTTGTCAAGAACAACATTTCTGCCCTTGGGTCCGAGTGTTATCTTGACTGTATCAGCAAGCTTGTCAATGCCTGCCTGTAAAGACTTTCTTGCTTCTTCACCGTAAATAATATCCTTAGCCATGATTATCTGCCTCCAAAATTATATTTTTTTGTGTTTTTTACTGCCGTGACCCGACAGCCCGTCTGAGTGCATTTGCAGCGCAATTATTCAACAACTGCAAGAATATCCGACTGACGAAGGATCGTATACTCCTCGCCGTCTACCTTGACCTCTGTGCCTGCATACTTGGAAGCGAGTACCTTCTGACCCACTTTCAGGATCATCTTTACCTCGTTCCCGTCAACCATACCGCCGGGTCCTACCTCAACGATCTCGGCGATCTGGGGCTTTTCCTTGGCATTGCCCGTAAGGATAATGCCGCTCTTTGTGGTTTCCTCAGCCTCGGTCATCTTAATTACAACTCTGTCTGCAAGTGGCTTGATTTTCATCTTAAAAACTCCTTCCATATTATTGCGCCGTTTCTTTTTTGGCGGCACATTTTTCACTGCTTTTAGCAGTCAACCGCTTTGTGTGTTAGCACTCTTATTTCTTGAGTGCTAAATCTATTTTACCATGTTTGCAGGAAAAATCAAGTAGTTTTTTATAATTTTTTTATTTTTGGAGCATTGCACAATTTTTTAAACGTTTTATGTTTTAAAATATGTTATTTTGCTGACAAGTTAAGACGTTTACGTGCATAGCGGACCGTATCCTCATTAACATCATAAAGACATATATTAAGGAGTTTTTCACTTAAAACCCCACAGCGGCTCATTGTCTTTAAACAATAAGTACGGCACACCGAACAGGGGTTACGGTCATAAAGATAATAAAGCAGCCTTTCCGCCCTCGGCGTGCGGATATTTCTTCCTGTCACCGATAAGAAACAGCAGAGCATCTCCCCTGCCGTATTTGAGCAGCTCATACAGTCGTTTCCGTGTCATGCATAGTTTCCTCTTTTTCCTTAACCAGTGCACATGATGCAAACCCCGCACCAACGCCCAGCAGAGAGCCTGTCAGCACGTCAGAGGGGAAGTGTACATAGAGATAAAGCCTTGAAAATGCAATGAGAAAGGCAAGAATTATCACATACGGGGCGGTCTTTCTCAGCCGTTTTGCAAGCACTGTTGCCGAAGCAAAGGAGGCAAAGGAATGTCCTGAGGGGAAAGAATAGCCCGAGGGCGGCGGAATGAGCAGATTGACAGGACGCTGTATAAAGGGGCGGGGACGTGCCACAAGGGGTTTGAGCAGCAGATTTCCCGCCACAAGGCACATTAAAAGCGCCAGAGCCATTGTGCAGCCCACCCGACGGTATTTCTTCGTTATCATCAGCACAACCGAAACAGCTATAGCAAGTGCGCCCCCGTCTCCCAGATGAGTGATAAGGGGCAGCAGTGTATCAAGAAATGCGCAGCGTATGTAATCGGCTATAAAATCAAGAATTGCAAAATCTATCTCTGTCATGTTTATTCTCCTTTTTTGAGCTTTACGGGAATTATTATATCATATTAATGCAATTTTGTCAAACTGTCCTGCCGCTGCAATTATGCCTGTAGCTATCTTGCATGATTCGGGTACTCAAAATTATGCAAAGTGTACATATTTTTCGTAAGCTATTGACTTTTATGAGAAAATTTGTTATCATAATTTTGTATTACTTTGCAGGAAGCAGGGAAAAGTCCTGCAAAGAGAATTTTATATCAAGGGAGAATATGTATCATGATAAGAATAGGTATTTTCGGCTACGGAAATCTTGGCAGAGGCGTTGAATACGCAGTAAAGCAGAATCCCGACATGACTCTCACAGCAGTATTTACACGCCGTGATCCCGCAAATGTTAAGATAGCAGCAAAGGGTGTACCCGTTTATTCTGCAAGCGAGGTGCTTGCTCATAAGGACGAGATAGATGTTATGATCCTCTGCGGCGGCAGCATGAGCGATCTGCCCGTACAGACACCAGAGCTTGCAAAGTATTTTAACGTAGTTGACAGCTTTGACACTCATGCCCGTATCCCCGAGCATTTTTCAAATGTGGACAAGTCCGCAAAGGAAGCGGGCAAGGTAGGGATCATCTCCGTAGGCTGGGATCCGGGACTTTTCTCACTTATGAGAATGTACGGCAATGCTGCACTTCCTGTGGGCAGCGACTATACATTCTGGGGCAAGGGAGTAAGTCAGGGACACTCAGACGCCGTAAGACGGGTAGAGGGCGTGAAGAATGCAAAGCAGTATACCATTCCCGTGGAGAGCGCCCTTGAAAGAGTAAGAAACGGCGAAAATCCCGTCCTTTCCACCCGTGAAAAGCACACAAGAGAGTGCTTTGTTGTGGCTGAGGAGGGCGCAGATAAGGCTAAGATCGAAAATGATATAAAGACAATGCCCAACTATTTTTCGGATTATGATACGACTGTACACTTTATTTCCGAAGAGGAGCTGGAAAGAGATCACAGCGGTATCCCTCACGGCGGCTTTGTTATCCGCAGCGGAAAAACAGGGGAAAACGGCAGAAATACCCATGTAATGGAGTTCAGCTTAAAGCTGGATTCAAACCCCGAGTTTACCTCATCAATACTCACCGCATTTGCAAGAGCCGCATACAGGCTGAACAGCGAGGGCGTATCAGGCTGCAAGACCATATTTGATATACCTCCCGCATATCTCTGCGCACAGAGCGGTGAAGAGCTGAGAATGCATATGCTGTAAGACACCGATCTTGTTATTTTAATAAACCGTAAAATGCGTACCTTTCTGCAATGACAGACGGGTACGCATTTCTTGTCCGATAATAAATTACGTCAGCTTACTTTTCAAGATGAATAAGATAGGTAAGCTCATCTCCCTCAAGTACATCGGGATAAAATGCAGCCGCAAAATCACACGCCATTATGTCGGACTGATCAATGCCGTGCCAGAAAATATCCGTATACTGATAAACTCTGTCATTTTCATATGCCTTGCATTCGGTTATCTGAGGAAACACATCTGCAATCCCCTCCATGCCGCTTGTATAACCCGGCACTGCGGAATAGATGATAATGTCGGCACTGCTTATGCACTCATATGCCGCCTCGTATGTTACCGCCCCTGACGGCAGCTCCGAAAATGCATTTACTGCTCCCATATCAGACATCATGCTTCCAACCCAGCTTGAATCATCTGTGGGATATACCGTGCCGTCATAGATATTGAAAATCGCTGCTGTGGGCTTGTCAAGTCCCTCTGTTTTTGCCTTTGCTTCCTCTATATTTGCCTTTGCGTTTTCCATTGCCTCGTCCGCCTCATCATCTGCATCAAAGAATGTGAGCAGAAATCTCATCCACTCCATTCTTGCAAGATAATCAGACTCCAGATATTCATTGTCAACAGCATAATTTATCCCCAGTTCGTCAAGTTTTGACATCTGACTCTGCTGACCGTATTCACCGCTGTAAACAAACACCACATCAGGCTCTAAGGAGCTTATAAGCTCATAATCGGGGTCGGTCATGCCGTCGCCGCCCACATTGATTATATCGCCGCTTTCGAGTCCTGCCGCCACTGCGGGAATGTCGCTCCACTCCTCTGCACCGCCTGCAACGCCGCCTATACCGCTTATTATTTCGGGACTGTCAACAGTTCTGAATGTGCATACCTGAGTTGCCGAGAGAAAAACCGCATTTTCTGCGGGAGTTCTTATCACCGTACTGTCCGCATACTCTGCGGGGATCTCGTCAAGGGCTTTCGGTACAAGTATAAGCTCTCTGTCGTCGCCGTCTATGACCCTTTTAATGCCGTTTTCCAAAAGCTCAATACTGAAATCGGGGCTGTAAAGCGTTTTAATTTCTCCCCCTTCTGTCTGCACAGAGCTGTCCTCATCATTTTCGGTCACTCCCTCTGCGGACAATGCCTGTGTATCTGCTTCGGGAGCGTCCTCATTTCCCCCGCAGGCAGTAAACAGCGCTGCAAACATTGCCGCCGCTGTCAGCAGACTTAATGTTCTTTTCAGTTTTTTCATACTCTTTTACCTCTCTTAATTTTTATTTTAAAAGCCTTATGACTTTTAAGACAATTCAAAAAATCGGAGATATTCTTTAAAACAATTCAGAAAATTGATCTTATTTTTTGTATAAGCTCCGAAACAGTGCCTGCATGGACTATCCTGCTGTCAAGCTCTCCGAAAAATCTGCGGCTTTCATTTACGGGACGCAGAGAAAATACCCTTTTCCCTTTCAAAATAATATTTTTAATAAGTCCGATATTTTCCGCATTTATCCCTCCCACAGGAAAGCCGCTGTCAATTACAAATCTCTGCATAAGCGCAAGCTCCTCCGCTTTTACGGCAGATCCTCTGCTTATCGGCTCAAATGCCTTTTCGCAGATCATTTCACTGCAAACACCTGCGGCGACTTCATGATCCTTGTCATTTTCATGCACCACTCCCGTTACAACGCCGTAGCCGTTTCTTGCAAGAGAACGGTAAATAACCGCTCCCGTGCCGTTTCCTGCCGCAACGAATGCATCGTTTGCAAGGGGCGCTTTTATCTCCACAGAGCCCATAAGCTCACTGTACCTGCCGCCCTTTATATGGTAAAGCTCTGTGAATGTACCGCTTTTTATTATTTCCTCAGGTGCGCCCATGCCCGATATTTTGCCGTCATTTACAAGCATTATCGTCTTACAGCCTTTAAGCGCCAGATCAATATCATGAAGTGACAGAATGCAGGTCATCTGCTTTTCGGCGGAAAGTTTTTGCAAAAGACGTATTACCTCCACCTTGTACCCTATGTCAAGATGTCCCGTAGGTTCATCAAGAATAATGACCTCGGGCTCCTGCACGATCGCCCTTGCTATCATGGCTTTCTGCTTTTCACCGTCTGAAAGCTCGCTTACATACCTGTCACGAAGTCCGCTTATGCCCGTTTCCGCAAGAGCGGCATCAATAATGCGGCGGTCGTTATCGGAAAGCTGTCCCATAAAATTCGTGTACGGCGCTCGTCCCATTGAAACAAGGTCAAAGACGGTTGTCATGGCAGGAACAGGTCCATCGGTAAGAACAAGGGAAAGCCTGCGGGACAGGGACTTTTTATCTATACCGTTTATGCCCTCCCCGTCAAGCTCAGCTGTTCCCGAAAGAGGTGCAAGCAGTCCCGAAAGGGTTTTGAGAATTGTGGATTTTCCTGCGCCGTTAGGTCCGAGCAGACACACGACTTCTCCTTTCAGAGCGTTAAGATCAATATCCGATATTACTGTTTTTTTGTTGTAGCCCACATTCAGATGTGTGGTTTTTATTACTGCTTCTTCCATATATCCGCTCCCCGTAGATTTAACGCTCTCCGTTTTTGCTCACAAGAAGATATACCGCTGTGGGGGCGCCGATAATAGTCGTCATTGCGCCCAGCGGAAGTTCTGTAGGCGGCATAATGAGCCTTGCTCCCATATCGCACAGTCCTGCCATTACCGCTCCGAAAATAATCGCCGCAGGTATTACAATGCGGTGATCCGATGTGCGGAAAATTATCCTTACAATATGAGGAACGGCAAGCCCGATAAATGACACCGCTCCCGCAAAAGCCGTAACAACAGCGGTAAGAACACTTGACACCACAACTATACAAAATCTGAACGCCCTGACAGATACTCCCATTGACTGTGCATATTTTTCGCCCAGCAGCATGGAGTTTAAGTCCTTGCTCATAAGAAACGCCGCCGCAAGAAAAGCCGCCGTAACAGGACAGAGTATTTTAAGCTGCTCCCATGTAAAGCCCGCAAAGCTGCCCATAGTCGTCCTTGCAAAGCCCATAATGCGCTCCTTATCGGCAATTACCGTAAGCACGCTTGTTACCGCACTGCATACATATCCTATCATAAGACCGATTATCAGCAGACTTGTAACGCTCCTTACCTTTTGCGAAACAAATATCACCGCAAGCATTACCGCCATTGCTCCGATAAAAGAGCCGATAAACATTCCCATACTGCTGATATTTTTCATGCCGAATGTATATCCTCCCAGAATGACTATCCCCAGAAACAAATTTGAGCCTGAGGATATGCCGAGAATATACGGCTCAACAATGGGATTTCCGAAAAAATTCTGCAAAAGCACTCCCGAAACTGCCAGCGCCGCCCCTCCCGCAATTGCCGCAAGAGTTCTGGGCAGACGTATATCCATAATTATGGAATAATGCGCACTGCGGACATTATCGGGAGTGAAAAAGCAGCCGTATATTTCTGCGGCGGAAATTTCCACCGAACCCAGCATTACGCTTAAAATAAAGGTCATGATAAGCAGTGCGCCGCCTGCGGCAAACAGCACGGTATACCTTGTATTTGTTTTGCGGGATAACATCAGTATTCTATTCCCTTTCTTGCGGTGATACCCGAATCGTAGGGGTGCTTTACGGCTTTTATTTCGCTTACATAGTCGGCTGCATCTATAAATTTTTGTGCAGGGTCACGTCCCGTCAAAACAAGCTCCGCACCCGAAGGCTTCCGGAAAACTATCCTGTCCGCAAGCTCACGGTCTAAAAGTCCGAGAGAATAGGCATTGTTAAATTCATCAATTATCAGCATATCAATGCTGCCGCTTTTTAAAAGCTCCTCTGCATGGATTAGCAGGGCATTATTACACTCTGTGACACTGCGCCTGTTTTCATCGTCCTTGTCAAATATGCAGCCGTAATTCCTATCGCACCGCTCTATGGTTATATCCGGTATCAGTCTGAGAGTTTCAAGCTCCGAGGTGTACGCTCCCTTTAAAAGCTGAACGATATGCACTCTCATTTTGCTTCCTGCCGCCCTTAAAGCAAGTCCCAGCGCAGCGGTCGTTTTGCCCTTGCCGTTTCCGCAGTAAATGTGTATCAGTCCCATAATATTTTCCTCCGTTTATTTTAAATTCTTATTTTTAACAGCCCTTTCGACTGCACTTATCAGTATTTTATTTTCCTCACGTGTCCTTACCGCAATTCTGAAATATCCCTCCCCCAGACCTCTGTAGTCACTGCAATTTCGTATGGCAATTCCCTCGTTTATGAGTATCTCATCAAGAGGAATTTTACATCTGAACAGGATAAAATTTGCCGCTGACGGATATACCTTAAATCCTGCCTTTTCCAGTCCTTTTGTAAGAAAAATTCTTTCCTGTGAAATAAGCTCAACGGTTTTTTTCACATACTCCCTTTCACCTGCTGCCGCAATTCCCGCTGTCTGGGCAGGCACTGACACGCTCCAGCTCTGACCGCAGTTTTCAATCTCCCTTATCAGATTTTCATCTGAGCAGATGAGATACCCGAGCCGCAGTCCTGCCATTGCAAAAATTTTTGTAAAGGCTTTAAGTATCATTACATTGCCGCAGACAGGAAGGGGGTATTTTTCACTGTCATAAACAAAATCCATAAAGCACTCGTCAACAACAAGATAAATATTTTTTTTGCAGCACTCCTCAATAATTTTTTTTATCAGCTCCTGCCCCATAATATTTCCCGTGGGATTATTGGGAGAAGCAAGAATGAGCATATCAATGTTATTTAAACGGGAAAGAATTTTTTCATCAGCTTCAAAATTATTTTCCTCATGAAGATAATGAAAAATTATCCCGCAGTCAACACTTTTAAGAGCCTTTTCATATTCGGAAAATGAGGGCGCTGTAAGAAGTGCTTTTTTCGGCTTTAATGAATGAACTATACGGAAGATAAGGTCCGCCGCACCGTTACCGCAGACAATTTTTCCGCTGTCTGTCTTTTCATATTCCGCTATTGCTTTTCTGAGTGCAGCACAGCTTACATCAGGATAATGTTCATAATCGTCAATATGCGCTGCAAGGGCATTTTTAACGCTCTGCGGCATTCCCAGAGGGTTTATGTTTGACGAAAAATCATATCTTACATGACGGGTATAAATATCGCCGCCGTGCCTGTAAATTATCATAATACAGTCCTCCAGAAAGCCGCCCGCACCGCAGCCGCTGTTATAAGCATAATGACAGATGTGCAGTACATTAGCCTGTTTGCCCGACAGATATCATCATTTTCGGGACTGTGTATATTATCGCCGATAGTTTTCTTTCTTACAAGTTTTCCCGAATAATACGCATCTCCCCCAAGCATTATATCAAGCGCCCCCGCACATACCGATTCTGTCTGCGCAGAATTGGGACTTGCGTGATTTGTGCGGTCACGCCGCCATATTTTCCATGCATTTTTCCCGTCAAAACCGAGAATAAATGCAGACATTATCATAATAAGAGCCGTTATCCGTGACGGGATAAAATTCAGCACATCATCAAGCCTTGCCGCACAATATCCGAAGTCAATGTATTTTTCGTTTTTATATCCGATCATGGAATCCATAGTATTTGCCGCCTTGTAAAAAAATCCTGCCGCCGCACCGCCCCACATTATATAAAACAGTGGCGCAGTCACGCCGTCAGAGGTATTTTCCGCAACAGTTTCAACAGCTGCTCTTATAATACCGTTTCTGTCAAGACCTGCTGTATCTCTGCCAACTATCATTGATACATATTCTTTTGCCTTTTGCATATCATCAGAAACAAGCGCACTGTAAACTTTCATGCTTTCCCTTTCAAGACACCTTGCCGCAAGCAGATAACAGCACATTATACTTTCCGCAGCAATTCCCGCCCATATATTTATCCTATAGCAGAAAAAAAGTATAGCTGCGGGAATGCACCCTGACAGTAACTCAACGATAAGGACAAGCAGCACGCCTGCCGCCCTTTCCTTTTTAGGGAGAAGCCCTCTCAGAATAATTTCAAGCCTTGAAATCACCTTTCCCATAAGCCGTACAGGGTGCGGTATATTATAGGGATCGCCGATAAGCATATCAAGAATAAATCCCATTATAACAGGCAGTGTGAGCAGTACAGCCTTCATGTTATCTCCTCTGTTATCCTTATATTTTTTCCGTCAAATTCCGTTATAAATCCGCAGCCGTTTTCTGTCTGGTAATCGTAAAATGATTTTTTGGGAACGGCATATTTTTCAAGTATTGCCATAATAGTTCCGCCGTGTACTATGAACGCAGCAGTGCCGCATTTTATTTCACAAACAGCCTGCATAAATGCATCTGTGCAGCGTTTTGCAAAATCCCTGCGGCTTTCACCGTGGGGAAAGGGCATCTCTCCTCTGCTGTCGAGCCAATCCCGATAATCACGGTCTTTACTAAGCTCAGTATAATTTTTTCCCTCAAAATCGCCGAAATCACACTCACGCAAGCCGCTGTAAATAACCGCTTTCCTGTCAGGATAAATAATCTCTGCGGTTTCCCTGCACCTTTTCATCGGACTGCAAATTACAATATCCGACACGGGATATGTGCGCCTTATTCCGTCTATGCCCTCAGCGCAAAGAGGCTCGTCCGTCCTGCCGATATATCGTTTTTCAAGATTACCCCGTGTTTTTCCGTGACGGATAAAAATTATTTTCATACTCTTCACCCCTTTATTAAAACAGCCTGACCGCAGACTATCCTTTCAACGCTGTCCGCTCTCCCCGCAAGAAAACAGCCCGCTTTTCCGACCTGTTCCCGCCATATGCGCTCTGATTTTTCTATGGGGATAATGCCGTTTCCTATCTCATTCATGATGATGATAATACCGGGGGAATTATTCAGAATTTTTTCTGTAATTTCAACAGGATCACTGCCGTTTTCAAGAAGTCTTTTTACAAAAAGATGATAGCTGTCAATACATTTAAATTCCGCCGTCCTGCACATCTCGACATCTTCACCGTTTATAATTTCTTCGGGTCTAATATTATATTTTTTCATAACATAAGCAGTCTTTCCCTGATAAGCTCCGCCTACTATAAGTTTCACAGAAACACCTCTCCTATCCTTTCCGAAAATACCGCACACATCATTATCGCAAGCTCACAGAGCTGTAAAAAATATCCTGCAATATCCCCCGTTATACCTCCGAATTTTTTGTATGAAAAAACACGGTAATATATAAATGCCGCCGCTCCTCCCGCAGCAGAGCAGACCCCCGTAAAATTGTCCGTACATATCATAGCCGCACAGGTCAGAGCAAGGAAAAATATCTCCACTGCTGCCGTTATATTTTTATCTGCGGGACGGGTAAAATTCTGTAACGATCCCTTATTCTTTGCAGACCTGAATGTTACCGCCGCAAGTCCGCTCCATGCCCTTGACTGCACAAAACCCAGTGAACAGATAAGCAGTGTTTTCCTGTCTGTTATCTGCAAAAATAAACCGTACTGTATAAGTATCAGCAGCACAAGATGAATTGCCGCAAATGCCCCTATATGGGGATCGCTCATTATTTCAAGCATTTTTTCTCTTTTTCCCATGCTTGCTTTTGCATCATGTACATCGCAGAATCCGTCAAGATGTATGCCCCCCGTAATAAGCACGGGAAGTGATACCGCCACTGCGGAAAAAAGACCGCTGCCTATCTCCAGCACTCCGCACAGATGATACCACAGCATAAGCGCTCCGCCGATAACAGCCCCTATAAGCGGGAAAAAGCACAGCGCATAGCGGCGGTTTTCCTCTGTCCAATCAACTTGCGGCACGGGTATCCCCGAATACATCAGAAACGCAGAGAAAAACGATCTTATGATATGCACTGCAGCTTCTCCCCTTTCAGAATTACGGGTATGCCGTAAACCGCTTCTATAACGCAGTCGGCTCTTTCGGAAAGTCTGCGGTTTATAAGTCCCATATTTTTTATATATTCCGCTGTTTCGGGCGGATAATCAATGCCGTCATCTCCCACCTGATTTGTAACTGCCACAAGTGTCACGGACATTTCAAGGAGCTTATCAATTCCCGACAGAATCTTATTTACAGGATCGCTGCAATGCGCCGAAAACATTTCATTTGCACACAGATTACAGATACATTCAAGCAGGACGGCGCATTTTTGGGGAAGAATAATTTTATCAATATCCGTATATTTTTCAATGGTAAAAAATCCTTTTCCCGCCCGCATTTTACGATGACGTTCAATTGCGGCAAGAGCCTCTTCGCAATATGGCTCCATAGTGGCAATATAATATTTCGGCACAGGGCAGGAACCCAGTATCCTTTCTGCAATATGGGATTTGCCGTTTTTACTGCCGCCCGTTATAACTATCAACAATTAAAATCAACATACCTTTCCATGTTCATATCCTCAAAACGATGAGCATTATCGTACACCGAAAGTGCGCCGTCAAGGAGGGGCAGCAGCATTATACCGCCTGTTCCCTCACCGAGATGCATTTCGGCTGTAATTATGGGCTTTAGTCCCATAAGGTCAAGTATCATTTTCCCCGCAGGCTCTTTTGAAACGTGGGAACAAAGAATATATTCTCCTGCAAGGGGAGCAAGCTGCACCGCAAGCGCCGCAGACACTGCCGAAATAAATCCGTCGATCACAATGGGAACACGGTAAACCGCTCCTCCCAGAAAAAGTCCCGTCATTCCCGCAATATCATACCCTCCCAGCTTTGCAAGCAGTTCAAGGGGTTCTGACCTGTCGGGCTTGTTTATTTCTATTGCACGGTTTATTGCATTGCACTTACGTCTGAGTCCCTCATCATCAAGACCCGCTCCCCTGCCCGTAACACTCTGCACAGGCAGGTCAAGCAGTACAGAGGCTATCGCCGAAGCCGTGGAGGTGTTCCCTATCCCCATTTCCCCCGAAACTATTATTTTATACCCATCCCCCTTCAGGTCACGCACAATATCCATTGCCGCAGACAGCGCCCTCTCTACCTGTGAAACGCTCATTGCCCGACCTGCCGCAATATTTCCCGTACCGTCTGCTATTCTGCGGCTTATGAGCTTTTCGCACCGCACATCACTGCACATTCCCATATCAACTGCAAAAACGTCCGCATCAAATACCCGTGCAAGACAGTTTATGCTTGATGTTCCCTCTGCTATCGCCTTTGCCGCCGCAGCTGTAACACTGCTGTCAGACTGTGTAACGCCCTCGCAGACAATGCCGTTATCCGCACACATAATTACAGCGCATCTCTTGTCAAGGACTATGCTTTCACTTCCTGTTATGCCCGCAATTTTTATTATCTGCTCCTCCATAAGTCCAAGACCGTGAAGCGGTTTTGCAATGCTGTTCCATTTTTCCCCTGCCCGTTTTTCTGCACTGCGGTCAGGTGGCGTTATCCTGTTTAACCTGTTCAATTTATCGCCTGCCTTTCGGATTTTTTATCATTCGGAAAATAAAAAAAGTGCGCTTTTATCAAGGTAAAAGCGCACGACAAAAAGACGCATACAATTGCTTCTTTTAAAAGCAACATATCCGTTCAAACGTACTGCCAATTACTCGTGACATTGAAATTACCGCCAAAAAGCATAATTTCGTGTACCGACAGCAGGCAGGTCTCCTGACTTAAATATCATCGCACAGAAAAAAGCCTTCCCGACTTTCGTCAGTGACTCTGAACCTGCAAAATGCAGGTCATTTTCCGCACTCCATAATTACAGTAACGAGTTTGTACAGGATTTGCACCTGTTTCCCTTTTCACCGGATCGATTTTCGGCTGACACGAAAATATCCGACACCTGTTGCCTTTATTCGGTTTTAAAAGTTACTATGGGCTATTATATCACAAAAAAATTTGTTTGTCAAGCGGGTAACTCCGATTTTTTCACGGTGCATACAGGAGGTATCAGAATCCGGGTTTTGTAACGGATATCCGTTTGCAGAAAGCTTACAGATATAAAAAATACCGGAGAAGTTTAAATAAACTTCTCCGGCAGTTTTTTTACATTAATATTCTTCTTCGCCCTCGCTGCTCTCATCTGTTTCGCTGTTTTCATCAGTTTCCGAGCCGTCCTCCGAAAACTCCTCTGCGGAAGTTTCTTCGGGGGGCGTATTTTCCACAGGCGTTCCTCCCCATGCACTGAGGATAGCACCCGCATAATTTATCTCGCTGTAATGCACGTTCCTTACGGAATTTTCCACATCGGAGAAGTCCACAAAATAATTGTATACATGGTCATACCCCTCCGCCTCATCGGTATAGTAGTACCTGTATCCGTAAATGGAATCGTTGGAAACGCTGCGCCTTATATAGTAGGGCTTCATTCCTATGGTCTTGTTCACGCTGCGTATGTTCATGCCGTACTCCAGAGAATCCTCTGTAAGCATGGCTGCTTCCTTGCGTCCTTTCCAGTTGAGCTTTAACTGACTGAAATCATAATACTCCACATGGGTTATGATATCGTCCTCATCGGTGGTGAGCATAATTACCCAGCGGGGCTGCTCTGAGCCGCTTACCTTGACAGTATCCTCCGACAGGCATATATAATCAAAATCCGCCATATTGTTGATAAGACCGTTTGTGCTGAGAGTCTGAAAATCCAGCTTTGTTTCCGCTGCGGCGTACTCCACATTTCTGCCGAGAGGTATTTTAAGTGCGGCATTGTAGCCCTTATTCGCTCCGATAATGCTTGACAACCACACAATTAAAACTATTACCGCAATGACCCCCAGACATACAGCCCCGCCCTTTAACTTCTTTTTAAGCGCAGTCTTTTCCTCCGGAGTTTTTTTCTTTTTTACGGGCTTTTCTTTTTTGGGATTTTTTTGTTTTTCGGCTTTTTTTGTATTTTTAACCCGTCCCTTTTCGTCAATATTTTCAGGCAGCACAGGAGATTCAAGCTCCGCACCGCATACCTCGCAGAAAATATTTCCGTCGGGACATTCACTTCCGCATTTTTTACAGATCATGACATCTACCTTTCCTTTCAGAAGGAGCAGCAATCGTTTTTTCTTTCGTATATCTAATATAATAACATAAAACGGGAATTTTGTCAATTAATTTCGCAAATGATTTTTCATAATAAAAAAATTGCATTATTCCGTTTCAAAAATGTCATAATTTTCTGTCTTAAACGATTTTGTTCACGAATTTGTAGAAAAGATTTGCAAGTTATCAATAAAATTCTTGCAAAATACCCTTGACAAATTCCGACTTCGGTGTTACAATATATTATACAAAAGCAATCGCAGTTTATTTTTAGGAGAGTGAGTATAATGCTTTTAAAAGAGGGCGATATAAGAATACCGGCAGGCTGTGCAATTTCCGGATTCATCAGCCGTGACGGAAACCGCCTTTGCGGAGGGGACATCGTAAAGTCCATTTCCTATATGCACGACCGCTCAAACGGTCTGGGCGGAGGATTTGCAGGCTACGGTATATACCCCGAGTATAAGGATTACTATGCCTTTCACGTTTTCTACAATTCAAACGATGCAAGAGAAAAGACTGAACGCTTTTTAGACCGTCATTTTGACGTGATAAACCTCAGCCGCATTCCCACGAAAAAAATACCTGCCATTACCAATGAACCCCTTATCTGGCGGTATTTCGTAAACCCACTGCCCACAAAGATAGCCTCCAGTCAGCTTGACGAAAAGGAATTTGTGGTAAAGTGCGTTATCAGGATAAATAACGACATTGACGGCGCATATGTGTTCTCGAGCGGCAAGAACATGGGCGTTTTCAAGGCTGTGGGCTTCCCCGAGGACGTGGGAGAATTTTACCGCCTTGACGAATATGAGGGCTACGCATGGACAGCCCACGGCAGATATCCTACCAACACTCCCGGCTGGTGGGGCGGCGCACACCCCTTTGCGCTTCTGGACTATACTATAGTACATAACGGTGAAATATCCTCCTATGATGCGAACCGCCGCTTTATTGAAATGTTCGGATACAAATGTACTCTCCTTACCGATACAGAGGTAATAACCTATATTTTCGACTGGCTCCACCGCAAGCAGGGGCTTTCTCTCGAGGACATATCCTCTGTCATTGCAGCGCCTTTCTGGAGCGAGATAGAGGCTATGGAAAAGACCGACCCCGAAAGGGCTGCAAAGCTCAAATATTTTAGAAATGCCCTTTCAAGTCTGCTTATCACAGGACCTTTCTCCATTATCTTAGGCTACACCGGCGGCATCATGGCGCTCAACGACAGGCTCAAGCTGCGCTCTATGGTAGTTGCGGAAAAGGGCGACATGGTCTATATTTCCAGCGAGGAATGCGCCATAAGGGCTATCTGTCCTGATGCGGAAAATGTCCGCTCTCCAAAGGGCGGCGAGCCTGTTATTGCAGAACTTAACGAGGAGGGTAAACGCAAATGCCTGTAAATTTCTTTCCTGCCGAATTTGATGTTGTCCGCAATACGGACAAATGTATAAAATGCCGTGCCTGTGAGCGTCAATGCTCCAACGAGGTGCATTTCTACGATGCAGATTTTGATAAAATGCTTACCCGTGACGCTCAGTGCGTGGATTGTCAGAGATGCGTGTGCATCTGTCCTACGGGTGCGCTCAAAATTGTTCCCAATCCCAACGATTTCAGAAAAAGCCCCAATTACACTCATCAGCTTATGATAGAAAATTATCGTCAGGCGGGTACGGGTGCAGTGCTGCTTTCCTCTATGGGTACTCCCAAAGAATACCCCATTTACTGGGATAAGATACTTATAAACGCTTCTCAGGTAACAAACCCCTCTATCGACCCTCTGAGAGAGCCTATGGAAACAAAGGTTTTTCTGGGCAAAAAGCCTGCGGGCATCAGGAAAAATCCGGACGGCTCGGTATGTACTAAAATTGATCCCTATCTGGAGCTTAGTACTCCTATCATGTTCTCCGCCATGTCCTACGGCTCTATTTCAAAAAACGCCCACGAATCACTGGCAAGAGCAGCAGAGGAGCTGGGTATATACTATAATACGGGTGAGGGCGGTCTGCACAGGGATTTCTACCGCTACGGCGCAAATACCATAGTACAGGTGGCTTCGGGACGTTTCGGCGTGTTCAAGGACTATCTTGATACGGGCGCTGCTATCGAGATAAAAATGGGTCAGGGTGCAAAGCCCGGTATCGGCGGACATCTACCCGGTCAGAAAATAGGTGAGGACGTTTCAAGGACACGTATGATACCTATGGGAACAGATGCCATTTCCCCTGCTCCTCATCATGACATTTACTCCATAGAGGATCTAAGACAGCTTATCTTCTCCTTAAAAGAGGCTACAGAGTACACAAAGCCTGTTATCGTAAAAATAGCGGCAGTGCATAATGTGGCAGCCATTGCCTCGGGTATCGCACGTTCGGGTGCGGATATCATCGCAATAGACGGATTCAGAGGCGGTACGGGCGCTGCTCCCACAAGGATAAGGGATAATGTGGGAATACCCATTGAGCTTGCCCTTGCAGCTGTTGACCAGCGTCTCAGGGACGAGGGTATAAGAAATGAAGTATCCATAGTTGCAGCAGGCTCGGTGCGCTGCTCCTCGGACGTGGTAAAAGCCATTGCACTGGGCGCAGATGCGGTCTATATCGCTACGCCTGCACTTCTTGCACTTGGCTGTCACCTTTGCAGGACCTGTCACAGCGGCAAGTGCAACTGGGGAATCGCCACACAGCGTCCGGATCTTGTAAAGCGTCTTAATCCCGAAGTAGGGTACAAGCGCCTTGTAAACCTTGTCCATGCGTGGGATCACGAGATCAAGGAGATCATGGGCGGCATGGGTATCAACTCTGTAGAGGCTCTCAGAGGCAACCGCCTTATGCTCAGGGGCATAGGTCTTACACAGAAGGAGCTTGATATCTTAGGTATCCGTCATGCAGGCGAATAATCAAACTTTGTTAAAGAGGAGTAAGTCTCATGAAAAGAGTTTATGTAAATGAGGACTGGTGTCTGGGCTGCCATCTCTGCGAATTTTACTGTGCTTTCGCAAACAGCGGCGAGACGGATATGTCAAAGGCTTTCAAGCTGGGAAGAAACGCTGCTCCCCGAATCAGGATAGAGGAGGGCGACGGAATTAATTTTGCCGTTTCCTGCCGTCATTGTCAGGATCCCGCCTGTGTCAAGGGCTGTATTGCGGGAGCGTTGTCAATAAATAACGGTGTTATCGAGATAAATAAAGACAAGTGTGTGGGCTGTTACACCTGTGTACTGTCATGCCCCTACGGCTGTATCGTGATCGACCCGCAGAATGACGGCATGACTGTTACAAAATGTGAGCTTTGCACGAGAAATAATGCGGGAGAGCCTGCCTGTGCGGCAAACTGTCCTAACCGTGCCATTGTCTATGAGGAAAGGGGTGAGGCGTGATGAAATATGTTATCATCGGAAATTCCGCAGCGGGGATCGGTGCGGTACAGGGTATCAGGGAAGCGGATAAGGACGGACAGATAGTTATTATCTCCGATGAAAAATATCATACATATTCCCGTCCCCTTATCTCCTATCTGCTAAAGGGCAGAGTTACCGAGGAGAGCATGATCTACAGACCTCTCAGCTTTTATGAGGACAACAAGGTGGATACCATGCTTGGTATCAGAGCTGTTTCGGTGGACTCAGCCTCAAAAAATGTCCTTTTGGAGGACGGCAGCAAGGTAAGCTATGACAAGCTCCTTATTGCGGCAGGCTCAAAGCCCTTTGTGCCGCCTATGGAGGGACTTGACAATGTAAAGGATAAATTCTCCTTTATGAAGCTCGATGATGTAAAGGCTATTGAAAAAACCGTAAAGCAGGGCTCAAAGGTGCTTATTGTGGGCGCAGGGCTTATCGGACTTAAAGCAGCAGAAGCACTCGAGCATTACGGCGCACAGATGACTGTTATAGACCTTGCGGACAGGATACTGCCCTCTATTCTTGATAAGGAAGCCTCGGATATTATGCAGGCGCATATCGAGTCAAAGGGCGTGCGGTTCATTTTAGGTACAAGCGTAAAGAAATTCGGGGAAAATTCCGCAGAGCTTAACAACGGCGAAACAGTTGACTTTGATTTTGTTATACTGGCTGTGGGCGTTCGTCCGAATACAGAGCTTGCAGAGAGTGCGGGCGGAAGTGTGAACAGAGGCATTGAGACCGATACACGTCAGGCTGTAAAGGGCGTGACGGATATCTATGCGGCAGGAGACTGCACAAAGTCCTTTGACATATCCGCAGGAACGGAAAGGATACTTGCAATTCTTCCCAATGCCTTTATGCAGGGAAATGTTGCGGGCAGGAATATGGCGGGAAAGGAAAGCTATTATCTTAATGCTATCCCCATGAACGCTATCGGATTTTTCGGGCTGCATATCATAACTGCGGGCAGCTATGACGGCGAGGTCTACTGCGAAAAGGACGGCAGCAATTATAAAAAGCTGTTTACCAAAGATAATTCCCTTAAAGGCTTTATCCTTATGGGAAATAAGATAGAACGTGCGGGCATTTACACCTCCATGATAAAGGAGCATATCGCTCTTGATGAAACGGATTTTGAAATGCTCAAGAAAAACCCCATGCTTATGGCGTTTTCAAGGGCAAGAAGAAATGAAAAGCTGGCGGGAGGTGTTGGCAATGACTAAGATAAATGCCGAAAATATGCACTTTAAAGCATTAAATCAGGCAATAAGGGACAGTGCTGACAGGGAAGTAACCGTAGAGGGCTGTCTGGGGCAGCGTTTTATCGGCAGCGGCTGTCTGCACAAGAGCATTTCGGTTTACGGTATACCCGGAAATGCTCTGGGGGCGTATCTTACGCAGTCGGATATAACCGTTTACGGAAATGCACAGGACGCACTGGGAGATACGATGAATGACGGAACTATTACCATTCACGGCAGCTGCGGCGATGCGCCGGGCTACGGCATGAGGGACGGGACGATACTTATAAAGGGAAATGCGGGCTATCGTGCGGGCATTCACATGAAGCAGTATATGAATAAGATACCCGTGCTTGTTATCGGCGGCAGGGTAGGAGATTTTCTTGCAGAGTATCAGGCAGGCGGACGGATAATCGTTCTGGGACTGGGCTTTGAGGATACCTGTCCTGTGGGTTCATACTGCGGAACGGGTATGCACGGCGGCGCAATATACATAAGGAGCGAAAAAGCCCCCCACGTCCCCGCACAGGTAAGCGTATCAGATGCAGATGATGAGGACAAGGCGCAGATCGCAGAGGACGTAAGGAAATATACCGGTGCTTTCGGCGGAAATGCACAGGAAATACTCTCTGCTCACTTTTTCAAGCTCGTACCAAACTCCGCAAACCCCTACAAACAGCTCTATGTAAACAACTAACGGCATGATGCCGTCTGCAGGTCGTTGGTTTGTTGCGAAAAAAACTTTTAATTTGTAACTCGGTAACTTTAGATTGAAAAAATTTTTATATGACTTATGGGGCGGGCAGCATGATGCCGCTTTCAGGTCGTTGGTTTGTTGCGAAAAAAACTTTTAATTTGTAACTCGGTAACTTTAGCTTGCAAAAAATTTTTATATGACTTATGGGGGCGGGCGGAACCCGCTGCCGGGTCGTTGGTTTATTATGAAAAAAGCATTTAATTAGTAACTCGGTAACTTTAGATTGAAAAAATTTTTATATGACTTATGAGGCGGGTGGAACCCGAAGCCACCTCGTTGGCTTATTATGAGATAAACATTTAATTTTTAACTCGATAACTTTCAATTACAGCAAAACCAAATCCCCCCGAACAAATCAAAATAACCGAAACAATTACGGCGTATTTCACCCTAAAAAATCCCAACATGGCAAAAAGAAATCAAAGCAAACCCCAAATAATGTGCCACCCTTAAAATCTACAGTAAATAAAAACATTTAGTGTGATAGCGGTAGAGGGAGAGGGGAGGTTGGGAGAGGGAAGGGGAGTCCAGAGGGGGCAACCGTAGGGAAGGAGGGGGGAGGGAAGTGAGCGTCTAAGAAATCTCTGCCCTTCCCCCTCCTTCCCGAAGGTTCCCCCTTTGGAGGGACAGCACATACAGAACGATATGGACAAAACATCTTGAAAGCAGAAACCCTCCAATTCAGCATAATAGCGGCAAAAAGGAGTATAAAAGGGGAGCTGCAAACCTCCCCTTTGGCGGTACAGCACAAATACAATGTTACGGACAAAACATCTTGAAAGCAGATAAATTATAATTAAGTGAGAGAGAGTAAATGGGAAATTCAAATTTCCCATTTGCAGCACTGCACATACAGAACGATACGGACAAAACATTTTGAAATCAAAAAATATTTGCATTTACAAAATAAATATGATATAATAAAAACGAATATATCATGGGGATAAGGCAGTAACCGGGATAATATCCGTTTACTGCACATTACCCCTCACAGCGGAGATCTTTTATGCAAGGAAAAAAAGCGCTTATACTGTCCTCCTCCGGTGAAACGATAAATTCCCTTGTCCGTATTGCGGAACAGGCGGGATTTGACGATACAGCCGTTTCGGACGGCAGAGATATCAGGGATATCCCCCCCGACAAATACTATGTTATACTGTCCTCACTTCCCTTTGAGGACGTGTTCGGACTGGACAGAGTTACTTATATAAATAAATTTTTTTCTGCCTGTCAGGTAGTTTTCGTTCCCTCAAAGGTGTATGAGGAGGTCTGCGGAAAGCTGGGCGGCAGAGGGATAATGCTTCTTCCACGTTCGGTGTCCGAAGCAGCAGCGGTAAACGCCGTGCGCAGTGTCTGCGCCCTCAGGGAGCAGTTAGACGAGCTGCGGGAGGAAAATGCGGCTCTCAGGCGTTCCCTTGACGAAACAAAGCTGGTAAACCGTGCAAAATGCGTTCTTATCGAATATCTGCGCATTACCGAAAAGGACGCTCACCGACAGATACAGAAGCGTGCCATGGATCACCGCATTACTCTTTCCGAGGCGGCAGCAGAGGTACTCAAAACCTACGAATACATGAGATCCGACAATTAAACGGAATATCCTGCCCGAATATCCGCAGACAGGGTTGTATATTACATCTCCTGTTTTTGTCGGCATTATTTTTCCCGAAAGGAGCAGCTTGATGAAATTTACCAAAATGCAGGGCATAGGCAATGACTATGTTTATGTAAACTGTTTTTCCGAACAGGTTGACGATCCCGAAAGAGTGTCAGTCATTGTAAGCGACAGACATTTCGGCATTGGTTCTGACGGACTTGTGCTTATCATGCCGTCCGATAAGGCTGATTTTCGCATGAGAATGTTCAACGCCGACGGCAGCGAGGGTATGATGTGCGGAAACGCTACCCGCTGTATCGGAAAATATGTTTACGACAACGGTCTTACAAATAAAACAGCTCTTACTCTCGAAACACTGAGCGGAATAAAGCACCTTACTCTTTTCCCCGAAAACGGCATCGTTAAAACTGTGCTTGTGGATATGGGGAGGGCTGTCCTTGCGCCCCGTGAGATACCTATGGACGCTGACGGCGACAGCTTTATAAACAAGCCCATAACCGTAGGCGGCAGGGAATACCGTATCACGGGAGTGTCAATGGGGAATCCCCATGCAGTCACCTATGTTGAGGATACACAGAGCCTTGACCTTGAAAAAACAGGTCCGCTCTTTGAAAATCATCCGCTTTTTCCACAGCGTGTAAATACCGAATTTGCAGAGCTGACAGGGGACCATTCCATTCGTATGAGAGTGTGGGAACGGGGTTCGGGAGAAACATGGGCTTGCGGCACGGGAGCTTGTGCGGCTGCTGTGTCCTCGGTGCTCAACGGCTACTGTTCCCATGACAGAGAGATAACCGTTCATCTCAGGGGCGGCGATCTTTTCATCACCTACCGTTCGGACGGCACTGTGCTTATGAGAGGTCCTGCCGAAACGGTCTTTACGGGTGAGATAGATATCTGACCGCACTGTTATTTCTGTTTTCCGTCTTATGACCCGACAGTTTCTGCCCCTATACTTCGGGCAGATAAATCGTGACAAACCGAAAAGAACTCATATCCCGCAAAAAAATTCTGTAAAGGAGTACACCAATGGTAAAGATCAATGAAAATTTTCTTACAATGAAAAAGAATTATCTGTTTATCGACATAGCCAAAAGAGTAAAGGCTTTTTCCGAGGCAAATCCCGACAAGCCCCTTATCCGCATGGGTATAGGCGATGTTACGCTGCCCCTTGCTCCTGTCGTGGTGGAGGCTATAAAAAAGGGTGCTGATGAAATGGGCGTCAGGGAAACCTTTAAAGGCTATGAGGACAGCGGCACGGGTTATGATTTCTTAAAACAGGCAGTGGCTGACTATTACGGGAGCTTCGGCGTGAGCCTTTCACTGTCGGAAATAAGGATAAATGACGGAGCAAAGGCGGACTGCGGCAATATCACCGATATTTTCGGCGATGATAATACCATTCTTGTGACAGACCCCGCATACCCTGTCTATGTGGATTCAAACGTTATGTGCGGCAGGAGGATAATATATGCCGATTCCAACGAAGAAAACGGATTTGCCGCAATGCCCGATGAAAGCGTTCATGCGGATATTATCTATCTTTGCTCCCCCAATAATCCTACAGGCTCGGTGTATACAAAGGCGCAGCTTGAAGAATGGGTAAGCTATGCCATTAAAAATGAGGCTGTAATAATTTTTGATTCGGCTTATGAAGCATTTATCTCCGACCCTGCACTTCCTCGAAGCATCTACTGTGCGGAGGGTGCGAAAAAATGCGCCATTGAAATGTGTTCCCTTTCAAAGACAGCGGGCTTTACCGGTACACGCTGCGGCTATACGGTTATCCCCGAGGAGCTTACGGTAAAAGCATCAGACGGAAGCGAGGTAAGTCTTGCCGCTCTCTGGGGCAGACGTCAGGGCAGCAAGTTCAACGGCGTTTCCTATCCCATACAGTGCGGTGCAGCGGCGGTATTTACACCGGAGGGTCAGAAGCAGACAAGACAAGCCATTGACTATTACCGCAGAAATGCAAAGGTAATGACCGATACCCTTACAGAGCTTGGTATAAAATTCACGGGCGGTATAAATTCCCCCTACGTGTGGCTCAAATGTCCGCAGGGAATGGACAGCTGGGAATTTTTCGATTTTCTTCTGGAGAAGATACAGGTGGTGGGTACGCCGGGAGAGGGATTCGGCAAAAACGGAGCGGGTTGGTTCCGTCTTACTGCTTTCGGCACATATGAAAATACAGTGGAAGCCATGAACAGACTTAAAAAGCTGTTTTCATAATGCGGAGGAGTATTATGGAGGACGGAAATACCGCTAAAATTGTAAGGAGAGGATTTGTTCCCTCCGATGAAAGGGACTTTTCCGGAAAGAGCCTTGAAAAGCTGAGATGTGCCGCAGAGGAGGTATGCTTTCTTTTAAACAGAGGCTATGCCGTCAAAAATTCTACTACATTTGTAGGCAATCATCATCAGCTTTCTGAGCGGCAGAGACTTGCCCTTGCAAGAACGCTTTCCTCCGATGAGAAGATAGCTCTGCGCAGGGCAAAGGAGTTAAAAAGTGCCGATCTTAAAGGAAAGACCGTTTATATTGACGGCTTTAACACCATAATTACCTTAGAGATAGCTTTATCCTCCTCAACGCTCTTTTACGGCATGGACGGCACAATAAGGGATCTTGCGGGGCTGCGGGGGACTTATTCCATTATCGACAAAACAGTGCCCGCAGTCCGTGCAATTGCAAAGGAGCTTACCTCTCTTAAAATAGAAAGGGCAGTTTTCTATCTTGATGCCCCCGTTTCCAACTCACGGCGGCTTATGGGACTTATACTTGATACAATGAGGGGCTGTCCCTTTAAAACGGAGGTATATGTGGAAAATGCCGTTGATCCGATCCTTTCGGCTCTTGAAAATGTGGTGACATCGGACGCTGTCATACTTGATGAGTGCATGAGCTTTTTTAATCTTAATGCGCATATTATCGGAAGAATGGGCTGCCCTGTCATAAAAATACTGTAAAGATCTGCGCAACTCCGCTCAAAGTGTATTCCGGAGATTTTATATAAGAATAATTTCCTGCGCCGTACCGATAAAGGAGTACGGCGTGTTTTATTTTCCGTCATTATGGGATTTTTTAATCTGTTACCCGATGAAAAACTGTACAGCATACAAAATCTGTGATATACTCTTTAATTTTCTTTTGAAAAATTTGCCAAAAACTATTGGCAATGTGAAAAAAATATGTTATAATGCTTATAACAGAAAAAATATATATACGGAGGAGCTTTCATGTCAGAACTTATGCTTGGCAATCATGCAGTTGCCAGAGGTCTTTATGAAGCGGGTGCAGATGTGGTATCCGGCTATCCCGGAACACCCAGTACGGAAATTACGGAGTTTGCCGCAAAATATGACGAGATACATTCGGAATGGGCGCCCAACGAAAAGGTGGCTACAGAGGCTGCCATAGGCGCATCTATCGGCGGTGCAAGGGCGTTTACTGCCATGAAGCACGTGGGTCTTAACGTTGCTGCCGATCCGCTTTTTACATCTGTCTATTCGGGCGTAAACGGAGGACTTGTTATAGCTGTTGCGGACGATCCGGGAATGCACTCTTCACAGAATGAGCAGGACAGCCGTCATTATGCAGTCGCATCAAAGGCAGCCATGGTCGAGCCGTCTGACTCGGGAGAGTGCAAGGAATTTACAAAAGCGGCATTTGAGCTTTCCGAAAAATTTGATACGCCCGTTATTCTTCGTCTTTCCACAAGGGTATCCCACTCACAGAGCGTGGTGGATATCTGCCCGAGGATACCCCATGATACGGGAAAATATGAAAAGAATATCCCGAAATATGTAATGACCCCCGCAAATGCGGTCAGACGCCATGCGGACGTGGAAAAACGTCTTGACGCTCTCAGGGAATATGCTGAGGACTGCCCTTTTAACACCGTTGAGATGAACAGTACAGAGATAGGCATTATCACGGCGGGCATAGATTATCAGTATGCAAAGGAGGCTCTCGGGGACAGGGCAAGCTATCTGAAGCTGGGGCTTATTAATCCCCTGCCCGAAAGGCTTATCAAGGACTTTGCGTCAAAGGTGGAAAAGCTCTATGTTATCGAGGAGCTTGACGATATTATCGAAACTCACTGCCGCAGTATAGGACTTGACCCCATAGGCAAAAAAGCCTTTACATATCTCGGCGAATACTCCGCCGCCTATCTTAAAGAAAAAATTCTCGGAGAACGTGACGAATTTATTACCTATCCCGAACCGCTGCCCGTCCGTCCTCCCGTTATGTGTGCGGGCTGTCCCCACAGAGGAGTTTTCTACATCTTGAAAAAGCTGGGGGTTATGGTGAGCGGGGATATAGGCTGCTACACTCTCGGGGCTGCCGCTCCTTTAAATGCCATTGACTCCACTATCTGCATGGGCGCATCTGTAAGCGGTCTGCACGGCTTCAATATTGCAAGAAAGGGAGAATATGAGGATAAGGCGGTTGCCGTTATAGGCGATTCTACATTTATACACTCGGGCATTACGGGGCTTATAAATATTGCCTACAATGCAAGCAATTCTACGGTAATTATACTTGATAATTCCATAACAGGCATGACAGGACATCAGAACAACCCCGCAAACGGCTTTAACATCAAGGGCGATCCTGCTGCGGCGGTGAATATTGAGGAGCTTTGTCATGCGGTGGGTATTGACAGGGTAAGGGTGACCGATCCTGCCGATCTTGCGGGAACAGAAAGTGTTATAAGAGAGGAGCTTGCCGCAAAAGCGCCCTCGGTAATAATTGCCCGCCGTCCCTGTGCGCTGCTCAAATCCGTAAAGCACGCCCCTCCCGTAAAGGTGAGCGAGGAAAAATGCAAAGCCTGCAAGGCTTGTATGCGGATAGGCTGTCCTGCCGTATCCATGTCAACAGGCAAGGCAAAAATCGACAACACTCTTTGTGTGGGCTGCGGTCTGTGTACACAGCTTTGCAGATTCGGGGCAATAAGCGGATAATTCCCGTAAATGGTGATGTGTATGAGGGAACACTGCGAAATAATAAAAAAGAATGTCTATCCTTATTTTATTAATCTGGAAACTGCAATAAGGACTTATGACAGGAATGCGCCTGTCTGCGGTTCACCTGCATGGCGGTATGCATATCATTCCATACATTCGGCGGACAAATGGTTTTTTAACCCTTTTGTATATGAAGAACCTGATTTTCACGAAAACGGTATGGATAATCCCGATAATCCCTGTACGGCTGAGCTTACAAATGAACAGCTTATTGAATATCTTCACAGGGTGAGGAAAAAATTCCTTGAATATATGGATACTCTTACCGATGAAAGGCTGTACGAAAAACCGGAAAATTGTATATATACGCGATTGGAGCTTATCATAAGGCAGTGTTCGCACCTTGCCTTTCATACGGGAATGATAAACGGTCAGACGGCAGAGAGAACGGGAAAATTCCCCGTCTATGCGGCTGCGGATACTTTGGACAGGCTTTATCAGGGCTTATATGACGAATAAAAATTATTTACATAGCTTTTTATGCAGATAAAGGAGTAATTTTAATGGATACAAGATCAATAATGCTGGTGGGAGTAGGCGGACAGGGAACGCTGCTTGCAAGCCGTATTCTCGGGAATGTGCTGCTTTCTCAGGGCTATGACGTAAAGGTGAGCGAGGTACACGGCATGAGCCAGAGGGGCGGCTCGGTGGTGACATATATCAGATTCGGCGAAAAGGTGTACTCTCCCGTTATTGAGGAGGGACAGGCGGATTTTATCATCTCATTTGAGTTGCTTGAAGCCGCAAGGTGGCTGCCATATCTGAAAAAGGGCGGAAAGCTCATTACCAATTCACAGCAGATAGAGCCTATGCCCGTGATAACGGGTGAATGTACATATCCGCAGGATATAGAAAGCCGCATAAAAGAGGAGGGTGCAGATATCACCGTAATTGACGCCCTTTCCCTTGCAGAGCAGGCGGGTACTTCTAAGGCGGTAAATGTGGTCCTCATGGGCGTAATGTCGGACATTCTCGGATTTGATGAGGAGATATGGTCAAAGGCACTGGAGCAGTGCGTACCCCCGAAGGCTCTTGAGGTAAACAAAAAAGCCTTTGCACTGGGGAGGAGTATCGGATAACGGAATATAGGCTGTTTCCTGCGGGGGACAGCCTGATTTTTGTATACGGTAAAATTTTCTGAAAATATAAATTTTTTTCAAAAAAGCCCTTGACAAAACCGAAATCATGTGATATAATATAATAGTTGCTTGAATAGAGCTTAAATAAACCGTTGGAGAAGTCGCCTAGCCCGGTTTATGGCGCACGACTGGAACTCGTGTATGCGTTGATAGCGCATCGAGGGTTCGAATCCCTCCTTCTCCGCCATTTAAAAACCCCGTAAACACTGCGTTTACGGGGTTTTACTATGTCTGATTGCCCGCACTTCTGATGTCACTTATGCGCCGCTGCGGGCAGTGCTTGTCTGTGAAGTTTCTGCAACAGTCGCATGTACAGTCGTTTCCGAAGCACCGCCCGTAACGGTAACGGTTGCAGCGGGCATGGGAGCAGTTGTCTGTACAGATGTCTCCTCGGACGCCGTGACAGTGCTTTCCGTTATGAGCTTAAACTCCGTTATTTCTGCGGTAAGTCTCGGATAAGATGACGCCATGGAAACGGGACAGCCGTTCCCGTCAAATATAATTGTGCTGCCCTCGGTACTCATCACCCAGCCGCCGTTCTCACCGGAAACAAGCGTCCCGCCCTGTTCTGCTGCCGAAGCCGCACTGTCAAGGACGGAAAAGATCTCCATAAAAGGCGACAGATCGGGCATTTTTTCGGCAGGCATCGAAAATGTCAGCTCCCCCAGAGAGGAATTTACCACATCTCCCGACAGTGATACCTTTAATCCTTTAAGCGTGTCCGGAGAGGTAAGCTCCATCTCCCAGAAGCCCGTGCCGAGACGCTTTATATTCCCCGAAAAACAAAACTCCGTCTCCTCACCGTCAGGAGGAGTTATGTAGCTTGTGACCGCACATACTGCGGTATAGGGAGAGGTTATCTCAGGCTCGGGCGGCAGTCCTGCTATCTCGTTAAAGCTGCACCCTCCCAGTAAAAGAGCAAAACAGGCGGTAACAGATATTTTTCCGATCTTCATTGCACATTTTCCTTTCACATAAGGCGAAAGCATAGATCGGAAATGCTGTCAGTCCATAAGAGGCAAGAAGCAAGAAGCAAGAAACAAGAAAAAATTATCCGTAAAGTGGTAAAAGGTAAAAATTTCCAAAAGCGTTTCCTTATTTTGCCTCTCAGAAAATCAAAAATTGATTTCCGTGCTGTCAGTCTGCTTCCGATAAATGCTTTTCTATGATTCGGAACGCAAAAGGCAGCTCGGAAACCACATCAGACGGCAGCATTCCCGTCATGGAAAGCCTGTCCGCACACATATCGGCAGCCATTCCGAAAATATACACTCCTGCACAGACTGCTTCAAAAAGCCGTTCGCCTTTAAGTGAAGCGCATATCCCGGAGATAATGCCCGTCAGCACATCGCCGCTCCCTCCTCTTGAAAGTCCGCCGTTTCCCGTATAAGAGGCGGCTGCCTTTCCGTCGGGAGAAATAATGTAGGTAGGTACTCCCTTTGCTGCCACTACCGCTCCCGTCCTGCGTGAAAGCTCCGCTGCCGCAGACAGCCTGTCCCCTAAAACCTCGGCAACCGTTCTTCCCGTCAGTCGGGCAAGCTCTCCCGCGTGGGGAGTAAGTACAGCCCTGCAATTTGCATTCCCGATAATATCTATGCAGTCCGCTATGCAGTTTAGACCATCTGCGTCAAGTATAAGCGGGATATTTTTTTCTCCGCAAAGGCATATTATCTTATTTACAAGCTCCCGTGTATCTTCACAGACAGAAAGACCGCTGCCCACAGCCGCTGCCGATGCAGTACACAGCGCCTGTCCCACAGCCCGAAAAGCATCTCCCTTTATCGCTCCCTCATCATTTTCGGGAAGTTCAAGAAAGGTACATTCGTATACTCCGCTTCCCACTCTGTCAATGACCCTTTTCGTAGACGCAAGACACACAAGCCCCGCACCGCTGCGCAGCGCACCCTTAACATTAAGCGCCGCCGCTCCGCTCATATTTCCCGAACCGCCTACAATAAGCAATTTCCCGAATTTTCCCTTATGGGACTTCTCCCCTCTGGACGGCAGGACAGCAGCCCTCTCCTCTGTCATAAGCTGCGGCACAAAGCCCTGAGCGGCAAAGCATTCCTCTCCGATACCGATGTCAAGAACCCTGATCTCTCCGCAGTATTTCTTTGCAGGAGACAAAAGCTCACCTGCCTTTATCCCTCCAAGTGCAGCCGTAAGGTCAAAGTGCATTGTACCCTCAGATACCTCTCCCCTGTCGCTGTTTATCCCCGAGGGAATGTCAACTGCCAGTTTAAACGCTTTTTTCTTATCAAGCTGTCGGAAAATGTTCCTTACATTTTCGGGGAGAGTGGTGTGAAAGCCTGTTCCGTAAACTGCGTCAACTATTACGTCATAATCCTGTAAAAAATCCGTCTCCTCCCCTTTTATGATCCGGACATCACTGCCGTCAAGCTGTCCGAGCTTCCCCGCAGCCGTACCCGTGGGAGTGCCGCATAAAAGCGAAACGGTCACTGCCGCTCCCCTGCGTGAAAGGTATCCTGCAATTACAAAGCCGTCCCCGCCGTTGCCGCCCCTGCCGCAGAGAATAAGTATATTTTTGTTTTTCACGTCCATACAGCTGCAAAGCAGCTCCCCGCAGGCAGTCCCCGCATTTTCCATAAGCCCCTCAAAGGTCGCTCCCCTTTTTACGGCTGTTTCCTCTGCTTTTTTCATCTGAGCCACAGTGCATACATACATATTATCTCCTCCCGAAAAAAATGCCGCAGCGTACCTTATGCTGCGGCGCACATATCAGTAATCGTAACCGATCTTTATTGCTTTCAGATTATTTTCTATGAGCTTTTCCTTTTTGGCAGGTACTATCTTGCGTATAGCCGCCTCAATGTCGTCCATGGAGATAATACCCGTTTCCTTAATGAGCTTGCCGATAAGGATTATATTTGCTCCTCCTGCAAGATCGTTATCCCCCGCAAGCTGTGTTGCGGGAACGGCGAATGCATGGATATCTGTGCGGGTGTTCTGCGCCTCCACAAGGGTATTGTCGATAAATGCATAACCGCCGGGCTTTACCGTGTCAATGAATTTTGCAAAGGACGGTTCATTCATGACAATTATTATATCCGGGGACTCGACTACCGGAGAACCGATAGGCTCATCTGAAAGACACACCGAGCAGTTGCAGGTGCCGCCCCTCATCTCAGGACCGTAGCATGGCAGCCACGAAACCTCCCTGTCCGCAAGCATTCCGCAGTAGGCAAGTACCTTTCCCGCAAAAAGGATACCCTGACCGCCGAAGCCTGCAAGCTGTATTTCACTCATCATAATTTATTTTCAGTCCTTTCACTTTTCAGCAGTGATATCCTTGTATACCCCGAGAGGGTAGTAGGGGATCATTTCCGTTCTGAGCCGTTCCATTGCCTGTACGGGGGTCATGCCCCAATTGGTAGGACAGGTGGAAAGCACTTCTATTATGGAGAAGCCCTGCTTGTTCTGCTGCACCTCAAAGCCCTTTCTTATGGCTTTTTTTGCTGCTGCGATATGGGCGGGAGAATCTGCTGCCACACGCTCTGCATAGGCAGTTCCAGTAAGGGTGGACAGAAGCTCACATACCCTGACAGGATATCCCGCAGTCAGCGGATCACGTCCGAAAGGGGTAGTCTGAGTTACCTGTCCCGGCAGAGTGGTGGGCGCCATCTGACCGCCCGTCATGCCGTAAATGGTATTGTTTATAAATATAATGGTGATATTTTCACCTCTTGTGGCAGCGTGAACCGTTTCCGCCGTGCCGATAGCGGCAAGGTCGCCGTCTCCCTGATAGGTGAAAACGAATTTATCAGGACGTGAACGCTTAACGCCTGTAGCCACAGCAGGCGCTCTGCCGTGTGCAGCCTCTATCATATCCACGCCGAAATAGTCATAGCTTGTGACCGAACAGCCCACAGGACAGATACCTACCGTATCGCCCTCTATACCCATTTCATCAATTACCTCGCATACAAGGCGGTGTACGATACCGTGAGTACAGCCGGGACAGAAATGCATACTCACATCAAGAAGTGAGTGGGGTCTTTTGTAAACAGCCATTATTTCAACTCCTCCTTTGCGATGCGTCTTATCTGTTCAAGCACCTCTGCGGTGGTGGGTATCACGCCGCCTGTTCTGCCGAAGAACCTTACGGGACGGCGGCAGCTTGTGGCAAGACGAATGTCGTCTACCATCTGACCCATAGAAAATTCCACATCAAGGAAAACCTTTGCGGTGTCAGCAGCCTTTGCATAAGCCTGTTCGGGGAACGGCCACAGCGTTATGGGACGGATAAGTCCTGCCTTTATTCCCTCTGCTCTTGCGCCGTTCACGGCGGAACGGGCTATTCTTGCGGCTGCACCGTAGCCCGTAACAATAATGTCCGCATCTTCCGTGAGATACTCCTCCGCAAGATGAAGCTCCTTTTTAACAATGTCATATTTTTTGAAGCGCTCAATGTTGGAGGCTTCAAGCTCCTCGGGCTTCAGATAAAGGGAATTTATCACATTGTGGGGACGCTTGTTCTTGTGTCCCACACACGCCCACTCCTTATTGTCGGGGGGATTTTCATGATCCTTGAAGCTGACAGGCTCCATCATCTGACCCAGAAGTCCGTCTGAAAGTATCATTGCAGGCATACGGTATTTATCCGCATCATCAAATGCCCTTGACGCAAGGTCAGCCATTTCCTGCACCGATGAGGGCGCATAGACCAGCATAAAGAAGTCGCCGTGTCCTGCCGCCTTAGTTGCAAGATAATAGTCAGACTGTGAGGGCTGTATGCCTCCCAGTCCCGGACCTCCTCTCTGAACGTTTACGATAACACAGGGCAGGTCGCAGCCCGCTATGTAGGAAATGCCCTCAGATTTGAGAGAGATCCCCGGGGAGGAGGAGCTGGTCATAGCCCTTACTCCCGATGCCGCAGCTCCGTAGACCATATTTACTGCGGCGATCTCGCTTTCCGCCTGTAAAAACACGCCGCCGCAGCGGGGCATACGCTTTGCCATATATGCCGAGATCTCCGTCTGCGGGGTAATGGGGTATCCGAAGTAGCATTTGCAGCCCGCTCTTACCGCTGCCTCTGCCAGTGCTTCGTTGCCCTTCATAAGTGATCTTTCCTGATTTGCCAATTTCTATCCTTCCTTTCGGGTTTATCTTTCCACGGTAATGGCGCAGTCCGGGCAGATGGAAAAGCACATTGCACAGCCGATGCACTGCTCCTCATCAAGGCAGCGGGCGGGACAATAGCCCTTTTTGTTGTGTATCTCCTTTGCGATGCCGATGATCTTTTTCGGACAGGCTGTGATGCACAGACCGCACCCCTTGCAGCGTTCGCTGTCTACAGTCATTTTAGCCAAGCTAATCATCTCCTTTTATATATCCTGTTTGTAATATATTTTTAAATTATACTATTTGTCATATTTATTATACAAATCGTAAAATCAGAGTATAATTATACAATATGATAATTTATTTTGAAAAGGGATCGGCAATAAGACGTTCCACGTGAAACATTTTATCCACCTTCACATCACGGCAGCACAGAGTGGGAACGGTATTGCAGAAAACAGGAACGCCCGAAATGCGGGAAAGCTCCTCTGCAAGCGCAGCTCCCTCACTGATGATATCTCTGTCAGTTTCCGCTCCCAGATTGGTGTTATTGACAATGCCCGTAATACCCAGACCGCAGGCTTTTTCAATATCCCTCATAATCTCTGCCGAATCGGCAGGATCTCTTGTAAGATAGCGGCGGAAATTCACAACATACAGCACATCTGTTTCCTGCCCATGAGATTTGAGAAAATCCCCGAATTTTCCCAGAGGATAAGCGCCCGTATCATCTCCGCCCATATCAATGACCATGCTCAGTCCCTCCTCATAAAGAGAGGGGATATCATAATCGAGGATCGGCGTATCCAGATTTGTACCCGCATACATGGGGGCAATGAGCCTTACGCCGTTTTCTGAGAAAATATCCCTCAGATCGGCTGTGCGGAAATAGGGGTTCACGGTATCCATATCGCACACCGCAACGTCTTTTCTTCCCTCAGCTGCGGCAGCAATGGCGTAATTTGCGGCGAATGTGCTTTTGCCGCTGCCGTAATGCCCTGTGATAACGGTTATTCTTTTTATCATAATGACGGCTCCACGGAGATAATGTAGTAATATACAGGCTGCTCGCCCCGCACGAAGCTCACCTCAACGCCCGAGAGCTTTGACCTCATAATGCGTTCAAGTTCTCCCGCCTTTTCCTCGGCGATATCCCTGCCGCAGAGTACGGTGACAAACTCCGCACTTCCTTTAAGGTTCTTGATGAGCTTTCTTGACAGCTTATATGCCGCACGTGTCACGTCCCTGTCGATAAATGACAGTCTGCCGTTTTCAAGAGCGAGTATGTCCCCCGCCTTGATATCGTGACCGGAAAAGCTGCTGTCACGGGCGGCAAAGGTCACAAGACCGGACTGCACTCTTTCGGCAGCGGCGGTCATTTTCCTGCGGTTCTCATCGGGATCGGCATCGGGGTCAAAGTACATCATGGCTGACATTCCTTGTGGTACAGAGGCTGTTCTCAGCACACACATGGTCTTTTCGGAGAGCTTCATCGCCTGCTCCGCCGCCATGATGATATTTTTATTGTTGGGCAGCACGAACACTATCTCGGCAGGAACGGAATACACCGCCCGCAGGATATCGTCCGCTGAGGGGTTCATAGTCTGACCGCCCTCTACCACCTTGTCTGCGCCCAGATCGGTGAACATATTCACAATACCGCTGCCTGCCGCCACAGCCACAAAGCCGTATTTTTTCTCGGCAGGGGCAGGAACGGGCTTTTCATTCGCCTTTTTCCTTGCGGCAGCCTTTTTCTCACGCTGCAAACGCATATTATCTATCTTCATGTTGCACAGCGACCCGTAGGTAAGCCCCTTTTCTATGGCAAGTCCCGGGTTATCGGTGTGAACGTGTACCTTTATAATGTCCTCATCATCGACCACCACAACGCAGTCGCCAATAGTGCCGAGATACTCACGCAGTGCCTCGGGCTTTTTTTCCGTGTCCGAAACGTTTATAATAAACTCGGTGCAGTAGCCGAATGTTATCTCCACCGTTTCATCGTCCTCCACCGTAAAAGCGTAGCGATCGGCGGGATCGGCATTCTTTGCGGGTGCGGCGGTGCGGGGTTCTCCTCTGAATGCTTTTAGCATCTCCTCGAAAATAATGACAAGTCCCTTTCCTCCCGCATCGACCACTCCCGCCTTTTTGAGAATGGGAAGCTGTTCGGGAGTTCTTTCAAGCGCCTGCTCTGCTGCGCTGCACATATCCGACCACTGGCTCACAGGATCGTTTGTCATGAATGAAGCCTCTCTTGACTTCTGAGCGCTTACCTTTGCCACTGTAAGAATAGTTCCCTCAGCAGGCTTCATCACCGCCTTGTAGGCAGCCTCAACGCCTATCTCGAGAGCAGAGGCAATATCATCGCAGCCCGCCTCTCTTTTATCTGCAAGACCCTTTGCAAATCCTCTGAAAAGCAGCGATGTGATAACGCCCGAATTTCCTCTTGCGCCTCTAAGCATTGCCTGAGCCGCCCTTGACGCCACCTCCGAAATATCCGCCGAATTGCTTACCAGATTCAGCTCATTCATGGCGTTTGCAAGGGTAAGAGACATATTTGTACCCGTGTCGCCGTCGGGAACGGGGTAGACATTAAGCTCGTCTACCGATCTTTTCTGCTCTGAAAGGGTAAGCGACGCCGAAATAATAGCGTCTTTCAGCATTTTGCCGCTTATGGTGCCTGCCATTTTAACCATTCCTTTTCTGTTACTGTTCTTGGACACAAAAAAATCAATCAAATTTTATTATAACATATATATATTAGAATTTCCACGTCAAATAATGAATAATCATCGACAAATTTGGGATAATATTCCAATCCCATATAAAAAAATATATGACCACTTAAATTATTTATATTACCAAAAAAATCAAGGATATGATATAATTAATATGGTTTATGCTGTCAATGCGTATTTTTCGGAAAAGTGAGTGATCTTTTTGAAAAGGTTTGCAGATATTTTTTTACGGGCGATACTTACAGGCTTTGCTATAGGAATAGGAGGGGTTGTCTACCTTTCCTGTGACAATAAATACATAGGTGCGTTTCTTTTCGGAACGGGACTGTTTGTTATCCTTTCTTTCGGCTTCAACCTTTTTACGGGAAAGGTGGGGTATGCGGTGGAAAACAAGGTCTCCTACCTGCTTGATCTTATTATAATATGGCTCGGGAATCTTGCGGGCACTGTGATAATGGGAGGAATGATCCTCTGCACAAGGATAGCAAATATCAGCGAAAAAGCCCGCACTATCTGTGAGCCCAAGCTGTCAGACTGCTTTATGAGCATATTTTTCCTTTCCTTTTTCTGCGGAATGCTTATGTTTATAGCCGCAGACGGATTTAAGAAGATCGACAACATCTTAGGCAAGCTCATGGCGGTTTTCCTGCCTGTTATGGTATTCATTCTTTCGGGCTATGAGCATTGCGTTGCAAATATGTTTTACTTTACGGTTGCAGGGGTATGGTCGGCAAAGACACTGGGGTATCTGATGATAATGACCCTCGGAAATTCGGCAGGCGGTGTCTTTATCCCCCTTGTAAGAAAGGGCTTTGCTCCCCCTGCACCTGCTGCCGCAGAGGAAAAGGAAAAGACCTCCGCAGGAGTCTGAGGGAGCTGCGATGACCGATCAGATAAAGCTGGAAGGCACTGTGGAAAACGTGCTTTTCTGCAATGAGGAAAACGGCTATATCGTTCTTGAGCTGGACGCAGGCGGTGAGCTTATCACCGTTGTGGGAGAGCTGGGGCAGATAGAGGAGGGCGAACAGCTTGTCCTTACAGGCTCCTATGTGACCCACCAGAAATTCGGCGAACAGTTCAGAGCGCAGATATGCGAAAGAAAAATGCCCTCAGGGGAAACGGCTATCATCAAATATCTGTCCTCGGGTGCGGTAAAGGGAGTAGGTCCTACGCTTGCAAAACGCCTTACAGAGCGTTTCGGCGGCGAAACACTTAAGGTCATCGAGAACAGTCCCGAATTGCTTACCGAGGTAAAGGGCATCACGGCAAAAAAAGCCGAGGAGATATCACGGGAATTTAAGCGCATTTTCGGTATACGCACCCTTATGATCTTCCTGTCGGGCTTCGGCGTTGCGCCCTCCTTTGCGGTCGCCGCATGGAAACGGTGGGGACAGTTTGCTGTGGAAATGATAAGGTCCGATCCTTATGTAATGTGCGGCTGCGGGATAGAGCTGGGCTTTTCAAAGGCGGAGGAAATGGCAAGAGGTCTTGATATCCCCCCCGAAAGTCCCGGACGCATAAGAGCGGGGATAACCTATATCCTTTCCGAAAATGCCATGAACGGTCACACCTGTCTGCCGCTTGACAGGCTGACACAGACAGCTTTAACGCTTCTCGGAGTGGAAAAGACTCTTATAGATGAGAATATCTCCCTTGCCTGTGAGGACGATACATTTGTTATCTATGAAAAAAAGGGACGGAAATTTCTTTTCCTGTCCGATTATTTTACCGCTGAGCAGTACATAAGCACACGTCTTGCCATGATGAGGGACTGCTTTAAGGACACAGGCGCAGACAGTACAAAGCTCATTGATATTGAAGAAAAAACAAGGACTATCACCTATGCCGAAAAACAGCGTGAGGCGATCTCCCTTGCCCTGTCAAAAGGCTTTTTAATACTTACGGGAGGTCCCGGAACGGGCAAGACCACCACGCTAAAAGCCATTATCTCCCTTTATGAGCAAAGGGGCATGAAAGTTTTCATCACCGCCCCCACGGGCAGAGCGGCAAAGCGTGTTTCCGATCTGACGGGCTATCCTGCAAAAACTATACACCGACTTCTTGAGGTGATGTACGATACCTCGGGAAAGCTCCGTTTCAAGCACAATGAAAAAGATCCTCTTTCCTGTGACGTTATCATAATTGATGAGATGTCAATGGTGGATACCCTCCTTTTTGAGGCGCTTCTTCGTGCCATGAAGCTGTCCTGCCGCCTTATCATGGTAGGAGACAGCGATCAGCTCCCCTCTGTGGGGGCAGGAAATATTCTGGGGGATATGATAAGCAGCGGAAAGCTGACAGTCGTTGCCCTTACGGAAATATTCCGACAGGCAAGGCAAAGCCTTATCGTAACCAACGCCCACCGCATAGTAAAGGGCGAAATGCCCGAGCTTACACGCACCGACAGCGATTTTTTCTGCATGAAGCGTTTAAAGACAGATGAAGCCGCCGAAACGGTGGCGGATCTGTGTGCGGCAAGACTTCCCGCCGCCTACGGCTACTCCTCTATCGAGGATATACAAGTCCTTTGCCCGTCAAGAAAGGGCATACTCGGTACAGCAGAGCTTAATTCCCGTTTGCAGCAAAGAATTAATCCCCCCGAAAAGAGCAAGCATGAGCTGAAGGGTCCTGTCTGCATTTTCCGTGAGGGAGACAAGGTCATGCAGACAAGGAACAATTATGACATCGTATGGGAAAAAAGCGGCGAATCGGGGACGGGTATCTTTAACGGAGATATCGGTATAATCATAAGCGTAAAGCCTGCCGCACGCACACTTGTTATCGACTTTGAGGGCAGGACTGCGGAGTATACATCGGAAATGACCGATCAGATAGAGCTTGCCTATGCCATAACCGTGCATAAAAGTCAGGGAAGTGAGTTTCCCGCAGTGGTGATACCTCTTCTCGGAGGCTTTGACAAGCTCTGCTACAGGAATCTCTTGTATACTGCGGTAACAAGAGCAAAAAAGCTGCTCATCATTGTGGGTTCAAAGGATATAGTGACGAAAATGGTGGAAAATAACAGAAGAACTAACAGGTATACCTGTCTTAAAGAAATGATAATAAATGAAGCGGAGGGCGTCCCCTCAGACGGGATAAGCTAAAGCTATGAACAGTAATATAAAGGTAGCGGCAATACACGATCTTTCGGGCATGGGAAGATGCTCCCTGACGGTCATTCTTCCTGCCATGTCCGCAATGGGGATACAGGTCTGCCCCGTACCCACAGCCATACTTTCAGCCCATACAGGCGGCTTCGGAGAGGTGGAGATGCGGGATCTTTCGGATTATCTGAGCCCCGCACTGTCACACTACAAAAGACTGGGGACGGAATTTGACTGTGTTTACAGCGGGTTCCTTGCCTCCACGGGACAGATAGACAGCTGTCTTGAATTTTTCTCCTCATATCCCCGCTCATTCAAGGTCACAGACCCTGTAATGGCGGATCACGGCAAGCCCTACAAGACCTGCACTCCTGAGCTGCGGGCAAGAATGGGAGAGCTTGTCTGCGCTGCGGATATGATAACTCCCAATATGACAGAAGCCCTTATGCTGCTGGGGGAAGAACCGGAGCTTATGCCCCGCTCCTCCTCTCAGATAAAAAGTCTGCTTGTAAGGCTTTCGGAAAAGGGTCCTCACACTGTGGTGATAACGGGAGTTTTTTCGGGCAGCGGATACTACAACGCAGGCTACGACAGAGGTACAAACCGCTTCTGGAAAGTACCCTATGAGCAGGTAAATGTGAACTACCCCGGAACGGGAGATGCCTTTGCCTCGGTGCTGACAGGCTCACTTCTGCGGGGAGACAGTCTTCCCATTGCCATGAACCGTGCCACAGCCTTTCTGGAGCTTGCAATAAAGACGACCTACAGCTATGCCGCTCCCCCGAGAGAGGGCATAATGCTGGAGCGGTGCCTTGATTTCCTTATGGGTCACACCACCATGTGTGATTATGAGGTTTTGTAGGAGCATGACAGTTTCTCATCAGAGGAGGTTGAACGTGCCAACACTCAGAATATGCGCCGAATGCGGAAGTAACTTTCTTCCCTCTGCGTCAAAAATGCGTGAGCTGTGTCCCGAATGCTCACATATATTGTACGGATATGAAAACTGCGACCACGAATTTTCAGAGGGAAAATGTATAAAATGCTTATGGGACGGCAGCAGGAGCAGCTACACATCAGCACTATGCGGACAGGAGCAATTTGCCAACAGGAAGTGAGAATATGGCAGATATAAATATAGTTCTCGCAGAACCCCGCATCCCCGGGAATACGGGAAATATTGCCCGTACCTGTGCGGTAACGGGGGCGGCTCTGCATCTTATAAGACCGCTGGGATTTGAGATAAACGACAAGACTCTTAAAAGAGCGGGGCTTGATTACTGGGACAAGCTGAACGTATACTATTACGACAGCATTGACGATTTTTTCCGCACAAATCCCGATGCAGTCTGCTATTTCTTTACCACCAAGGCTAAAAAAATATACTCGGAAATAAATTATCCGAAAGGCTGCTATATCTTTTTCGGCAGAGAGGACGCAGGACTTCCCGAGGATCTGCTGGCGGCAAATTATGAACGGTGCGTCCGCATACCCATGAGGGATACGCTCAGAAGTCTGAATCTTTCCAACAGTGCTGCAATAGCCGTTTACGAAATACTCAGACAATGGAAATTTGAGGGTCTTGAAACTGAGGGCAGGCTTACAAAATACGATCTTTAACATATTTTAATTCATCGGAGGATAAATTTATGTCAAAAATCAGGATAATAACCGATTCCGCATCGGATATTCCAAAGGAATTTGAGGAAAAATACGGGATAGATATTATGTGCTTCCCCATTACTGTAGGCGAAAAGAGTTTTCGTGACAGGGATATACCGTCACAGGAATATTATGACCTTATAGATTCCTGCCCCACACTTCCCGTTCATTCACAGCTTACCTCCTTTGAATTTGAGGAGCGTTTTCTGAAATATGCGGCGGAAGGGTACACGGATATTTTTGTGGTAACCATAAATTCCGCAGGCTCTGCCACCTATCAGAACGCCTGCATAGCAAGGGATAATTTTTTCGCAGAACACAAGGATTTTCCCGTAAAAATAAGGCTCTTTGATTCGGGAAGCTATTCTGCCACCTACGGATATCCCGTTATCAGGGCAGCGCAAATGGCAGAGGAGAACACTCCTCCCGATGAAATAGACAAATTTCTTACAGAATGGTTTTCCTGCTGCGAGGTGTATCTTGCGGCTTATACATTAAGATATGTCAAGAAATCGGGACGTATCAGCGCGGCGGCAGCCTTCGCAGGAGAGCTTCTGGGATTAAAGCCTGTTATCCTTCTCAAAAAGGAAATAACAAAGGTGACCGCAAAAACAAGAGGAGAAGCGGGAGTCGTTCCGAAGCTCGCAGACGTTACCTGTGACAGAATAAAGCCCGGCTCTCCCTACGTGGTGATAACAGGGCGGGACGCCTCAAAAGGAAAGGAAGCCGCAAAGCTGCTTACAAAGCGTCTGGGTTATCCTCCTGCGGACATTCACTTTGAAGTAGGCGGGGCAATTGCCGCAAACAGCGGTCCTGACATTGTAGCTGCCGCATTTATGGCGAAGGACTAAAAAAATCTCACGAAGGATATAAAAAGAAAGGGGTATACAATCGTGGATAATGAAGAAAGCTTAGACCTGAAAGTGTTATGGGACGTGCTGAGAAAGCACCTGATAGCAATTATCATAACAGCCGTGCTTACGGGAACGGCAGCGTTTTTAATATCGGAATTTCTCATACCGAGAAAATACGAGTCCTCAGCTCTCCTTTATGTAGAGGGAAACACCTCTGCATCGGACACTCTCAATCTTAACGACATCAATGCCGCACAGAAAACAGCAGCCACCTGTCAGATAATATTCCAGAGCAACAGTATGCTCGATTCGGTGATCTTAGAGCTGAATCTGCCCTATACAAGAAGTGAGCTGCGTTCTATGGTAAGCGTTACCTCTCTCAACAGCACAGAGGTCATGGAAATTTCGGTAACAACAGGCGATCCGCAGACTTCCTCTGAAATAGCAAATGAATTTGCGAAGCTTTCAATGGAGGAGTTCCGCAGAGTGGTAAAGTCGGGCTCTATAGAGATCGTGGAATATGCAAAAGTGCCGAAAACACATTCCTTTCCGAATGTAATGCTCTTTACGGCAGCGGGTCTTTTGGGCGGAGCAGCAATTGTCTACATTATTTTCCTGTTAAAGGAGATGCTCAGTGTCACAGTACGCAGCGGCGATGATCTTTCAAAAATGTTTGATGTACCCGTTTTTGCGGAGATAATGGACTTTGAAAAGCCCTCGGATTCCAAATATAATTATTCGGGATATGGCGGGTATGACAACACTTCAGGTAAAAAAAGCTCCTCGGGCAGCCGTAAACGTCATCACTCCTCAAAGGGGAAAAGATATGTACTTGACGCAGAAACTCCCTTTGTGATAGCAGAGGGCTACAAGGCAGCAAGAACGAACATTATATTTTCCCTTGCCGCCTGTGAGAATAAGATAATCAGCTTTACCAGTGCAAATCCCGGTGAGGGCAAGTCCACCACCTGTGATAATATGGCAATATCCTTTGCGGACATGGGGAAGCGTGTACTGCTGATAGACTGCGACATGAGAAAGCCCACAGTACACACCACTTTCGGACTGAACACACAGAAAGGACTTTCCACGATACTGGGAGGATTTTCCACAGTAGAGGAGTCCATCTACAGAGGGGTACGTCCCTCTCTTGACGTGATAACCGCAGGACCTATCCCGCCAAATCCCACAGAGCTTTTAAGTACACGCAGCATGACAATACTTCTGGAAAATGCAATAAAGGAATATGATATTGTCATGCTGGACACACCGCCTGTAAATCTTGTAACGGATTCGCAGCTTCTCAACAATGTGATAGGCGGTCATGTAATGGTAGTAAAGGAAAATTCGACCACCTATCCTGCCATAAGTGAAGCATTTGAGAAGATAAATCTTGCATCGGGGAAAAAGCTGGGTATAATCAAGGTATGCTGTACGGGAGAGGAGAAGTCCGGCAAAAAGTACGGCAAATACGGGCATTACGGCAGCTACAGCTATGAATACAGGCGTTCGGAGGAAAACAAGGAAGTCTGAGCAGAACCTAAGCAAAACAAACATAAGGCAAAACTAAAGGCAGAGGCACAAAAAAGCAAGTCAGAGCAAAATAAACACAAGGTAAAGTTTTCGACGGCCTTTTTTCAAAAGGCTGCGGGGTCGAGGGGCGGAGCCCTCGCGGGTCAAGGGCAGCGCCCTTGCGGGGTTCGGGGCAGCGCCCCGCAAAGGAGCAGCACAACAAACAAATCTCAATAATCAAGCATGGGAGCAGATAAACAGGGGGAGGGATAACCGCCGCACATAAAAACACGGGGAGAGCCTTTCCGTGAAATGAACACTATATAATCGGGGGAGTTTAAGGCTGCGGCGGTTATCTTGCTGACATAAACAAGTCTGCACGGCACATTAGTGCCATAAAAAGCAGGGGGCAGCAAAATACAATATCCAAACAGCCGAGTCCGCACTTTTTAACTTACCCATTCCCCGAAAACCTCTTGACCGCATTTCCTATATGAACAGATTATGTTGTCTGTAAAAATAATACGAATACACCGCACAAAGCCGTCAAGCGTTCTTTGTGCGGTGTTTCCTTAACAATATTAAAACCTGCGGGGCTACTATTGACCCGCAGGTTATTTTCATGCTTCGGACAGAACCGCAAGCCGCTTTTATCAGACAGGGGATTTTTTAAAAGTGCAGATTTGGTTTATCGGGATAGTTTATTTTGCTGCTCCCCGTTTTCTATGGCGCTGATGCGCCGTGCAGACTTCTTTATGTCAGCAAGATAACCGCCGCAGATTATAACTCCCTCGTTTGTACAATGTAAATTTGTAGGTCAGGCGTTCCCCGTGTTTTTCTTTGCGGCGGTTATCCCTCCCCCTGTTTATCTGCTCTCATGCTTGATTGTTGAAATTTGTTTGTTGTGCTGCTCCTTTGCGGGGCTCTGCCCCGCGCCCCGCAAGGGCTCTGCCCTTGACCCGCGAGGGCTCCGCCCCTCGACCCCGCAGCCTTTTGAAAAAAGGCTGGCGAAAACTTTACCTTGTGTTTGTTTTGCTCTGACTTGCTTTTTTGTGCCTCTGCCTTTGGTTTTGGTTTATCCTTACGCTTGTTTTGCTTAGATTTTTGAGTGTGCATCAATAATTTTCAGCCGCTACCTCAAAAAAGCTCTGCGGATGTGCGCATACGGGACATACCTCGGGCGCTTTCGTTCCTACAACTATATGCCCGCAGTTGCGGCATTCCCAGACCTTTACCTCACTCTTCTCAAATACCTTTGCCGTCTCTATATTTCTGAGCAATGCACGGTAACGCTCCTCATGATGCTTCTCGATCTCCCCTACCATGCGGAATTTCTTCGCAAGCTCGGTAAATCCCTCCGCTTCGGCTGTCTTTGCAAAGCCCTCGTACATATCTGTCCACTCGTAATTCTCTCCGTCTGCGGCAGCCTCTAAATTTTCGGAGGTAGTCCCTATTCCGCAAAGCTCCTTGAACCACATTTTTGCGTGTTCCTTTTCGTTGTCCGCGGTTTTGAGGAAAAGAGCCGACATCTGCTCATAACCCTCCTTTTTTGCCACAGAAGCAAAATAGGTGTACTTGTTCCTTGCCTGAGACTCGCCCGCAAAAGCGGCTTCAAGATTTTTTTCTGTCTGTGTTCCTGCATACTTGTTTACTTTTTTTTCACTCATGATAATTCTCCTTTTTTAAATTTTATCTGAAAGCTCAAAAAAGAGCTTTTCTGATTTGCTATTCACATAATATAATTACTTATCAGCAAAAAATAACGAGAAATTATGAACGGCTTATCCTGTTTCCCGCCGTCCTTTTTCGTTAGTGGCATTCATACCAGCTTTTCCCCGTCTGCACATCGGCAATAAGGGGGATATCAAGAGTTACCGCACTGCGCATCTCCTCCCCCAGCACCTCTGCGGTACGGGCTATATCCTTTTCACTTGCTTCTATTATAAGCTCATCATGAATTTGCAGGATAAGATGTGCGTCAAGCCCCTCTGCTTTAAGACGTTTGTATACTCTTACCATAGCCATTTTGATAATATCCGCAGCCGCTCCCTGTACGGGGGCATTCATCGCCGCACGTTTGCCGAAGCTCTGCACATTCTTGTTTTTCGCCGCAAGCTCGGGAATATAACGCCGCCTGCCGAACATGGTCTCGGAATATCCCTTTTCGGTGGCATCGGCAACGGTCTTATCCATAAACTCGCTTACTTTGGCAAAATTTTTCAGATAGCTTTTTATATACCTGTCCGCCTGTGCCACCGTTACGCCGATATCCTTAGAAAGAGAAAATGCGCTTATCCCGTATACAATGCCGAAATTTACCGCCTTTGCCGCACGGCGCATCTCCGGTGATACCATCTCCTCGGGCATACCGAAAACCTGCGCCGCCGTGGACGTGTGGATATCCTTTCCGCTTGTAAAGGCTGCCTGCATATTTTTATCGCCGCTCAGATGTGCAAGTATGCGAAGCTCTATCTGACTGTAGTCCGCATCTGCAAGGGTCATTCCCTCGCCGCTTATGAAAAATTTCCGCATATTGCGCCCAAGCTCCGTTCGCACGGGAATATTCTGCAGATTCGGTTCTGTGGAGGATATCCTGCCCGTTCTTGTTTCCGTCTGTTTAAAAGACGAATGTATACGCCCGTCCTCTCCCACAGCTTTAAGCAGTCCTTCTACATATGTGGAACGAAGTTTAGTATACTGTCTGTATAATAATACAAGCTCTATAATAGGGTGACGGTCACGCAGCTCCTCTAAAACCTCCGCATTTGTGGAATGACCCGTTTTTGTCTTTTTCCCCGAGGGAAGTCCCAGTTCATCGAAAAGGACCTCGCCCAGCTGCTTCGGCGAAAGGATATTGAATTCCCTGCCCGCCTGAAAATATATCTGCTGTTCAAGTCCCGTTATCTGCTCTGAAAGTCCGTCCCCAAAGGCTTTTATTCCCTCCGTGTCAGCCTTTACGCCGTAATACTCCATAGAAGCAAGCACCTCTGTGAGAGGCAGCTCCGTTTCACGGTACAGCTTACCCATACCGCACCTGTCTATCTCATCATCAAGCCTTGCGGTAAGGTCGGCAAGAGCGGCAGCATCACCCCACTCCCCAAGCTCTTCATAGCAGGGACACGCATATCGGGCGCAAAGACCCCTCACCGTATATTCCGAAGCGGAGGTGTTGAGCATATATCCCGCAATATCCGCATCAGAAACGATATTTTTAAGCTCCCTGCCGTTTTCAAAGCAAAAACGGTAGGCAGGTTTTGCCCCGAATGTCACCTTTTCCTCACTGCTTGTCAGATATTCAAGAATTTTTTCCTTATCGGAAATGGTAAAAAGCATATCATTATAAGCGCAGATGAGCTTATCTCCCGTAAAGATAAATGCCGATCTGCCCCTGATATCATCGCAGCCGTCGGTAATTTTATAGTTTCTGACAGAAACTGCTTCGCCCCCTTTTTCTGTGTGTACTGCAACAGAGGGCTTTACGCCGAGTTTTTCCATGAGCTTAGTCATTTCAAGCTCCGTCAGCAGGCGTGAGATCTGCTCCTCGTTCCTGTCCTTATAAATATAATCGTCAGGATCACGGCTTATAGGTGCATTTGTTACGATAGTAGCAAGCCACTTGCTTTCCCTTGCGCTTTCCGCTCCCGCCTCTAATTTTGCGGCAACAGACTTTGACGCACTGAGCGTACCCGCCGCAAGGTTTTCATAGAGCTTTTCAACCGATCCGTTCTGCTGCAAAAGCGTAACAGCGGTCTTTTCGCCGATACCCTTAACGCCGCTTATATTGTCCGAGCTGTCCCCCATAAGACCTTTAAGGTCTGTCATCTGAGCGGGTACAAGTCCTCCGTACATCTCGCTGAATTTTTCGGGAGTGACACGGATAAGCTCCTTTGTTGTATGGAGCAGGACGGTAACATCAGCCGTAACAAGCTGTAAGCTGTCCCTGTCGCCTGTAAGGATATATCCCTCATCTCCATCGCCGCAGAGTGAAGCAAGAGTACCCAGAATATCATCAGCCTCGTAGCCTGCACATTCGAGAACATTCACACCCAGAGCGGTGAGCAGCTCCTTTATAAGCGGCATCTGCACGGCAAGCTCATCGGGCATACCGTGACGGTTTGCTTTGTAAGCCGCATTTGCCTTATGCCTGAATGTAGGTTCTCTCATATCAAAGGCAACAGCGCAGTGATCGGGAGAGATCTCCCCTGTGACTTTAAGGTAGATATTCATAAACCCCGTAATGGCATTGGTAAAAACGCCCTTTTGATTTGAAAGCATTTTAATACCGTAAAATGCACGGTTCATAATGCTGTTGCCGTCTATTGCAAGCAGTTTCATATTCCGCCTCCCGGATCAGAAGTTATTTTTATGTTTTCCGTAAAATCGCTGTAAAGGAGTTTTCCCGAGTTTCCTTTTGTGGGCAGCACGCCGCTTACGGCTCATAATAAGGCGACTTGAACACAAGTATCAGAAGATCCACAAGCCAGCCTATTCCTCCCAGACCTGCCGTCAGCGTCCAGATAATTCCCGTGGCGATCTTGCCCTCGTAGTACCTGTGCGCTCCGCACCACCCGAAAAGAGCGCAGAGTATCAGTGCAACCGCTTTGCTTTTGAGCGGTCTGCCGTTAGGACCATATCTGCTGTTCACATTTAACTGAGTATTATTCTGAGTATTACTCTGAGTATAATAATTATTGATAATAGTCTGTCCCTGCTGAACGTGCTGCCCCTGAGCATAGTTCATCTGTCTGTTATCCTGACTGTAGGACTGCTGCATATCCCGTTCCCGCATATGCTGCTCCATACGGCTTACTATTTTTCCCTTTACCGTTTCTGTCACCTCTCGTGCGGCTCGTCCTGCCGCTCTCCCCGCCTGTCTGAATGCCTCCCTGTCGGAATCGCTGAATATTTCCCCGTGCTGTGAACTCTGCTGTCTCGGTGAAACGTTCCCCTGTGCCGCACCGCATTTACTGCAAAAAACATCTCCCGCCTCAAGGGGCGCTCCGCACCTTGTACAGAACCCGCCGCTGTTATCCACTACTATATTTATGTCATTTACCTCGGGTTCGTCATATTTTACCTCTCCGTAAGGCTCTTGCGCCCTTTCCTCCTCAGGCTCGGGAGTAAAATTAGGATTATAAAATTCATTCATGGCAATTCTCCTGTATCATGCAAAGCTAAGAATTATCCTGCCGCCCTTTAACGTATCGGCAGAATAAACACCGTTTTCACAAGTAAAGGGCAGCTCCTGTCCGTTCTGTAAAGCTGTTACCTTTACATCACTTCTTATACGCAGAGTGTTTCCCGCAAGTGAGATAATTTCTCCGCTTCTGACATGACCCTCCTCCCAGTCAAAGGAAACCTTAAAACCACCCCTTGCCTTCATTCCCGCAACTCTGCCCTTTCTCCATGAGGGGGGAAGTGCGGGGAGGAAAGCGATCACGCCGTCCACACTCCGGAGCAGCGCTTCTCCTATACCTGCGCCGCCGCCGAAATTTCCGTCTATCTGAAAAGGCGGGTGCATATCGAACATATTTATGCTTGTAGAATGTGCAAGAAGTGCGGCTATATTCTCCTCAACCTTTTCGCCGTCGCCGAGACGCGCCCACATATTGATTATCCATGCTCTTGACCAGCCCGTATGACCGCCGCCGTGGGCAAGTCTGCGCTCTATAGTTGCTCTTGCCGCAGCTGCAAGCTCGGGGGTTTTATGGGGGGTTATGGCGTAGTAGGGGTGGAGATAGTAAAGCTGGGAAATGTGACGGTGTCCGGGTTCTGCCTCGTCATAATCCTCCGCCCACTCCATTATCTGACCGTACTTGCCAATTTCGGGACGGGGAAGCCTTTTGGCGGCTTCGCCTATTTGTGCAGCCGTTGATCTTTCTTCGGGAGATAATTCATCTCCCAGAATATCTGCCGCTCCGGTCACTGCACCGAACAGGTGACGCAGAATACCGCTGTCCATAGAGGGACCCTTGCAGAGAGTACCCGTTCTGCCGTTTTTGGCGTAATAGGTATTTTCGGGGGATACGGAAGGGTTTGTCACAAGCCTGCCCTTTTCGTCCTCGGTAAGAAAATCAAGGAAAAACTCCGCAGCCTCCAGCATAGTATCAAACTTTTCGGAAAGGAAATCCCTGTCCTGTGTAAAAAGATAATGCTCCCAGATATGAGTACACAGCCATGCAAGACCCATGCACCAGAGAGTACCGGGCAGCCATTTATCCTGCGGGGCGGTATCCCCCCATATATCGGTATTATGATGACATACCGCACCCCGACAGTGGTACATTTTGCGGGCGGTGATACGTCCGTTTTCACGCATACGCTCTATATGGTCAAAAAGAGGCGTATGGCACTCGGGAAGATCCTGCATCTCCGCTCCCCAGTAATTCATCTCCGTATTTATATTGACGGTATACTTTCCGCCCCATGCGGGCCACATATCCTTGTTCCAGATGCCCTGTAGATTAAGGGGCAGAGTACCCTCTCTCGATCCCGCTATCATAAGATAACGTGAAAAATTAAAGTACATCACCGCAAGCTCGTTATCGGCTGCCCCGTCCTTAACAGCAGCAAGGCGCTTATCTGTCGTCATGGAGGAAACGTCCGAAACAGGCTCAATTTCAAGTGAACATCTGTCATACAACGCCTTATAATCTTTAATATGACGTTCAAACAGTTTTTCCGCAGATTTTCTTGCGGCGGTCTTTGCCTGATAAATTGCTTTTTTCACATAATCGCCGCTGCGCCATGAGGAATAGGCGGCAATGATAAGCATAGCCTCGTCCGCATTTTCGCAGACAAGACGGTTAGCGTATACGCCGCAGTTTCCGCCGCTGCATTTTACGGTTATCGCACAGGCATAGGGAATTCCGTCAGACACGGTAAAGAGAATGGTTTTATCGTCATAAGCCTCATTTTTATCGTAATTATCGTCCCTGCCGTCAATGAATGCGGAAAAGGAAATGCACCCTTTTTTGTCTGCGGTAAAATGGACTGCAATTATCTCATCGGGACAAGAGGCGATAACACGGCGGGAAAATACAGTCTCTCCGCATTTAAAAGAGGTTTCGCAAACGGCATTTTCAAGGTCAAGGCTTCTGAGGTAGTCGGTAACGGCGTCCTTTCCTCCTGTCTTTTGCAGGATATGCAGATCGCCCAGCGGCTGATAATGCCGTTGATTTTCGTTAGTGCCGTAAAAGGCTTCTGCGCAAAGCTCTTCGGCTTCGGTAGTTTTCTCCTCGTTGATGAGAGTACGAATCTTCTCTAAATTCTCGTACGCCTTGGGATTATTGCGGTCACGGAACCCCCCCGACCAGAGGGAATCCTCATTGAGCTGTATAAGCTCCTCACAGGGGCTGCCGAAAATCATACCGCCCATTCTTCCGTTGCCCACGGGCAGAGCCTCGTTCCAGTCGGCGGCGGGGCGGGTATAGTAAAGCAGCGATGTATTAATATTTTTGTTTGACATTTTTGCGCTCCTCAGCTTTATTTTTTATTATTATACAATATTTTAAGGCAAAAGTCAACGGTTTAATTATATTCTCATTGTATTTTAATTTTAGTAAAGTGCTTTTTTCAAGCTGCAAAAAATGCATATGCTTTTTATGAAAAGTGGGACGGTTTAAGTACTTATCTGCAAATACCGCTTAAAAGCTCTGCCCCGCATCTGCACAATATTTTTTGGGCGGATTATGTTGTATAAAAATTATTTTTTTCGGGATTTACCGTGCAGATTTTTTCACTTAATAATTTCAGCATTTTTTAATTAAATTTTGTAGGCGGAGATCCTTTTATATTTTCTTGCGGGCGGGCAGGTGGAACCCGCTGCCGTGTCGGCGTGGTGACCCCGCAGGCAGGTTGTTTAAAATTTTTGCATGAACATCTCAATAGCAGCTCGGTAACTTTTTTTGCTGTGATTTTTAATGATAATTTTTTAGCGTTGGAGAGTTTAGCATAAATATTTCAGATAGCAGCCCGGTACCTTTTGTTTTGCGTTTAACCGCAGTCACTCCGCCCGCCCGCAAATGCAGATTCGTTTATCTGAAAATTTTATTTTGCTTCTCCCTGTTTTCTATGGCGCTGATGTGCCGTGCAGACCTCTTTACGTCAGCAGATAACCGCCGCATTTTTTTAACTCCCCCGTTTATACTATATAAATTTGTAGGTTCAGCTCTCCCCGTATTTTTCCTTGCGGCGGTTATCCCTACCCCGTTTATCTGCTCCCATGCTTGTTTGTGGTGATTTGTTGGCTTTGCTTCTCCTTTGCTGGGGTTCCACCCCAGACCCCGCAAGGGCGCTGCCCTTGACCCGCAGCCTTTTGAAAAAAGGCCGGCGAAAACCTTACCTTGTGTTTGTTTTGCTTTGATTTCTTTTTTTGTGCCTCTGCCTTTGGCTTTGTCTTGTGTTTATTTTGCTTAGACTTGCTCCAAAAAAAGTGACGAAGCGGAATTTCTTCCGTTTCGCCACCCGTAACGCTTTAATGATCTGTCCTGCTTTACTGTCCTCCCGCTCTCGTCATTACATACCCGTAAGACCCGAACGTGCTATACCCTCTGTAAAGTTCTTCTGTAAGAAGATGTACATTACAAGGATAGGCGTTATGGAGATAAGACAGCCTGCCTCCATCCATACGATAAGCTCTCTTGCGTTTACCTTAACGTTACCGTTGTTGAATATTACTCTCGTAAGCGATGCATCAAGGTTCTTGAGCTGCAATGCTATTGTGCTGTTATCCGTAAAGAATGAGGTACTTACATAGTAGTCGTTCCAGTACCATACTACGGAGAGCAGGAAAACTGTCAGGAATGTTGAACCCGCATTGGGGATCATTACCTGAATGAATGTCTTGAAGGGTGAGCAGCCGTCAAGATAAGCTGCGTCCTCAAGCTCTTTGGGAAGTCCTCTGAATGCCTGCCGGAACAGGAAGATAAACAGTCCTGCACGGATACCGTTTGCCGTAAGCGCAGGCATATACATGGTAAGAGGATTGTTTATAAGGTTGATGTAGTTCCCCGTTATCATGTGGTATACTCCGAGGGGATTGAAGTAACGGAAGAACATATACTGAGGGATAAGGATTATCTGCGAGGGCATGAGGATCATCATAATGACTACTCCGAAAAGTATTGACTTGCCCTTGAAGTTAAAACGTCCGAAGCCGTATCCCGTCAGCGCACAGGTGATGACCTGTACCAGCGAGCAGCCGATGTTGATAAACAGCGTGTTGCCCAGAGTGTTCCAGAAATCCATTGTCCTTGCGGCGTCCTTGATGTTCTGGAGAGTGTAGTTTTTCGATATCCAGATGATAGTCGGGTCGTTCATGTCCGCTCTCGGTCTGAATGCCGCTGTTATCATGTAGATAAGCGGATAGATGATGACGAAGCATAATCCGAATACCAGCAGACCTCTGCATATAGGCCACACCATTTCAAATGCGCGTTTTCTTTTCAGATACTTCTGCTCTGCGGGGGTCAGGGTTGCAAGACGCTTCTTGAATCGTTCCCTTTCCTCCTTGCGGTTTCTTTTTTCGGGCTTGGGGGGCTTTTCCGACTGCGCCTTTTTAAGGAGGTCGGAAAACGGATTTGATTTTACTGCACTTTCTGCCATTTTTTCCAACTCCTTAATCATCATAGTAGACAATTCGGTTCATTATCGCAAAGATAATACCGACTGCCAGAAGCACAATTGCGAAATAACTCCATGCCATTGCTGCGGAGAAGCCGTATTTCCAGTCGTCCTGCACCGTCAGCACCTGCTCCATTACCACGTTTGTGGGGTCAACGAAGGTATCAATAATGGTGTAGACAAGGTTTACAAGGATCATCGGGGAAACGTAGGGGAGGGTTATTTTCCAGAAAAATTCCCATGATGTTGCGCCCTCTATCCCTGCTGCCTCCTTTGCGGAGGTGGGGATACCCTGAAGTGCAGAGAGGAAAATGATTATCTGTATACCGCATTTCCACACAAGATTCAGGATATCTGATGTCATGGTGGAAAGCATATCGGTGAGCTTATCGTTGAAGCCGTAGATACCTACAAATTCAAGAAGCTGGTCTACCATGTCCGCAGAGAACATGGAGGAGAACTGATCCGCATCTGCCGTTCCCGAGGTGTCAAGGTTACCGGTGATGATAGCATATACAGGACCTGTTGCAATGATAACGGGGAGGAAGAACACCGCTCTTGCAAATGTTCTGCCGAAAAATTCCTGATTGATGATGATCGCTACAAAGAGCGAGAATATGATGATGACCGGAGTCTGCCAGAGGGTCTGACCCAGCACCTCGGTAAGATTTACTCTGAAATCCGGGTCTACCATAAAGGCTCTCCTGAAATTGTCGATGCCGACCCAGCTCATCTGCAGCTTTCCTGTATCCGGCTTTACATCGTAGAACGAGTAAATAAACGACTCGATCACGGGAATGATAAAGAACATCAGCGCACCCACGAACCACAGGGCGACAAAGCCGTAGCCGTACAGTCCCTTACGCTTTTCGTAGGAAAGGTTCAGTCCTTTCATGATCCGATCACCTCCTCTCCTACATAGTCAGCAAGGTTATAGGTCTTGCCGTTTGCTTCGATAGTGTTCTTTTCAAGGTCTACCTTTGTAGTATAGCCGTTGTCGTAAGTTGTTTCTATGACATTTCCGTCCTCAGAGATGACATAGGAGGTCATCAGCGCATCAGAAGCAGGAGAAAGAACCTCGTCTGCCATACCGTAAAGGCTTGCGGCTTCCTCTATCCAGTTGGAGTAGTATGCATAGTAGTAAACGTCCAGCTTTGTATCCTTTAGCTCACTTGCCTCCATTCCCACGAAGTCAAAGCTCAGGTTGCTGCCTGCCGCAATTGATTTAAGCACCAGATTACCGATGTCCGCATCACCGTTTACGGAGGTTGCCGCATAGGGTGTGATACCGTGCATTACCATCTGATAGAAAGGAATGTCCTCATCAAATACGTCAAACTTGCTGGAATTAAGGGGAACATTTGTGATGTAATCAGCATAGGGAAGAACATATGCCGCTGCATTTTCTGCAAGCACGCTTCCGCTGTTCTTTGCAGAACCGTAAATGTTCTGAATATAGCCCTTTGCCATTTCACGGGAAACAGCCTTTTTGCCGTAATCGCCGTAAATTGTATTTGCAAGTGAACCGAAAGCGAAATTTGTTTCTCCCTTTTTGATATAACTGCTTATCAGCTTGCCGAATGCCTTTTCATAAGATGCGGGAGTGAAAAGGGACAGGGAAGAATAATACTTATTCTCAATGCCGTGAGCGAGATCGAATACGGGGATCTGAGCGTAGGCATTTGATACCCTGATAGATGTATTCGTCATGTTCCAGTAGCCGTTTCCTGTCTTGAACTGCTGATTGTCAATGGACGGGAACAGCTTTACATTGTTGGAATCCGCATATTCTCTGAGCTTCTTCCACTTGCTCTTGCCGCCCAGCTTTGAGGAGGGATTGAAGGAATCTGTTATCTTTTCGCCCAGATCCTCATTGGAGTACTCGTTATATGTCACTACCATGTCGTCTACTCCCCTCTCGCCCAGCACTTCAAGCATATACTGAGCAGTGGCAAATGTTGTCACCGACTGCTTTACCGTAACGGGGATACCGAGGATCGACTCCTTTTTCAGCGTGCCGCCGTACAGGTCGATATACAGAGATGATGTATCCGTAAGATCCTTATCCGCAACGTCCTGTTCGGTAAGCAGATAATTTCTGTAGGCGTCCGCTATGTCGATATAATCCACAGTGCCGTCGTCGGAGGATACGGGGTAGTACCTTATTTCGATCTCGGGGACTAATATTCCTCTCTTTTCAAATACGGTAAGGGGGTTGGATTCGCCGCCCATAAGGTACTGGTCAGAGGTCCTCAGCTCAAAATCAAAGTAGGTGGAGTTGTAGTCGGTATTGTTCTGATTTGAAACATAGGAGTTGATAGTAGCGCACGTATCACCCTTGTCCGCAACCACCATCATGCCGCCGCCGTCCTTGACAATGCCGTACATGGGGAAGCTCACATTCTGAATGACTGCCTGTTTCTGTGTCTTTACTGCTGTAATGTCCCTGCCGTAGACCTTGCCCTTATAGGTGGCAAGACCTGTTTTTCCGTTGTTAAAATCAATAAGCGCACCGCTGCCGTCAGGAACTACGAAGTAACCCTCGTCCTCAAGACCCGCAGCTCCGAATGTAGTCATGAACGCCATATCGGCAACAAGCTGTCCGCTCACATTTGAGGGGTGTTCCTCGACAATGGCTGCCGTATCCACATGGAGTTTCATATGATCCTCTTCAAGTGTAATATCAACGGGGATCGTAATGCCGGGATCGGGGTAATAGTATTCAATATGGATACCATTATTTATCTTGCTCATTTTAAAGCTGCCCTTTGCACGGCTGGTCTGTGTCGTAGTGGAGCGGTTAGCGGGTTCTGCGTATATCAGCGTCATGCCCGAACCAAGTTCGTCCTTCTGGCTTTTCTTGGCATTAGAGGTTTCCAGATCAACGGGATTTGACCACCACAGCCTGCCTGTTTTCTTGTCCTCCAGCACAAGAGTGCCTTCGTCCGCATTAAATCTCAGGCTCATATTCGCATTGGACGCTGCCTCCTCAGTAAGTGCCAGTGCCTCTTCCTCGGTGCGGGGCGTCTCCTCTTCCTCTTCTTCGGAAGAGCTTTCCTCAGCAGCCGTCTCCTCTGCGGCGGGCTCTTCGTCCGAAAAGACCGCAGTCGCACCCGCAGGTATCAGCATGGCAAGGCAGAGCATGAACGCAATGGATTTTTTTAGCTTTGAATGCATTGTTTTCACCACTTTTCCTTAATTAAACTCTTAATCTGTAGGATAACTCGGTATAGATCGTAAATATGAATATGATTACCTGCTGGAACAGTGTGAGCAGCAGAACGAGAAGGAACATCACCGCTACTATCGCAACCAGCGTAAGGGCGATAAGGCACAGCGTTCTTGGGAACGAGAACTGATGGACAGCTTTCATTGCCGATATAAACAGCACCACCGACCATGCCGTTCCGATTATCTCGAACAGCTGAATGAAGATGTACTCCTCTTGGATAAGAAAGTGCGAAAGCACTGTTCCCACAAGGTACCCCACAATATACGGTATCAGGGAATATGCCGTGACGATGTAGATATTTTTCATTGAACCCTCACCGTCAAACAGAGTACACATTGCCCAGTTGCACACCACATAAAGCAGGAACAGACCGAAGCTCCTGAATATATAAGGAACGATGTTGAAAATTTTGTCATAGTCCGAGTAATACTGGAAGCCGTACATTCTGCTGTACGCAAGCTGCTGGATAAAGAGAAGCACCACAATACCCGTAGCGATCTTCATTGAGCCTGCCTTTTTCCAGCGCAGATCCTCAAAGCCCTCAAAGGGGTGCGTAACAACGTGCTTTACAAACTGACCCTGGGTAAGATCCAACATAGCTTACACACCGCCCTTTCTCTGCCACGGGAATGTAATTGTCCCGTTTTTGTTAAGTTTTTTCAGTACCGATATAACAATTGCAAGCACTATTATAATTATCAGCACGGGAGTGAAATATTTCTGCATAAGCTCATCTCTGTAGCCCTCGTATGCCTTGTTGTAGCGGCTGCGGCTGATAGAGATACGGAAGTATTTCATTGCCTCCTTATACTGCTCGGAGTTAAGAAGCGCATTTCCGATACCGATATACGCTCTGCGGTAGTTGCCGTCATACTTTATAACGTTGAGCCACGGCTCATAGGATTCGGCATAATATCCTTCATTGTAGAGATTTGTAGCCTCGGTAACTATCTCGCCGAATGCCGTCCTCTCAAATATGGTAATGCAGTTTTTACGGGAGTCAAGGACATATATTTTATTGTCATGACTCTCCAGTGCGGATACGCTTCGGAATGTGCCCAGCTGATCGCCTGTGCCGCCCAGAACGAACATAAGATTTGCCATTTTGTCATACTGGAAAATACGTCCGTGAGCAAAGTCAAGAATGTTCATTTCGCCGTTAGGACCGATGTCAATATCCGTAAGCTGAGATTCCTTTGTGTATATAGAATAGTATGCAGGTGAGATGTCGCCGAATGAGACCTCATCTCCCACCGTGGAGGCAAGGATATTGGCACCTCTCGGATTCAGCTTTTTCACCGTATCCGTCTTTACTTCGCTTGACTCTGTGACAGTGTAGATAAAGCCGTCGTCGTCAAGGTCAAAGTTTGTAAAGCCGATAGGTATGCTTCTCACCGAATGGGATCTCTGCTCATCGGTGGCGATCGTGTTCCAGAATGCGTTCATGATGATCTCAGCAGTCTGTTCAACACGGTTTGCGCCGTAGAAGCCCATGAATTCGCCGTTCATGTCATACATTACCGCACCCTTTGTTACCGAACGTACAACCACATAAACATTGCCCGCCTTATCCACAAGGACTTTCCTCGGGTTGAATGTAAGCTCCTGGGAATAAAGCTCGGTAGTGGGTTTTTCAAAGATCCTGTCAACATTTCCCTCGGTGTCGCATTTAATGACCCGGGCATTTTCCGTGTCGCAGATGTAAATATAGCCTGTATACTGATCCACAAACACGCCCTCGGGATTTTTAAGCGTCAGCTCCTCGCCGTTGTAATTAAATTTGTCAAGATAATTTACAAGATTAAAATCAAGATCCGTAACCAGTATCCTTGCATTGCCCTTATCCACAAGATAGATCAGATCGTCAGCCGATATATATATATCAGACGGCTCCTTGAAGTTAAGGAGGTTTTTCCAGCTCTCCTCATCATAATCAAAGCCCTCCATTGACTCTACCTTTTCGTAAAGCCCGTTTATGAGCTGACCGTCAATGGATTTTTCCGCCGTGTAACCGACCTGTGAGGCAACAGCGTCGCCCCATCTGTCGTAGCTGTAAGGGTCGTAGCTTTCAGATGCCGAAACGCTTGCTGCACAGACACTTGTCATTATAAGACCTGCTCCCGCCGCAGCTATCAGCTTTTTAAAGCCTGACATATCATCACCCTTTTCTTTATTATTTTCACGCATAGAATTAGTCCTTCATACCTGCGTGAGCCATAGTTTCCATAACGTTTCTCTGAGCCAGTACAAATACCAGCAGAGGAGGGATCATAAGCACAACAGCCGATGCCGCAATTGCACCCTGACGGGCAATACCCGCAGCTGCGATCTGCTGTACCACAACGGGAATGGTCTTGAGTGCTTCATCGTATACAAGACCGCCGCCCGCCTGATTCCATGAGGTCTGGAACTCAAAGATGATAATTGTCATAAGAGCAGGCTTACAGTTTGGCATTACTATGCCCCAGCAGATCCTCATAAGACCTGCACCGTCAACCTTAGCCGCCTCTATCATCGCATCAGGGATAGTGCTCATGCTCTGACGCATAAGGTAAAGACCCATTGATGTAGCGATGATCGGCAGGATAAGTGCGGAATATGTGTTTATCATGCCCATAGTAGCCATTACCATGTACTGCATGATGTAAAGTACCGTGGAGTTAAACAGCAGGGCGATGACTACCACTTCGTTAAGCAGCGCATTTCCGGGGAATTTGCACTTGCCCAGCACGAACGCCGCAGTGGACGCAAAAAGTACATGGAAAACGGTAGCCACAACAGTTACCATAAGGCTGTTAAACACATTTCTTGAAAACGGTACCCATGAATTGTTGGCGATCTTGAACAGATCCTGAAAATTGTTCAGAGTGGGGTCCATTGCGTACAGCTTAGGCGGCATGAGGAATACCTCCTGCACAGGCTTAATGGAGTTGACCACTGCCAGATAAATGGGGAATACCATAAACAGACCCATAAACAGCAGCAGCAGGAATATCCAGATATCGCTTTTCCATGATTTTCCCACTCGCTTATTGGAGCCTTTGGATTTGAGCATTTTCTTATGCTCTTTTTCTCTGCGCTTTCTGAGGGCTTCAAGAGCGGCGGCGTTTTCCTCCGCCTGTAAAGCGGCAAGCTCAGAGGGTTTCATATCCTTTTTTCTCTTCTTCACAAGCTCACCCCTTTAGTCCATATATTTGCCCAGCAGATTGCTTACCAGCTTGTTGCACACAAGCATTACCACAAACAGCACAAAGCAAACTGCGGAGGAATAGCCCATCTCGTATCTTACCCAGCCGTAGTCATAGGCGTGGGTCATGATGGTGTGTACCTTATAGTCGGTGGAGGGGAAGCCTGCAAGCATTCTTCCCACAAGGTCTACGGTAAATGCGGATACTATCTGCATTACTGCCGCAAACATCAGAGAGGGTCCCATTGCGGGGATAGTTATGTAGATAAGCTCCTGAAAACGATTCTTGATGCCCTCTATCGCTCCTGCCTCGTACATGGACTTGTCAATACCCTGAAAGCCCGCTCTCATGGCAAGGAAACCTGCGCCCATGGATACCCACAGCTGTACAACGATAACACAGGCAAGAACGTAGTTTCCGTCGGTGAGCCACTGTATAGCGCTGGAGGTTATGCCCAGCTCCATGAGGAATGCATTAAGATAACCATACTGGTCGCCTGAGAAGATAAGCTGCCATACAAAGTAGATATTTCCTGCCATGGACGGCGCATAGAATATCAGCGTAAACAGCGTTTTAAGTGTGGGGTGCAGCTCATTTATGAGCCACGCCAGCAGAAAGCTCATCGCATAGCTTAAAGGACCTGTAAATAATGCAAAAATAAGTGTTGTTCTGATAGAGCCGATAAATACATCGTCCTCCAGAAACATGGTGTAGAAGTTCTGGAAGCCGACCCACTTCGGAAAGCTTGCCATATCAAAGTCGGTAAATCCCATAGGGAGACTCATTACTACAGGTATTACCGTAAAGATAATGAAGAGGATCATAAAGGGTGCAAGCATTATGTAGCACATATAGTTTCTCTTCATCTCATGGAGCGTGTAATCCCGTCTTTCCTTGCGGGACATTTTTCTCTCCGAAGGGAGAAGGATCTCTTTTTTAATTTCAGCCAAAGCAAAAGCCCTCCTTCCTTAATCGTCAAGACCGAGATTCTTACGTTTACGTGTTATCTCGGAGTTGATGTCCTTATTGTACCACCTGAGTGTCTCACGGGCATTGTCCTGATCGTTTACGACTGCCCTGAATGCGTTCATGATACTTCTGGTAACAACATAGGACGATGGGATAATGGGTATTTCTTCAAGCTCGTTGAGCTGAGCGTTGATCTTCTCAAGATCGGATTTTGACCAGTTGAGTCTCTGGAGAGCCTCTACATTGGCGGAATCAAATCTTCCGAGAGGTCCCATTACGCCCTCTACGTTCTGTCCGTAGGCAATCATGGTATCTGTATCGGTAAACCACTTGATGTACTCCCATGCGCCCTGAACATTCTTGCAGTCCTTGAGAATGATAAATCCTGAGCCTGAGGAGTTTGCTGCATGAGAAACTGTGCCGTCCTCACGTCTGGTGCCCGGTACGGGAGCAAAATCCCATGCGCCCTTTATTTCGGGAGCCGCAACGTTGAGCTGATTATAGAATGTGTTATAGTTCTGGATTACGATAGGCGCTTCACCTGTTCTGAAACGAGTGAAGGCATCGTAGGTCTGGTCAAAGTTGTAGGTCGTGTAGAATTTTGTCCACATATCGAAAGCGTTTACCGCTTCAACGGTGTCAAAATTGGTTGCTGTCTGATCCTCATTATAATAGCCCTGACCGCTCTGGAGCATAAGCATTGCAAAGGTATGACCTACCTCTGTGGAGGGCGCTACCGCCGTACCGTTTACGTTTCCGGGAAGTATAAGACCCGGCTGCATATAACGTCTCTGGATAGCGGGGAGCATATCAATGAGATCGTCCCATGTCTCGGGAGGCTCTGTAATTCCAAGCTCAGTGAGCGTATCAGTTCTGTAGAACATCATGGGGAATGTACGGGAAATGGGTATGCCGTACGCCTTGCCGTCATAGGTGTAGTGTACCATTGCGGTATCTTGGAAACGGCTTACGACTTCATCAAAACCGTCCATATCATCAAGGGGAACGAGAAGATTACGGATAGCAAGGTTTACGGGGAACTCTCCGCCCACAAACATTGCCACGTCAGGACCCTTGCCTGCAAGCACTGCCTCCATGATAGTACCCTGTACAAGGTTAATGGAAACATCAACGCCCGTTTCGGGGATAAATTCTGATTCGGTAAGATCCTTTACAACTGTTGTCTGGTCACGTCCGAGTCCGCACCATACGATAATAGAATCTGCGGAAGCATCGGAAAGGACGGTATAGTCCTCAAAGAATGATCCGAAAAATCCCTTGAAAGCAAATGACAAAGCCTTGAAGAAATTTTCCTTGACGCTTGTAAACTTGCCGTCTGCGGGAACAAGCTCAATGAAGTCAATTTCAAGGGGCTGATCCCTGTACTCTCTCATCCACGAAGAAACGGCAGATATGTTGTCCTTGATAGAGCTGTTGGAAATGTAGGTGGGGATCTTGTTAGGCTTTTCTGTGCAGCGGTCAAAAACGTCCGCAAGCCTTGCAAGAGCCTGCGCTTCTGAGCCTGTCTGCTGAGAAAGTCCCTCTATTACCTCCTGCTCAGTTTTAAGCTGTGCAGAAAGATCGGTGCAGACGCCGAGAAGCTCGGGTATTTCCTGATGAACATAATAATCCGTGTATTTGTCGGGATTAGGACCTGTTATCATCAGTATCTGAGTGTAGTAATCATTTGCAGTGGTAACGATCTTATCAAGACGTCTCATGGACTCGCCTATCTCACCCGGAATAGCTTCAAGAGTGAGGGTATGCTTGCCGGCGGTAAGATAGAGATATGCATCATCGCCTGCATCGTCCTTTGGAGTTACCATTATCCAGTTGGTGTCATAATTGAATTTGATCTGTTCAAATGGAGCTGAGGGGACTTCGCCGTCAATGAGGAGCTTTCTGTTTGAGTAAAGACCTCTCATAACGTCCTGTCTGCCCTTGATGCCCACCTTGTACCAGCCGTCGGTGGGAACGTCCATTTCCCATGTTACCTGCTGACCCGAGGTATCCCATGTGCCGTCGCCCACGGTATTGTAGCGCTCTTTAACGGGGTGGGACTCATTTCCGGTATGATCCTCGGTAAGATATGTACCTCTGTCGTAGGTGGGGTAAATTGTCTGTGAGTTTGTGGTTATGTAGTTTTCGCCCTGAATCCTGATAGGTGCAGTGCCTGAGTTAAGGCTCAGCTCTGCGCTTGAGGGCTTGGTATAGGCGGGGGCGGGCTCATACTGGCAGAGCTTGATGTAAGCAATGGCAACAGACGCTTTCTCGGAGGAAAGGCTGATAGTATGCTCACCTTCATCTAAGTAGAAGTAGAGAGGCTCATTAAAAAGTCCGTCTGAATCCTTAATAAATGTAGTTACCCATTCGGGTGCTTCGATCTGGGGAGGACGTGTCTCATTATCCCTCTCGTTGGGAGTAATGGGGTGTGACGACTTCCAGACTCTCGGGAAGTTTACATGGGTAGCTGTGTCGTAGGGGCTTTCGCCGTCAAGCAGGACGGACATTTCGGTGGTCGTGTTTCCTCCGGTAATGGGATAGTAGCAGACCTCGATATTATATGCGCCCGCTTTTTCTATAGCGGCGGAAAAGTCGATCTGTCCCTCCTCATTTGACCAGACGATAACATCGTCCTTGCCCTCAAAGCTCTTGACCTCCACCTCAGCGGTATCGGAGGAGGACTTATACCCGAGATAGATTTCATCTCTGGGTCGTGCCGCATTTTCGATCGAGTCGTAGTAATCGCTGTAGGTAGTTTGCTTTACGTAACTGATCGTGGGCTTCGTTTCGGAAGCGGCGGCAGTCTGCTGAGTGTCGCTGTCGGCAGGCTCAGCATCGGCAAAGGCAGTAAACGACACACTTGTTACGCATATCATCAGAGCCATTATGCCGGACAGCAGTCTTTTCAGACTTGTTTTCCTTGACAAAAGATAGACCACCTTTCGTATAAGAATAGGGTATTCCACATTATCACCGAGAGCAGAAGCATTTGCTGTGTGCATAAATTCACTTGCAGCTTTTCCCGCTTTTTGACAGCTGCGTGATAGTTTTATAGCAAATTCACAAAAATTAACAGTGAGAACGATGAAAAACTATAAACCCGTATAATAATTATATCAAAATGTACAACGATTGTCAAGCAATACTGTTTGATTTTGTGTATATTTTCAAGGCTATTTTTTGTGCATATATAACAAAATTTTGTAATTACTTTGTAAACTATTACAACTTGTATAATTTGTGAATTTAAATAAAAATATCCTCCCGGGGAAAGTTTTCCGTGAGAGGATAATGAAATGATCAAGGGAAAGGCGACCCGCCTTTTTAAATAAAAGGTAGTACCCCCGTGGAAGTTACCGGCTCCACGGGGGTACTTTAGTCAAGTGTGACTTATGCTCCTGGTAATTTTATTATACATCAAATAACCCGATTTGTCAAGGCTTTAAGCAAAATTTTTTCTATCTAAATGTCAGACGTAAATTCCCAAAGTAAATTCCACAGTAGGAAAGAGTGCGGAATTTAGTGTGAGAATGGGCGGAATTTAGTGTGG